>NZ_JYFE01000032.1 GCF_000877395.1 Jannaschia aquimarina | reverse complement strand
GGGGTGCACAGGGGGTGCGCGGGGGGGTGCACAGCGATTTTCCGGTTCGCGATCCGCGCCGATCCGACGATCCGTGCAGGATCGCCGCATTGGTTGAACATTCGTGAAAGCGGCCGCGGTCAGGAGGCTTTCAGTACGCCACGGTCGATCTGATCCTGCTCGATCGCCTCGAACAGCGCCTTGAAGTTGCCTTCGCCGAAGCCGTCATCGCCCTTGCGCTGGATGAACTCGAAGAAAATCGGCCCGATGCAGGTCTTGGAGAAGATCTGCAGCAGGATCCGCGTCTCACCGCCGCCCACGACGCCCTCCCCGTCGATCAGGATGCCGTGTTCCGCCATGCGGTCCAGCGGCTCCTCGTGGCCGGTCACACGCTCCTTCGACATCGGATAATAGGTCTCGGGCGGCTTGGGCATGAACCTGACGCCGTTATCGGCGATGGCATCCACCGCCTCGTAGATGTCCTTGGCGCCCACCGCGATGTGCTGAATGCCCTCGCCATTATAGCGCTTGAGATATTCCACGATCTGCCCGGTCTCGCCGCGATCCTCGTTGATCGGGATGCGGATCCGCCCGCAGGGCGAGGTCAGCGCACGGCTGTAGAGCCCCGTATGCTTGCCCTGAATGTCGAAGAACCGGATCTCGCGGAAATTGAACAGATCGCCGTAGAACTTGAACCAGACATCCATGTTGCCGCGATGGACGTTGTGGGTGAGGTGGTCGAGATAGTGGAACCCGACCCCCTCGGGATTGGCATCCGTCACCCAGTCGAACTCTGCGTTGTAGGGGCTGGTCTCGCGGTACTGATCCACGAAGTAGATCAGGCTCCCGCCGATTCCGACGATCGCGGGCACATCCATCACCTTCCCGCCGCCCTCATAGGGCTCGGCGCCCCTGGCGACCGCATGGCGGAATGCGTGGTCCGCATCGGCCACCCGCCACCCCATCGAGGGCGCGCAGGGCCCGTGCTCGGCCACGAAGCGCGCCCCGTGGCTGCCCGGCTCGGCGTTGATCAAGTAGGTGATGTCGCCCTGCTGCCAAACCTCGACGGCCTTCGTCTTGTGCGTGGCGACATGGGTGTATCCCTGCGTCGTGAAGAGATCGCGCAGCACCTGCGGATCCTCATGCGCAAATTCGACGAACTCGAACCCGTCGGTTCCGGCGGGGTTCGCCTCGCTGATCTCGGAATGGGGGGCGTCGTGGGGGAAGGGACCCATGCTTGCTCTCCTCTATGTTCAGGAGAACAACTACATCTCACCGCCCGATGTTTCCGCGCGCTTTAGCCCCGCACCACGGCATGAGACGCGGCAGACTTGCGGGAATGGCCTAAAATCTGCGAGAATCGCGCATGGATGAAATCGACCGCGCGTTGCTGCGCCTCCTTCAGATTAACGCTTCGTTAACCTCCGAGGCGCTGGGCCGGAACCTCGGCCTTTCCGCCAGCCAGGCCGGCCGCCGCCGTGCCCGCCTCGAAGCCGAAGGCTACGTCCGCTCAATCCAGGCCCGCCTCGACCCGGCCAAACTGGGTCTGACCGTCCAAGCCTTCGTCCAGGTCCAGATGGCGACCCACGCGCCCCAGCAGGCCCGCGCCTTCCTGAGAATGCTGGACGCCCGGCCCGAGATCGCCGGCGTCTGGACCCTGACCGGAGAGGCGGATTACCTGCTGCGCGTCTGGTGCTCCGATCTGGCCGAACTCAACACGCTCATCCACCAGGCATTGCTGCCTCATGAGGCAGTTGCGCGCGTTCACAGTCAGATCGTCATGGATCAGCCCAAGCGGGACGCCCCTCTCCCCGTCTGACGTTGTGACACGGCGCCGGGTCGCCTAGACCAGATATATGGGTTCCCTCCTCGTCCTCGCAGCCGTCTATCTGGGTGCCGCGGTAATCTGCGTGCCCCTGGCGGTGCGCTTCGGGTTCGGGTCCGTGCTGGGCTACCTGATCGCCGGGGTCCTGATCGGCCCGGTTTCGGGGCTCGTGGGGTCCGAGACCACCGCGCTTCAGCATGTGGCCGAATTCGGCGTGGTGATGATGCTCTTCCTCATCGGCCTCGAACTGGAACCCCGCGCGCTCTGGCAGATGCGCAAGCGCCTGATGGGCCTCGGTTTCGGCCAGGTCACGCTGACCGCCGCCGCCATCGCGGGCGTCTGCATTCTGTTCGGCTTCGACGGTACCGTCGCGATCGCGATCGGCCTCACCCTGTCGCTGTCCTCGACGGCGATCGTGCTCCAGACCCTTGGCGAAAAGGGGCTGACGCCGACGCCCGGGGGGCGGTCCTCCTTCTCGGTGCTATTGGCGCAGGACATCGCCGTCATCCCGATCCTCGCGATCCTGCCCCTTCTCGGGCGCGATCATGGGGGCGGCCCGGCCGCAGCAGCGCATGGCGAGGCCGAGCAGATGGGCGACGGCGCCGTGGAGGAAATGGCGCTGATCGTGTCGGACTGGGTCAGCAACCTGCCGGGATGGGGTACCACGCTGATGACCGTTGCAGCCGTCGCGATCGTGGTGCTGGGCGGCCATTTCCTGACCCGGCCGGTCTTTGCCTTCGTGGCCAAGACGCGCCTGCGCGAGATGCTGACGATCACCTCGCTCCTGTTCGTGATCGGCGTCGCGGCGTTGATGACGCTGGTCGGCCTGTCCCCTGCCTTGGGCACCTTCCTCGCCGGGGTCGTCCTCGCGAACTCGGAGTTTCGGCACGAACTCGAAGCGGATATCGAGCCGTTCAAGGGGCTGCTGCTCGGCCTGTTCTTCATCACTGTCGGTGCCGGCATGGACTTCGAGGTCCTGACCGGTGCGCCCTTGCTGATCGCGGGCGTGACGCTTGGGCTGCTTGCCCTGAAGGCCGCGATCCTGCTGGGGCTGGGGATGGTCGCGGGGCTCAGGGGCCGGGATCTCGCGCTCTTCACGCTCAGCTTGCCGCAAGCCGGTGAATTCGGCTTCGTGCTCTCCGCCACGGCGGTGACTGTGGGTGCTTTCACCGCCGAGATCGAGTCGATCCTCCTGCTGGCGATCGCGCTGTCGATGCTGCTGACGCCCCTGCTCTTCATCGGATACGAGGCGCTGGCCAGACGGATGCAGGTCGCCTCCATCGAAGAGCCACCGGACGAGGTGGACGAGGAGGGCGACGTGATCATCGCGGGGGTCGGCCGCTTCGGGCAGGTCGTCCACCGGATGCTGCGCGGCGCGGGTGTGAGGGCCGTCGTCCTGGACCGCGATGTCGAAACGATCCGGACGATGCGCCGCTTCGGGGTGAAGACCTATCTCGGCGATCCCACCCGGCCCGACGTGCTGAAGGCTGCGGGTCTGGAACGCGCGAAGGTCCTCGTGATCGCGCTGGACGATCGGGCAGCCGCCGTCCGGATGACGAAGATGGCGCTCGAGATGAATCCCGGGATCGAGGTGATCGCCCGGGCCTACGACCGGGTGCATGTCTACGAATTGTACCGTGCGGGCGCGCGCCAGATCGTGCGCGAGATGTTCGACAGCAGCCTGCGCGCCGGCCGGTATGCTCTGGAACGCCTCGGCTGGACCGAGACCGAAGCCTACGAGGCGCGCGAGGCGTTCTACGCCCATGACCGCGACAGCGTCCGACAGCTTGCCGCGCTCTGGAAGCCCGGCATCCCCGTGGGCGAGAACGAGGCCTATGCCAGGCGCGCGGCCGAATTGTCGCAAGAGCTGGAGAATGGCCTCATCGGCCGCTTCGGCGAAGACGAGGAGGCGGCGCGGGCCGTCGAGGGCGACGACCCCGTCGACGAGGGTCGGGAGCCCGAAGAAACCCCGGGGGGCGCATCAGAAGACCCGGAACCGGTGGACAGCCCGGACGAAGGAGGATCCGACCGGGAGACCCGTCTCGTCAGGCCCGCCTCATAGGCCCTTCGCCCTGTAAGAGGCCGCGATCCGTTCGATTGCGACGATGAAGCCCGCGGTCCTCAGGTCCGGCACCTCTTCGCGGGCATGCCAGACGGCCCGCATCGCGCCGTAAGCGTCTCGCATCGTGTCATCGAGACCCGACCGCACCAACTCCAGCTCGCCGGCACCACGCAGATACTTGTCCTTGAAGTTTTTCGAGATCGTCCACTTCACGTCCGGATTTGCCGACAGACGCTCCAATTCGTCGACCAGGAGCTGGTGCCGCGCCTCTTCTGCCCGGCGCTGCATCCGACCAAAGCGGATGTGGCTCAGATTCTTGACCCATTCGAAGTAGCTGACGGTCACGCCGCCGGCATTCGCGTAGAGGTCGGGAATGATGACGCATCCCTTTTCCAGCAGGATGTCGTTCGCCTCGGCGGTAACGGGGCCGTTCGCCGCCTCGATGATCAGCGGAGCCTTGACCCGCGCGGCATTCTCCTTGTGGATCACACCTTCCAGCGCGGCGGGGATGAGGATGTCGCAATCGTCCTCCAACGCCGCGGCACCGTCTTCGGAATGGCCCGCACCGGGGAAGCCGGTGACGCCGCCGGTCCGCACGACATGCTCCCGCAGGGCGGCCACGTCGATCCCCTTCTCGCTGCGAACGACGCCGTCCCGTTCGATGACGGCGGTGATCTTCGCGCCGTCCTCTTCCGACAGGAACAGTGCGGCATGGAATCCGACGTTGCCGAGGCCCTGGAGGATGATGCGCTTGCCGTCCAGCGTGCCGGAGAGATTGGCCTTGGCGATGTCCTCGGGATGGCGAAAGAACTCTTGCAGGGCATATTGCACACCCCGGCCTGTCGCCTCGACCCGGCCCTGGATGCCGCCTGCGTTCAACGGCTTGCCGGTGACGCAGGCCCGGCCGTTGATATCGGTCGTGTGCATGCGCTGGTACTGGTCGACCATCCAGGCCATCTCCCGCTCTCCGGTTCCCATGTCGGGGGCGGGCACGTTCTGGGCCGGGTTGATGAGGTCGCGTTTGACCAGTTCATAGGCGAAGCGCCGGGTGATCTGTTCAAGCTCATGCTCGTCATATTCGCGCGGGTCGATGCAGAGTCCGCCCTTCGATCCGCCGAAGGGGGCTTCGACCAGCGCGCATTTGAAGGTCATCAGCGAGGCCAGCGCCTCGACCTCGTCCTGGTTGACGGCGAGGCTGTAGCGAATGCCGCCCTTCACAGGCTCCATATGTTCGGAATGGACGCTGCGATAGCCGGTGAAGGTGTGGATCGCGCCCCGCAGCCGCACACCGAACCGCACGGTGTAGGTGGCATTGCAGACGCGGATCTTCTCGCGGAGGCCGGGCCCCATATCCATAAGGTCGGCCGCACGCTCATACATGGCGTCCACCGAGGCGCTGAAACCTGCTGACATCTGTTCCTCCCGAATTCGGCCCGCTGTTGCACGCGGAGACATCAAGCCGACCCTATTTCGGGAAACGTTCAGAATTGAACAACAATGACACGCTCGTGCCGCAGATTCCGCCTCAAATCTGCCGGGTTGCAGAACGAAAAAGGTGCAATTCGACCGTTCCCGCCGGGGGGACCAGATTCGGAGCTATGTCTGCCATGTTCGTCACGAGCCTCAAGTCACGCCTCAAGTCCACCGCCTCCGGGTACGTCTCGGGCTTCGTCCGCGAGGAGCGAGGCGCGATGACGATCCTGAGCGCCTTCCTCTTCATCATGATGATGCTCGCGGGGGGCGTCGCGCTCGACTTCATGCGCTTCGAGACGGAACGGGCCCGCATTCAGTACACGCTGGATCGGGCGAGCCTGGCGGCGGCATCCCTGTCGCAGACCAACGGTCGCGAAGCGGTCATCCGCGACTACTTCCGCGCCGCGGGCCTGGGCGGCTACGATCTGGACGTCGAGATCTACACCGAAGGCAACAGCGTCAGCGTCGTGAAGGCGACTTCTTCGGCGCCGGTACGGTCGATGTTCCTCGACATGCTCGGCGTCGAGTCGCTGACCGCCCCGGCTTCGGCACAGGCCGAAGAGCGTCGGTCGAATATCGAGATCAGCCTCGTGCTGGACGTCTCGGGCTCGATGGCGGGCGAAAAGATCGAGGCCCTGCGCGGCGCCGCTCAGGGCTTCGTGGACGAAGTCTTCGTGACCGATGACCCGGCCGAACTGGCCGCCAAGAAAGAGCGTGTCTCCGTCTCGCTCGTTCCCTACGAAGGCAAGGTGAATGTCGGGTCGGTCGTGAGCAAGTACTACGACCTGGACCCATGGCATACGCTTTCCGCTTGCGCGCGTTGGGACAACAGCGACTTCACGGAACTCGCGGTTGCGGACAACCGGGTTCTCAAGCGGATCGCGCATTTCGACCACTGGTCCGGCGGCCCCCACGCCAAGCGTTACCTGGATCCCTGGAAAGAAAAATACGGAGGCCTTCTCGATCCGTATTGCCAGCTCGACGACACGAACGCGATCATTCCGTTCTCCAACGATCCGGACGACCTGAAGAGCAAGATCGGCAATCTGAAGGCCGTCGGATGGACGGCGATCGACCACGGCGCAAAGTGGGGCACGGTTCTGCTCGATCCCAGTGCGAATAGCCGGGTCGTCGAAATGATCTCCGACGATGAAGTGGATTCGAGTTTCGCCCTGCGCCCGTCTGCCTATGGGGATGAGCAGACGATCAAGGCCCTCGTGATCATGACCGATGGCGCGAACACGCGGCAGCACGATCTCAAGCCCGACCGGCGCGGAGACATCCCGAGCCCGATCTATGCTTACCACGACGATTTCGACGATATCCGCAGCACTTATGCCGGCGACCCCGTCAAGATCGCCGAAGAGATCAAGAAGATCGTCCTCGAAGACCGGTCCGACACCGAATATTCGATCTTCCTCGAAAAGACGAGCGAGGAGGAAGAAGAACCGATCCACTATGAATGGAAGAAGGACAAGGTCGACGACGAACCCGTCGGCGGCACGTCCAAGGCGCGTCAGCTGACCTGGGGCGAGGTCGCCTCGATCTTCAGCCATGTGACCGTGGCAGACCACATCCTGCCGCAGACGGTGACGCGGAACCACGTCGATACGCTGACGAAGAACAAGCAGAAAGGCAAAGTCGACGGGATCACCGTCCATGACGACGACTTCCGTTCGATCGCCGGCTGGAAGAAGAACACCGACAGCCAGGGCGGCCTGCACGAGGTCTATCGCTCCACCGGTCAGGCGGACAAGAACCTCAAGGCCCTCTGCGACAAGGCCAAGGCGGAAGGTGTCATCATCTACACGATCGCCTTCAAAGCGGCATCCGGCGGCCAGAAGGTCATGAGCTACTGCGCCACCTCGACCTCGACCTACTTCCAGATCGAGAAAAGCGACCAGAACTCGAAGCTGGACGACGCCTTCGACAAGATCGCCCAGACGATCAACGTCCTGAAACTGACCCAGTGATCAAGCAAGGATGACGATGTCTCTCCTCCGCCAATTGTGGCACCGCTTCAAATCGGAAGACGGATCCTCGACGGTCGAATTCGTCATCGTCTTCCCGATCTTCATCGTGGTGTTCCTGTCGTCGTTCGAAGCCTCTCTGCTGCTGACACGGCAGCTGATGCTCGAGCGGGGGATCGACATCGTGGTGCGCGCAATCCGACTTGATCCGACTCCCGAGCCGCCTCTCCCCGATTGGACGATCGTGGAAGTTCGACGTCAGATCTGTGAACGCGCGCTCATCCTGCCGAACTGCGAGGCATCCCTTCGGGTCGAGCTCAATCCAGTCTCTCGCGCGACTTGGGACGTGCCGAGTTCACAAGGGCCCTGCGAGCAGAAGCCAGCCGACTTCGATGCAGCGACGGACGAAGGGGTTCTCACGGTCGGAGGCGCGGAAGAGATCACGCTTGTCCGCGTATGCTACAACTTCGATCCAGTCTTCCCGCACTTGGGGCTCGGTCTTGCCCTGGTGAAGGATCAAGAAGAGGACACGGTCTTCATGATGGCAGCGTCCGCTTTCGTCTCCGAACCGAAGAAGGCCCCGGGACCATGACCTTGACCGAGTTCCGGAGAAAGCTCGTGAACGAACCGTTGATCCGCGCCGGCCATCGCGTATCCCGCTTTGGACGCGACGAAAGAGGCGCGATCGCGACCGAAGCGATCATCATCCTACCCGTTCTCATCCTCTTCTATCTGGTCAGCTTCACGTTCTACGACGCCTATCGAAAGCAGACCCTGATCACGAAGGCTGGCTACACGATCGGCGACCTGTTGTCCCGGCAACTGGACACGATGAAGATCGCGGACATCGAGGGAATGGCGGAAGTGCTCGAGTACCTCACTTTCCCTGCGGAAGGGGAATACCTTCGTGTCACGGAAATCGAAAGGGTCGTTGAGACCGACACAGTCGGCAACGTGACCAAGGACGCTTACGAGGTCATCTGGAGCCATGCGACGGCTGGAAAACCCGACCTGACCAATGCGGACGTCGCCGGTTTGCTGCGCCGGATTCCGAACCTTGCCCCGAACGAGCGCATCACCATGCTCGAGACGTATACGCCCTACGATCCGCCGTTCCATATCGGCCTCGACCCATACGTCATGGAAAGCATGACCGTGACCCGTCAGCGTTTCGCGCCGAAGCTCTGCTTTGAAGAAATCGTCGCTTGCCAACCCCTCTCCTGACGGGAACGCGGGTGACGGTCGCAGCTGACTGGCCCCTATTGAAACGACGAAAAGCTGATCGCTGGACTCCGGATCGTCGTGCCCCGATATCTGGGCAATGCGACTGCCCGACAGCTTTTTGGACGAACTGCGCAACCGCCTGAGCCTGTCTCAGGTGGTGGGGCGCAAGGTCGTCTGGGATCTGCGCAAGTCGAACCAGGCCAAGGGGGATTGGTGGGCGCCCTGCCCTTTCCATCAGGAAAAGACAGCCAGCTTCCACGTCGATGACCAGAAGGGCTTCTATTACTGCTTCGGCTGTCAGGCGAAGGGCAACCTCTTCGGCTTCGTGATGGAGACCGAAAACGTCTCGTTCATGGAAGCTGTCGAGTTGCTCGCGCGGGAGGCCGGGATGCAGATGCCCGCCCGTGACCCGGAGGCGGCCGTGAAATCGGACCGGCGCAGCCGGTTGGCCGAGCTGTGCGAAGAGGCGACGAAGTGGTTTCGCCTCCAGCTTTCGACACGCGCCGGATCCGAGGCACGGACCTATCTCGACGGCCGGGGCCTGCAGAAGCAGACGATCGACCGGTTCGAGATCGGCTTCGCCCCCGGAGAGCGGGAGGGGCTGCGTCGTCACCTGATGGACAAGGGCGCGCCGCCTGAGATGATCGAAGCGGCCGGCCTCGCCACCCCCGCGGAGGACGGCGATGTCCGGGACCGGTTCCTGAACCGGATCACCTTTCCGATCCGCGACGGACGCGGTCGATGCATCGGGTTCGGCGGCCGGGCGATGAACCCGAACGCCAAGGCGAAGTACCTCAACTCCCCGGAGACCGAGCTCTTCGACAAGGGCGCCAACCTCTACAATCTTCGCGAGGCCCGCGCGGCAGCCGGAAAGGGCGCCCCGCTGCTGGTTGCCGAAGGCTACATGGATGTCATCGCGCTGGCGCAGGCCGGGTTCGAGGCCGCCGTCGCCCCGCTGGGAACCGCAGTCACCGAACGGCAATTGCAGCTTCTCTGGCGCGTCGCGCCCGAGCCGATCGTCGCGCTGGATGGAGACGAGGCCGGACAGCGCGCCGGGCTGCGTGTGGCGGATCTGGCGCTGCCGCTCATCAAGGCGGGACAGTCACTGCGCTTTGCGATCCTGCCACAGGGACAGGATCCCGACGACCTGATCCGTGCGAAGGGACGTGATGCGATGCAGGCGGTCATCGAAGGTGCAAGCCCCATGATCTCCTTGCTGTGGCAGCGTGAAACCGATGGACGACAACTGGATAGCCCCGAACGGCGGGCCGCCTTCGACGATGATCTTCGGCGCCTGATCCGGCGCATCAACGATCCGGGTCTGCGTCGTCATTACGGGGACGAATTCGCGCGCCTTCGCGCCGACCTGTTGCCTCCGCCCGTCCGCGCCCCGCGGAATGGCAAGGGCGGGACCAGCCGCTGGCAGCCCCCGGCGCAAGCGATGTCGGGAACGCGAAACTCCGCGCTGGCCTCGGGCCTTTCGCCGGATGCGGTCCTCGAACAAGTGGCCTTGGCCGGCCTGGTTCACCATCCGCGTCTCATCGAAAGCTTCGCCGATGATCTCGAGCGGATGCAGTGGAGCCGCGAGGATCATTCAGCCCTTGCCGACGCCCTTCTGTCGTTCGACCCTGAATTGGAAACGCGCGATGATCTCGGCGCGCGTCTGGGAGGAGACACCCTTGAAGCCTTCCTGGGCCTCGCCCATCTCCGAATAGTCCCGGCCACGCGGCCGGGAGCGGATGACGAGACGGCGGCCGCCTGCATTCGCGACGCCCTCAACCGGCTCGAAACGAGACGGGGCGCAGAGAGGGAGCGCGAGGAAGCGGCGGAGGATCTGGAGGCCGGAGGAGACGAGGCGCTGACCTGGCGCGTGACCCAGGCAGCGCGGCGCAGGGACGCCGCAATCCGGGCCCCTCGGGAGGAGACGGGAAGCGCGGCCGAAGAAGCCGCGGAAATGTCAAAGCGATTGCAGGACCTTCTGGACACACGCGTCTGGGAGAAAACGAAAAGAAAGTGATTCGGGGTGTGGCCGGCGCTGATTCGAGCTATTGATTCGCGCTAACGACGAAAGAATCACTCCGATGCGGGAGCGGCGGATGGCGAAGGACACAGACGACCGTAAGGATGAACAGGACGGCCACTCTCTGGATATGAGCCAGGCCGCCGTCAAACGGATGATCGCCGAGGCCCGGGCCAAGGGCTACATCACGTACGACCAGTTGAATGCCGTGCTGCCGCCTGACCAGGTGTCGAGCGAGCAGATCGAAGACGTCATGTCCATGCTCTCCGAGATGGGCATCAACATCGTCGAGGCCGAAGAAGCCGAAGAGGAGTCGGACGATAAGAACCCGTCCGCCTCGACGGCCGTGGTCGACGCGTCCAAGGGGCGCGACGTCGCGCTCGGGTCGGAGCAGACAGAGAAACTGGACCGGACGGATGACCCCGTCCGCATGTATCTCCGCGAGATGGGTTCGGTCGAGTTGCTGTCCCGCGAAGGCGAGATCGCGATCGCCAAGCGCATCGAGGCCGGCCGTAACACGATGATCGCGGGCCTTTGCGAAAGCCCCCTGACCTTCCAGGCGATCACGATCTGGCGGGACGAACTTCTGTCCGAAGACATCCTTTTGCGGGACGTCATCGATCTCGAGACGACCTTCGGCAACCAACTCGACGGCGAAGAGGACACGCCGGTCGTAGGCGCCGCGCCCGCGAACGACAACCAGCCGAAGGAAAAGACGCAAGAGGTCGACGCCGACGGCAACCCGCTCGCGACAGACGATGACGACGACGACGACGATGGTGCGAACCTTTCGCTTGCCGCGATGGAGGCCGCGCTCAAGCCCCGCGCCCTGGAGACCCTGGACCGCATCGCGGACGACTACGCCAAGCTGGCGGACATGCAGGACCAGCGGATTTCGGCGACGCTGAACGAAGACGGCAGCTTCGGCGACAAGGCCGAAGAGAAGTATCAGGCGCTGCGTTCGGAAATCGTCGAACTGGTCAACTCGCTTCATCTGCACAACGGCCGGATCGAAGCTCTGATCGACCAGCTCTACGGCATCAACCGACGGATCATGTCGATCGATTCCGGGATGGTGAAGCTGGCCGACCAGGCCCGCATCAACCGCCGTGAGTTCATCGAGGCCTATCGCGGGTCCGAACTGGATCCGGCCTGGCTTGACCGGATTTCCGAAAAGGACGGCCGGGGCTGGCAGATGCTGCTGGACCGGTCGCGCGACAAGATCGAAGAGCTTCGCGGCGACATGGCCATGGTGGGTCAGTATGTCGGCGTCGACATCTCGGAATTCCGCCGCATCGTCGCGCAGGTCCAGAAGGGCGAAAAGGAAGCCCGTCAGGCCAAGAAGGAAATGGTCGAGGCCAATCTGCGCCTCGTGATCTCCATCGCCAAGAAATATACAAACCGCGGCCTGCAATTCCTGGACCTGATCCAGGAAGGGAATATCGGCCTGATGAAAGCCGTCGACAAGTTCGAGTATCGCCGCGGCTACAAGTTCTCGACCTACGCGACCTGGTGGATCCGGCAGGCCATCACCCGGTCCATCGCCGACCAGGCCCGCACGATCCGGATCCCGGTCCACATGATCGAGACGATCAACAAACTGGTCCGGACCGGACGCCAGATGCTTCACGAGATCGGCCGTGAGCCGACGCCCGAGGAACTGGCCGCAAAGCTGCAAATGCCGCTGGAGAAGGTCCGCAAGGTGATGAAGATCGCCAAGGAACCGATCTCTCTCGAGACGCCGATCGGTGATGAGGAAGACAGCCAGCTCGGCGATTTCATCGAGGACAAGAACGCGGTCCTGCCGCTCGACTCGGCCATCCAAGAGAACCTGAAGGAAACGACGACCCGCGTCCTGGCGTCCCTGACCCCTCGCGAGGAACGGGTGTTGCGGATGCGCTTTGGCATCGGGATGAATACCGACCACACGCTCGAAGAGGTGGGCCAGCAGTTCAGCGTCACCCGCGAACGGATCCGCCAGATCGAGGCGAAGGCGCTGCGCAAGCTGAAGCACCCGAGCCGGAGTCGCAAGCTGCGGAGCTTCCTGGATCAGTGAGGAAGGTCACGGAGCGGACGCGGAAGCTCGCCTTCCGGACGATCAAGGTTGTGGTCGCGCAAGCAGCGTCGGAGCAACCGTTCCTGACCTACAGCGACCTCGCTGAACGCTTGGAAATCTCGAATCGAACTGGACAGGGCCTCGCCAAGATCTTGGACGAGGCTGCTGAGATGTGTCGTGAGAACGGTCACCCAGATGTTTCCGTGATGGTTGTGACAAAAGCGAGCCTTGATGCTGGATCTCCAATGCCGTCACCCGGCAGCTTCGTCGACGGAAAGACGAAGGTAAGCGGCATATCCGAGACCGAGGTCCCAGCCGAGCAGGCCCGAGTACGCGATTATCACTGGGCCACCGAAGCACCGACCGTCGTAGGGGAAATCAGATGAACTTCCTCAAGAGACTCTTCGGCGGTGCCGCCGCCCCGGCAGAGGAATTTTCCGTCGAAACCTATGAAGGCTTCACCATTACCCCGCGACCCATATCCGAAGGCGGCCAGTTTCGCTTGGGCGCGGTGATCGAGAAGGGCGAGCAGACCCACGAATTGATCCGCGCTGATGTCTTTCGGGATCGGGACTCTGCCGCAGAGGCCTCGATTGCAAAGGCGAAGCAAGTGATCGATGAACAGGGCGAGGGGCTCTTCCGCTGAATGCCGCGGACCCTGATGCCGCATTGGCGACGGTGCAGGGCCTCCTACCCTTCCTGACATGACTTCCGTCACCGCTCTACCACCGGCCCTGCAGAGGGCGATCGCAGATCACGATCTGATCGTCTTCGATGGCGAATGCGTTCTTTGCTCCGGCTTCTTCCGCTTCATGCTGGCCCACGACAGGGCCGGACGGTTCCGGTTCGTGACCGCCCAGTCGCCTTTGGGTCAGCACCTCTACAAGGCGCTGAACCTCCCGACGGACGATTTCGAGACCAACCTCGTGATCGTCGGCGGGCGCATTCATGAGCGGCTCGACGCTTTCGCAGCGGCGATGGGTGCGATCGGCTGGCCTTGGCGCGGATTGGCAGCTCTCCGCTGGCTCCCGGATCGCGTGAAGGACACGGTCTATCATCTGATCGCCCGCAACCGGTACCGGATCTTCGGCCGCTACGGGTCCTGCCTGATCCCGAATTCTGGCCAGCGGGCGCGCTTCCTCGATCTACCCTACGCCGCCTGATGCAGACGACGTTCACGATAGAAACGAACGGGCCGGGCCTGACCGAGTTCACGCCTGTCGTCGCCGACTGGCTTCCGTCCGGGGATGGTCTGCTCACGCTGATGATCCGCCATACGTCCGCCAGCCTGCTCATTCAGGAAAACGCGGATCCAGAAGTACAGACCGATCTGCGCGAATGGCTGCACCGGCAGGTCCCTCCCACCACGGATCCATCCATGTCCTACCTGACACATACCTACGAGGGCCCGGACGACATGCCCGGGCACATAAAGGCGATGCTGCTTCCGACATCGCTTCAGATTCCGGTCGAGAGCGGCGCGATGCGGCTGGGACGCTGGCAGGGCATCTATCTGGTCGAGCACCGGCAACGCCCGCATAGACGCGAAGTCGCTGCACACTTCATGGGTTGAGCCCTTGCGCCACCATTTCTGGGGGGGCAAGGTGACGCCGACCCAAGAGGTGGGGGAGAGGGACAAATGCGCTGCCCGTTCTGCGGCAACATCGACACGCAGGTGAAGGACTCGCGACCGGCCGAGGATCATGTGGCCATTCGCCGCCGCCGCCTCTGCCCGGCCTGCGGGGGCCGGTTCACCACTTACGAGCGGGTCCAGTTGCGCGACCTCGTCGTCATCAAGACCAATGGCAAGCGCGAGGAATTCGACCGCGACAAGCTGGAGCGGTCGATCCGGATCTCGATGCAGAAACGTCCCGTCGAGCCGGAGCGGATCGATCAGATGATCTCGGGCATCGTGCGGCGGCTGGAAAGCATGGGCGACACCGATATTCCGTCCAAGCAGATCGGCGAGATCGTGATGGAGAGTCTCGCCCGGATCGACACCGTGGCCTATGTCCGCTTTGCGAGCGTCTACAAGAACTTCCAGGCGGCGGACGATTTCGAGGAATTCGTCTCCGAATTGCGCCCCCCCTCGCCTGACGCCTAGCGCCTTGAGCGATGACGCCCGCTTCATGCAGGCCGCGCTTGGCCTGGCGGCGCGCGGGCTGGGCCGGGTCTGGCCGAACCCGGCTGTCGGATGCCTGATCGTACGTGACGGACGGATCGTCGGGCGCGGTCGCACGGCCGATGGCGGTCGGCCCCACGCAGAGACGGTCGCGCTTTCCCAAGCAGGTGGCATGGCGAGGGGTGCGACGGCGTACGTGACGCTGGAACCGTGCGCCCATCATGGCGTCACGCCGCCCTGCGCGGACGCCCTGATCGAAACAGGTGTCGCGCGTGTCGTGGTCGCCCTGCGTGACCCGGACCCGCGGGTCGATGGCGGGGGCGTCGCACGGCTCCGCGAGGCGGGGATCGAAGTGACCGAAGGAGTATGCGAGCCAGAGGCCCGTGCGCTGCAAAGCGGATTTCTGACCCGTATTCGAAATGGTCGCCCCGCCCTTACCCTGAAGCTTGCCACGACGCTGGATGGCCGGATCGCAACCGCGACTGGCGAAAGCCAATGGATCACGGGCGAGGCGGCCAGACGCCACGTCCATGCCCGCCGGGCCGCGCATGACGCGATCCTCGTCGGTGCCGGCACGGCGCGCGCGGATGACCCGGCACTGACGGTTCGCGGCTTCGGCGATGTGCCGCAGCCGATCCGCGTGGTGCTGTCGCGCAGCCTCGACCTGGCACTGGAATTGAAGCTCGTCCGCACCGCGCGGGACATCCCCACCTGGTTTCTTCATTCCAGCGGCGATCCCGCGCCATTCGAGGCCGCCGGAGTCCGCTGTCATTCGATCCTGCATACCGATGCTGGCGGGGTCGACGTGTTGGAAGCCCTCGCCATCCTTGGACGGGAAGGTCTGACCCGGGTCTATTGCGAGGGCGGAGGACAGCTGGCCGCCTCTCTGCTCGCCGCCGGGCTCGTCGATCGGCTGGAACTCTACTCTGCCGGTGCGGTCATCGGTGCGGAAGGCAGGCCGTCGATTGGCCCGATGGGCCTGAATCTGCTCGCGCGTGCGCCTCGAATGGAACTGCTGACAAGCCGCGCGATCGGCGCGGACCTATATACTGTCTGGGAAAGCTCGTCGGAACCGACGACGCCCTGAAGCGCAGTCGTCCCCCCGCGCACCTCAGCCCATCGTTCGTCTCACGGCAGCCTGCCAGCCGCGATACCGCGCCTCGCGCTCGGCCTCCTGCATCCGCGGCTGGAACTCCCTCTCGACGGCCCAGGTCGCGGCGAACTCGTCCATTCCGGGCAACACGCCGGCGCGCATGCCTGCAAGCCACGCCGCCCCGAGAGCGGTCGTTTCCAACACCTTCGGCCGGTCCACCGGAGCGCCCAGAATGTCGGACAGGAACTGCATCGCCCAATCCGACGCGCTCATTCCGCCATCGACCCTCAGGACCGTGTCGCCAAGTCCGCCGACATCCGCCGCCATCGCGTCGACGAGGTCCCGGGTCTGGTATCCCACGCTCTCCAAGGCGGCGCGTGCGAACTCTGCCGGGCCTGAATTCCGCGTCAGTCCGAAGATCGCACCCCGCGCGTCCGGATCCCAGTGCGGGGCACCGAGCCCGGTGAAGGCGGGGACGAGGTAGATCCGCTGGTTCGGGTCCGCCTTCTCGGCCAGCGGGTGCGTATCGGCCGCCTTGGCGATGATGCCCAATCCGTCGCGCAACCACTGCACGACCGCACCGGCGACGAAGATCGCCCCCTCCAGCGCGTATGTCCGTTTGCCGTCGATCTGGTAGGCCACCGTCCCGAGGAGCCTGTTCTTCGAGACGACCGGGGTCTCGCCGACATTCAAGAGCGCGAAGCAACCCGTGCCATAGGTCGATTTCATCATGCCCTTCCCGAAGCAGGCTTGACCGACCGTCGCCGCCTGCTGATCGCCCGCGACCCCGAGGATCGGGATCGACGGCCCCAGAATGTCGGTCGTCCCGAAATCGGCCGCGCTGTCCAAGACCTTCGGGAGCATACCGATGGGCACGTCGAGCATCTTGCAGATATCCGCATCCCATTCACCGGTGGACAGGTTCGACAGCATCGTGCGGCAGGCATTCGTCGCATCCGTCACGTGGGATTTGCCCTCTGTCATGCGCCAGATCAGGAAGCTGTCCACCGTCCCGAAGAGCAGTCCGTCGCGCCGCCCGCATTCGTCGAGGATCCAGCGCAGCTTCGTGCCCGAGAAGTAGGGGTCTAGCAACAGACCGGTTCGCTCGGTCACCTCTGCCTCAAGGCCCTCTTCCTTCAGCTTGCGGCAGAAATCTGCTGTCCTGCGGTCCTGCCAGACGATCGCGTTGTGGATCGGCTTCCCCGTCTCCCGGTCCCAGACCACCGTGGTCTCGCGCTGGTTGGTGATCCCGATGGCCGCGATCTGATCGGGCTCGATGCCGGCCTTCTGAACTGCGCCTTTCATGACGGCGACAACCGAGGCCCAGATGTCCTCCGGATCGTGTTCGACCCAACCTGAATCGGGGAAATTCTGTGGAAACTCGCGTTGATCCGATCCGACGATCTGCAGGTTCTTGTCGAACACGATTGCCCTGCTCGATGTCGTCCCCTGATCGATCGCGAGGATGTAGGTCATAGCGGGCCTCCCTAGATGTCTCTTCCTCCGGTCCGTCTGGGTTAAGGCGCCCGCGGGCGCTGTGCCAGCCCTACCGGTCCGGATACGACCTGACTTCCGTTGACTTTCCCGGCGGTGAAGGGGCATCCCCTGTCGGGAATACGACCGGGAGCGCGATATGAAGAAGGTCTACGAATCTGCCTCCAGCGCGCTGGATGGCGTTCTTCACGACGGGATGCTGATCGCCGCCGGGGGGTTCGGTTTGTGCGGCATTCCCGAGTTGCTGCTTTCGGCGATCAAGGATGCGGGGACCAGGGATCTGACCTTTGCCTCGAACAATGCGGGGGTGGACGATTTCGGTATCGGGATCCTGCTGCAGACGCGTCAGGTGAAGAAGATGATCTCGTCCTACGTGGGCGAGAACGCCGAATTCATGCGCCAGTATCTCTCGGGCGAGCTTGATCTGGAGTTCAACCCGCAAGGGACGCTGGCCGAACGGATGCGCGCTGGTGGCGCTGGCATCCCGGGCTTCTACACGAAGACCGGCGTGGGGACCGTCGTGGCCGAAGGCAAGCCCCATATGGATTTCGACGGCGAAACCTATGTGATGGAGCGCGGCATCGTCGCGGATCTGGCAATCGTGAAGGCATGGAAGGCCGATCCGACGGGGAACGCGATTTTTCGCAAGACGGCGCGCAATTTCAACGTTCCCGCCGCGACTTGCGGGAAGATATGCGTCATGGAGGTCGAGGAGATCGTTGAGCCGGGAACGCTCGACCCGGATCACATCCACCTTCCGGGCATCTACGTCCATCGGCTCATCCAGGGGCAGCACGAGAAGCGGATCGAACAGCGGACGACGCGGCCCCGCGCCGCCTGACGCCAGATGACGAAGGCGCGCAAACTCTCTCAGGTCATGAGCGACGAGGCGGCCCTCGCGGGCTTCAGCCGCGTCCGCGTGGCCATGGTCCTCACGGACCCGCGCGCCGAGGACAATCCGATCGTCTACGTCAACCACGCCTTCGAACGGACCACGGGATACGAACGGTCCGCCGTCGTGGGACGCAACTGCCGATTTCTGCAGGGCGAGAAGACGACGAAGGAAAGCGTCGACCGCCTGCGCGAAGCCGTCGAGGCCGAAACAGACGTCTCCGTCGATATCCTGAACTACCGCGCGGACGGCACCTCTTTCGTCAATCGCCTGATCATCGCGCCGATCTCTGACAGTGACGGGAAGGTGATCTACTTTCTCGGCATTCAGAAAGAGCTCTACGAAGAGGAAAGCGAAGAGAAGGCGCTGAACGAGCTTCTCAAGAAGGTCCGCACGCGCCTTGCGGAAGACGTCTCGATGGTACTCGAAACGATCGGGAAGCCGTCCGCCCGTGACGATTTCGACTTCGCCGCGCTCAATCGCCGTCTGGAGTGCCTGCAACTCGTCTACGAGTCGATGAAGCTGTCCGAGGAACAAGACGAGGACGGCCGTGGTCACGGCATCGACCTCGGGTCCCTCCTGAGCCGTGTGGGCAGCGCCGTCGCGCACGAGAATGGACGGCCCGGCGTCCGGTATCTTCAGGATATCGAGGCGATGGACGTGAACCTCGACTCGGCCGTTCGGATCTCGCTTCTCGTCTCCGAAGTCCTCGCAAATGCGTTCGACCATGCCTTCGAGCGGATGGAGGAAGGGCTTGTCGAGCTGCGGATGACCCGCCTCGCCGCCGGCGGCCTCCGCGTGGTCACGACAGATGACGGCGTCGGCCTGCCGCGCAACGCACCCTTTCCCGACCCTGACAGCGTTGGCGGTCGCCTGATCGAGGCGCTCGTGTCCGGTCTGGATGCAACGATGACACCCGTCCGCGGCGCCGCCGGAACCGTCGTCATGATCGACGTCCCTGTTGGCGTCGCCGACTTCTAGGAGAACCGAATGCCCTGGACCCGCGACCAGATGGCCGAACGTGCGGCCGCCGAACTCGAAGACGGCATGTACGTCAATCTCGGCATCGGCATCCCGACGCTCGTTGCGAATTACGTTGGAGACAAGGACATAACGCTCCAATCCGAAAACGGGATGCTGGGCATGGGTCCCTTTCCCTACGAGGGAGAAGAGGATCCCGACCTGATCAACGCCGGCAAGCAGACGATCACGGAGCTTCGCCGCACCGCCTACTTCGACTCGGCGACGAGTTTCGCGATGATCCGCGGCGGAAAGATCGCTGCGGCAATCCTCGGTGCGATGGAGGTCGACGAAAAGGGCGACCTCGCCAACTGGATGATCCCCGGCAAACTGGTCAAGGGCATGGGCGGCGCGATGGATCTCGTCGCGGGCGTGGGCCGTGTCATCGTGGTGATGGACCACGCCAACAAGCACGGCGAGTCGAAGGTCCTGAAGGAATGCACCCTGCCGCTCACCGGAAAGGGTGTCGTGGACCGCATCATCACCAATCTCGCGGTCCTCGACGTCGTCGAGGGGGGCCTTAAGCTGGTCGAGCTTGCGCCAGACGTTACCGAAGAGGACGTGCGCGCGGTCACCGAGGCAACGCTCGTCGATTGACGGCGCACACAGGTGCGGGGGCCCGGCACGGGCGGACCCTGACCCGATTCACGCGAAGTCCTATCGTGATGCGACCGAGGTGGCGAAGATACAGGCGTCACCCGGCATCTCCGGCGGCGTCGTGCACATCATCCGTGCAACATTCCAGGCGGCCAGCACTTTCGGGACATAGGCGCGCGTCTCCGCGTAAGGCGGAACTCCGGCATGCTTCCGGACGGCGCCTTCGCCCGCATTGTAACCCGCGAGTGCAAGAACGGGGTCCCCGTCAAATTCTTCCATCAGCCAGTTGAGATAGGCGACGCCGCCGCGAATGTTCTGCGCCGGGTCACTGATGTTCGCCACTCCGAATCGCTTGGCCGTCGCGGGGATCAACTGCATCAATCCGCGCGCCCCGGCATGGGAGACCGCATCGGCCTTGCCGGCGGATTCGACCGAGATCAGCGCGAGGACCAGCGCGGGACTGACCCGCGATCCGACAGACTGACGCAGGATCTCCGGCCCGTACCGGCTGGCGATGCTCTGAAGGTGTTCCAGGGACGGTGCGCGAACCCCAGACCCTTTGGGCGGCTTTGCCGCGACCCGTGTCGCGTTGCGGAACCGCCCCGCAGCCGGACCGATCGCAGGCGACACGGCGCTCCAGAACCAGGACTGATGATCCGAAGTCGCCGCCATCGCTGGCGCGGTATCCGGGGTGGCGGCTTCCGGTGGCCGTGGGATCGAGGGACGCGGCGCCGTTGCCCGCGCGATATCCTCGGGCGTGATCTGGATGTCGATCCGCGGTGCGCGCGACCCCGCACTGGGCGGCTTGACCCGCTTGAATGTGTATTCGGCATCCGCCGAGCTCGGCGACCAGACCAGGCCGAACGAAAGCACAGCGCAGAACGCCGCAGCGAATTTGATCTTCATTCCGGTCACCTGCTCGATGAACCTATTTTCGTTGCCGGAAGGATCGCACGGACGGGCCGCGAGCGAACCATCCGCCCGAACGATCTGCGCAGGAGTGTGACTTTCCGTGCAAACATTCGGAATGAGACGACCCAATCTGCGTTTTCTCCGTCCAGATCCTGCATGTCGGGCGTGTCAACGACCTTATTTCATTGGCATTCGATGATCGTCTCCAATTCGTGCAAAATGGGGCACAATCTCGCCTCATTTCGCCAGCATCCTCCGTCTCATCCGGTCATCCGGTTCGCGACGGCAGACGGCGGACCCGGTCGGATCATAAGAACAGCCCCTCAAGGGGCGGACCACGTGACGTCGAGCAGGCTCCGGATCGCGCCAATTGGCAGGCGGCGTGATCAAAGAAGGGCCGTCACGACCCGAGGGACACCTTGGACCGAGGGACAGGGGGCCGCGCTGGCAGGCGCGGCCCTTTCCTCATTGCGTCCCGCGCAAGACACACTGGCCGCCCGGATACGAGTGCCGTCGCGAGCGGGAAGCACCGTGAGGCTCGAAGCTTGATCGTGCAGGAACACCTTTCTGGGAAGTTGTAGGCTTTAGCACCACGCAACCCGGCTCACTCGCCCGTCGAACGAGGATACGATCCAAGATGCCGGAAATCGCCCCGCGACGGGCGAACCCAGCCCCTGCTTTCGCCAAACTGATCATTCAGGTCGGACCAGCACCGAAACGTTCAGGAACGGAGAGAATGGAATGGGTGATCGGGATGAAAACACCAAGAAGTCGACGGCAGTCGATTGGGTCGTCGTGAGCGCGAGCATCATCGGAATCGTTCTGGTCGGGCTCGGCTTCGTGGCAGCGAGTGTATCCGAACACTCAACGGCGCGGGATCAGCAGATCGGGATATCGGACACCTCTTCGTTCTGATGAGTCCATCCCTGAAGGCGCGAAAGGGCCGCTCCTCGGAGCGGCCCTTTCGCGTCAGCGTTGCCAAGAGTGAAACGATTGGAGCGGGAAACCGTTAAAATGAAGCGAAATATCACCTCGTATTCTACTCTATTCTTCCCAATTCGTGCCCAGATTCGCCGCCAAACATCTCTCCATCGAACGGCGCAACGCCACGATGAACGAAGCATCTGACCGAGGAAAATTCACATGCTGAACGCGATCAAGACCTTCCGCGCCGACGAAACCGGTGCCGTTACCGTTGACTGGGTTGTGCTGACCGCCGCCCTCGTGGGCCTGGGCCTGGCTGTCATGTCCGTCGTCCGCGGTGGCATCGACGACCTGACCGGCGACATCAACAACAAGCTGACGGAAAACCACACCGAATTCACGCTTTCGAGCTCGGGCGGCTGATTTCCGAAGACCGAGTTTGCATCATCGCTCTGCGTGATGCACAGGGCCGTGGAGAGATCCACGGCCCTCGTCCTGTTTAATCTGACGTTCTTCTGACATTAACCTGAAGGTGCGAAACCGGCATCTCCCATTGAATCCTCGCATCCAGTCCACGCTTTCGCCGCAATCCGCGGCCATCCCGGAAACGATATCCGGCACCGGCCGGGCCCGATGCAACGAACAGACAGGTAACCTGCGATGCGCGCCATCTTTCTCTTCCTCCTGCTGGCCGGTTTGGGCCTTGCAGGGTTCGCGATCACGAAGGCTCAGGATCGATTTGCACAATACCAGGCCGCGCTCGACAGCACCAAGAGCGCGATCATCGATGTCGAGGATGTCTTCGTCGTGAAGCGCTCGCTTCGCTACGGCGACGTCCTTCGCGAGACCGATGTCCAGGCGGTCCTTTGGCCCAAGGCCTCCCTTCCATCCGGCGTCTTCCCTTCGAAGGAGGCGATCTTCCCCCCGGGAGAGGACGGCGGAAGAACCGTTCTCCGCGCGATGGAAAAGGGTGAACCACTCCTGCAGGCCAAAGTGACAGACCCCGGCGCAGATGCGGGCGTCGCCGCAACGCTGACGCCCGGCATGCGTGCGTTCGCTCTCCGCGTCGACGTGATGTCGGGGGTTTCCGGTTTCCTTCGGCCTGGCGACCGGGTCGATGTCTACTGGACGGGCAACGATGGCGAAGAAGTCGGTGGCATCACGCGACTGATCCACGCCAGCCTTCCCCTCATCGCGATCGACCAGGTGACCGATGCCCAACGCAACTCGCCTACGATCGCGCGCACGGTCACTGTCGAAGCGCCGCCGCGCGTCGTGGCGAAACTGGCTCAGGCGCAGGCGACCGGCAAACTAACGCTCGCGCTGGTCGGCGTTCGGGACGACACCCTATCGGAAGAGGTCGAAGCCACCCTCGAAGAGATTGTGGGCCCGGAAGAAATCCGCGAGCAGGAACGGATTTGTTATCAGACCGTGCGCAAGGGCGCCGAAGCACAGCGGATCCGGGTCGAGTGCCCCGAACAAGGCTGAATCCCGATCCCATCGGTTGATGATGACGAGCCGCCTCGCGGCTCGTCATGCTTTTTGTGCCTCAAAGAACCTCCACGGACGGATAGAACGCAGCCCTGCAAGCGGCTACCGTTCCTCCGACAAACCCTGAGTGGTTTCCTCAGCGCTCCGACGAACGTGCCGTGGACAGTAGATCCCGCGACCTTCTACCCCTTCTGTCACGGGCGAGTGGAGAGCCAGGCTGCAATTCTGCGGCCAGCCCGACATGCTGATCGCGACGTCTCCGACCGCTCGGCAGCCGGATCGCCGACCGCGCCCGCGGCAAAGGCATTCGGCGCTACTTCCACAGGATATCCCTCGCTCATCTCTTGAATGAAGCGCCGACGGCGACAGAGTGGGGCGAACTCATGACGTTGACCCCGGTTTTGTGACAAATGTCTCACATCCCGTTAACGCGTTCGGTGGTTTCTCGACCGACAAGCTTGTCTCACCCGCCGGCCATTCTCCATCGTGAGCGGGAACTCGCCGCCATCGTTGTGGCGAGGTCCGGAGCGGACAGAAGAGCCGCCAGAATAATGGCCCGTCGGCGGTATGGGCCAAACATGAGCAGAGTGAACTGAGAGGCAGGTCACATGAATTTCAAGAACGTCCTCCGGGCATTCATGCTCGGGGCGATGGTGGGCGCCGTTCCAATGGCCCCGGCATTCGCTGAAACACTTCGCCTGGCGCAGGGCGCCACGCAATCCGCACTGAGGGTGCCGCTGAACCGCGCCATCGTGCTGGAAAGCGACACGCCCTTCGCCGAACTGAGCGTCGCCAACCCGCTGATCGCGGATATCGCGACCCTGTCCGAGCGCACGGTCTACGTCCTGGGCAAGGCGCCCGGCCGCACGACGCTGACGCTGCTGGGCCCCGATGGCCGGCTCATCACCAATGTCGAGGTCCGCGTGACCCCCGATATCGCGGAATTCAAGGAGCGTCTCCGCGAGCTGCTCCCGAACGAGCATATCGAGGTCCGGACGGCCAATGACGGCATCGTGCTGTCGGGCACCGTCTCTTCGACGGCCAAGCTGCAGGACGCATTGGAAGTAGCCGAACGCTACGCCCCCGAGCGCGTACTGAACCTCATGAGCGTCGGTGGCGTCCAGCAGGTGATGCTGCAGGTCCGCTTTGCGGAAATGTCGCGCCAGGTCAGCAAGAACCTCGGCTCGCAGACGACCATCGCATCCAATCGCGCAACGGACGGATTTCTGGATGTCGGCGAGGACGGCGGCTTCGTCTCCACGCTGTCCGATGTCCCGGGCGCGAACAACCTCGCGGTCGTCGGATTCGACATCGGCTCCACTGCTGTCCAGCTCGCCTTGGAAGCGCTCGAGACCAAGGGCCTCGTCCGCACTCTGGCCGAACCGAACGTCACGGCGCTCTCCGGCCAGCCGGCCCGCTTCCTGGCAGGTGGCGAGTATCCGATCCCTGTGATCGGAGATGGGGATGACGGCACCGAGGTTGGTGTTGAGTACCGCCCCTTCGGCGTCGAGCTGACCTTCACGCCGACGGTCGTCGATCAGGATATCATCAACCTTCAGCTTGATGCATCCGTCTCGGCGCTGGACCAGTCGGTCACCACGAGCATCAACGGCGCCGAAGTGCTGGGTTTCAGCCGCCGCCAGACGACCACGACGGTCGAACTGCGCGACGGTCAGAGCTTCGCCATCGGCGGTCTGCTTCAGGACGAGTTCCGCGACAGCGTGAACCAGGTTCCGTGGCTCGGAGATGTGCCGGTCATCGGCTCGCTGTTCCGGTCCTCCGGCTATCAGCGCAACCAGACCGAGCTGGTCGTCGTGATCACGGCCCACCTCGTGCAACCGGTCAGCGGTGCCGCCATCGCGCTGCCCACCGACCGCATCCGCCCCCCCACCGAGAACGAACTGTTCCTCTCCGGCCGCCTGTCGGGTGAGACCAGCAGCACGTCCCGTTCGGCCCGCAATGCCGCAGCCGATCAGGATTTCTCGGGCAATTACGGCTACGTTCTGGAGTAATGGCGATGGATCGCAAACTCTCGCGCCGCTCCGCCCTGCTGGGCCTGACCGGCTTCACCCTCACCGCGGCCGGCTGTGGCCGGAACGGCTTCAACGATCCGGCTGGCGAAGGCTACACGATCGATGGGTTCGGTGCCGCGACGCGCAACAACATCGGCGTGCATAACGGTGAGATCACGGCTCTGGTCCATCTCGGCGAACGCTTCGAGGCGTCCGTTCCGACCACGGTGACCTTCGCCTTCAACTCGGCCGAACTGGACGCGGATGCCCGTGCCATCCTGGAGCAGCAGGCGGACTTCATCCGCACCTTCCCGGAGGTCCGTTTCAGCGTCTACGGTCACACCGACCTGGTTGGATCGAACGCCTATAACCGGCGTCTCGGCCTGCGCCGGGCTCGCGCCGCGGTCAACTACATCTCCGCACGCGGTGTGTCGAAGGACCGCCTGGAGGCCCTCGTCTCTCGCGGCGAGACCGACCCGGTCGTTCCCACCGAAGGACGTGAGCGAGCCAACCGCCGCACGGTGACCAAGGTGACCGGCTTCGTTCAGAGCCATCCGCTGATCCTCGACGGCAAGTATGCCCAGGTGATCTACCGGAACTACGTCGGCAGCTCGGGCCGCGCGGCCACGGTCTCGAACCAAGGCTTCGAGGGCGGCGGCGAGTTCTCGGGCGGAGGCGGCGAGTAAGGCGTCGCCGACCACACGCAAGAAGCAAAAGACGGCCCCCTGCCCTACGACGGCAGGGGGCCGTTCTCGTTTCCGAAAGGCAGCGATGTGGCGCATTCAAGACGAATGCCCCCACTGATCTTACCGACATTTTCAGCTTTTCGGTCCCATTGTCGCCCAGATTACGGGTCAGGAACATGGGGAAGGGGTTGTTGTGCCCTGCAAGCGTTGCCGCCCGGGAAACCGAGCACCGTGACCGTTAAGAGGATGAAGAGCGATGAGCGCAGAATTGGCGATTGAGCCGGAACCGGCACCGCTCGAGGCAGTCACGGTATCGCGGGATATCCAGGAATTCGACCTGCTGATCGAAGACATGGAGGCCGAACTGGGCGAAGCCTGGGGCGACCTGACCTTCTCCGAAGCGGCAGAGTTCCTTCGCACAGACGAGGCGCGGGAGATGCGGTTCGTCGTCGTGGCGATCGACCACCGGGACGAGAGCGAGCTGACACGGATCGCGGCGATCATCAAGCAATCCAAGCGAATCGGCTTGCAGGTCATTCTCGTCGCGGACGGCCTCGGTCCGATGGAATTGCATGAATTGCTGCGCGCAGGGGCGGACGATTTCGCACCCTACCCTCTTCCAGAGAGTGCGCTCGCCGATGCCGTCGCCCGCGCCCGGTCGCCCAAGATGGGTATGTCCGACGCGATGCGAAGCGCCACGGCCGAAGCCGGTCCTCCCGGCGGCCAGTCAGAAGCGGGTCAAGCGCCGACATCGACCGGCGGCGGTCGTGGCAGCGGCTCCGAGCTTTACGCCTTCCAGAGCGTCGTCGGAGGCGCTGGCGCATCGACGATCGCGGTGAATGTCGCCTGGGAACTCTCGACCGCGTCCAAATCGGCATCCCCATCGGTTTGCCTGATGGATTTCGGTCTGCAATTCGGGTCCGTCGCGACCTACACGGACGTATCCTGCAAGGACAACATCTACGAGATCCTGACCGACACCGCCTCCATGGACGAGGAGGCGTTTCGTCAGTCGCTTCAGGAAGTCAATCCAAGGCTGCAGGTCTTCACCGCCCCGGCCGAACTGTTGCCGCTCGACCTGATCGGTCCCGAAGATGTCACCGCGCTTATCGATCTTGCGCGCAAATGCTTCGACGTCGTCATCATCGACATGCCGCAAACGCTGACGCAGTGGACCGACACCGTGATCGGGGCAGCGGATCGCTACCATCTGGTCCTGCCACTGGAGGTGCGCGCCGCGCAGAACGCGATGCGTCTGATCCGGCTCATGACCGGTGAAGAAATCGCGATGGATCGCCTGGGCTGGATCCTCAACCGGGCGCCCGGAAAGACCGACCTTCAGGCGAAAGGCCGGATCCAGAAGCTCGGTGAGACGCTCGAGGTCAAGTTCGACGCAGTGCTGCCCGATGGCGGAAAGGCCGTCACCGAAGCGAACGATCAGGCCCTGCCCCTGTCGACCGCGGCCGCGCGAAGCCCGCTTCGCAAGGAGCTAGCCAAACTGGCTGATGGGCTGGGCAGCTCTGCTGCATCTGCGGAAACCGGATCGAAGAAGAAGCCGATCTTCGGCATCAAGCTCGGCTAACATACGGATACTAAAATGTTTTCGAGATACAAGAAGCCCCAGATCGAGGCCGCGCGACCGATTAGCCAAGCCCCGGCTCAGGATACCAAGGCCGCGTCTGCCCCTGCCCCGGCCCCGGAACAGCCAAAGAAGGCCGCGCCCGCGAAGGCGCCCGCCAAGGCTGCACCGGTCGACAAGGACATGAAGCGCCGCGAGCGGATCGAAGAACTCAAGACCGAGATGCACCACAGGTTGCTCGACAACCTGAACCTCGCCGCACTCGACACGGCCGAGTCTGGCGCGCTCCGGGCGGAGATCGTCTCGATCACGAGCGAAGAGCTGTCCGACATGGGGGTGATCCTCGGTCGAGAGGACCGCGATATCCTCAACTCGGAGTTGTTCGACGAGGTGATGGGCCTCGGCCCGCTCGAACCGCTTCTGAAGGACGAGAGCGTCAACGATATTCTCGTGAACGGCCCTCACAACATCTATATCGAGCGTGCCGGCAAGCTTCAGAAATCCGACATCCGCTTCAAGGATGAGCGTCACCTTCTCCGGATCATCGACAAGATCGTCTCGGCTGTCGGACGCCGCGTCGACGAGTCAAACCCTTACGTGGACGCCCGTCTAAAGGACGGGTCGCGCTTCAACGCGATGGTTCCGCCGGTCGCGGTAGATGGATCGCTGGTCTCGATCCGGAAATTCAAGAAGGAAAAGCTGGCCGTCGACGACCTGGTGACGTTCGGCGCCTTCACCGAAGAGATGGCGGCCTATCTCCAGGCCGCTGTAGCGACACGGCTGAACGTCATCGTGTCAGGCGGGACGGGTTCCGGTAAGACGACCACGCTGAACGCGCTGTCCAGCTTCATCGGCCATGCCGAGCGCGTCCTGACCATCGAGGACACGGCGGAACTTCAGCTCCAGCAGGATCACGTGGGCCGGATGGAAAGCCGTCCGCCGAACGTGGAGGGAAAGGGCGCCGTCACTCAGCGGGACTGTCTTCGGAACGCGCTGCGGATGCGGCCTGACCGGATCATCGTCGGTGAGACGCGTGGCGAGGAAGTCATCGACATGCTTCAGGCGATGAATACCGGCCACGACGGCTCCATGACCACGATCCACGCCAACTCGGCCCGCGATGCGGTCTCGCGCCTGGAGAACATGATCGCGATGGCCGGGATCGAGATGCCGATCAAGGCCGTCCGCGCACAGATCTCGTCGGCTGTGAACCTGATCGTGCAGGCCTCGCGTCTTCAGGATGGCTCCCGCCGGATGGTCTCGGTCACCGAGGTGACGGGCATGGAGGGCGAAGTCATCACCCTCCAGGAGGTCTTCCGCTACGAACGTCTCGGCCTCGAGTCGGACGGAACGATCATCGGTC
This sequence comes from Jannaschia aquimarina, assembly GCF_000877395.1. Lineage (GTDB taxonomy): Bacteria > Pseudomonadota > Alphaproteobacteria > Rhodobacterales > Rhodobacteraceae > Jannaschia > Jannaschia aquimarina. Next base: position 58,826 of record NZ_JYFE01000032.1, on the reverse strand, counting down.
GCTTCACGGCGACCGGCATTCGCAGCCACTACGCGAACCGCTTCAAGGCCTGGGGCTACGACCTCCCGGCCTCGATCTACGAACCCGCCGGGAGCAACTGACATGCAATTGTCGATCGAGCCACTGATCTATCTGGCGATTTTCGGCGCCGTCTATCTGCTGATCGGCGGCATCTACCTGCTGATCTTCGGCAAGAGCATTAAGCTCAACAATCGTGTGAACCGGCGCCTGACCCTTATGGAGAAGGGCAATACGCGCGACCAGGTCATGGCCCAGCTCCGCAAGGAGATGAGCCAGCACGACAAGGCAAAAAGCATTCCGCTCTATTCGCTGCTTGCGGAAAAGGCGCAGAAGGCCAACCTGGCATTCACGCCCGGCATGCTGATCGGGGTCATGGCATTGCTGACGGTCGTCAGCTTCTTCCTGCTCAGTTTCTTCACCACCGCCAATTCCGCGATGCTCGGCGTGCTCTCGATCGTGTTCGGTGTCGGATCCGTCTTTGTCTGGGTGAACCGGGCCGCAAAGAAGCGGTTGTCGCTTATGGAAGAACAGCTTCCGGACGCGATCGAACTCATTGTCCGCAGTCTGCGCGTCGGTCACCCCCTGAATTCCGCGATCGGCATCGTCGCGAAAGAGGTCGCTGACCCGCTCGGGTCCGAAATGGGCTTCATCGCGGACGAAGCGGCGTACGGCCGGGACGTTTCGGAGTCCCTGCGCGCGCTCGCCGAGCGGACAGGCCTTCAGGACATGCGCTTCCTCGCGGTCGCCGTGGCGATCCAGCAGAAATCGGGCGGCAACCTCGCCGAGATCCTCGAAGGACTGTCGAACGTGGTCCGGGCTCGCTTCAAGCTTTTCCGCAAGGTCAAGGCGATCACTGCCGAGGCGCGCTGGTCCGGGATATTCCTGTCGGCATTCCCGATCCTCGCACTGGTCGGGATCAATGTCATGCAGCCCGACTACTACGATGATGTGAAAGACTCGACCTGGTTCATCCCGATGGCTGCCATCGTCGTCGTCTTCCTGATCGTCAACGTCTTCTTCATGCGCATGATGGTCAACATCAAGGTCTGAACAATGGAAGTTATTGCCCCCATTATCGAAGGCCTCCTCGGTCCCGATGGAATGATCTATCTGGCCGGCGGCGCGGGTCTCCTGCTGATCCTGATCGCCCTGCCGATCGTGATGAAGCGCGAGAAGGATCCGTTCGACCGGATCAACCCGAGCCGTGGCGGCGCGCGGAGTGTCGACGACAACCAGCGGCTCAAGCGCCACGGTGCCTCGAACGAGCTCCTGGCGAAATACGCCTCCTATCTCGAACCCGACAACGAAGAGGAGCTGTCCAAAACGAGGATGATGCTCCTGCGGGCGGGCTACGGCCATCGGGACGCTGTGCGAACGCTTCATGCCGCTCAGATGATCCTGGGCCTTGGCCTCCTGACCGTCGGGGCTTTCTACGTCCTCGTCCTCAGCGAGGATCTGGATCCGGCAATGATGGCCCTCTACATCCTCGGTCCGGGTGCAGCCGGCTACTACGCGCCAAAATACTGGCTGCAAAAGCGTGTGGCCAAGCGCCAAGAAGAGATCCAAGACGGCTTCCCCGATGCGCTCGACCTCTTGCTGGTTTGTGTCGAAGCCGGCCAGTCCCTCGATCAGTCGATCATTCGGATGGCGAAGGAGATCGAGCCCAGCTATCCGGCACTCGCCCAGGAGTTCCTGCTCGTCAGCCACGAAATGAAGGCCGGCAAGGACAAGGGCGAGGTGCTCCGCGCCATGTCCGAGCGGTGCGACCTGAATGATATCACCTCATTCGTGACCGTGCTGATCCAGTCGCAAAGTTTCGGTACGTCCATCGCTGACGCCCTGCGGGTCTACGCGTCCGAGATGCGTGACAAACGAGTCATGCGCGCCGAGGAAAAAGCCAACGTTCTTCCCACGAAGTTGACTGTTGGGACGATGATGTTCTGTGTGCCTCCATTGCTGATCATTCTGATCGGCCCGTCGATACACGGCATCGCCACCACCCTGTCCGGCGGCGTCGGCTTCTGAGAGGAACGGCATGGCCCGCACGCTCATTCCCATGGTCGCGATGATCGCACTGACCGCCTGTCAGGCGGGCCTGCCGTCCCGCGCGCTGACGGACGACCCGCTCGCCGCGCCCGGCTTCGCGGATGACGGGGGCGTCGATCCGATGATCGTGGGCGATCGTCTCCTTGACGGGGGCGAACCGGAGCTGGCGCTTGCATCCTATATCAAGGCCGCCAGCGAGCAGGGCCTCACCCCTCCCCTTCTGCGCGGGATGGCCGCGGCGAACCTTCGCCTCGGACGACTCGGTCAGAGCGAACGCCTGCTTCGCCAGTATCTGGAGGAGGAGCCGCGCGATGCCGGCGCCTGGAACGATCTGGGTGTCATCCTGCTGGAACGGGGCCAGACCGGCGAGGCGCATGAGACGTTTCGAAGGGCCTTTGCGCTTGATGCATCAATACCAGAAATCAAGGAAAATCTGACGCGCTCGCTATCCATGATGGAGGCGATGCGCTACCCTGAGGAAGAGGAAAGTGCCTTTACGCTGACGCGTCGTCCGGATGGAGTCTTCGGTCTCCATTCGCCCGAATGAAATGATCAGCGATGGGCCAGAGCAGAGAAGGACGCAGGCAAATGCGCCATAAGATCGTTATCGCCCTCCTGGCAGGGGGCACCATGATGCTGTCGGCTTGTGCAGGCCGCGACGGTGACGTCGCCCGTGCGCTCAGCGGAGAGAAAGAGCAGCGTGAGATTGACGAGATCATGCTCAGCGTCGCGCCGCCCCAGGAGGCCGTGGCCTTCTTCCGCAAGCGTCTCGCCGAAGAGCCCGGCGAGATCACGCACCAGCGTGGCCTCGCTTCGGCACTCGTCCGGTCGAAGAAAGCCTCCGAAGGCGCGCGCGTCTGGCAAGAAGTCGCTTCGAACCCGAACGCCACGAACGAAGACCTCGTCAACTTTGCCGATGCGCAGATCCGCACGTCTGACTGGGCGGGCGCGAAGGCGACGCTCGACGCCATCCCCCCGACCCACGAAAGCTTCGAGCGTTATCGGCTTGAGGCGATGGTTGCCGACAGCCAGCGGGACTGGAAGCGCGCCGACAGCTTCTACGAGACGGCGGTCGGCCTGACCACGACGCCCGCCAACGTGCTGAACAACTGGGGCTATTCCAAGCTTTCGCGTGGCGACACCCAAGCGGCCGAGCGGCTCTTCGCAGAGGCTCTGACCTACGACCGCACGCTGTTCACCGCCAAGAACAACCTGGTCCTCGCGCGCGCAACGCGCCGTGCCTACGCGCTCCCCGGCATCCCCATGTCGCAGGAAGAGCGGGCGCAGCTGCTCCACACCGCCGCGCTTGCCGCGATCAAGCAAGGCGATACCGATATCGGCCGTAATCTTCTCGAAGATGCGATCGACACACACCCGCGTCACTTCGAAGCTGCGGTCCGCGCGCTTCAGGCGATGTCGGCCTAAGGCTTCCGGAGGACGCCATGGAATTCAACCCGGTCACACTTCCGCTTCAGGGGCTCGTCTTCGGCCTGCTGAGCTTGCCCGTCTGTCTCTGGATCATCTGGACGGACCTGCGGGAGATGAAGATCAAGAACGCCGCCGTTCTCGCGTTGCTCGCGATCTTCGCCGTGGCCGGGTTCTTCCTACTTCCGCTTGACGAGTATCTCTGGCGCTACGCCCATTTCGCCGTCGTCTTGGTGATCGGCTTTCTTATGCATGTCGGAACCGGCCTCGGTGCGGGCGACGCGAAACTCGCCGCGGCGATGGCCCCGTTCGTTCCGCTGTCGGATGCGACGATGGTGGGCCTGCTCTACATCGCCTGGGTCCTGTCGCTCCTGGTCGCCATGACGATCGCGCGCCGCCTCCCGGCCCTGCGCACCGCCGCGCCGGGCTGGATCTGGCTCGAAGAGGGCCGCGGCCATATCCCCTTGGGCGTGGGTCTCGCCCCGACGCTCTCCAGCTATTTCTTCATCGCCGCCGCAGGCGGCATCTGAGCCACCCGGAAGGACACGCGCCATGAACATGCACGTCGATCCCGCCCTTTCGGGCGAGGTTCCCGCCCCGAAACCGCCGAAGACGCTGGCCGAAACCGGTCTTTCGAACGTGATGCTGCGGGATATCCTGCTCAAGACCATGTTCCGCCAGTCGGTCGAGACGGCGCGCGAGATCTCTGCCGCGATGAAGCTCTCGGTCCCGCTGGTCACGCAGCTCGTCGACCAGTGCCGCGATGCCGGCCTCATGCAGTCCACCGGTACGATGCATGCCGGCAGTTCCGGCGAGATGGGCTTCCAGCTGACCGATGGGGGCAAGGCCCGCGCCGCCGACGCGCTCGCCCAGTCCGAGTATTATGGTGCCCTCCCCGTTCCTCTCGAGGACTACAAGGCCCAGGTGAAGGCGCAGTCAGTCAAAAACATTCACATCTCGCGAGAGCGGTTGATGGCCTCGATGGGGCACCTGATCCTGCCCGAGGATCTGATCGACCAGCTTGGCCCGGCCGTGGGATCCGGGCGTTCCGTGCTGATGTACGGCCCTCCGGGCAACGGCAAATCTTCCATCGCCGAAGGCATCCGCGCCGCACTTGGCGACAATATCTGGATCCCCCACGCGATCGAATATGCCGGTCAGGTCATCACGATGTACGACCCGATCGTGCATGACATCGTCCCCCGCGTCCAAGAGGCCGAGAGCCTCCGCAAGTCGGGCGCACGCGTAGACGAACGCTATATCCTCTGCACCCGCCCGACTGTGATGACGGGCGGGGAACTGTCGCTCTCTATGCTCGACCTGAACTACAACGCGGTGGCGCGGACCTATCAGGCGTCGCTCCAGCTCAAATCCTCCGGCGGCGTCTTCATCGTCGACGACCTTGGCCGCCAGGAAGAGCCGCCGCAGGCGCTCATCAACCGCTGGATCGTCCCGATGGAGATGGGCTACGACATCCTTGCCCTGCAATCTGGCGAGAAGTTCGAAGTGCCCTTCGACACGCTCGTGGTGTTTTCCACCAACTTCCACCCGAACAAGATCTTCGACGTCGCGGCCCTGCGGCGAATCTTCTTCAAGGTGATGATCGACGGGCCCAGCCAGTCGGACTTCCTCAAGATCTTCGCGATGGTCGCCAAGAAGAAGAAGGTGAAGCTGAATGAAGCCTCGCTCGTTCACTTGTTGAAGAACAAGTACCCGACGATCAAGAACATCTACGCGAACTACCACGCACCGTTCCTCGTCGATCAGATCATCGCGATCTGCGACTTCGAGGGGCAGCCCTACGAGATGACGCCAGATCTGATCGACCGCGCTTGGGAAAACCTCTACGTCCGCGAAGTAGACATCGTCCACTGACCGACATGCCTGTGGCGCGCATGCCGCGCCGCAGGCCCCGCGCGCCCGATCGCGGCGCGCCTGCCCCAAAGCCGCCACATTCCGCCCCGATCCTTCTGTCCGAGGCAGGACAAGAAGGAGGCGTGGCATGAAGACCACCCCCGAACACCGCGCACCAATCCGCGTGCGACCCCTATTCATTGTCGTCGTCGCGGCCGCCGCCATGCTCTGGGTGGCGTTCGACGGGCGGGCCGAACGGGCCGGATCGCTCGACCGGAGCGATTTGGCCAACGTTCAGATGACGTCGTTCAACGTCCCCGATCTGGCCGCGGCCCTGGCTGATGCCTGCGCGGTGACGGGCTGCGACGCGTCCGACCTCGTGGACATGTTTCGCGCCGGGTTGCCCGCGATGACGGATGACGAACTCGCAGAGGCCGAGGCGCTGACCCAGGCCATCGCCGCGCAAAGCGAGGCGACCCTCGCCCGCTATGACGCTTCCGGCGCCGACCGACCCGAGATCCGCGCCCGTCTCGCCGCACAGGCCATGGCGGATGAAGCGATCGCGCGCTTCCACGCCGCGGAATTGGCCCGGCGCGCCGACACACCGGCAAGCTGAGCCCGCGCCCGAGAGCCGGGCGCCACGAATGACGGGACGCGCGCCGATGCGATTCAACATCGGCGCGCGGCGCGCTACATGCGGGCGATGGAACTGCCCCCCTCCCTCGCCGAATGGTTCGCCAGCCGCCACTGGTCTCTCCACCCCCACCAGCACGAGATGCTGGACCGCGCCGATGAACCCGCGCTGCTACTCATCGCGCCGACCGGCGGCGGCAAGACGCTCGCCGGGTTCCTGCCGACCCTCGCGGACATCTCCGCGAACGGGCATGAGGGGCTGCATACGCTCTACGTCTCACCGCTCAAGGCGCTGGCCAACGACATCCGGCGCAATCTGCGCATTCCGATCGACGAAGCAGGCCTGCCGATCCGCGTCGAGGACCGTACCGGCGACACCTCCCAGACGGCGCGCAAACGCCAGCGCGCCGACCCGCCCCACATCCTGCTGACGACGCCCGAGAGCCTCGCGCTCATGATGAGCTACCCGGATGCCGACCGCACGTTCAAAGGCCTCAAGCGGGTGATCGTCGACGAGATCCACGCCTTGGCCGAGAACAAGCGCGGGGATCAGCTCATGCTGGCCCTCTCCCGCCTCCAGACGCTCGCTCCCGGCCTGCGCCGCGTGGGCCTGTCGGCGACGGTCGACGATCCGGCCGCCATCGCGCATTACCTCGCGCGCCATCCCGACCCCTGCCCCATTCTGCACGCCGATCCGGGTCCGCCGCCCGATATCGACATCCTGCGGACGGACGAGATCCCGCCCTGGGCGGGCGCGGGCGGCCGCTACGCGATCCCGACGATCCTCTCGGAGGTGAAAGCGCACAAGACGACGCTGATCTTCCACAACACCCGGGCCCAGGCGGAGCTGTTCTTCCACGCGCTCTGGCTCGCCAACGAGGACGATCTGCCCATCGGCATCCACCACGGCGCCCTCGCGCGCGAGCAGCGGCACAGGGTCGAACAGGCCATGGCCGCAGGGGATCTGCGCGCCATCGTGGCGACCTCCAGCCTCGACCTCGGCATCGATTGGGGCGACGTCGATCTCGTGATCCAGGTCGGCGCGCCCAAGAAGGTCAAGCAGCTCGTGCAGCGGATCGGCCGGGCCAACCACCGCTACAACGCCCCCTCCAAGGCCCGGCTCGTCCCCGCGAACCGCTTCGAGGTCATCGAGTGCCGCGCCGCACTCGAAGCGGTGCGCGAGGGCCAACTCGACGGCGACCTGCGCCGCGACGGCCCGCGCGACGTGCTCTGCCAGCATATCGCGCTCGTCGCCTGCGCCGGGCCTTTTCGGGACGCCGACCTTTTTGCCGAGATCAAGACCGTCGGCGTCTATGCCGATCTCAGCCGCGCGGCCTTCGACGAGTGCCTCGATTTCGTGGCCACTGGGGGCTACGCCCTGCGCGCTTACGACCGCTATCAGCGCCTGAAAGAGCGGGAGCCTGGCCTCTGGTCCCTGCGCGACCCCCGCGCCGCACGCCAGATCCGCATGAACCTCGGCACGATCATCGACACCGACACGCTGAAGGTGCGCTTCCGCGGACGAGGCGGCCAGCCGTTGGGAGAGATCGAGGAAGGGTTCGCCGCCACGCTCACGCCCGGCGAGACGTTCCTGATGGGCGGGCAGGTCGTCCGCTACGAGGGCCTGAACCAGATGACCGTCGAGGTTTCGCCGCGCCCCGACAAGGAGCCGCGCATCGCGACCTATATCGGCTACAAGCAGACCTTCTCGATCCAGTTGGCCGAACGCATCCAGCAGATCCTCAACGATCCCGGCCGCTGGGACGCCCTGCCCTGGCACACCCGCGAATGGCTGGCGCTCCAACGCGAGAACTCGCTCCTGCCCGAACCCGGCCGCCTGCTGGTCGAGAGCTTTCCGCGCGACGGCCGCCACCATCTCTGCCTCTACGGATTCGCAGGCCGCAACGCGCACCAGACGCTGGGCCTGCTCGTGACCAAGGGGATGGAGGAGGCCGGCCTCGATCCGATGGGTCTGGTGGCGACGGATTACGCCGTGCTGATCTGGGGGCTGCAGCCGGTGCGCGACGTGCGGCCCTTCCTCTCCCATGACGGGGTGCATGACGCGCTTGAAAGCTGGCTTGCGGGCAATGCCGTCATGAAGCGCACCTTCCGCGCCGCCGCCGTCATCTCGGGCCTGATCGACCGGAATTTTCCCGGCAAGCGGACGACCGGACGGCAGGCCACCTTCAGCAGCGATATCCTCTACGACACGCTGCACCGCTACGATCCCGATCACCTGATGCTCAAGATCACCGAGGAAGAGGCGATGCGCGGCCATATCGACTTCGGCCGGGTCGATCTTCTGCTAAAGACGGTCGGGGACCGGATCGACCAGATCGCGCTCGACCGCGTCTCGCCGCTCTCCGCGCCCCTCTTTCTGGAACCGGGTCGCGTCCCCATCGCCGGCAAAGGCGAAAATCGCCTGATCGAAGAGGAAGCCGCACGCCTGATGGAGGAGGCCGGGCTGGGCGCGTTGCCGGCCTAGGCGCGCCCCTTCCCCGCATGAAATGACGTCACCGCGCACCGCCCCTTGCACCGGGCCCCCGCCCGTGATTCCTAGAGGCGAGGGACCGGAACACATGCGGAACGAGCACAGCTTCACCTTCGCGGGCGAGACACTGGTCGCCCTGCCCTCCGGCGCGCTCTGGTGGCCGGAGGCCTCGCTGCTCTGCGTCAGCGACATGCATCTGGGCAAGTCGGAACGGATGGCCCGCCGGGGCGGCGCGCTCCTGCCGCCTTACGAGGTACGGGACACGCTGCGCCGCCTTCAGGCCGATCTGGAGACACTGGATCCGGCCGCCGTCATTTCGCTGGGCGATGCGTTTGACGACATGGAGGCGGCGACGGCGCTGGATGCCGACGCCCGCGACCGGATCGCCGCGATGATCGAGGGGCGCGACTGGACCTGGGTCACTGGCAATCACGACCCCGCCCCCGTCGCCTTTGGTGGCCATGCGGCAGAAGGCCTGACCTGCGGCCCGCTCTCCTTCGTTCATATCGCGACCCGAACCGGCCGGCACGAGGTTTCGGGGCATTACCACCCCAAGGCCAGCCTGTCGCTTCGCGGACGCCACGTCTCGCGCCCCTGCTTCCTGCGCGACGCCACGCGGCTGATCCTGCCGGCCTACGGCACCTATACCGGGGGGCTGCGGTCCCGCGACCGGGCGCTGAGCGGCCTGATGGCGCCCGACGCGCGCGCCATCCTGGCCGGCCAGCCGATGGTCGAGATCCCGATGCCGAGATGAGGCGCGCGGCTGCCCTTTTATGTTTGGTGCTGGCGGCGTGCGGGGGCACGCCTTTGGCCCCGCTGCTGCCAAGCTACCGCGACGCCTCCGTCCCGATCGCGTCGAAGGCGGATTTCGACCCCGCCCGCTTTGCCGGACGGTGGTACCAGATCGCCGCATATCCGGTGCCGTTCCAGAACGGATGCGCTTCTGCGACCGCGGAATACGCGCCGCGCCCCGATGGTACCCTGGCGGTGCGCAACACCTGCCTCGGCCCACAAGGCGACCCGATCCGCGCGATTACCGGGACGGCCACCCCGGACGGCCCTGGCCGGCTCGATGTGGAATTGTCCGGCGTCCCCTTCTCCGCCCCGCTCTGGATCCTGTGGACGGACGCCGATTACAGGGTCGCCGTTCTGGGCCAGCCGGACGGCCGGGCCGGGTGGATTCTTGCCCGCGATCGGCGGCTTCGCGCCGATTTGCGGGCCGCGGCAAGGACGGTCTTGGAGTTCAACGGCTACCGCCTCGACGCGCTCCGGGAAACTCCACCGGGCTGATTTCCCTGACAGCCGAAAGAGTTAACCATATATGGCCGAAAAAAGTTTCGTCTGGTGCGAATCAGGGGGTTTACCAACGATTCGAACCCGGTTTAAAAAACCGTTAAGCGGTCGGGCAGTGGCCGCAAAACAAAGCAAAAAACGCGGTAGCGGACAGGCAGGCATGTCAGGGACAGGCGCGCGCGCGCATGTCATTTCCACCAGGCAGATGCGGGTCGATGGGCAGGTTCCATCGGCCCGTTCCGCCGTTCCCGAAGGCGCCGTGTGGCGGTGGAGCGGGACCGAACTCCGCCTCGACGATCGCACCGATGCGCTACCCCTTCCGCTTCCGGATGATCTGGGCGAACTGCGCCGCCGCTGCCGCAGGTCGGTCGGCAAGCTAGCGCGCGCCCGAAACGAACAGCCCCCCGTCACCCAGGCCGACGACGCGGCTCCTGACGACCCCGATGACGCACGGATCGTGCTCGCGCTCGGCCCTCACCGCTGGACCGCCATCCCGGTGACCAGGGCGGGCGACGCGCTCTGGGTCTTCGACGAAACACCGCCGGCCGAGACCGATCTGCTCGTCGTCCGGGCCCCCGAACCCGCTCGCGCCCGCCGGACGTCCGGCAAGGCCCCGATCTGCTTCACCGCCGGAACCCTGATCGCGACGCCCGACGGCCCCCTGCCGGTCGAAGAGCTGCTGCCGGGCGACCGCGTCGTGACGCGCGACGACGGCCCGCGCACCGTGCTGTGGGTCGGCACCCGGACGGTCGCGGATTTCGCCATGGCCGCCCGGCCCGAACTGCGTCCCGTCCGCATCCGCGCCAACGCATTCGGCCACCGCGCGCCGCAGCCCGATCTCGTCGTCTCTCCCGGCCACCGCCTGCTGATCGGCGGTGACGCAAGCCGCGCGCTCTGGGGCGAGCAGGAGGTACTGGTCCGCGCGCAGGATCTGATCGACGACCGCCGGATCCTCGTGGATCACGCCGCTCGTTCGGTGACCTACGTCCATCTCCTGCTGGCCTCGCACCATGTCTTGCGCGCCAACGGCATCTGGGCCGAAAGCTTCCATCCCGGCGACGCGGACCTGTCGCATCTCACGCCGGCGGACCGCTCCGCGCTGCTGGAGATGGCGCCCGGCATCGACGCGGACCCGCATCTCTACGGCCCCCATGCACGGCGCTGTCTGACGGCCGGAGAGCTTGCGATCCTCTCCCATGCGGCGCCCCCGCGCCTGTCCTGATCTCGGACCTGGCCAAACCGCTTGACACCCGGCGAGGGTCGCCGTAGGCGGCGATTTCCATTGGTGTTGGTGGCCCCCGCAAGGGGATGCCTGTCGGCCGCAAGGCAAAGGACAACGCCCTTCGACGCCCTCTCAGCGGGGTCGGCGCTTCTCGGGCTGATGGCCTCTGATCGCCGGATCGGCCGGGAAGGCACCATATCTGAAGGAGATCAGACGGTGACCAAGCGCACCTCTGCCAAGTATAAGCTCGACCGCCGCATGGGCGAAAACATCTGGGGCCGCCCGAAAAGCCCCGTGAACCGCCGCGAATACGGTCCCGGCCAGCACGGCCAGCGCCGCAAGGGCAAGATGTCCGACTTCGGCCTCCAGCTTCGCGCCAAGCAGAAGCTCAAGGGCTATTACGGCGACCTGACGGAAAAGCAGTTCAAGCGGATCTTCGCCGAGGCCGCGCGGGTCAAGGGCGATACCGGTGAGAACCTGATGGGCCTGCTGGAGCGTCGCCTCGACGCCGTCGTCTACCGCGCCAAGTTCGTGCCGACGATCTTCGCCGCCCGTCAATTCGTGAACCACGGCCATGTGCTGGTGAACGGCGTCCGCACCAACATCCCCTCCTACCGCGTGAAGGAAGGCGACATCATTGAGGTGCGCGACAAGTCCAAGCAGCTCGCCCTCGTGCTCGAAGCCAGCCAACTCGCCGAGCGCGATGTGCCCGACTACCTCGAAGTCGACCACTCCAAAATGCGCGCCAGCTTCGTGCGCACCCCCGGCCTGTCGGATGTGCCCTACGCCGTCCAGATGGAGCCGAACCTCGTCATCGAATACTACGCCCAGAACTGATCCGGGCGCAGATAATGGTCCGCTGGACCGGAACGGGCCGCTCCTCCGGGGGCGGCCTTCTTCTTTGCGGCGGATGCCCCGGGGCGGAGGTTGGAAGGGCTGGACAGGACATTGCCCGCGCCCACCCTATCCCTCCCGGCGCCGCATCCGCTCCACATAAGTGGCCACGTCCTTCGCCGAATGCGGCGCCAGGGCGGTCTTCGGGATCGGCAGAAAGAACCCGGCACCGATCCGCAGCACAGCCGCACCAGCGATGGCCTGCACCCGGATGTCGGGCCGCCACTCTCCGGCCAGCCGCCAGCCCGGCCCGTCCACCGACCATCCCTCGGGCGCAAGCACGACCGACAACGCACCGTTGAACGGGGCAGAGCGGCTCGCCTCGTCGTTCAACCGCGCGCCTTCTCGCCGCGTCCACCACAGGAACGCGGCCAGGATCGCGGCGATCAACGCCAGCACCACCCAATCCGACAGCCCCAGCGCCATCGACACGCTGGCGAACAGCACCATCGCCAAGACGCCTCCGACAGCCGACAGCAGCGGCTTCCACAGCCTGTGCCCTGCCCGATGCCGGTTGGCGGCGGACATCATCGCCGGCACGTCCCCGGCCATGATCTCGTCGGCCACGTCGATGGCGGCTCCGGCGGGCGACCCCGCGATCCAACCTTCGATCCGGTCAGCGGCCTCGTCGGGGTCCAGCGGCGACAGCGCGTCGTGGCTGACCGGCAGGATCGAGCCCGTCCCGAAGCGCAACACGATATGGTGCCGCATCCGGGTCACACCCTCGACCGCCGTCCAGCTACCCTCGCTCAACGTCGCCTCGCCCCGCCGCCGATATCCGTCCGGGTCCAATCGCACGCGCGCCGGACCTCCCAAGAGCGGCCCGCCCCCCGCGGCGCGCATCTGGCGGGACCTGTGGATCGGATAGATTGCCGCGCCCGCGATCAGCACGACCAGAGGCAGCCAGACCCATAGATCCGCGACGGCTTGCGCGACCAATGCCAGGACGAAGGCACCCAGATGGAGCGTCATCGCCACGGCCGCACCCTCGCGCATCGAGATGCTCGTGCCGACCCGGTTCAGGTCGAAGCCCCGAAGGTCGAACTCGTAGCGCAGCGTCTCCATCCCCCTTCCTTGCCCGGCATCCCGCGCAAGCGCCAGTGCGCCCATGCGCAATGGACAGGACGGCTCGACGGGCGTAGCCCGGTCCCATGACGTTCCCGCTCGACCGCGCCTCCGAACTGCCCCCCTGGCGGCGCCCCGCCGCGCTCCTGATGCTGATGGCCTTCGCCATGCCGCTAGCCTTCGCGACGTGGTCGGCGCTCCTGAACAACTTCACGATCGAGATGGCGGGCTTCGACGGCGCCGATATCGGCTGGCTCCACACCGTGCGGGAAATCCCCGGCTTCCTCGCCATCGGGGTGATCTTCGTCATTCTCTTCGTGCGCGAACAGGTGCTCGCGCTCGTCTCGCTGATCCTGCTGGGGGTGGCCACAGCGTTGACGGCGCAATTTCCGTCGCTGGGCGGCCTTCTGTTCATCACCCTGCTCAGCTCGATCGGCTTCCACTATTACGAGACCGTCAACCAGAGCCTTCAGCTCCAGTGGCTGCCCAAGGACCGCGCGCCGCGCATGCTGGGCACCCTTCTCGCCATCGGATCGGGCGGCACGCTGCTCGCATACGGCGCGATCGTGCTGACATGGCGTGCCTTCGATCTCAGCTACGATACCGTCTACTGGCTTGCCGGCGGCGCCACGGCCGCCATCGCCGTGATCGCCTGGCTGGTCTTCCCCCAATTCGAGAGCCCCCACCCCCAGACCAAGAAGTTCATCCTGCGCCGCCGCTACTGGCTCTATTACGCGCTGCAATTCATGTCGGGCGCGCGGCGCCAGATCTTCATCGTGTTTGCGGGCTTCATGATGGTCGAGCGTTACGGCCTCGACGTCCATCAGGTGACAGCGCTCTTCATGGGAACGCTCGTGATCAACATGCTGACTGCCTCGGCGGTGGGCCGCGCCGTGGGCCACTTCGGCGAACGCGCGGCGCTGATCGTCGAATATGCGGGGCTGGGCACGATCTTCGTACTCTATGCCGGACTCTACGTCTTCGACTGGGGCGTGTGGATGGCGGCGGCCCTCTACGTGGCGAACCACGTGTTCTTCAGCCTCGCGCTGGCGATCAAGACCTACTTCCAGAAGATCGCCGATCCCGGAGACATCGCCCCGACCGCCGCCGTGGCCTTCACGATCAACCACATCGCGGCCGTGTTCCTGCCGGCTGCGCTGGGCTATCTGTGGCTGTCCTCGCCGATTACCGTCTTTGTGCTCGCGGCCGGAATGGCGGCGGTGTCGCTCGGACTTTCGACGCTGGTGCCGCGCCATCCCGTCGCGGGGCACGAGACCGTCCTCGCCCCCCGACTGGCAGCAGCCGAGTAGCGACCCCATATCCCTCCGAAAGGAGAGACGCTCATGTTCCTGCTCAAGCGCAAACCGGCCGAGCTTACCGACGACACCCTGCCCGGCCGCGATTACCCCATCCCGACCGCTACAACGCATCACGTCTTCGGCACGCCGCTCTCGAACGAAGTGCCCGACGGCATGGAGGAAGCCATGTTCGGCATGGGCTGCTTCTGGGGGGTCGAACGGATGTTCTGGCAGATCCCCGGCGTCCACATGACCCTCGTCGGCTATGCGGGCGGCCAGACGCCCAACGCGACCTACGAAGAGGTCTGCTCGGGCCGCACCAACCACAACGAGGTGGTGCGCGTGATCTATGATCCGTCAATTGTGACTTACGAAGATCTGCTCAAGGTCTTCTGGGAGGGTCACGACCCGACCCAGGGCATGCGCCAGGGCAACGATCGCGGCACCCAGTACCGCAGCGGGATCTATACCTATTCCGACGCCCAGAAAGCGGCGGCCGAGCGGACACGCGACGAGATGGCGCCCCGTCTGCGCGACGCCGGATATGGGGCCATCACGACCGAGATCGTGGACGCCCCCGCCTTTTACCACGCCGAGGATTATCACCAGCAATACCTGTCAAAGAACCCGAACGGCTATTGCGGGATCGGCGGCACCGGCGTGACCTGCCCCATCGGCACCGGCGCCTGAGAGGTCGGGCTGGGGGGCCAGCCCCCCAGGCCCCCCCGGGATATATCTTGCAGGATGAGAAAGGGGCGGGGCACGCGGCCCCACCCCGGCAAGATGTCCAGAGACGTTCTCACCCTGCACGGTCATCGGCTTCCCAGCCTGTCCCGCACGTCATCAATGGACAACCGTGGTTAAGGGGCGGTTAAGGGTCCTCATCCTGCTCCAAATATCCCGGGGGGCGCGACCGGAGGGCGCGGGGGGCAGAGCCCCCTCCACCCTATCCTTCTCGCGCGAGCGCCATGATGAGGCGGTCCCGCGCGGCGGGCAGCGGACGCTCCAGGGCCGGGGCCACGCGCTCGCGCAGAAAGAAGCCGGTCAGGTCCAGCGCCGCCCGCACGCCGTCCAGGGTCGCGGTTCCGCCAATCAACATCTCGGGCAGGGGCAGCAACCTGTCGGCCCATTGGCCCGCCCCCGACCGGCTGACCGCCCGGCCCGTGCGGGGCGAGACATAGGCCAGATCGTTCGCCCCGCCCCCGGCGGCACATGCGCTCAGGTCCAGACGGAAGCCGGCGATCTCCAGAAGCGCCATCTCCCAGAAGACGTAGTCGCGCAGCCAGCCCGCTCCGTCGGCGACGGCCTCGGCCAGCGCCTCGGTCCGCGCGGCGAATTCCGCGACCGCCTCGCGCTCGGGCAGGGCCCAGCCGGAGAGCGCGCAAAGCGACGCCAATCCTGCCAGCCGCAGCGGATCGGCCAGCACGTCCCCCGCCCGCGTCCGCAACGCCTCGACCGAGTAGCTGCCAAGATGGCTTTCGAGACGCGCGCGCCAGACCGCCTGGACCCGGTTGCCCGGTTGCAGGACGGGCCGCATCCGCCGCGACGTCCCGCCATGGACGACGCCCAGATGGCGGCCATGGGCGTCGGTGAGCAATTCGACGATGGCGCTCGTCTCGCCGTGGCGCCGCACGGCGAGCACGATGCCTTCGTCCCGCCACTCCATCAGGCCAGCCCGTCTTGGTCCAGAAGGTGGCGCCCGCGCGGATCCTCCACTTCCAGCACCCAGAGATCCGGGTCGAAGCCGCGCTGCCGGGCGATGGCGGCGTCGCAATCGCGCTCCGGCCCTTCGGTCAGGACGACCCAGGCGCGGTCGCCGGTCATCAGGTCGAAGCTGCGGTGAAGCACCGTCGCCGCGCCATCCATCGTCGCGACCTTCACCATCACCGCTCCCGCCGTCGCATCGCCCCGGGCGATCACCATGCAGGGAATACCAAGGAGATCCAGCCGCTTGCGATAGGCGGCGACCCAGATATGCGCGGCCAGCGCCATGTCAGACGGGGCGGGGGGCCAGCCCCCCGACCCCCCCGGAGTATTTGTGCCGAGAAGAAGACAGAGCCGGACCGGGCGCGCCGTCACGCATCCCGGAAGTCGAGGCCCATGGCATCGTAGCGCTCGGATTCCTCCAGCCAGTTGGGCCGGACCGCGACGCGCAGGAACAGGTGGACCTTCTGACCCAGGAACTCGGACAATTCCTCGCGGGCGGCCTTGCCCACGGCTTTGATGGTCTCGCCCTTGTTGCCCAAGACGATGCCCTTGTGACCGTCGCGCATGACGTAGATCTCCTGCTCGATCCGGACCGAGCCGTCCTTGCGCTCCTCCCAGGTCTCGGTCTCGACCGTCAACTGGTAGGGCAGTTCCTGATGCAGGCGCAGGGTCAGCTTCTCGCGGGTGATCTCGGCGGCGATCATGCGCACCGGCAGGTCGGCGATTTGGTCTTCCGGGTAGAGGAGCGGCCCCTCGGGCATCGCGGCGGCCAGGGCCGCCTTGAGGTCGGCCACGCCATGCCCCTTCTCGGCGGAGATCATGAAGGTCTCGGCGAAGGCATGGGCCGCGTTCATCTCCTGCGTCAGCGCCAGCAACGCCTCGGCCTTCACGCGGTCGATCTTGTTGATGGCCAGCCAGACCGGCGCGGCGGGGGGGGCTTCGGCCAGCCGGTCGAGGATCGCCCGCACCCCGTCGGTCAGGCCGCGATGGGCCTCGATCAGCAGGACGACCACGTCGGCATCGGCCGCCCCGCCCCAGGCGGCGGCGACCATGGCGCGGTCCAGCCGGCGCCGCGGCCGGAACAGGCCCGGCGTATCGACGAAGACGATCTGGCTCGTGCCCTCCATCGCGACACCCCGGATGCGGGCGCGGGTCGTCTGCACCTTGTGGGTGACGATCGAGATCTTGGCCCCGACCATCGCGTTCAGAAGGGTGGACTTGCCCGCATTGGGCTCGCCGATCAGGGCCGCGAATCCGGCGCGTGTGGGAGTGTCGTTCATGAGGGGCATCTAGGACGCGCGACCTGCGACGAGAAGGGTTAACGGGGCGTCGGTCTGCCCTTTGTCTGCACGGGGGGTGCACAGGGGGTGCACGGGGGGTGCACAGCGGTTAACGCCGGTTCGCAGACGAAGGTTAACGGGTCACCTCGTCCAGTAGGATGCGCGCCGCCGCCTGTTCGGCCGCGCGCTTGGAGGTCGCCTCCCCGGTCGACGACCTCCCGTCCGGCAGGGTCGCGCGGATCACGAAGACCGGGGCGTGGTCCGGCCCGGTCCGCCCCTCCACCTTGTAGGTCGGCGGCGCCATGCCCTGGGCCTGCGCCCATTCCTGCAGGACCGTCTTGGCATCGCGCGCATCGTCCGCGACCCGGTCCAGCCGGTCGCCCCAGAGCCGCAGGATCACCTCCCGCGCGACCTCCAGCCCGGCATCCAGATAGAGCGCAGCGATCACCGCCTCCAATCCGTCACCCAACAGGGCGAGCTTGCGGCGCCCGCCGGTCATCCGCTCGGACTTGCCCAGCCGCAGCACCTCGCCCAGACCGATCTCGCGGGCAATTTCGGCACAGGTTTCCTTGCGGACCAAGGCGTTGAAACGTGGGGCCAACTGACCTTCCGCCGCCTTGCGGTCGCCCTGCATCAAGGCCTGAGCCATCACGAGGCCCAGCACCCGGTCGCCGAGAAACTCGAGCCGCTCGTTGGACGGCCGCTGCTCGGTCGAGATGGACGAATGCGTCAGGGCGCGGATCAGTAGGGCCGGGTCCGAGAAGCTGTGGCCCAGCCGCGCCTCGAACGCGGCCAACTCGCGCGCGGTCTTCATGGCGCGCGGTTGATCGCCCCGGTCCGGGTCACACGATCTTCTCGAAGAAGCGGTCCATGCGCCAGGTCCAGAAATACAGGATCCGGCGACCGGCCGACGAGAAGACGACCCGGTCCGCCCGGCCGATCAGGTTCTCGAACGGGACCATGTCGACGCCCTCCAACTCGCGCGGAACGCGGCTGTCGGAGGAGTTGTCGCGGTTGTCGCCCATGAAGAAATACTGTCCTTCCGGCACGGTATAACGCGGGGTATCGTCGGTGAACCGTCGGCGATTGTCCTCGACGATGTCCAGGATCGTGTGGCTCACGCCATCCGGAAGCGTCTCGATGTAGCGGCGCTTGATGCACTCGCCGCCCAGACCGACGGGATCGTTCGAACAGGCCGGCACGATGCCCTGGGGCCCTTGGGGTTCCTTGATCTCGACGAAGGGCTCGATCTCTTCGCGCTCGACGGCCTCGCCGTTGATGTAGAGGAGCCCGCCCTGCATCTGAACAGTGTCGCCGGGCATCCCGATGACACGCTTGACGAAATCCTGTCCGTTGACCGGATGACGGAAGACGATGACGTCGCCGCGCTCGGGCTCCGATCCGAACCAACGGCCGTTGATGAAGAAGCACATCGAGAACGGGCAGGAATGTTGCGAGTAGCCGTAGGCCATCTTGTTGACGAAGAGGAAATCGCCGATCAGCAACGTGTCCTTCATCGAGCCCGACGGGATCCAGAACGGCTGGAAGAACAGCGTGCGGAACAGGCCCGCGATCACGAGCGCCCAGAAGATCGTCTTGATCGTCTCCCAGATGCCTTCCTTCTTTTCCGCCTTCGCCGCCATGAACAGCCCTTCCCGATTTCGTGCGTCCCTGCCCCGGCCCCGGCGGGGTGTCAACGGCACCTCCGCTCAGTAGGGCAGCGCCTCGATCACGACCATCGCATGCGCCCAGGGATGGTCGTCCGTCAGGGTCACGTGAATGACCGCCTCGTGTCCGTCGGGGGTCATCCGCTCCAGCCGCTGCGCCGCCCAACCGGTGACATGCATGACAGGCTGTCCGGTCCGCAGGTTGGTCACATGCATGTCCTTCCAGGCGATCCCCATGCGCAATCCGGTGCCCAGCGCCTTGGAGCACGCCTCCTTCGCGGCCCAACGCTTGGCATAGGTGGCGGCGGTGTCATGGCGGCGTTCCGCCTTGCGCTGCTCGGTCTCGGTGAAGACGCGGTTGCGGAATCGGTCACCGAACCGGTCGAGCACGCCTTCGATCCGCTCGATATTCGCGAGGTCGGTCCCGATGCCCAGGATCATGGGATCGTGACCTCGCCGGTCGCGCGGTTGATGGTGAATGTCACAAGCAACGCGTCCCCTTCGTCGGTCAGACCCGGAACCTCGACGGTCAGGCCTCGCGCGGGATCGTAGGTTCCGAACGCGCGCGAGAGTGAGAGCGACGGAAAGCCGAGGCCGCCCCCGGCCGAGACTAGACGGCATTCAAGCGAGATCGCGTCGGGATCAGGATAAGTCACGAGGATGTGGAACGCGGCCAGCGCGGGCTCTTCGGTGTCCAGCAGCGTCAGGCGGATCGCTCCGTTCCCGAACGTGCGGGTGACATCGTCCCGATTGTCGGACCAGGCCACGTTGCGGGCATTGGCCTGCCACGTGTCGCAATCACCCACGACCTGTGCCCAGGCCGGCATCCCCAGAAGAGCCAGCAGGCAGACAGGGACGCACCGCACGGTGCCGGCAAATGGTGTGGTCGCCTTGCTCAACCGACTGCTCCGTAGTCGAAATCGGCGGCCACGAGGGCGCGCCACCGGCGTTGGCGATGGGCATAGAACCGCTTCGCGAACGCGGCAACCAGAGGCGTCCGCCAGCCGGCCTCGATGGTGACCGTGTCGCTGTAGATCGTCCCGTCCCGACCTGCGGCGACTTCGATCAAATGATCCCACCGCGGGATCGAGGCGCTGCGCCCGTTGTCGCGGAGACGCCACTTCCCGCCCGCCGCCGCCGGGCGCGAGATGTCGATCACCTGAAGGCCAAGCGGGATCCGACCGAAGAGATACATCTCCACCTCGTGCGGCCCATCGGCCCATCTTTCCGCAAAGACCGGTGGATCGACGGGGCGAAAGCGGATCATGGGGGCCGCGACGAAGAGCAGAAGGCGCGGGGAGTTCACTTCTTCCCAAACGCGGTCCGGTTCCGCGCCAAGCCTGGTCGAAATGACGATTGTCCGGCTCATCCGCCGGCCCGAAGGGAGCGTCCGGATAGGGTCATCGGCTCAGCCCCTGCCGCATCAATCCGATGCCGGCTGCGCCAAGAAGGAAGGCCGCCCCGCCCTCGATCCAGCGCCGAAACCTCGCATAGGCAGACCGCGCCCCCGCACGCGAAAAGGCTGCCGCCCAGAACAAATAGTTCGCAAGCCCGATCAGTGCACACAGGAAGGTCACCGAAAGCACCGCGCCGGCCCCCGCCTCCGGCGTCAGACCCATCGACAGGGCCGCGATCCAAGCCAGCACGGCTTTCGGGTTGGAGAGGTTCAGCAGAAGGCCCCTGACGAACCCTCCGGCGGTCGGCATCTCGTGCGTGTCGGAACGGAGCGCGACCCGTGCGGATTGCCAGGCGAGCCAGAGCAGATAGAGGCCGCCCACCACGCGCAGCACGAAGAGCGCCGTCTCCGACGCGACGAGTACCGCGCCCAGTCCCGCCGCAGCGACCACACCCCACGCCGCCAACCCGACGGCGAGCCCCAGCGCCATCGGAAGCGCATGCGCCCAGCCATGTGCCAGAGCCGTGAGGCCAACGGCCAGGTTCGCGGGGCCCGGCGCAAAGGTCACCACGGCAAAGGCCGCAAGGATCGCGAGCGTCCCGTCGATCATCACGCCGCGCCCCGGGCGACGTCCATCAGACGGCGCATTTCCCCCAGCGCGTCGGGCAGGCCGCGAAAGATCGCCTCGCCCATCAGAAAATGGCCGATGTTCAGCTCGACCACTTCGGCGATCGCGGCAATGGGAGTCACACTCTCATAGGTCAGCCCATGGCCGGCATGGACCTCCAGCCCCGCGGCATGGGCCTGCCGGGCGGCGGCGGTCAGTCGCGTCAGCTCGTCGGCTGCATGCTCCATCCGCCCCTCGGCCACGGCATCGCAATACGACCCTGTATGCAGCTCGACCACGGCAGCCCCCACGCGTGCGGCCGCCTCGATCTGCCGCGGGTCGGCCGCGACGAAGAGCGAGACACGCGCACCCGCATCGGCAAGCGGCGCGATATAGCTGGTCAGCCGGTTCTGGTCCCCAGCCACTTCCAGACCGCCTTCGGTCGTGCGCTCCTCCCGCCGTTCGGGGACCAGGCAGACGGCATGGGGCTTCACGCGCAAGGCGATATCGCGCATCTCGTCCGTCGCAGCCATCTCGAAGTTGAGCGGGATGTCGATTGCGTCGGCGATCGCCTGCATGTCGTCGTCCCGGATATGTCTGCGATCCTCGCGCAGATGGGCGGTGATGCCGTCGGCGCCCGCCTCCTGTGCCATCAGCGCGGCCCGGACCGGATCGGGGTTGTCTCCGCCCCGGGCATTCCGGAGCGTTGCGACGTGGTCGATATTCACGCCCAGGCGCAGCTTTTCCATCTCGGGCCTCCGCACAGATCCCTCACGGGATAGCGGAGGGGCACGGCAGGGGAAATCCCGAACCGCCGCGCCGGGACGTCGCGTCCGTGTGGCTGGACCGATGGGCTGGCTGCGCGTAACTTGAAGCCATGAAATTCAACGTCAACGGGACCGAGCACGATATCGAGGTGGAGCCGGACATGCCGCTCCTCTGGGTTGTGCGTGACATTCTCGGACTGACCGGCACGAAGTATGGCTGCGGCATCGCCATGTGCGGCGCGTGCACCGTGCATCTCGACGGACTCGCCGTGCGCTCCTGTCAGGTCCGCGCCTCTGAGGTGGAGGGCGCCGAGATCACCACGATCGAGGGTCTGGGCACGCCCGACGACCCGCATCCCGTCCAGGCCGCCTGGATCGAGGAACAGGTCGCGCAATGCGGCTACTGCCAGTCGGGACAGATCATGCAGGCGGCCAGCCTGCTGGCGGGCAATCCCGAACCGACGGACGCTGATATCGACGCCGCCATGTCTGGCAACCTGTGCCGCTGCGCCTCCTACCCGCGGATCCGCGCCGCGATCCGACGCGCTCAGACGGAGACGGGGACATGAGCGCGGGCAAGATCGTCCGCCGCACGTTCTTGGTCATCACTGGGGCGGTCGGCGCGGGCATAGCCTTCGGCGCCTGGCGGTACTTGCGCGATCCGGGCAATCCGCTGACCGAAGGACTGGCCGAAGGCGAGGCCGCGCCGAATGCCTACGTCATCGTCGATGCGGATGGCGTGACACTGGTCGCGCCTCGCGCCGATGTGGGTCAGGGCGCCGCGTCCATCCAGGCGCATCTGCTGGCCGAGGAACTTGACGTCGACCCTCATGCTGTCCGCCTGACACCGGGCCCCGCCTCGGGTGTCTATTGGAACGGAATTGTCGCCGGTGAGGGGATGCCCTTCGCCGGATGGGACGATGCGTGGTCCAGCCGCACGATGCGCGGACGGGGGGCCGATATCGCGGGCAAGCTGGTCGGCCTGCACCTGACCGGCGGCTCGACGACCGTGCCCGACATGTACGACCGTCTTCGCGTGGCGGGCGCGTCCGCTCGCGAAACGCTGAAACTGGCCGCTGCACGCCGTGCCGGTGTCAACGTCGGGGACCTGCGCACCGAGGACGGCACCGTGATCCTGCCCGACGGCGGCACGATCCCGTACGGCGATCTGGCTGCCGATCTGGCGGGAATGGAGGCGGTTCAGGACGTGGATCTGCGGGACGCGTCCGAGTGGCGCCTGCTGGGACGCGAACTACGCCGCACCGACATCGTCGCCAAGTCGACAGGCACCTTCACCTACGGGACCGACATTCGGCTGCCCGGCATGATCCATGCGACCGCGGTCACCAACCCGGCGCGGGGCGGCGGCGTCGCTCGGCTGGACGACGTGTCCGCACGTCTCCTCCCGGGGGTAGAGGACGTCGTGCCGGTGGAAGACGGGTTCGCGGTCCTGAGCACTTCGGATTGGGCCGCGATCAGGGGCGCACGAGAGGTCGACGTGACCTGGGGCACGCCCGCCTACCCCGCCACCTCGGACGAGATGTGGGGCGCCCATGCCGCGGCCCTGGATGACGACGGCACGCGTGACAGCCGATTCCGCGACGACGGCGATGTCGTCGCAGCACCCGGCACCGCCATCGAGGTTGAGTATCGCGTCCCCTTCCTGGCGCACGCGCCGTTGGAGCCCTCGAACGCGACGGTCATCTACACGCCCGAACGCACGCAGGTCTGGACCTCGACCCAGGCGCCGACCTTCCTTCGCGACGCGGTCAGCCGCATGACCGGCCAGCCGCCCGAAGCGGTCGAAGTGAACGCCCTACCCGGAGGCGGCAGCTTCGGCCGACGGCTCGAAGACGATCAGGTCCGCCCCGCGGTCGAGATCGCCAAGACCCGACCCGGAACCCCGATCCGCATGACCTGGACCAGGGAACAGGATACTGCCTGCGACTATTTCCGCCCCATGGCTCTGGCCCGGGGCCGTGCAACACACGAAGGTGGCCGCGTCACCGGGTTGGATCTGTCCATCGCCGCCCATTCGGTTGCCGAAAGCCAGCTTACGCGTCAGGGCTTCCCGCCGATCGGACCGGACGTGGCGATCACCGCCGCCGCATGGGACGCGCCCTACGCGATCCCGTCGTTCCGTGTCAGCGGCTACCGCGTGCCCGCCGGGGTCGGCGTGTCGTCCTGGCGGTCGGTCGGGGCATCGCATAACGGCTTCTTCCTGGAGTCGCTTCTGGACGAAGCGATCCACGCCGCCGGCGCCGACCCGCTGGAGGAACGGCTGCGCCTGATGGATCACGAACCATCTGCCCGCGTGCTGGAGGCCGTGGCCGAGATGGCCGGATGGGACGGTCCGCGCGACGGTCGGGGCGTGGCGTTCTGCTACTCCTTCGGCGTTCCCTGCGCCCAGATCGTCGAGGTCGAGCAGACTGATAGGGGACTACGGCTGACGGGGCTGTGGGTCGCGGCCGAGGTCGGACGCATCCTCGATCCGGTCAATCTGGAAGCGCAGCTTTCAGGCGGGGCGCTGTTCGGCCTGGGCCACGCGATGCACTCGGAGATCACCTTTGCCGACCATGTGCCCGAACAGCGCAACTTCGACACCTTCCTCAGCCTGCGGCAATACGAAGTTCCGCCGGTTCGGGTGCGTGCGCTCGAGACCACTGACCTGATCCGCGGGGCCGGAGAGCCCGGCGTTCCGCCCGCCGCACCTGCGCTCGCCAACGCGATCTTTGCCGCGACCGGGGAACGCCTGCGCGAAATGCCCTTCGACCGCAGCGTCCGCTTCGCATGAGAGCGATCTTGCTGGCTTTTCTCGTCGCCGGCCCGGCCGCCGCGCAGAGCTTCGATCCCGTTTACGAGGCATTCTCTCACCCCCGCTGCGCGAATTGCCACGTGGAAAACGATGTCCCGCTCTGGTCGGTGGACGGAGAGATCGTTCCCCATGGCATGGCGATCCGCGCGGGCGAAAGTCGCATGGGCATCGAAACATTGCCCTGCGAGACGTGCCATCGCGCGCAGAACGCGCCCGTGCAGGGCGGCGCACCCGGCGCCGAGGGCTGGGCTCTGCCACCGCCGGAAATGGCCTGGTCCGGGCGGACAGCGACGGAAATCTGCGAACAGATCAAGGATCCAGAGCGCAACGGCGGCAGGACGCTGGCCGAAGTCGCGGACCACATCGTCCACGATCCGCTTGTCGTCTGGGGCTGGGCGCCGGGCGAAGGCCGGGCGCCCGCACCGGACACCCCTCAGGCTCTTGCGGATGCCATCCTCGCTTGGGAGGCGGCAGGCGCCCCGTGTCCCTGACCCCGCGCGCCATCATCTTCGATCTGGACGGCACGTTGATCGACAGCCTGCCCGTCATACTCCGGGCGTTCCATTCGGTCTGCGCTGCATTGGATCTTCCCAAGCCCGACTTGCGGACGGCCCAGGGCTTTGTCGGTGCCGGGGTGCCTGTGGCCATGACGCGCCTTCTGGCGTGGGCGAATGCGGACCCGTCGCTCCACGGCCGCGCTGTCGAAGAGATGGAAGCCGCCTATGGCGCGTCTCCCGGTGACAACGAGGTCTACCCCGGCGTCCGGGAGATGCTCGCCCGGCTGCAAGAAATGGGTCTGCCCCTGGGGCTGTGCACCAACAAACCCGAGGCGCCGACCCGCGCCGTCCTCGACGCACTGGAGCTTGGCCCTTTCGGTGCGGTTGTCTGCGGCGATACGCTGAAGCTGCGAAAGCCACATCCAGACCCCTTGCTTGAGACAGCGCGGCGCCTCGGCGTCGCAGCATCCGATACGCTCTATGTCGGAGACAGCGAGATCGACCATCAGACCGCCGCCGCCGCGGGAATTCCCTTCGCTTTCTTCGAAGGCGGCTATCTGAATGCCCCGCTCGGCGACCCGCCACCTGCACTGGTTCTGTCGGCGATGAGCGACCTTCCCCAAGCGTTTACAAGCGAGATGGTCAGGAAGGCCTGACCTTGACGGATATCGCATTTGCGTGATTCGGCTTCGTGTGGCACTATCTGTTCAAGGGGCATTACATAGGCCCTACAAGGGGTAGAGCGATGCGGACGCGGCAACAGATTGCCGCCCTTCCACTTCGATGGAAGGGGGATAGTGTACAGGTCCTCATGATCACTTCCCGGGACACGGGACGTTGGGTCGTGCCAAAAGGTTGGACCATGAAAGGCGTTCGTCCCTGGGCGGCCGCTGCCATCGAAGCGCTGGAAGAGGCTGGCGCCAAGGGCCACATCGCGAAGGACGTGCTCGGGACTTACAGCTATGACAAGCGACTGGATGACGGCGACACGGTTTCTTGCGAGGTCGACGTCTACCCGATGATTGTCGAAAAGCTGAAATCCGACTGGAAAGAACGCGACGAGCGTGTGCGCAGATGGTTCGGCGTCGAGAAAGCCGCCGACCTTGTCGATGAAGATGAACTGGCAGATCTTTTGAAGCTGCTGGCGCGTAAGCCGAAAAAGGTCCCGGTTGCCGGTCCGCTTCTGAAGAAGGCGGACAAGGCAGCCTGACATCGGGTACGTCTCTGCCGGGGCGGTGGTGCTTTGGCCCGCTTACTGTAGGGTGCGCGTCGCGTGCTCCTTCACAAGCTTCGCGGTGCCAGAGAACTGATTTTAGACAAAAAAAAGGCGCCCCGACGGGCGCCTCCCGATGCGTCTCTTCGAGGTCAGGGGCCGGTCACCGGCGGAAGCCCCGATCATCTTTCCGGACGGGGATCGGGATACGCTCGGGCTCGGGGCTGATGCTGTCAAGCACGTCGGACACACCATCCTTGATGGCGTCTATCATCTTCGCAATGGGTCCACGCTTACCGGCCATGGCGTCCTCCTGCCAATAAAGTGGCCCCCGGAACCACAGGCTTCAACCCGTAAAGTCGCGGGGGCGGCAAAAAGTTGCATCGCCCCGCCGACTAAATGGACTTGCGAAGTGCTTCAGCCAGGTCCGCCTTCTCCCAGGAGAAGCCCCCATCGGCATCGGGCTCACGTCCAAAATGACCGTAGGCCGCGGTGCGCTGATAGATCGGGCGATTGAGGTTCAGATGCTCTCGGATGCCGCGCGGCGTAAGATCCATGCATTCGGCGACCGCCCGTTCGATCTCGCTCTCATGGGCTTCGCCGGTGCCGTGGGTATCCACGTAGATCGACAGCGGTCGGGCGACTCCGATCGCGTAGGACAGCTGTAGCGTACAGCGCTTCGCGACCCCGGAGGCGACCACGTTCTTTGCCAGATAACGGGCGGCATAGGCGGCCGACCGGTCAACCTTCGTGGGATCCTTGCCCGAAAAGGCCCCGCCCCCGTGGGGCGCGGCTCCGCCGTAGGTGTCGACGATGATCTTGCGCCCGGTCAGTCCGGCATCCCCGTCAGGCCCCCCGATGACGAACTTGCCCGTGGGGTTGACCCACCATTCCGTCTCGGACGACAGCCATCCGTCCGGCAGAACTTCCGATATGTAGGGCGTGATAAGCGCCCGCACGTCGTCGGAGGTCATGTCTTCGTCCAGATGCTGCGTCGAGACCACTATGGACGAGACGCCGACCGGGCGCCCGTCCTCGTAGCGGACGGTCAGCTGCGACTTCGCATCGGGGCCGAGTTGGGGCGCTTCGCCGGACTTCCGGACCTCTGCGAGCCGGCGCAGGATCGCGTGGGCATAGAGGATCGGGGCCGGCATCAGCTCAGGCGTCTCGTCGACGGCATAGCCGAACATGATACCCTGATCTCCCGCCCCCTCCTCTTTCTCGTTGGTCGCGTCCACCCCCTGGGCGATATGGGCAGACTGCTCGTGGAGCAGGTTCGTCACGTCGCACGTTTCGTAATGAAATTTGTCCTGACGGTAGCCGATATCCTTGATGCAATCGCGGGTGATGGCGTCGATGCGATCCATCATCCGGCCGAGACTGGACTGGTCCGCCAGACCGATCTCTCCGCCGATGACGACGCAGTTGGTCGTCGCGAAGGTCTCGCAGGCGACACGGGCCTCCGGCTCTTCGGTCAGGAGTGCGTCAAGCACGGCGTCCGAGATGCGGTCGCAGACCTTGTCGGGGTGGCCCTCGGACACGGATTCCGAGGTGAAGGCGTAGTTCTGGCGACTGCTCATGGGCGCTCCGATAGAGTTGCTAACCGTCCCGTCAGGAAGCCGTTGGGACGCTGAACCGCAGCGGTACGGGTGAATGAGCCTGGCCTCAACCCATCTCGGACGGGCGCCGCGCGAAAAGCGCCGTGGCGAGCGCCAGGAGCAACAGAAGCGCCGTCAGATCGCCGGTCTTCGCGTAGGGCGTCGATGGCAGCGCAGACGGGAGAGCGACGTCCAGCTTGCCCGCCTCGTTCAGCGGAAGGGCCGCCAGAACGGCGCCACGCGCGTCGATCGAGGCAGAGATCCCCGTATTCGCAGCCCGAAGGACCGGCAGACCGTGTTCTGCCGCGCGCAGCCGAGCGAGCGCCAGATGTTGCTGGGGCCCCGCCCCGTCTCCGAACCATGCGTCATTGGTCAGGTGCAGGATCACGCGCGGACGGGGCACCCGATGGAGATCCTGCGGAAAGATCGCCTCGTAGCAGATGAGCGGCTGGACTGGACCAATCCCCGGAAGCTCGAAGAGCGCGGGTCCGTCTCCCGGCGCATAGGTTCCCGCCATTTGCGCCGCCAACGGCCCGATGCCGATGGCACGAAAGAGTCCGGGCAGCGGTAGATATTCTCCGAAAGGGACGAGCCGATGCTTGTCATAGAGGGCCGTGACGTCGCCCTGACGGTCCAACAGGACGGCTCCGTTCCGGGGGTGCCCATGGTCGTCGTAGCGCTGGACGCCCAGGATCGCCGGGACGGTCGCCGCGCGCGCGATCATGGGGCGCAGGTCCTCCGAGTTCTCCAGCAGACTGGGCAGCGTCGTCTCCGGCCAGAGGACGGCGTCCACATCCCCCTCCGCTGCGGTCAGTTCAAGCGCGCGGCGCCAGAAGATGCCGACCCAGTCGGGATCCCATTTCAAGTGCTGTGGAGCGTTCGGCTGGATCAGTCGGATGACCGCAGCGTCGGGGGCGATGTGCGGTGCCGGCGGAAGGGTCGCGGCGATGCCGAAGGGCGCCGCCCAGAGCATGACGCCGCAGACCAAACCCGTCAGCCGCAACGTGGCGACCGCGCCCGCCCCGACCAGGACGAACAGGCCCAAAAGGTGAGCTCCGCCCCAGGATGCAGCCGGCAGGGCAGCGCTGTCGATCAGCACATGCCCGGGAAGAGCCCAAGGAAAGCCGGTGAAGAGCCAGCTTCGCGCCAGCTCGCCCACCGCGACACCCACGGCGATCCCGACCGGCCCACCCAGCCGGACGCCGAAGAACGCGCCGACCGCCCAAAATATCGAAAGACCGCCCGCCGCGCCCGCGATCGCCGGGATCGCCAGCCAGCCCGTCGCGGCGGCATCGACCTGAAACGGCTCGGTGAGCCAATGCAGCGCCACGGCGAAGTGAACGACGCCCATCGCCCAGGCCGCCAAGGTGGGAGCGGGGCTGCGCGCAATGACGGCAAGACCCAGGGCCCAGCCGATCAGCGCGACCCACCAGAGGGACCAGGGTGCCTGCCCCAAGGCTGCCAGAACTCCCGCGATGGGCAAGAGAACCAGCCCGACGAGGGTATCCCGCCATGGCGTCTGCCGCGACGGCATGCGGATGGGCCAGTCCAAGGCTCCATTCCTTTCCGAGTAGGCCGCCTGTGGAGGCTGCGCGGCCGGTGAGGTTGGCGCGGCGCGTGGCCGCGTCCAACGGCGCATCAGGCGGCGGGGCTTTGCGAGCCGTTCCAGCCGCCCTCGGGCATGCGGACCCGCAACCGCTTGATCCGCCGGGGATCGGCGTCGACCACCTCGATCTCGATACCGTCGGGATGGGGGATCACCTCACCGCGCGCCGGAACCCGGCCGGCCAGCATGAACACGAGCCCTCCCAGCGTGTCGATCTCTTCCTCTTCGCCATCCTCGGTCAGCTTGCGGCCGATTTCCGCCTCGAATTCTTCGAGGGGCGTGCGGGCAAGGGCCAGGTAGCAACCCGACTTCTCTTGCCGCCAATACCGGCCCTCGTCCTGATCGTGTTCATCCTCGATCTCGCCGATGACCTGCTCGATCAGGTCCTCCAGCGTGACCAACCCGTCGACACCGCCATATTCGTCGATCACCAGCGCCATGTGAATCCGCTGAGTCTGCATCTTGGTGAGCAGGACGCCGATCGGCATCGAAGGTGGGGCGTAGATCAAAGGCCGCAACAGCGACCGGAGGTCCAGCGGCTTGCCACGGTCACCATTGAAGCCATGATTCAGAGCGAGATCCTTGAGGTGGATCATACCCAATGGCTCGTCCAGGGTGGTCTCGAAGACGGGGATCCGGGTATTTCCGGACGACCGAAACCTGTCGATCAGATCATGCAGCTCGATATCGACCGGAACAGCGACGACCTCGGCCCGCGGCACGAGGACGTCGTCCAGCCGCTTGAGCCTCAGGTTCATCAAGCTGTGTGCCGGACCCGCCTTCGCCTCGGGCGTCTCCGCCTCGTCGGGCGGCCCGAAGAGCCGGGCCAGAAAACCGGGGCGGGACCGTATGGTCGCCGCATCACTCGTGTCACTTTCTTGCGCGCCGGGCGCGGCGCTAGACGATCCGTCCATCTCTCCAATTCCGCCCCTGTGCGGGGCCTCCATTTAATCCGGCCCGAGACAGGGCCCATGCAATATATCGTCCCGATATGGATCGGGAAGCCCCAGAGAGGCCATCACGTTCCGTTCAATCGTTTCCATTCGCGACGCTTCCGCCTCGTTCTGGTGATCGTGGCCCAGCAAATGCAGGGTCGCGTGGATCAGAAGATGGATCACGTGCTCGTCGAATGCCTTGCCCTGCTCGGCGGCTTCCCGCGCGCAGGTGTCATAGGAGATCGCGATGTCTCCGAGTTCCTCCTCGTCGGGGATCGAGCCCGGATCGCGCTCGGCCGACGGCCAGGACAGGACGTTGGTAGGACGGGATTTGCCGCGGAAATCGGCGTTCAGCGCCGCGATCCGCGTATCGTCGCAGCCAAGCACGACGACTTCGCCCGACACGCCCCGATCGCCAAGTGCTGCCGGAACGGCGCTGTCGGCGAGGGCCTGAAGTCCGACCCAGCGGTCATCCTCCACGATCACATCGATCAATACATCGCCCATAGACCGAGACCTGAAACAGGAACAAAAAGCCAGCCCTGCGGCAGCGTCCGGTAGCTCACCCCCAAGGCTGGAGCGGCCAGGATCCCGGCCACCGCGATGCCCGCGGACAAGAGCGTGGCCGCGACAACGAGATCCGGACGATCGGCCCAGCCTCCGACGAGGAAAAGCGCCGCCACGAGAAACAGCGTCGCCGTTACCATGTGCCAACACATCCAGGCCGTCGCACGCACCAGCTCGGGCAGATCGATGGCCTCCCGGAGAGGTCGCGCCACTTCTCGCCCGCCGAGGAAGAGATGCACAATCGCCCAGAGCAGCGTCAGAAGACCCGCGGTGAGCGCGACATTCATCGGAGCACATCCTCAGCTTTCGCGCGTTCAACCTCCCACCAGCCCAGAGCGCAACGGCACTCTGTCTTCCCGTCTCCCGTCACCTGCACCGAGCCGGCGCTGGCGGCGAAACTAGGCAGGGTCGGCTGCACGCCGTGCCTCTCGCCGCGCATCATCGGCATCGTAGGCCTCGATGATCGCCGCCACGAGCGGATGTCGGACGACGTCGGTCGCGGTGAAGTAATTGAAGCTGATTCCGCCCACGCCATTCAGGATGTCTTCGGCATCACGCAGACCGGACCTGACGCCGCGCGGCAAATCCACCTGGCTGCGGTCCCCGGTGATGGCCATTCGGCTCCCCTGCCCAAGACGGGTGAGGAACATCTTCATCTGCATCGTCGTCGCGTTCTGCGCCTCGTCCAGGATCACGAAGGCATTCGACAGCGTCCGGCCGCGCATGAAGGCCAGCGGCGCGATCTCGACACGCTTTTCCTCGCGGAGCTTGGCCAATTGCTTGCCCGGCAGAAAGTCGTTCAGCGCATCGTAGAGCGGCTGCATGTAGGGATCGACCTTCTCATCCTGCGTTCCCGGCAGAAAGCCCAGCTTCTCGCCGGCCTCCACGGCCGGTCGGGTCAGGATGATGCGGTCGACCTCTCCTGCGATGAATTTCGACACAGCGACGGCGACCGCGATGTACGTCTTTCCCGTCCCGGCAGGGCCGATGCCGAAGGTCAACTCGTTCTCGAGGAGCGCCCGCGTGTAGGCCTTCTGAGCCTCGGTCCGCGGCTCCATCGTCTTCTTGCGGGTGCGGATTTCGAGCGACGGGCCGGGGAACATCTCCGTCTGGTCGCCGTCGCGCGCCTCTCCGTCGTCTTCACGAAGACGGATCAATGCGTCGATTGCCCCCATGTCCACCTCTTTTCCGGACTCGAGACGCGCATAGAGCGCGCCGAGCACCCTGGTCGCCTCGGGCGCCGCCTCGCCGTGAACCGTCAGCGCATTTCCACGTTGCGCGATCTGAACGCCCATCAACTGCTCGATCTGAGCAAGATGCGCGCCGTGGGGCCCCGTCAACTCGATCATCAGGCGGTTGTCGGGCAGGTCCAGCCGTGTCCCGGCATCGGTCGTGTCGGCCAATCAGGTCTCCTTGGCGGTTCGCCGTCAGGGTGCCTGCGGCGAAGATCGGGCGCAACCCGCGATGCACGGCGAGACGGGCCTTTCGGTCCCCCGTAACGCACAAGGGCCGCAACGTTTCCACCGCGGCCCGATCTTTCAGCGATCTGCGCCTTCAACGACCGGTCGGGGGCGTCGTCCGCAAGATCTCGCGCATGGTGGCCGCAAGGCCCTCGGCGTTGTTCACGAGCGCACCGTCCCGGCAGACGCGGTTGCCGATCGCCTCCGCCCGTTCCGGCGAGTAACCGATACGCCGCAGATCATCGAGAAAGACCGCCATGGGCCTGTCCCAGATCACCCTGTCCGAGCGCGCGATGTAGCGGGCGCATTTGATCGTGATCTGCTCGCCAGGGCGAAGCCCCGACGCGTGGTGGTCCGCGACGGCGGCGGGTGCGGATCCGACCGTTGCGGCAGCGGCGAGCAGAGCCGTTGCGATGACCTTGTTCATGATGAGTCCATCCTTCCTCGTGACGCTCCTCCGGAACGCCTGCACGCCCCGTCCGAATGGACCGACACTAGCAGTGCCGACAAAGATGTGAAGGATATTAGGCAGATAGGACACGTTTTGGAAACGATTGGCCCGATACGCCTGGATTGATCAGCATGGGGAGGAAATTCGGCGCCTATCCGCTCTCAGACCAGGTTTCCCGCCAGCGAATGTGGCGCGGCCTCGGTTATGCGAACGCGCGCGATGCGGCCCTTTATCTCGTCCGGGGCGGGTACATGCACCGCCATCAAGTGCTCGGACTTGCCGATCATCTGCCCGGGCAACCGGCCTGCTTTCTCGAACAGGACAGAGACCTCGCGCCCGACCATGGCCTCCTGTGCTTCGGTCTGTTGCGCCGACAGCAGCGCCTGAAGCCGGGCCAGCCGCTCTGCCGCCACCTCGGCTGCGACACCTGGTCTCTCGGCTGCGGGTGTGCCGGGGCGAGCGGAATACTTGAAGCTATAGGCCTGCGCGTAGCGGACCCGCTCGACCAGCGTCAAAGTCTCTTCGAAATCGGCATCCGTCTCGCCGGGGAAGCCCACGATGAAATCGCCCGACAGGGCCAGATCGGGACGCACGGCACGTAGCCGGTCGATGATCTCGATGTAGCTTTCAGCGGAATGCTTGCGGTTCATCGCCTTCAAAACGCGATCGCTGCCCGCCTGCACCGGGAGGTGCAGATAGGGCATCAGCTTGGGCTGCGCGCCATGGGCAGCGATCAGGTCGTCGGTCATGTCGTTGGGGTGACTGGTGGTGTAGCGGATCCGCTCCAGGCCCTCGATATCAGCGAGGGTGTGGATCAGGTCCGCAAGGCTCCAACTCCGCCCATCGGTCCCCTCGCCGTGGTAGCCGTTCACATTCTGGCCCAGCAGGGTCACCTCAACCACGCCGCGATCGACCAGCGCGCGCGTCTCGTCGAGCAGGCGCGCCACCGGACGGCTGACCTCGGCACCGCGTGTATAGGGGACGACACAGAACGCACAGAATTTATCGCATCCCTCCTGCACGGTCAGGAAGGCGGTGGGTCTGGCAGCCGGCGTCCGGGCCTTGGGCAGATGCTCGAACTTGTCCTCGTCCGGAAACTCGGTGTCGAGCGCAGGTGCACCGGGCGCGGCGCGGGCGACCAGATCGGGCAGGCGATGGTACGATTGGGGACCGACGACCAGATCGACGGCCGGCTGGCGTGCCACGATCTCGGCCCCCTCGGCCTGCGCGACGCAACCGGCGACACCGATCTTCAGGTCGGGGTTCTTCGCTTTCAGCCCTTTCAGCCGTCCGAGCTCGGAATAGACCTTCTCGGCAGCCTTCTCTCGGATATGGCACGTGTTCAGCAGGATCAGATCCGCATCTTCCGGCCGGTCGGTCGTGACATAGCCTTGCGCGCCCATCGCCTCGGCCATGCGCTCGCTGTCATAGACGTTCATCTGACAGCCATAGGTCTTGACGTGGAGCTTCTTGGGCGCGGACATGACGCATCCTCGACACAGGTTCCAAGCGGTCTGGGCGCCCTACCCTACCGCCGGGAGCGGTGCAACTTGCGCCGGCGTCGCGGGGCGGGCAATCCGACCGTCATGGAGTTCGCCTCTCTCGACGACCTCAGGGCCGGTGTCCGGCTGCTGGGACCCGGACCGGTCTGCCTCGTGCTGTGCGAGGATGATGCCGGGATCGAGGGCAGTCTGACCCATCATCTCGGGATCGGCTTTCGCGCGGTGATCCTCGCGCTTCCGCCTGGCGTCGGCACCGGCCTCGGCGGGCTTCCCGAGGGCGCCCATGTCCTGCGCTTGGCGCAGCGCCCCGCCGACCTGGCAGAGGTCTGCGTGAACGAGATGATCGACATACTGCCTCCGGGCACATGGCTCGCCTACACCTACAATGCGGAGTTCCTGTTCTACCCGTTCGCAGAGACGCGACGCATCGGGGAAGCCCTGGCGTTCTGCGCGGAAGAGCGGCGCGACGCGGTCCTGACCTTCGTCGTGGATCTCTATCCCAAAGGCCCTCTGTCCGAGAGTGGCGGCCTTACGCCAGAGGAAGCCTTTCTAGACGAAAGCGGGTATTACGCGCTCGCCCGCCGACGCGATGGCCACACGCTCGAACGTCAACTCGACTTCTACGGAGGTCTGCGCTGGCGGTTCGAGGAATTCGTGCCGCCCGCGCGTCGGCGCATCGACCGCATCGCGATCTTCCGCACGAAACCGGCACTTCGTCTGCTGCCCGATCATCGCCTGACCGACGAGGAAATGAACACCTATGCCTGCCCGTGGCATAATTCGATGACGGCTGCGGTGGCGTCGTTCCGTGCGGCGAAAGCCCTTGCGGCGAACCCGCTCTCCCGGAACCGGATCGCACGTTTCGACTGGCCGGGTTCGATCCCGTTCGAATGGCGCGCGCAGCAACTCATGGATCTCGGCCTGATGGAACCGGGACAGTGGTTCTAGGGGGGAGAACACAGGGGTAGCTTGAGGCAGGACAAGACCACAGGCGCGCCAAAAAAAACGCCCGGCACCTGCGTAACAAGTGCCGGGTCGCGGTCGGGATGACACCTCCGCCAAATCGACCGCATGATTCCTTGCCATCGCAACGCTCGGCGACGTCGGCACGAAAAAGGCGCGCCTGATGGCGCGCCTTCGATCCGTTCAACGGCCCGATCAGGCTTCGACCGTCTGGCCTTCAATCGCCTTTGCGTCGACAGATCCGTGCGAGGCGATCTGGATCTGACGGGGCTTCAGGGCTTCGGGAACCTGACGCTCCAGTTCGATGTGAAGCATTCCATCCTCGTGGCGGGCTCCGGTCACGTGAACGTGATCGGCCAGTTGGAAGGTCTTCTCGAAAGCCCGGGTCGCGATCCCGCGATGGAGATAAGTGCGCTTGGCGTCGCCCTTCTCCTTGCGCGCGGCAACGATCAGCGCGTTCTCCCGAACTTCGACGTTCAGGTCCGACGGCGCAAAGCCGGCCACGGCGACGGTGATTCGGTAGGCGTCATCGCCGGTCTTCTCGATGTTGTAGGGGGGATAACCGTTCGTCGCGACGTCGTTCGTCATGACACGGTCCAGAAGGTCGGCCATGCGGTCGAAACCAACGGTGGCACGGTAGAGCGGCGTGAAGTCATAGGTGCGCATCTTTGCATCCTCTTGAAGCGATACATTGCTTTCCCCCTCCGGCGAGGACGGGGGCGGTGTCTTGCGGACCCGAAACCGGCGTCCGACGACAGAGATTTGGGTGGACTTATTCCGGCGTTCAAGAGCCCGGCTCGACCCTTTCGACCAGTTCCGCCACGCGCGGCCCCAAGGCATCCACGATGACCTCGACCCCTTCGGCATTGGGATGGATCCCGTCGGCCTGAAGGTATCGCGCGCGGGCTTCCTGCATCGGGAGTTCGGCCGTCAAGGGCCCCAGAAAGCTGACCTCGTGCAGCGCGTCGTGTTCGGCTGCGAGGGCGGGATACATCTCATCGAAGGCCTGCTGAAAGGCGGCGCCGTAATTGCCGGGCGCCTCCAGACCGACCAGCAGCACCTCGATGCCTTCTTCGCGCAGGCGCGACAGGATCCCGTCCAGATTGGCCCGACTTGCCGTCGGATCGATGCCGCGCAGCAGGTCATTGCCGCCGAGCGCCACAATGGCCGCATCCGGTTCCGAAGAGAGCGCCCAGTCCAGCCGGGCCAAGCCGCCGGCCGTCGTATCGCCGGATACCCCTGCATTCACGACCTCGGCGGAATACCCTTTGTCTTCGAGCCAATCCTGCAGGACCGGCACGAAGCCCTCGCCTTCCGGCAGGCCGTAGCCAGCGGTCAGGCTGTCGCCCAGCGCAAGAACGCGCACCTCCTGTGCGCCGGCCGCGACGGGAACCCAGACAAGAGCCGCGAGGAGCGGCTTGCGGGCCGCAGAGACCGCCCCATATCCGATTGACGCACACCACGACCGGAGTTCCGCCCAGATGCTCGATCTCAAAGACGTTTCCCTGTCCCTCGACGGCAATGCCGGGGTGGTCGAGATACTGCATGGGATAACGCTCTCGGTTCCCGAGCGCGAGACGGTGGGGCTGGTCGGACCTTCGGGCAGCGGCAAGTCTTCTCTCCTCATGGTCATGGGCGGACTGGAACGCGCCACTGGCGGCGAAGTGATGGCGCTGGGCCATGACCTCACCGCGATGGACGAGGACGCCCTTGCCCGCTTCCGCCGGGAGCATATGGGGGTGGTGTTCCAATCCTTCCACCTGATCCCGACGATGACCGCGTTGGAGAATGTGGCCACCCCCCTCGAACTCGCTGGCGTTGCGGACGCCTTCGACCGGGCCGCGGAGGAACTGGAGGCGGTCGGCCTCGGTCATCGGACGGGGCACTACCCCGCCCAGATGTCGGGCGGCGAGCAGCAGCGCGTGGCCCTCGCCCGCGCCGCCGCGCCGCGTCCGGACATCCTCTTGGCGGACGAGCCGACGGGCAACCTGGATGCCGCGACGGGGGAACAGATCATGGATCTGCTCTTCGGATTGCGGGACCGGCACGGCTCCACCCTGATCCTCGTCACCCATTCGCGAGAACTTGCCGAGCGGTGCGATCGGACGATCCGCCTCGTGGACGGACGCCTGTCCGAAGAGACCCGCCGGGCGGAGGCGGCGGAATGACCGGCCCGACCATCGACCAGGGCATCGCACCTCATCACGCCGTGTCGGATCGCGCTGGAATGGCGTCCGAGTTGTCGCGCCGCCCCACGACCGGCATCGGGTGCATCCGATGAGCACCTTGACCAATGCACGCCGCATCGCCGTCAGGGAATTGCGCGGAGGCCTCGCCGGGTTCCGCATCTTTCTGGCTTGCCTCGCGCTGGGTGTCGCGGCGATCGCGGCCGTCGGTTCCGTTCGGGTGTCGATCACCGAAGGACTTGAGCGGGAGGGCCGCAACATCCTGGGCGGCGATGCGGAGGTCGAAATCGCCTACCGCTTCGCCAGCGAGGAAGAGCGCGCGCTTCTCGACCGCCTGACCACAGATGTCTCGGAGATCGTCGACTTCCGGTCCATGGTCGCGACGGGAACCGGGCTTGAGGCCGAACGGGCGCTCACCCAGGTGAAGGCGGTCGACGACGCCTACCCCCTCGTCGGCGAGGTGGAACTCGACCCCGCAATCCCGCTCGAAGAGGCGTTGGCCGGAGATCGTATCGTCGTGCATCCCGTCCTCGCCGATCGCTTGGGCGTCGAGGTGGGTGACACGCTCTACATGGGGGACAAGCCGTTCGAGCTGTCCGCCCGCCTCGTTCGGGAACCCGATCTGGGGGCGGCAGGCTTCGGGCTCGGGCCGCGGACCTTGGTGCGGACCGAAGCATTGGAAGGGACCGGCCTTTTGTCCGCAGGGTCGCTTTTCGAGACCGAGTATCGTCTCGCCCTGCCGCCGGAGACGGACAATGCCCGTCTGGATGCCGTGCGCGCGGAGGTCGAGGCCGCGCTGGAAGGGACCGGCATGCGCTGGCGCGATCGCCGGAACGCCGCACCTCAGGTTGAGCGTTTCGTCGACAGGATCGGCGCATTCCTCGTGCTTGTCGGTCTCGCCGGGCTGGCCGTGGGCGGGGTCGGCGTCTCGGCCGCCGTCCGCGCCTATCTGGAGGCCAAAACCCCGGTGATCGCGACGCTGAAGACGCTTGGGGCGGAAAGCAGAACGATCTTCGCCGCCTACATGATGCAGATCGCCGCGCTTGCCGCGCTGGGCATCTTCATGGGTCTGATCCTCGGTACCGCGATCCCCCTCGCCGCCGGACCTCTGATCGAGGCGCGTTTGCCGGTCCCGGTGGCCTTGGGCGTCCATGTCCAGCCGCTGGCCGAGGCCGCGCTCTACGGCGCGCTGACGGCTTTGATCTTCACGCTCTGGCCGCTGGCGCGGACCGAAGGCGTAAGGGCTGCCTCGCTATTCCGGGATGCTGCCGGGCCGTCGCGCGGCCTGCCGCGCCCGCCCTATCTGGCAGCTCTGGCCGCGCTTGTGGCCGTCTTGGTGACATTGTCGGCCGTGCTGTCAGGCATTCCCATTCTTGCGCTCGCCGCAGCCGGCGGGATTGCGGTGGCCCTGGCGGTGCTCGTCCTCGCCGCGTTCGGCCTTCGCCGGCTGGCGGCAAGGCTGTCGCGCAGTCCGGCGGTCCGGGGTCGCCCGGCATTGCGAGCGGCGCTCGGCGCCGTCGGCGGACCGGGCGGCGAAGCCACGGCGGTCGTCCTGTCGCTGGGTCTCGGGCTGACCGTGCTGGCCGCCGTTGGCCAGATCGATGCCAACATGCGCGCAGCCATCGACCGCGATCTGCCGGAGGTCGCGCCCAGCTACTTCTTCGTGGACATCCAACCCAACCAGCTGGAGGGCTTTCTCGATACGGTCGAAAACGACCCTGCCGTCACGCGGGTCGATACCGCCCCGATGCTGGGCGGCGTGGTCCAGTCCCTGGGCGGCCGGCCCGCCTCCGAGATCGACCATTGGGTGACCCGGGGCGACCGGCGTGTCAGCTTTGCCGACACCTTGCCCGAAGGCACCCGGATCACGAGCGGCGAATGGTGGCCGGAGGGCTATACCGGAGAGCCGCAGATCAGCTTCGCGCAGGAGGAAGCCGACGAGTTGGGAGTGGAACTCGGCGACGAAGTGGTGATCAACGTCCTCGGGCGCGACATAACCGCTACCGTGACCAGTCTGCGGGAAGTGGACTTCTCGTCCGGCGGGATCGGCTTCGTGATGGTCTTCAACGAGGCGGCACTCGCCGGGGCGCCCCACACGTGGCTTTCGACCGTCTACGCCGAAGACGAGGCCGAGGCCCGCATCCTGCGGCAAGTCGCGGCCGATGCCCCGAATATCACCGCGATCCGTGTGCGCGATGCCGTCGCGCTGGTGACCGAGGCCCTCGGTGCGCTGGCGGCAGCCACGTCCTGGGGCGCAGGCGCCACGCTGCTGACCGGCTTCGTCGTCCTGATCGGTGCCGCCGCGGCGGGAGAACGGGCGCGCGTCTTCGAGGCGGCCGTGCTCAAGACCCTCGGGGCGACCCGGCGGACGATCCTGGCGAGCTTTGCTCTGCGCTCTGCGCTTCTGGGTGGCGCGGCAGGTATCGTGGCGATCATCGGCGGCGCGTTGGCCGGATGGGGCATTATGCGCCTCGTCATGGAAGCCCCCTATAGCTTCGAGCCTGTTTCGGCCTTCGCCATCGTGGTGGGCGGCGCGATTGCTACGCTTTTGGCAGGGCTCGCCTTCGCCTGGCGGCCCTTGGGGGTGCGTCCCGCGAGGGTCCTCCGCGGGCGCGACTGACCGGCGGCAGCCACCTCCTCCGCTCTGGCGGACTTGCGTGGATCCCCCGGTCGTGCGACGACCGGGGCCCACGATTGCGACAGGTGAGCCTTGTCCCCGACCGACCGTCCGAACGCCCTGCCCCGCAATGAGGGACTGCCCTTCGATGCCGGGATCATCGAAGGCGTGCGCACCAACACTCCGGGCGTGCTCCGACGGGCCGGCACGATCGGGGCGCGGCGCTCTCTGAAGAAAGACTGGCAGGCCGCTTGGCTTGCCCGCGCGGTGAGCATGATCGACCTCACGACGCTGGCAGGGGACGATACGCCCGGACGCGTGCGGCGGCTCTGCGCCAAGGCACTGCGCCCCGTGCGGCACGACCTTCTGGATGCGATCGGGCTGCCCGACCTGACCGTCGGCGCGGTCTGCGTCTACCACGAGATGGTGCCGGTCGCCGTCGACGCGCTGGCCGGACGCCTTCCGGTGGCCGCCGTCTCGACCGGTTTCCCGGCGGGCCTGTCGCCGTTCCGGCTGCGTTTGGCCGAGATCGAGGAGAGCGTCGCGGCCGGCGCGTCCGAGATCGACATCGTGATCTCGCGACGCCACGCGCTGACCGGCGACTGGCAGGCGCTCTACGGCGAGATGCGAGAGATGCGCGCGGCGTGCGGCGACGCCCACGTGAAGGCGATTCTGGCTACCGGAGAACTGGGCAGTTTGAGAAACGTCATGAAAGCTTCGCTGGTTTGCATGATGGCGGGGGCGGATTTTATCAAGACGTCGACAGGCAAGGAGAGCGTGAACGCGACGCTTCCGGTCAGCCTCGTCATGATGCGGGCGATCCGGGAATACGAAGCGATGACCGGCTTCAAGGTCGGCTACAAGCCGGCGGGCGGGATCTCGAAGGCGAAAGACGCGATCACGTATCTCGCGCTACTCAAGGAAGAGTTGGGGGACCGCTGGCTTCGCCCGGACCTGTTCCGGTTCGGGGCCTCATCGCTCCTTGCGGATATCGAGCGTCAACTGGAGCATCACGTGACCGGGCGGTACTCCGCAGGCTACCGGCACGCCGTGGGGTGAAGCCGGGGGCGCAGCCCCGGATCCCCATGGTTTTCGGATGAGATAAGGACCCTGGCCCGGTCCGAGAGGCGAGGCGGACCATGAACGTGGCGGAGATTTTCGAGAACATGGAATGGGGCCCGGCC
Organism: Jannaschia aquimarina; assembly: GCF_000877395.1. Lineage (GTDB taxonomy): Bacteria > Pseudomonadota > Alphaproteobacteria > Rhodobacterales > Rhodobacteraceae > Jannaschia > Jannaschia aquimarina. The sequence continues at coordinate 17,566 of NZ_JYFE01000032.1, read as the reverse complement.
CCAGAGGCCAGGGACGAGGCCGATGCCTGGCTCGAAAGCCATGGACGGGCATTCGGTCACTTCATCGGAGGCAAGCGCGACAAGCCGGGTGAGACCTTCGCGACGGTGAACCCCGCCAATGGCGAAGAACTGGCTCAGGTCACGCAGGGCACAGAGGCCGACGTCGCGCGGGCGGTGGAGGCCGCGCGGAAGGCGCAGCCCGCCTGGGAGAAGCTGGACGACCACGACCGGGCGCGCGTCCTCTACGCCATCGCGCGGGGCCTTCAGAAACACGCCCGCCTCTTTGCGGTGCTCGAGACGCTGGATACGGGCAAGCCGATCCGCGAGGCACGCGACATCGACGTCGCGCTTGCCGCGCGTCACTTCTATCATCACGCGGGGCACGCCGAGTTGCGCGGCGAACTCGTCCCCGGGCGCATGCCATGGGGTGTCTGCGGTCAGATCGTACCATGGAATTTTCCGCTGCTCATGCTGGCCTGGAAGGTCGCGCCAGCATTGGCGATGGGCAATTCCGTCGTTCTGAAGCCCGCAGAGTGGACGCCGCTGACGGCACTTGCCTTCGCGGATATCTGCGAGACGGCCGGTGTGCCCCCCGGTGTCGTCAACATCGTGACCGGTGACGGGGCCACGGGCGCCGCGCTCGCGCGCGCCGAGATCGACAAGCTTGCCTTCACGGGGTCGACCGAGGTCGGACGGACCTTGCGCCGCGAGACGGCCGGGCGCGGCATCGGCCTGACGCTCGAGCTCGGAGGCAAGTCGCCGTACATCGTCTTCGAAGATGCCGACATCGACGGCGCGGTCGAAGGGCTGGTCGATGCGATCTGGTTCAATGGGGGCCAAGTCTGCTGCGCAGGGGCGCGTCTTCTGATCCAGGAAGGCATCTCGGAAGAGTTTCTGTCGCGCCTCAAGACGCGGATGGGCAAGATCCGCGTGGGCGATCCGCTCGACAAGTCCGTGGATATGGGCGCGATGGTCCATTCGGAGCATAAGGCCCGGGTCGAGGCCTTGCTGGCGCAGACGGCGGGTGAGGTGCATCGTGGAACCGCGCCGGACGGCTGCTTCCTGCCACCGACGCTGGTCAGCGGGCTGCATTCAGCCGATCCGCTGATGCAGGAGGAGGTGTTCGGCCCCGTCCTCGCCGCAACGACGTTCCGCACCCCGGCCGAGGCGGTCCAGTTGGCCAACGACACGTCCTACGGCCTGGCGGGCAGCGTCTGGTCGCAGGATCTGGACCATGCTCTCGATATCGCGCCGCGGATCGATGCGGGAGTCGTCTGGGTGAACGGGGCCAACATGCTCGACGCCGCCGCTCCGTTCGGCGGCATGAAGGAGAGCGGCTTCGGGCGCGAGGGCGGCGTCGCCGGGCTGTCGGCCTACCTTCGGCCCGAGCAGGGGTCCAAGCTGAAGGCGCCACGGACGCATCAGGCAGGGCCCGCACCGACGGATGCGGTCGACCGGACCGCGAAGCTGTATATCGGTGGCAAGCAGGCCCGGCCCGATGGTGGCTACACCCGCCCCGTTGCCGGACCGAAGGGCATGGTCGGGGAAGTGGGGATCGCCAACCGCAAGGACGTGCGCAATGCCGTCGAAGCCGCGTCCGGCGCAAGAGGCTGGTCCGGGACCACGGCGCATCTGCGGGCACAGATCCTGTACTACCTTGCCGAGAACCTGTCGGCCCGCGCAGACGAATTCGATACCCGCCTCGCCGCTCAGACGGGCGGGAAGCCCGAGGCGGCGCAGGCCGTCCGCCACCTGTTCCGCTGGGCCGCCTGGGCCGACAAGCATGACGGCCGGGTGGTCGGCGTTCCGATGGGCGGCCTCGCGCTCGCGCTTAACAGGCCCGTCGGCGTGATCGGCGCCTTCGCGCCAGAAGAGGCCCCGCTGATCGGCTTGGCTCAGATCATCGGAGCTACGCTTGCGACCGGCAACCGGCTCGTCCTCGTCGCACCCGAGACGGCGCCGCTGACCGCGACCGACCTCTATCAGGTCCTGGACACGTCCGACGTCCCTGCGGGCGTTGTGAACATCCTGACCGGCGACCACGCGGAATTGGCGCCCCACCTTGCCGGACATGCCGGAATAGGCGCCTGCTGGTCGTTTTCCTCGGCCGATATCTCCGGTCTGGTCGAGCGGGAGGCCGCGTCCGCACTGACGCGGACATGGGTCAACAACGGACATTCGCGCGACTGGGCCGGCCGGGACGCCGCCCCATGGCTGGAGGCTGCGACGGAAATCCAGACGGTCTGGATCCCCTTCGGTCTATGACTTGGCAAGAGATCGCGGCGCAGACGTTCTCGGACACGTTGGGGCAGATCGACGGGCCCCTGGGAACCCTGATCGCGGGGCTGGTCTTCGGGCGCCCCGAAGGCGGTGGCCCGTGTGTCATCGGGCGCGGGCACCCGGATGCACCGCCTCCGTCAGGGACCCGGTCGGTCTTCGTTGACGGGGATCTCCACATCGACGGCACGCTGAACCTGTACGAGATGGGCGGCGGCCATGGCGAGACCGTGTTCGTGGTGACGGGCGACCTGAGCTGTGATCGTCTCGTCAATACGCGCGGTGGCGTTCTGCTCGTCGGAGGCGATCTGACCGTCCGCGAGATCGCGTTCAATGCCCACGAATCCGCATATTTCGCCACCTTGGGACGAACGGAGATCTGGTTCTATCAGGGGGTCGATATCTGGCTCGAGACCGGCGGGGCTGCGCGACTGCGATACGGCGACGGCTATGCCCTGCCGATCGGATACTTGAACGCCGCTGGGCAGGCGATCCGGCCGGACCATGGCGAGATCGAGAGCTATGCGAGGCTCGGGCTGACGCGCGGTTCCCTCCGGGAGAAAGCGACAGCGCTGGATGAGGCGATCATGGCAGGGGTGCCTCTCTACCGGCGCTAGTCTGGCCCGGCCGGGCTGCGTGCAACAGGCAGGCCACCGGCAGGGATGCGACGCGGCGTGTAGAGGTTCGGCCTATGCTCCAGCGCTGTAGCCAAGCACATCCTCGGATCCGTCAGCGATGGGTTCGATGACGCGGACCTCGGGCGCTTCCCTGCGAAGGGTCGTCCTGATGGCGGCGGCGAGGGTCTCGAACGCCGTGGCTTGCGGAGCCCGCTTGCGCCAGACCATCCCGATATCCCGACCCGGCTCCGGATCGCTAAGCGGGCGGGCGGTGACCAGCGCTTCGCGCGCGACCTCGGATCGGACATAGAGCGCGGGGAGCACCGAAAGCCCCAACCCCGTCGCGACCATCTGCCGGAGCGTGTCGAGCGATGTTCCTTCATAGTCGAGCGACAATTCCGCACCGACCTCTCCGGCCAGCGCCGCGACGGTATCGTGCAGCCGGTGCCCCGCCTCCAGCGTCATGAGAACCTCTCCGCGCAGAGCGGTGCGCGGGACCTCCGCCTGCGCGGAGAGATGGTGGTCGGACGGCATGACGAGCAGGAGCGGCTCATGGAAGAGCGGCGCGGCGGTCAGGTCCGTGGCATCCAGCGGCAACGGGAAAAACAGCGCATCCAAGCCGCCATCCCGAAGTCTTGTCAGCAGATCCAGGGCGGTGCCCTCGCGGACGTAGAACTTCAGATCCGGATGCGCGGAATGCAGGTTCGGAATGATCAGAGGCAGGAAGTAGCTGCCCAAAGAACCGACGATCCCGATCCGCATCGTCGCAGACAGAGGGTCCGCGCCGGCACGGGCCAGCGCTCGGATGTCTGCAACGTCCCGCAGGACGGCGCGGGCCCGGGTCGCGACCTCCGCTCCGATGGGCGTCAGCGTCACGCCCGAACGGGACCGCTCGACGAGTTGAACGCCGAGCTTCGCCTCCAATTCCTTCAATTGGGCCGAAAGCGTGGGCTGCGTGACATGGGTCGCGTCGGCGGCGCGCCGAAAGTGCAGCGTGTCCGCGACTGCCACAAGATATCTGAATTGCTGGAGGGTTGGCACGATCTGCTCCAGTTCTATCTCCGGTCGTGTCGAAAACAGGTAGCGTCCCGCTTGACGTGTCAATGTCTTTGGCTATCTGGAATTGGACTGACGATAGAGAAGATCAATGGCCGCTGGATCCGCAAAACGACGCCCGTTGGGGGGCACCCCGGGCATCGTCTCGATCGCGCTCCCTGCGGCGGCCTTCGCCTGGTTCTGCCTCCTCATCCCGCAGGTCGCGAACGGTCCCCTGTTCTGGTCCGTCGAATGGGTCCCCTCCCTGGGCGTCGAGATCGGCCTGTGGATCGACGGGCTGTCGCTTCTCTTCGCACTGCTCATCACCGGCATCGGAACGCTGGTCGCGCTCTACTCTTCCGCCTATCTGGGCGGGGACGATCATTACACGCGCTTCGTCTGCTATCTCCTGGCATTCATGGTCGGAATGCTGGGGCTCGTCCTTTCGGATAACCTGCTGGCCCTCTTCGTGTTCTGGGAAGTGACCACGATCTCTTCCTATTTGCTGATCGGGTACAAGGCGGACGATCCGGCATCCCGGCGCAACGCGCTGCAAGCGCTCGTCGTGACCGGAACGGGCGGATTGGCGTTTCTGGCCGGCATCGTCCTGATCGGCGCGGCAGGTGGCGGCTTTCAGATCTCGCAGCTTCCGGACCTTTCGGAGCATGTCCTCTATCCCGCGATCCTGGTGCTGGTGCTTGCAGGGGCGTTCACGAAGTCGGCGCAGGTTCCGTTCCATTTCTGGCTGCCGAACGCCATGGCCGCCCCCACACCGGTCAGTGCCTATCTGCACTCGGCGACCATGGTTAAGGGCGGCGTGTACCTCATGGCGCGCCTCAACCCCTCGCTGGGCAATTCCGAGGCCTGGACCATCGCGCTGTGTGCCTTCGGAGGCGTCACGGCCGTCTTTGCCAGCATCATGGCGCTCAAGCAGACCGACATCAAACAGGTCTTGGCCTGGACGACCCTGATGGCTCTGGGAACGTTGACGCTGTTCATCGGGGCGGGAACCGAGGCGGCGATCAAGGGAATGGTCGTGTTCCTGCTGGTCCACGCCCTCTACAAGGCGGCGCTGTTCATGGTCGCGGGCCTGATCGATCATGGCACAGGAACTCGGGACGCGAATGTCCTCTCGGGATTGATGAAAGCCATGCCGATCACCTTCATCGCCGCAATCGTCGCGGGTGCGAGCATGGCCGGGCTGCCGCCGCTCTTCGGCTTCCTCGGCAAGGAGTATCTCTACGACGCGGCTTTGGAACAGGACGTGCTGAGCCGAGGCGGCGTGCTTTGGGTGGCCGGTTGCGCCTTTGCGGCATCGGCACTCATGGTCGCGGCCGCCGGGATCGTCGCGTGGCGCCCCTTTGTCGGCCCGAAGGCCGAAACCCCGGTCAAGCCGCACGAGGGGCCATGGGGCATGTGGATCGGCCCCCTGATCCTGGCCGCGCTGGGCGTTGCCTTCGGCGTGATCCCAAGCCTCTCGACCATCGTGCTGGAGCCGGCGGCGACGGCAGTCATGGGCGCACCGGTCCCGGTCGAGCTGAAGCTCTGGGCAGGCGTGACCCCAGCTCTGATCCTGTCGCTGATCACCTTCGCGACAGGCTTCCTGCTCTACTGGAAACACCGCGCCATTCGGCGGGGCCTTGGCCGGTTACGGGATCGCGCGGATCCGGCCTGGGACGGGATCATGGACGGCGTCGCCGGCGGATCGAAATGGCTGGCCAAGACGGTGCAGGCCGGCTCACTCCGCACTTATATCTTCATCACGTTCCTGACGCTCGCCGCCGTGTTACTGACGACGATATGGCGGACCGGCGCCCTGCCCTCTGCGCCTCCTCTGGACGATCTGCGCCTGAAGCACTGGTCGATCCTGATCTTCATCACCGCGGGTGCGGCCGTTGCGGCCGTCACGAACAGCCGGATGACGGCGATCGCCGCCCTCGGCACGGTCGGCGTCGGCGTGGCCCTCGTCTTCATCATCTTCGGCGCGCCCGACGTCGCGATCACCCAACTCCTGATCGAAGTGCTTCAGGTGGTGTTGGTCGCGGTCGCCATGCTGAAGCTGCCGCACATGAAGCCGGATGTCGTGAGCCGGATCCGCGGTTGGGATCTGATCCTGGCGCTGTCCATCGGCGCGATGACGACGGTCGTCATGTTGATGGTCATGACGACGCCGCTGGACCTGCGGATCACGCAGTTCTTCGAAGCGACCAGTGCGCCCATCGCGCACGGACGCAACATCGTGAACGTGATCCTCGTCGACTTCCGCGCGCTCGACACGTTTGGCGAGATCGCCGTGGTCGCCATCGCGGCGCTTGGGGCCTACGCGCTCCTGCGGGGCACGCGGAGGAACACCTGACATGGGCACGTCTCTGATCGTCCGCGCCGCCACGCGCGTCCTTGTCGGGCTTCTGCTCGTCTTCTCCATCTACATGCTGCTGCGCGGCCATAACGAACCGGGCGGCGGTTTTATCGGCGGCTTGATCGGGGCGACCGGCTTCATCCTTTACGCGATCGCGCATGGATGCCGCGCCGCGAGAGAGGCCTTGCGCGTCGAGCCCCAGACCATCGCGATGGTCGGTCTCGGCATCGCGCTCTTCGCTGGGCTCGTACCGATGATGATCGGAGACGCCCTCTTCGAGGGGATGTGGCTCTTTCTCGCCGCAGATCCGGCCGATCCGAACGACAAGGGAATTCCCCTGTCGAACATCCTCGTCTTCGACGTCGGGGTCTATCTCGTCGTGCTCGGGTCCGTCCTGACGCTCGTTCTTGCGCTGGAGGAAGAGGTCTGATGGAAACGCTCCTTGCACTCATGGTGGGGGCGCTGATCGCGGCGGCTGTCTATCTGATGCTCGCTCGGAACGTCTTGCGATTCCTGTTCGGGCTGATCCTGATCTCGAACGCGGCGAACTTGGTCATCTTTGGCTCTGGTGGCCTGACCCCCGAAGCACCGCCCCTGATCGCCTACGGCGCGTCGGCCCCGCCGGGCGGCGTTGCGAACGCTCTGCCCCAAGCGCTCGTCCTGACCGCGATCGTCATCGGATTCGGACTGTTCGCCTTCGCGCTGGTCCTCGTCTATCGCGGCTATCAGAACCTCGGAACGCTCGACAGCGAAGAGATGCGGATCGCGGAGCCGCGCGAATGATCCTTCTGACGGCTCCCCTGATCGCCACGTTCGTCGCTGCGGTTCTGGCATTCCTGTTTCGACGGAACCGCGAAGGCCGCTGGATCTCCGTGGCGGGATCCGCAGTCCATCTGGGGGCGGGGCTGGCCCTGCTGTTCGAGGTCATGGGCAACGGGCCGATCGCCGCGCAGATGGGCGGCTGGCCCGCACCCTTCGGAATCACGCTGGTCGCGGACACGCTGTCGGCCGTGATGGTCGTGATTACCGGGATCACGGCGCTGGCCGTGTCGATCTACGCCGTTGCAGACATCGGTGAAGAGATCGAGGAACTCGGCTACCACGCGCTGTTCCAGGTCTTGATCGCAGGCGTGACGGGCGCGTTCCTGACCGGCGATCTGTTCAACCTCTACGTCTGGTTCGAGGTCATGTTGATCTCGTCTTTCGGCCTTCTGGCAATGGGTGGGAGCCGCGCGCAGCTGGATGCCGGGATCAAGTACGTCACGCTGAACCTGATCTCCACGATCCTCTTTCTGAGCGCGATCGGTCTGCTCTACGGTGCGACGGGAACGCTGAACCTCGCGGATCTGAGGGGCGCGGTCGCAGAGGCCGATCCTGGCCTGATGACCGTCATCGCCGGTCTTTTCCTCGTCGGGTTCGGCATCAAGGCAGGCGTCTTTCCGCTCTTCTTCTGGCTTCCGGCTTCCTATCATACACCGTCCTTCGCGGTATCGGCGGTGTTCGCCGGCTTGCTGACGAAGGTCGGGGTCTATGCTCTGATCCGGATGTTCACGCTGGTCTTCGTGCATGATGTCGGGTTCACCCATCAGCTGATGCTGTGGGTCGCCGTCGCCACCATGGTCGTCGGGGTTCTGGGCGCGGCGGCTCAGACCGATTTCCGGCGTATCCTGTCGTTCCACATCATCAGTCAGATCGGGTACATGGTCTTGGGACTGGCGCTGTTGACACCGCTGGCGATGGCGGGGGCCGTGTTCTACCTCGTCCACCATATCGTCGTGAAGGCGAACCTGTTCCTCGTCGCCGGTGTCGCGGACCGGATTGCGGGCGGCACCGATGTCGACAGGATCGGCGGCCTCTACAAGGGCGCGCCCCTTCTCGGCTTCCTGTTTCTGATTCCCGCCTTCAGCCTTGCCGGCTTTCCGCCGCTTTCGGGGTTCTGGGCCAAGTACGTGCTGCTGCAGGCGTCGATGGATCTGTCGATGTGGATCGTCGCGTTCTTCATCCTCGCCGTGGGTCTGATGACGATCTACTCGATGACCAAGATCTGGGGCCGCGCCTTCTGGAAGCCGCATCCCGCCGGGACGGTTCCGCGTCTCTCGCAGTTGAGTGCAGCCGACCGCTTTGCCTTCCTGTTTCCGATTGCGGGTCTGGCGCTCTGGACGATCGTCATCGGCGTTTGGCCGGAGCCTTTCTTCGCCCTGGCAGAACAGGCGGCGGCTGAATTGCTGGATCCGACGCCCTATCTCGATGCTGTATTGGGAGTGTCGGAATGAGCCTTTTCCTCCTCAATCTCTTGCTCGCGGTTGCTTGGGCCGCCTTGACCGGCAGCTTCACGCTCGCAGGTCTTGCGATCGGATTCCTGATCGGTTTCGGCGCGCTCGCTCTCGTATCCCCCCTCTTCGAGGATCGCGGAGGCGGATATTTCCTGCGGGTCTACCGCTGGGTGAAATTGCTGTTGCTCTTCCTGTGGGAGTTGGTGGTGTCCTCGGTCTCGGTCGCATGGGATGTTCTTACGCCTCGCCATCGGGCCCGCCCGGGGATCATTGCCGTCCCGCTCAAAGCGGAAGGCGAAGCGGAGGTATTGTTGGTCACGAACCTGATCTCCTTGACGCCCGGCACCCTGAGCCTTGACGTGACGGAGGATTGCCGGACGCTCTATGTACACGCCATGTTCGCTGACGATCCGGCCGCGATCCGAAAGCAGATCGAGACGGGCATGGAGCGATGGGTGAGGGAGGCTCTGGCATGATCGACGAGATGCCCATCCTCGACTTCGCCATTCAGGTCTCGTTCGTTCTGACGATGTCCGGCGTCGTCCTTGCGTTCCTGCGTCTGGTGAGGGGCCCGTCGCTACCGGACCGCGTCGTCGCTCTGGACGCCATGACAGTCCTCATCGTGGCCTTTTGCGGGCTTTATACACTCCAAACGGGTGTGACTGCATTTCTCGATGTGGCCGTCGTTCTGGCCCTGATCGGATTTCTGGCCACCGTGGCCCTCGCCCGCTTCGTGGAGCGCAAGATCGCCCGCGCGCCAGAGGATCACCTTCGCACCGCCGCCGAGCCGGAGAAGGACCGATGATCCTCGAACTCTTCCTGTCGGCCTGTGTGCTGCTGGGTGGCTTCTTCGCATTCATCGCGGGTCTCGGCGTCTTGCGATTGCCGGACGTCTTGATCCGCATGCACGCCTCGACAAAGGCCGGAACGCTGGCGAGCGGCCTTGTGATGCTGGCCGTCGCCGTGGTCTTTTCAGACCCGCCGACGATCGCGCTGGCGGTTCTGATCGTGGTCTTCCTGCTGCTGACCGCCCCGGTGGGCGCGCATATGATCGGGCGGGCGGCGTTCCGCTCCGGCGTCAAGCTTTGGGATTCGACCGTGGTCGATCCGACCGCTTCCACCAAGCTGGGCGCGCACCGAAACGACGACTGAGACGCGTCGGCGCTTCAGACGCGCGGTTTTCCCTTCCAGGTATCGAGCCAGGCGCGGAACCCGCGGCGCTTTTCGGCCATGGCCTCCGACGCTTCGTCCCATTCCCGGTCCGCCGCGGCCAGCATCGGATCGATCCGTCTGCGACGGAACCGCAGGATGCGGACGCCAATCGCCCAGAGCAGGGCCGCGAGCAGCGTCAGGAAGACGATGTTGAACCACGGAACGATCGTCACGTCGGGGCCTTCGACGGGCCTGACGCCGACCGCGTTGGGAAAGATGGTCAGGAATTCCGACCGCCAGCCGTAATGGGTCAGGACAACCCACTGGGGGTCGGCTGAGGTGCTGATGAGGTCCGAAGCCTCGGCCTGCAGGTTCGAGCTGTCGAGCTTGAAATAGGGCGGCCAACCCCATCCCGTATCCTCGTTCCGGTAGACGGACGCACGGCCATTGGGCCGGATCGTGAAGATGAACCGCACGTCGCGATTGCTCAGCGTTCCGTCTGCCCCGACATCGCCGCTCTGCCAGAAGATCGAGTTCTCGCCGTAATCGACGCGCTGGATCTCGGTATTCACGACGCGGACGATGTCGTGTTGCGGCAGGGTGTAGTGCAGCCACGCCCCGAAGAATGCGACAACCGTCAGACCGAAGATCCATTTGAACCAGCGCATGCGCATCCCCTCAGGCGTAGTTGACCAGGTAGATCAGTGTGCAGATGGCCGTGATCGGCACCACATACACCCCCCAGAGCAGCTTTCTTCGCAGGGACTGGCGATATTCCGTGATGCCGATCTCGACAAAGCGCTCCATCGGCAGCGGGGGCTGCGTTTCGTGCCATTCCTTTTCCAGCCGCTCCCGTTCGCCGGCCCGGAAATAGAAGACGAGGGACCAGTAGATCACCGTGAGCACTACGAGCAGGATCAAGGCAAGGCGTGCAAGTCCGATCATGTCTCCATCCTCAATCCCATGGCCCTTCGCGTCGGATCGGCCAACCTTCCCGCAACGGGACCTTCGGCATCCGAGGGACGGCGTCCGATGCATAGAGCCGCCTCCAGACATCCGCCGTCTGACCAGCGTATCCCGTCGCCAGATTGTTCGCGACCCATGCTTTCCACATCTCCGGCATGGCCGCGTAGCGGGCGTAGAATGCGGACTTGTGGCAGATGTGAAGCTGTCGAAAGTCTTCGGGTCCGATCTCGGCCAGCATCATGTTGACCTTGTCGCGCAGCGGGCCGGGCGCCCCGCGCAGGGTGTGGAAATAGGCCGGGTCGTCGCTGTCGATGCGGGGCCAGTCGCCCCGGCCTTCCGCCCAGGAGAGGACGCGGGCCAGAGAATGAAACGCAGGAGGCAACGCATCGGCATGCCGCGTCGTGGCGCGGCGAAGGGCACGCGGGTCAGGGGTCTCCGGAAGGTGACCGCCTTGCGCAAGGGCGTCGATCGCAAGGATATCCATCTTCTCGCGCAGAATATCGACGGCGTCCGGGCCGCGTCCCTCGACGATGGGCTGGGCCAGGGCGTTGTCGCGGAGGAAACCGGCCACCGCCCCCCGGTCGGACAGCGCGTGGACCGGCAGGTCGCCCAGGATCTCCCGATCCATGGCACGGGCGAGGATCGCGGGCTTCGGGACCGACCGCAGAACGTAGAGACCTCCGTGATGCGAAGTCCAGAAGTCCTGCGCCTCGAAGGAAGGGTTCTCGAAGGTCACGGGCGCGCGGGTCACGTCGCCTGTCCGGCGCGCCAAGTCGATCATCTTGGCGACAAGGACGTCGTCCCACCAGGCATCCGGCTCCGTGCGGAAGCGGCGGATGAGGGCATCAAGCGTCTCGGCGTCCCGCACCGTGCCCGACGTCGTGTCCGCCTCGACCGTGACGCGGCGGATGTCGAGCAGGCGCTCCGGATCCGCGACAGACCAGACCGAGTTCTGAAGCTCGCCCGCCACGGCGTCCCGCGCCGTGAGCGTGAAGAGTTGCGCCTCGTTGGCGGCGATGAACTCACGCAGGATATCGGCGGAATTGGAGAACTTCATCTCCAAGAGCGGCGCATCGGCCTGCCGGGTGGACAGAAGGATGAACTGCCGGTTGCACCCGCCCGGATTCAGGTAATCCATATCCTCGAACTCGTCCCCGATCTCGGGCGAGAAGCCCGACAGATCGACATGGAAGTCTTCCAACTCCGTCCGCCTGCCCGTCAGGTGATCTAGCGCCCGATTGTAGCGCTCGACCAGAGCGGGCGCGGCGACGTGGAACAGGCCGCCGAACATGAGACCGGAGGTGATCAGCCGATGCATCTAGAACGCCCTCCTGCGGATCTGTAGCAGGACAAGTATTGCCGCGAAGGCGACCGCACCCGCGAAAACAGGCCAGATCGGCCCGGCACCCCACGCGACCGGTTCCAAGGTGTAGTCTCCGCTCGGAATCGACTTGGATCGCTCGAATGCGATCTCCCGCAGCTTCAGCCCGTGAACGAGAAACCCCGCGGCTACGGCCCCAGAGAAAGCGAGGATGGCTATCCAGGCAAAGCGACGACTTGTCCGACCCTTCGAGGGACCGGGGACTTCAAGACTGGCAAGCACAAGCAGTCCAATCATCGCGCCAAGGGGCCAGACAGGAAATGGCGGGATCGGATAGATCGGCTGGACGACGAATTGGTCGAGGCCTTCCATCACCAGACCACCTCCTTCCAGCGCTTCGGCAGGCCTGCCAGTGACAGGACCATCATCGGCCCCCACAGGATCGCGGCGCTCGCGCTCAGACGGACGAAGTGCCATGGGTCTTGCGACCAGACCACGTCGCCCGCCTCTCCGTAGAGCCAGACGAACGCGACGACAGCCAGGCCTGCCAGAACGACCGTCGAAACGGCGCCGTTCAGGATCAGCCATCCCACGCCCTCGGGCAGCACCCGCGCGGCCAGGCGGGGCACTGCCCAACCCGCCGCCATCGCCAGCGGCACCTGCCAGAGCAGCGCGCCGATCATCCGCGCCGTTCCATGTACCGGCGCTTCGCCTCCTCCATCCGGCCCATGTCGCGGACGGCGTCCTCGATGGCGACCTCGTCGGACTTGTCGGCGTAGCGGAATTCGCTGTCGGCGTAGCGGTTGATCTCCTGGATCACCATCTCGACGGTGATCGGCACGCGCATCTCTTCGATCCGGGCCAGCTTTTCGTCGTAGGGACGGTGCATGAAGGCGTCGGCGGTCTCGAACCACTCGTCGGGCAGTTCCACGTCCAGCGAACGGACCTTCACGGCGTCGGTGATGTTCTTGATCGCACGGCCGGTGAAGCGCTCGTCCGCCTCCTGGATGCCTTTGAGATAGGTGCCGATCTTGGCGATCGTGTCCAACTCGCCGATCCGGCCGCGCACGTCTTCGAAGACCTGAGCCAGCTTCCGCTCCGCGGGCTGCGAATGCTTCTCAAAGCTCTCGGCCACGGCGCGGGTCAGTTCCTGTGCGGCAAAGAGGTCATGGTCGCCCAGCGGAATGTCGTGACGCTTGCCCAGGAGCAGCGAGAGGATGTCGATGTAATCTTCTCGCGTCTGGGGTCCGTCCACGAGGAACCGCGCCCCAGCCCGCTGACGCAGCGCATCGTCCACATTCTCGGGGTAGTTCGAGAACATGCCGAAGGTGCAGTTGCCGCGCACGACCGTGTTGGCACCAGCGAAGGCTTGCATCAGCACCGCCGTGATCTCCAACTGTCCCGCGCTCGATTGCCGGTCGCCGCGCTTGCCGGCGAGCTGGTCGATATCGTCGATCGTTCCGAAGCCGATCACCTGGGGGTCGAGTACGCCGTCGATGAACGCCTTCGCGTTCTGCGCGGACTTGCCCTGATAGCTGTCGATGCTCTCGGTCGACAGGTTCTCGTAGCGGAACGGGTAGCCGGCGACCTGGCAGTACTCGTTGATCATCCCGGCCATCATCTGAATCAGGGTCGTCTTGCCCGTGCCCGGCGCCCCGTCCCCCATGAAGGTGAAGATGAACCCGCCCAGATCGACGAAGGGGTTCAGCCGCCGCTCGAAATCGTAGGCCATCAGCATCTTCGACAGTTTCAGCGCCTGATGCTTGGCGATGTGGTTTCCGACGACCTCGTGCGGTTTCTTGAACTGCATCACCAGCGGCTTGCCCCGCGCGGCCGTTGCCGGCGTGAAGCCGTCGAGCACCAGATCGTCGGCCTCGATCCGATAGCGGACCTCTCCGAAGGTGGCGGCGCGCGGAGATTGGCGCGCGCGGTCGGCCAGGCGGGCCATCACGACCTCCGCCTGCGCGGCGAGCGTGGCGATCAGGGCGTCATCATCCCCTGCCCCGGCCAGCCGCTGGTCAATCTCCCAGACCAGACCTTCGAGCATCAGTTGCGCATTGTCGGTCAGCACTTCCTCCGGCGGCGGGACTTCCCGGCTTTCGGGCCCACGGAGAGGCGCGAGGAGGAATGCCAAGGCATTGGCGAAGCTGTGGCCCACGGCCAGGGCATCCGCCTCGAGCAATTCCCGGAACTTTGCCGCATCGGCCTCGGGCAGCCGTCCGGCCATGTTCGCGGCCTTCAGCGCGTCGAGACCCGTGCGATCCTCGAACGCGGCGCCGGCCGCCAGCGCGATCGAGAGCGCGCGATGGAGCGCCTTCAGCGCCCCTGCCCGCGCAGGCGTGATGAGCCCCTCGCCCTCGACCGTCTCGCGCAGATGAACGCCGCCGGCGGGCACGCTGCGGCGGGTGGCGAGACCCGGCGTGGTCGAGCGGAAGCGCGATCGCGTTCCAATTCCCGGCGACCGCTCCGCCCGCGGCGCCTCGACGGCCTTTCCGAGACGCGGCGCGTGGTCGAAGCCGTCCAGCAGCCGCATCGCCGCATCGGCCTGCGCCGCGATCTGCGCTTCCGTCATCTCCATCGCATCTGCGGTCTGGCTCATCGGTCGGTCCTTCCGGTCATCTCATATTCGCTGGGCGGCCAGGCTGGGTCACAGCCTTCCTTGGGGCGGCACAAATGTGCAGCGCATCCCGGGGCGTCTCCCGTGACCTCCTCGACCGGTCCACCGGACCGATCGCCGGCTGCGCCGGGACGGAGGTCACCCGGCGCGCCAAAGCCGGCCCTTTCCAGCGACGTAGATCTCGACGCCATCGAAGCCGGGCGCGCGGCTCTCGGCGAAGGTCTGAAACACGGGTTCCGGCAGGATGGCGGCGCGTTCCGTCCGGGTCGCACCGGTCTCGGCCGCCTCGGGTCCGATCAGGCGAAAAATCGTCCGCTCGCGGGTCGAGAACCAACCCGTCCGCTCCGTCTCGGTCCGCTCCGCCTCTAACTCTTCGAGCGCCCAGGCCAGTGCCCAATCCTGTCCGACCGGCGGGCGGGCTCGGTCGAGAACCGGCCCCAGCCCCTCTGTCTGACGGGTATAGGCCGACGAATACATCGGTCCGACCGTCAGCCGCTTGAGCGAGATCGGATGCACGCCCTCGAAATCATCGTCCACGCCCTGCGCCACCGTCACCAGCTTCAACTCCGGCAGGGCCTGCGCCATCAGATGCGCCGAGACGCGTTCCAGCCGCACTGAGTCCTGATCCAACGTGGTTCGGCCGCTGTCGCGGAAGCGCATCATCCAGATCACGGGAAGGTTCCGACGCCCGTCCCAGACGGACCAATGAGCGATGAATTCCTGCCCCGTGCCCGCGAGCGGAATGAGGTCGACCTCGTTGCGCGCGAGAAACAAGTCGCCAGCGAGAGCCTGATGATAGAGCCGCTGGGACAGGGCATACTGAAGATCCGACGGGATCCGCCGCTCGCCCACGATGCGGGCGATCATCGCCTCCTTAAGATCCTCCGCGGACGGCAGGCGGGACAGATGCGCGCCCGCGTTCCGTGCATCGGCGGCCATGGACAGCAACTCCTGCAAGACGGGAAAGCCGCTGGCCGAGCGGTCGACGGTCAGGGATCCCAGAAAGACCCCCGTATCCCGTCCCGTCATCAGGTACTTGTGGCTCAGAGCGCGAAACGTGCCGGCAAGGCGGGTCAGATGAGCCGAGACGATCTCGGTCTCGGCCATGTCCAGCCGTCGACGGTCCCGCATCTCTTCGGCGACCGCAGGCAGATGCGACAGGATCGTCTCGAACTTGGCAAAGTACCGACGTGCCTGACGGTTCTCGGCCAGCCCGACATGGTCGCGGACGAGGTCTTCCTTCAGACTCATCGCGTCACTCGCGGGACCGCTCGGCCTCGACAGCCGTCATGACCGACACGAAGACCGCCGCGCCCGCGCCGCAAACGCCCGCGAAAACCACGATCAGCAACAGGCGCTTGATCAGGCCCGTCGCGGCCGCGCGGCGCTCGGTATGGAGCGGATCGCTCACCCGCCGTAGAGATTGCTGTCGTGCTTTTCGACGATCTGGGCGAAGCGGCGCGCGAAGCGTTCGTCGGCCTTGGCCTTCGCCTCGAGGACGTCGCGGGCGAAAACCATGTGGTCCTCATGCGCTTCCAGCATCTCGGCCATGCGGGTGTTGGTGGCCGCGCCGATGGCGGCCATGGCCTGCTGCGCCTCCTGGTCTGTCTTGACGCCGATCTCGTTGATCCGGTGTGCCACGTCCTGCTGCTGCGCCGTCTTGAGCGACTTGGACAACGCGTCATACAGGACGACCCGTTGCTTGGTGTCGGTCTCCAGCTTGTTGATCAGCACCATCTGCGTGGCCGCCTGATTCTGAAGGCTGTCGACCCAGGTCTTGCCCTTTTCGATATAGCGCTCGAGCGTCTGGCTCTCGGCCAGCTTGACCTGCTCCTGCTGCACCAGCTCGTTGTGGCGCGTATTCATCTCGGCCAGATCGGACTCCAGCTTGGTCCGGGCGGCGGCATCCGTCTCGGAAGCGATCTTGTTCTCGAGCGCGATCAATTCGGGATCCATCTCCCGGACCTGCGCGCGGATCTGTTCCAGGTCGGCAACGGCGGCTTCCCGGTCCTCCAGCGTCAGGGAGAGGTTCCGTTCCACCTGCGTCCGCTGATCCTCGAGCACCTTCAACTGGCCTTGCAGAAGCTGTGTGATCGTGTCCGACTTCGAGATCAGGTCCTGCAGCTTGTCGTCGATGGAGGCACTGCGCAGCCGCTCCTGGCGCATGGACTCGGCCTTGCCGCTGGCGAAGATGCCGATGAGCTTCTCCATCCCCGTCTTCGAACGCATCTCGTCGAAATCCTTGGAGAAACCGGCGGTCACATCGTCGAGACCCATGATCAGCTCGGCGATGTTGGCGTTCATCGCATCCGTGTGGGCCTGCACCTCTTCCAGCGTCGCGTTCTCCACGTCGATGGTGATGCCCTGTTCCAGCTTCTCTCGCGCTTCGCTGATGCGGCTGGTGACCTGAATGATCTCTTGCTGCGTGGCGGCCACCTGGGCCTGGCTTTCGCGGATCTGCGCGTCGAGATTGGCCAAGAATTGGTCCCTCCTGAATACGTTTCACTCTCAGGATGACATGGGGAACGGTGGTCTTCCATAGGAGGGGGCGTGTGACGGTTTCGTGCTAGATATGGCGTCGGGGACACGCAATGGGCCGAAATGTCCGTTCTTCTTGTCCAAATCGGGGCGTGGACGGGCGGAACGGCCAGGGATCCGGTGTCTTCTTCTGGCGAGACAGGGTGATGGGGCTGCGCTCTGACCGGATTGCACCCTGACTGTTGGGCTGAACCCTGAAGGGGAACCTCGTCCGTCCCGCATATTGGGGCGCAGGAACCAGGCGAGATCTGATGTTCGGTCCGGGACCCGGCTAGGGCACCTGTGGCGGATCCGCAACGCAACTGTTGCCGAAAGCCCAGTACACCCCCTGTGCACCCCCCGTGCACCCCCCGTCTGCACAATCGGCACCGAACCGGTTGCGCGCCGCCTTTCGCGGCCCGCCCGGGGGCG
>NZ_JYFE01000031.1 GCF_000877395.1 Jannaschia aquimarina | reverse complement strand
GGCCCGGCCCGTCGCAACGGCCCACCCGAGCCCCCTGCCCTCTCCCGCCGAAGGCCGTCCTCGAACAGCCGGCCCATGATCCGATCGACGGAGGACGCGCTTCTAGGCATCACCGACCTCCGAGACGTCGCCTGTCCGGGTCAACCGCGCCTCCAGGGACTCTGCACGGACCTGCGAGTGGCGCAGCATCGCGACCAGCACACGACGGATCTCGGCCACCTCATCCGCCGCCTGGTGCATCGCCCGGACCTGCTCCGCGCTCGGCTCCGCCCGACCGATCTTGCGCATCGAGGCCGACAGCGCCGCCGCGATCTGATTTAAGTTGCCCCCGAGACGAGACAGGTGGCGGTCCGCCTCCGCGAGAAAGGCGCCCTCGTCGGGACGCGGCTCGAACAGCACTCCGGCGTGACGGACCAACTTCCGAAGCACCGCGCCGCGCGACTTGCCGGCGCCCGACGCGACGAGACGATCCAGCCCGGCGATCTCCCGATCGGTCAGCCGGGTCGAGATGACCCGATGTCCCGCGGCCTCGTTGCGCCGCTTCCCCATCTGCGACCGAAGGCGGTGCGCGGTCGATCGCGAGACGCCGAACTCGTCCGCAATCGCGCTGTCCGACAAGCCCGCCGCGATGCGGTCCCGCATCCGCTGGCGCCGGTCGGAGCCGCCTCGATCAGCCAAGACACGCAACAAATGTAGACATTACACATATCCTGCAATCCATACGGGCGAGCAATCCATACGGGCGAGCAATCCATACGGGCGAGTCTTTCAGGACTATACGAATGCATCAATATTGCATTATCGAAAGACCCAAAGATCGCCCGTATTCCGCTCACCCCCACCTCCTTGGCAGCACCGGCCTCCCGGCTCCGATCTTCCGGAGGGGCAAGACCGCGGCGCCCCGGAACCTGCGCAACCGCGAGGCAATGATGCGGCGGGTGCCGAGGCGTCGTGCCGATCGGCGGTGCCGCCGATGGCGCCCATCCCGGCGCCTCGCACAAGGTCCGCAGGCTATCGACGTCAGAGATGGGGCAGCCGATCCATCGCCGCGGATCGTCGCCGCAGGGCATTCGCGCGGCGGCGGGCAAGGTTGTCGGCCCGGTCGTGCTCCAGATGGCAGGTCTGGCACAGGGCGGCGAGATTGCCCGGCGCGTTGTTGGACGGGTCATGGTCCAGATGGCAGCAGGCCAGGACCACGCGCAGGCGCTTCGGCCAGCTCGCCCACGCGAGACCCGGCCAGAAGGCGAGCTGCAGGGCCGCGAGATCGTCGGGAGGCGGCAAGAGGGCCTTCGCGACGAGCCGGCCCCGGCCACACCGCCACCGCGCCCGCGCATCGTCCCACCACAGACCCGTTCGGCCAGCGACCGCGTGGGCACCCAGATGCCAGACCTCCGCCCTGTGCGGCCGCCCGCAGCGCTCGCAGCGGCCGCCCGCCCGCTCGAACCGCACCGCCCGCGAGAGCTGCGGCCAATCGATCGGGTAGAAGAAGCGCTGTGACGGCCGGATCGGCATGGACCATGCCTAGCATGAACGTAGCAGAGGTGAATCCCCCAGGCTAGCCGCCCAATCGCGATCGATACGGGCGACCCCGACCCGCTCAGGCTGCCGAACCGACCGCTTCCGTCGCAGGTGTCCCGGATGATCGCAGTGGGTCGAGATAATCCACCGCCTTCTGCGCCTCGGCCGCGGCGCGGAAGATCACGTCGCGATCCGCCTTCATCGCCGCGATCCACCCTTCGATATAGGCCGCCGACTGCCCGAAGCGTGGCGCGATCCCGAGATGGAGGCCGAGGAAACAGGCGCCGATCTCGGCCACCAGTTCCTCGAACGCATAGGCTCTCCGGTCTTCGAACCGCGTGATCCGGTCCAGCCGATGTCCTGCGCCTGTCCAATGGATGATCTCATGGGCGAGCGTCCCGTAATATCCGGCAGCGTCATGGAACGTCCCGATGGGCGGCATGTGGATGCGGTCCTCGCAGGGCCGGTAGTAGGCGCGGGGCTCGTCGCTGGTGTCGATCCGCGCGCCGGTGGCCGCAAACCACGCATCGAGCTTCGGTTCCGCTTGCGTTCCGAGGTCGCGGGGCGGATCCGGACGGATATAGTATTCATCCGGCAGGCCCTCGATTTGATCGGCATTGAAGACGTTGTAGACCTTTGCGAAATGGACGCGCCGCGCGTTGCCTGCATCGGCCGTGTCCTGCTCTGGCGCGTCGCCCACTGGTTCGATGGACTCGTAGAAGACGGATTTGGCGGCCCGCTCGCCCTTGCGGAACGCACCGCCAAGCTGCCTCGCCTGGTTGAACGTCATCCAGCGGTCGGAGGCATAGCCCTTCGCATCGGCCGTGGCCCACAGGATCAGGATGTTGATCCCCTTGTAGCCCTCGCCCGTGTGCCGCAGAGGAAAGCCCGCGACGGCGCGCGTCCCGGTCCAGGGCTGCCGCCACGGGGGCGCCCCCGCCTCGAACTGGGCGATGATCCGATCGGTGATATGCTGCCGGATGTCGAAGCGCTCTCTTGCCATGGGATCGTCCTTCATGGTGGGGCGGGTGCCGATCCGATGCCGGTCTTCCGCCGATGGGCGGGGCCTCGCCTGATCTGGCTTTGAATGGCCCCTGCCATTCGAAGGGCAGAGCAGGTGAGGGCGCAGCCCGACCTGCGGCCGGAGGGGGCGGGGTCACCCGGGCGGAGGGCGAGCTGGCGCGGCCCGCAGGCATCAGCCGAGGACACGGGGCTCGCCCGGAGCCGACGGCCCCCCGGGCCGGCGCTTGCCGGTTGACGACGACCCGTCCGGCTGGCTGGTGGACCACCAAGCAGAAAGGGTGTCCGGCCCGCCCGGGCCGGTCTTCTGCCTCTCGATCCCGGCCCCCGGCCGGGATCTCCGCTACTGCCGCAGGGATCGTCACCCGCAAGGGCGGAGACCCACGCCCGCGCCCGACCATGACCCGCTCGACCGGACGCGGCTCCGTAGGAGACGGGAGAGGGCGGAAGGCCGACGCTTCGCGCCGCGCCGCCGAGGCAGAAAGGACGGGGGTGGGGGGCTCCGGGAGGAGCGCAAGCGACGACTAGAGCCCAGTGACACGCGTGAGCGGGGCAGAGGCCATTTCTGGTCAGGAACCGTTGCCTCCGGCGGGGGTTCGCTTGGTATCGGAGAAGTTAAGTCCGCATTAACGCCACATTGCTATGGTGGGATTCGTTGATCGGAGGTCACGTGAGCGACCCTATGCACCCAACCACCCGGCTCCGGCTTTGGTCTGGCGCGACGATTTCGCCGATCACGCTGCTATTCGCCATATGCGGCATCGGCACGACCGTTTGTTTAGTGCTTTCGGGCGTCCTAACGATCTGATCCGTTGTGACCGGCCCTGAGGGCACATAGATTAGCTCCAAGCAGGGGCTCGGCGATCTATGGCACATGATCCGGAACCCGCAGGATCGTATCTGCGGAACAACTTCACGGGATGGGATTGGGCAGGCGTGTTTGGCGTCATTGCAACCCTCTTCACGGGCATCTGGTTCATCGTGGGTCTCCGGATCGAAGCCGAGACGGCTCCGATCAATGCGAGCATCACCGTGCTGACGGACGAGATCGAGGATACGAAGGACGAACTGACGGAGGATTTCGACGAGTTGAAGGCCGACTTCGGGACATCGGAGACGCGCATTCTCGCGGCCTTCGAGGAGCTTTCGATCGAGGTCAGTGAGAATGTCGACAAGGGCATGATCGAGCGCACCGATGAGCTGTCACGCGCATTGGCCGCGCGGTTCGATCAGGAGCGACCCCTGCTGGTGCACGTTACCAATGTCCCGAGGGACGACCCGACCATATTGGGCCTCATGGAGGGCTACCGCGAGGCGCACGAAGGGGCGGCGTCGATGGTCGTCTTTGGGTCGAAGCTCCAATGGACGGCGCGGATCGATGACCTGGAAGGGGATGAAGCGCAGGACTTGCAGGCCGTCCTCGAAGAGATCTGGACGTCTCATCCTGAGGTCGAGACGGTTCTGACCTACGAGCGTGCGGGTGTCCCCGACCTGGTCGATTTCGAGATCGAGTAGCGGTGCCTACGCTATGCGTCGAACGGCGACGATTGGCGCATAAATCGACGGATGTCTGACAGGTATGTGCAATCTCTACTCGAACACGATGCCGGTCGAGGCGATGCGCCAGCTCTTCGGGGTGTCACCCGCCCAGGACGAGCTGGGCAACGCCGAACCGCTACCGGCGATCTTTCCGAAGGGCAGGGCGCCGATCGTCGGTATGAGCGAGGACGGTACCCGCTGGCTGAAGAACAGCCATTGGGGCTTCGTGCTGCCGCAGGTCTCGAAGAAGACCGGCAAGCCGATCCAGCCGAAGGCGGTGAACAATGCGCGTGACGACAAGCTCCGGACGTCGTCCTTCTGGCGGAAGAGCTTCGAGGAGCGCCGGTGCTTGGTCCCAGCGACGAGCTTCTGCGAAGCGAAGGGCCGGAAGCCGGCGACTTATGTCTGGTTCGGGGTGACGGGGGAGGGCGACCGCCCGCCATTCGCCTTCGCGGGGATCTGGCGTCCCTTCGTCGGGAACTACGGCGGCGAGCATCGTGAGCTGGTCACGTCCTCGATCGTGACGACGACGCCGAACGAACTGGTGCGAGAGACCCACCCTGATCGGATGCCTATGATCCTGCAGCCCGAGGACTACGAGACCTGGCTGACGGGTGATCCGGACATGGCGTTCGATCTGATCCGGCCCTACCCGGCATCCGCGATGGTGGTCCACCAGCAAGGCGAGGATCTGAAGTCGGATCGGGCTGGGCTCTAGGGGAGAGGATGGGCGGCGGCGCTCTCTCGCGTGTAGACAATACCGTCCGCCGATCCGCGTTTGAGGATGTCGCCGCGGATCATCCGGCCGATCGCGAGGCGCTTCGGGTACCATCGGCCGTCGCAAAAGACCTCGATGTGCTCGCTGGGCAGCGTCACGGCGAGGGTCGGTCGACCTTCGCGTAGCGCGGCCTCCCCGGACGGCATTGGCCAAAGGTCGAACATCGAGGACGGGTAGAGGTGAACCAGCGGCCGGTCCGGCAGGAGGCGTCGTCCGTCGAATGCCACACGCTGGATCCTGGTTAGGAGCCGCATCGGATGGTCGATGCTTCTAGCATGACCCCGGAGCGTGAGAAGGACGCTCTCGAGGGGTTAAGCGCCGACCGCGTTCGATGACTCACGTGCCTCGAAGTCGGCCGCGTCTCCAATGTCGCCGAGAACCCAGAGGCCGCACCAGGACTGGCCGCACTCGAGAGCCGGGATGTCGGAATGGTTCTCGACCTCGTCGATCGGCGCGAGGATGCGATACGGGCGGTCGTCGCGGAAGTACTGCTCGAGAATGTCCCAGATCGGCTCCAGCCGATAGACGCATTGAGCGCTCGAAGGGCAGGTGGGGTTGGTGACTTCGTCGTCCATAGCAAGGTCCTAGTGACGTGATGCCGAGCAAGGATATTAGGGCCTGACGAAAGTACGCACCGCTTTCGAAGACCTCTCCGCCCCACGTCAATCTTGACAGAAGTGGACCGCCCCGCAGATGTAGAACGAAGTAAGAACATCGTAGGTGACGAATGCCGCTTCATCCGATCGATCAACCCGTGATCGCCGAAGGTCAGCCGATGCGCTTCGTCAGGATGACGGTGAGCGCGGGCTTCCCGTCGCCGGCGGCGGACGATCTGGAAGACGAGATCGACCCGATCGCCTGGGTCGTGCGTCGCCCGGCCTCGACCTTCTGGTGGCGGGTGGAGGGGGATTGCCTTTGGGACGTCGGTATCCGCGATGGAGACCTGATTGCGGTCGATCGGGACGGCAAGCGGCGGCTCGGCCGGGCGGTCCTGGCGGTGATCGACGGGGAGGTCACGGCGAAGATCCTCCGGCGCCGGAACGACCGGTACTACCTGGCCCCGGCGAACTCGGCCGAGGACTTCCCTGATGTCGAGCTGACGCCAGACAGCGAGATATGGGGCGTGCTTGCAGGTGTCGTCCGCCGCTACGAGCTAGAATGAGCCGGCGGCCGATCGCGATCTCGGACAGCAAGAACTTCTACGTCTCGGCTGAACGCGTCTTCGACACGTCGCTGAAGAACGTCCCGGTGATCGTCCTGTCGAACAACGATGGATGCGCCGTGGCGCGCAGCGACGAAGCGAAGGCGCTCGGAATCAAGATGGGGGACCCCCTTCACTTGATCCGCGACAAGGTGGAAGCCCACGGGATCCGGGTCTTCAGCTCGAACTACACGCTCTACGCGGACCTCTCCCGGCGGGTCGTGGATACGTATGCGGATTTCACGCCTTCGGTGGATATCTACTCCATCGACGAGAGCTTCTTGGACTTCCACGGCTTCAAGAACCGAGAGGCACATGCCCGAGCCATGCGCGCGGCCGTGCTACGCCGGGTCGGCATCCCGGTTCGGGTCGGCATCGCCAGCTCGAAGACCCTCGCGAAATGTGCCAACGAGATCGCGAAGAAGAACCCAATCTTCGATGGCGTCCTCGACATGATGGACGAGGAGCTGGCCCGCTGGCTGCTACCGAAGGTGCCGGTTGGGGATATCTGGGGCATCGGACGGCAGACGGAAAGGAAACTGCGGGCGATCGGGATCGGCACGGCGGCCGAGTTGCGGGACATGCCCCTGCGCCAAGCGCGCAAACTCGGCACGGTCGTCCTCGAACGCACGGTCCTGGAGCTGCAAGGCGAGCCGTGCCTATCGCTCGAAGAGGTCGAGCCCCAGCGGAAAGGCATGGCCGTTACGCGATCGGCCTCGGCGCCGATGATGGATTTCGACACGCTCTTTCAGGCTATCACGGCTCACGCGACGCGGGCGGCGGAGAAGCTGCGCCAGCATAGTCTCGTCGCCGGCACGCTGACGGTGATCTTCCATACGAACAAGCATCGACCCGATCGTCCGCAATGGTCGTCCGCGCGATCGACAAAGCTGACGCCGATGTCGTCGGATACGTTCGACCTCGTCGAGGCTGCGCGGCGCTGCGCGAGGGCAGGGTGGCCGAAGGATGAGAAGCCCTATGGCTTCTCGAAGGCCGGCGTCTTGCTCGACGATCTCCTGCCCCTAGAGGATCGGCCGCGGACCCTTTTCGACGCAATGCGCCCGAAGTCGGCCGAGCTGATGTGCGCCCTCGATATGGTGAACGATCGGTTCGGGAAGAAGACGATGGTTCTTGCCTCCGAGGGCATGGAGCGATCCTGGGCCTTGCGAGCGGATCATCGAAGTCCCCGTTATACGACGCGGATCAGCGAATTGCCGGTGATCCGATGACTTTGATCAGACGGAAAGAAGCGGTCAGCTGCACCAGAACTCTTCGCCATAGGGCCAGCGACGGGCGAGACCTTCACGGATCAGGACGTCGCCGACATCCTCGCCAGCGATCCGGATGGTGGCGAGTGTGCGCTGGCCAGTGCCGTCGAAGCCGAATGTCTCGATGGTCCAGCTGTCGCTGTTGAGAAGAGCGTGGAGGCGATCCGTTGCGGCTCGGGCCAAGTCTATCTCCTCGAAGCCGCCGCAGATATTGGTGCGCGGTTCGGGCGTGTCGAAGTCCTTCAGTCGGTAGTTCGTTCCATGAAGCCAGATCGTGTCCCCGTCGACGATACAGGTCTTATCGAACGTGTTCGGCTGGCCGACCCGGCAAAGGGGAATGTCGGCAACAGGCTCAACGGCAGCCGTACCGCGATGATCCCAGAACGCCGCGAGCAGTGCGATTGTCGCCACCCAGACGACAGCAAGGATGCGAGCGAACGTCATGAATCGGTGCGGGGACCCGCAATCGCCTGACGTGGTTTCGAGAGAATGCCGTCGGCTGTGACGGCGTCGATCCGGTCCGGTGTTCGGCGGGTGATCTCCGAGCTGTCGGCCGAGACCATTACGTCAGCGTCCTCGCTTGTCTTGATGATTGAGCCGTCACCTTCGAGGAATGTCTTGCTGTCAGCCGTTTCCCGAACGACGGTGCCGTCGGCATGGATCTCGATCCAGATGTCGTCGACCAGGACCCGAACCTGGTGGTCGTTGATTTCAACGCCCGACCAGCCTTGGCCGGGGTCGCGGCGAGCGACGATGGCGTGGGAGCGGAGCTTCAGCTGGACGTCGTCGGCACGGTCGACGCCGCGCAGGTCGACGAAGACCTCCTGGTCTCTCACGTCATGATGGAGGGCCGCAGCGCCGTTCTTCGGCGGCCAGAGATACGGCTTCGCGCGTTTCTTGCGTGCTGGGTCACGGTGAAACGCGATCAGCATGCGGGCGCGGTTCCAGACGAAGCAGGGGCCCTTGCGAGATCTGCTTATCGAAGTGGTCTTTGGCATGTCGTGCTCCTTCGCGGCTCGCGGATATCCGGACCCGTCATCGCGCCGCATAGTTCGCCAGTTCGGCCGCGATCAGGCCGATGACGCTCGCATAGGCGATCGAGCCGTCCGGTCGTTCCTCGCGGGCAAGGGACTTCACGATCTCGGTCGGCCGGTGCCCGTGCTGGAGCAGGAGCGAGATCAGGACGCAGGCGTCCTGGACCTGGAATTCGAGCTGCGATCCGGACTGGAAGCCAGCGGAGTAGAAGACCTCGCGCGGGCGATCCGGATCGGCGGGGTCCGTGCCGATGGAGATGTGGACGGTCTGGCCGGTAGTAAGGCGGACCTTTCGCGTCTCGGTGAGGCGCCGGGTCGGCAGGACATATCGCGGGTCCGGTTCGTCGCAGCGGGTCATGGGTTCGGTCCTTTCGGGTCGGGCGGGGCGGCGCGGCGCGGCGCCGCCCCGGGGGCGATCATTCCTCGATCGGGTGGTCGTCCTCGTCCTTCGGCTTGGGAAGGAACCCGACCAGTTCGGTGACGCCGACGGGGAAGTCGAGCTTGACCGACAGGAGGGTGTCGCCGTTGTCGCGGACGTTCTCGAAGATCGTGCCGACGCGCTGATAGCGGGTCTTCTCTTGGCCGTTCTGGGTGTAGGTGACGGGGATGGTGAGGTTGTAGCGGGCCATGTCGAGGTCTCCTTGTTTCGATGGGGATTAAAGGGCCGGATCGGGTAAGGGCGGTTCGCCAGCGCGAAGTCGGAGGGTCCGGGCCCGCAGGGCAGGGAAACCGTCTTCGCGCTTGCCAAGGCGCAGCCGAGGGAACGGACCGGCCGCGATCCGGCAAGACCCATGGGTAGAAACAGGGCAAGGACCTCGCCTTGGCCCGCATCCTCGCCGCCGGTCCGATCCCCGACCGAACGGCGACGGGGAGGTAGCCAGCTTTGCGCCGATGCCGTCTTGGGGCCGGGCCAAGGGACGACGGCCCCATGCCTGACAGCGATCCCATGTCGAGATCGCGGCCGATCGGTTCCCTGTGCACCATGCGGGGCGAGGGGCGTTCCGACGGTGCCATCGCCGCAGTGATCGGAGCGCCGGGCGCCCTCACGATGTTCCCGCCCGCGCCATCAGGCCGGCGAGGCTTCCGACGAGGTTTAGCTCGCCCGCGGCATGGCGCTTTGTCATGGCCCGCAACGCGCCACCTGGACGTCGGATCGGCGTGACGGGGTGGTGCCGGTTCGCGTCGATGACGAGGACGCAGAGCATCGCGGTCACCTCGCCCATCCGATCACAGGCGTCCTCCCAGGCCGAGGGGCTGATGCC
Source organism: Jannaschia aquimarina (assembly GCF_000877395.1). Lineage (GTDB taxonomy): Bacteria > Pseudomonadota > Alphaproteobacteria > Rhodobacterales > Rhodobacteraceae > Jannaschia > Jannaschia aquimarina. The sequence goes on along the minus strand of NZ_JYFE01000031.1, from coordinate 26,314 downwards.
GAGCTCCGGCAGGCGACGGAGGGCCGCCAGCAGAAAGTCCTCGATGCGGGGCTGCGTTCGTCCCCGGCTCTCGTGATCGAGGTAGAGCCGGAACGGGTCCGACGCGATGGCGCGCAATCCGAACGGCGTGAGGCGGCGGGTCCAGTCCGGGCTGCGACTTCGGCGCTCGCTTTCCCTGCAATCGGCGCCGTTGTTGGCCCGTTCCCGCGGTTCATCGCCGCCATCTCGACCCCCAGCGGATGGGCGCGCGCTACAGAGTACCGGAGTTGCTTCCGTTGTAGCTTTTATTGAGCGGCGGAACTCTCCGTCCGCCCGACCGGAAGATTCGAAGGTCATGGCACGCAGCGCTTCCAGTCGGTCCACGAGATGGGCCGCGGCGCTCAGGTGGGTCGCCAGGTCGTTCGGGCGCAGGCGGCGCAGGCGGCTCGAGGAGGGCCAGGCGAGGAACGATGCCGTCAGGGCGTTGACCTCCGCGTCGTCGGGACGGGCCGGCTGTAGCTCCATTAGCAGCGCCTTCGCGCGGCGATAGAGGACGCTGCGCCGGCTCACGCGCCGTTCTTGGTCGGTCCATGCGTCTCTCAGACGATCTCGGGCGGCGAGAAGCTCGGGGATGCGCCGGATGAGGGGCGTAAGCCCAAGGCCGCAGAGCCCGTGTTTCGAGCGGCTGCCATTCGCGCGGCGGCGGTCCTCGATGAGGCCGGCGCGGATCAGGCGGGCCTCGTGGGTCCGTATCTGGCGGGGCGAGCAGCCCAGCTCGTGAGCGATGCGAACCTGGGCCGCGTAGCAGACCGGCTCCGAATGCGGGTCGGTCCAGTCGCGAGGGCGGGTCATGTCGATCAGCTTCTGGAGCAGCGTGATCGCCGGTGCGCTCAGGCCGAGCGCGCGACGAACCTCGCGGATCAGATCGCCGACCTGACTGCGCTGCATTTCGCCGGGAAGGATGGGGAAGGCGTCGTCGCCAAGGCTCGATCGATGCGGGCCCGAAAGATCGCCGGCCCTTTGGGCAATTGCTGTCATATTCTCCTCGCTTCGTGATGGAGGAGGTCGAACCAGCCGACGGAAATCGTTCGCACGAATGCGTTTTTTTCTTGTTCGACTGTCGGGGGGCTGGTAAACTCTACTCACCGGACTGGTGAGCGTATAGGAATTGGCGTTCCTGCTGACCGAAGCCCCCCTCGCCAGGTTTCGACCTCGCGGGGGGTTTTCGTTTCTGGTGGGCGTTCTCCTTCAGGCTTGCTTGGGATCGGTCGTGATCTCGCGCGATCGCTAGACGGGCTGGCTTGCCTCCCGTCAGTATGTGACGACCTCGAAGCCATGGCGTCCTTCGACGTCGCGCCACTCAACAGCGACGCCCCGGAACCGGCCCTCGTGACTGCAGCTTTCGCGGGCTCGCGTGTCGAAGCCGATCCAGGTCTGGGCAGTGGCTTCGGTGACGCCGGCGGCGCGCCAGGCGAACTCGCCCTGCGGGCCGTAGCTGCCGATCCGGACCCGTTCACGGCGAACCCGGCACGAATGGTCACCGGCGGCGTTCTCGTGATCCCAGACGTGCCAGTCGATGTCGTAGACCCGGATGGAGCGGACGAAGTCGAATGCGGGGGTAGAGAGGTCGATGTCGGCGCGCTCGGGGATCGATCTCTGAACAAGGTCCAATGCGAGGTCGCGCGTGATCCGGCGCGGGTCTATCCGGGCCATCGCATCGAGCAGCGTGGGCGGTGCTTCCGCGTGCCCCTCGACGCTCGCGCGCAGCGGGCAACGCCACATCTGCAGCGGCGGCTCGATGGGCCAGGGGGTGATCCGGCGGACGAACTCGGCGCGGGCGGCGGTGCACTCGGTGGAGGCTGGCCATCCGCCGGCGAGACATAAGAGGATCGCACAGTCGATCGGGTAGGCGGGGGCGGCGGTTGCAAACGAGGACGCGAAGGCGACCGCCATCGCGCTGGTCTTGATCGACGGCATGATCTCGGCTCCTGTGAGAGATCGAATGCCTATCAATCTATACAGATTGACACGTAGTGTCTATATTGCAGCTTCGGCGGTCTTGAGGATCTCGCATTTGAAGGCGAGGAAGCGCCCGGTCTCGTTGCCGACGATCGGACCGATGGCCGCCGGCGAGAACCCCATGGACCGCGCGATCCGCATGAACGCGGGCGGGCCGAGGAACAGACAGGTCTTGGCCTTACGATCGGCGAGGTAGCGGTTGGCCACCTTGAGGATGTCGCGTGCGACATCGATCTTGGGCAACGTTGCTAGCCGGGTCAGCTCCCACACGTCCTCGGAGATCGGGGGCGCCTCATAGCACAGGTCGTCCGGTAATCCCGGCAGCTGCCCGTCATAGGCGTCCTTGATCATGTAGGAGTATCGGACGCGGCCGGACCCGAGCGTTCGGTCGGTGCGGATCAGCCGCGCACCGCCGATGACGTCCTTGCCGCGATGAGCGATGACGTAGACTGCGTGGAAGGAGTCGTACTGCTCGAACTCGATCCCGTCCGCATGGCTAAGATCCCAGTCCATCTCGTCGATGAAGGTCGCTTTGCGTAGGGCCATGAATTGCCTGACAAGGTCGTACCGGCTCGACGGCATGAACGGCTCGACGATCGTGATCGTCGGTGTGCGCGCGGTGTCGAAGGCGCGCGGTTTCAATGCCGCACCTTCGGGTCGTCCGCGAGGCGCGCGAGGCCCAGGAACTGCCGCGACGCCGTGGTCGGATTCTCTAGATAGAGCCCGCCATCCGTCACGGTGATCGTGACGACGCCGTCATCCTGGTAGGCGCTGAAATACGTATTCAGCGTCTCGACCATATCCCGGGTGAAGGCCACTTCGGCCATGACCTTCGGCTGTCTGAGCTTCGGGAACTCCATGGTCCGACGAAGGACGGGGCAGGAGGTTCAAGTCAATGATGCGCCCTTTCGGTGTATCCGATAGGGCGTATATCGAAGTAAGTTCTTCCGCTAGGTAAACCTCGTGAATACATCTCGCGATATGCTGGAAACGTTGATCCCCAATCTGGACGACGAGCTAGCGCGTCTGCGTCGGACGGCGCCGTCAGGCTTCGTCCTGGCGTTTAACTGGTCCGTCATGGGGCCGGAACACATGATCTCGGAGTTTCCGGCCGAATGGCGCACGGAATACGAAGAGAAGAACTACATGGTCGCCGATCCGATCTTGATTTGGGCATTTAGTCTATCGGGCGTGAGGCGATGGTCTGAGGTCCGGCTGCCCGACATCCGCAAGGTATTGGAGCGAGGGCGCGCGCACGGACTGGCCTACGGCGCCGTCTTCTCGCAGAAGCGAGGCCTCAAGCGATCGGTGCTCTCGATCGCCCATGACAGCCGGGAATTCACGGACGAGGAGATCGATGCAGTCGACGCGCGGTTCTCGCTGTGGTGCGATCTGGCGACCAACCAAGCGGCTCTGACTGCGAAGGAAATCGCGGTACTGCAGCTCCTGAGGGACGGCGAAGGCCAGAAGGAGATCGCGCAGATCCTGCAGATCGCCGAGACGACGGTGAAGCAACGCGCGGTCTCGGCGACGAAGAAGCTCGGGGCGAAGAACCGGACCCAGGCTGTGGCGATTGCGCTGAAGCGCGGGTTCCTCGACCACGTCGCTTAGCCGCCGAACCCGGCTCTCCCGATGAAACACGCCGGGTCCCGCACTGCCCATTCGGATACACCGAAAGGGCGCCTCGTTGTCCGCTTCTCGAAGCTGTCCTAGCCGAATGGACGAGCCGCAGGACGCGAGGTCATCCATGACGAGAAACGACATCTCCACCGCCGCGGAAGCTTGGCCGATCCGGAAGATCCTCGACGCTCGAACGGGCGAACAGGTCGGCGCCGAATACATGTGGGACGATGGCCAGCGCGCGCTCTACTGGTTCGACGAAGCTGTGAACGAGATTCGCTTCGAAGCCCTCGACTTCGTCCCGCCGCCGCCTCTGGGGCTGAGGTTCGGCCGCTAGTCGAGTTCATAGCCCAGATGAAATGCGGGTGCTGCAGCCCTGCCGCCGCTTACATCTCGGGCGCCATGCGATAGTAAACGGCAAGGTACGAAGGGATTCGGTCGATCTTATGATTTGATCGCAATCTTTACATGTTGTAGGAAGTGGGCAGCCCTGCTGCCTGCGTCCTTTGTCGCGGAGACCGAGGGTGACTGACAGACCGATCAGAGACACCCCGAATGTGGTCACGGAAATCCAGCTTAAGGCGTTGCTCGAACACGGTTGGGGCATCGAGGTCGCGGCCAGGGCCGATCCGGTCCTCAAGCAATCCTTCTGGTCGGGCGAATGGATCATCCGCGTCGTCAACGAGGACGGTGACGAAGAACGCGCACTCGTGCCGACCCGGGCCGGCGGCGATCTCGAGATCAAGCTGCGTCTCTTCAAGACTCCGAACGGTCTCATCACCTTCCTGTACGGCCTCGGTTTCCCGGCCGCGACAGTTCCGATGCGCGCGGGGGAGACCGCGTTGCACAGGGCCTCTGACCGGAACGTCCGCTCGTAAAGCTTTTGGCCTGCACGCCGCGGCGGTCGCCCTCCTTCTCAATGCATCGCCGGCCACTCCGCAGGTCCTCGTTCCAGGCGACAACGGCTTCGAAGAATGGGCTGATGCCGGCCGCCTAGTCATTTTCGGCGCCGAGCGACCTCCGGCGGTCGCAGCTACTCGCGGCGTCGCCGTTGCTCGTCTGCCGGCTACGGTCACGCCGTCGGCCGGTATTCGCGAGATGATCCGCGACGCCGGCTTCCGCTATGCATCCCATGGGGCCATCCGCAGGGCCGGTCTGTCGCCCCGGCAGTGGGCGCTCCTCTTCCAGGCGCTCGTCAAGATCGAGAGTGCCTACAATCCTCGCGCGCGATCCCACGTCGGCGCCTACGGTCTCGGGCAGCTCATGCCCAGTACGGCCGACTATCTTGGCGTCGATCGCTACGACCCGGTCCAGAACCTGGACGGCGCGGTCCGATACTTCCTCGAGATGCTCGACACATTCGGCACGCCGGAGCTGGCGATTGCCGCCTACAACGCCGGGCCGGAAGCGGTCCGCCGTCACGGGGGCATTCCGCCCTACCGTGAGACCCAGGGCCACGTCCGGAAGGTCATGGCTGCCTATACCCAACTGACCCAGAACGGGGGACCAAGACCATGACTGATAATATTCATTATGTTTACGCAGCGATCGCGCTGTTCTGTGTGTCGGCGTCGCCGGCGATGGCCCAGGCCATAGACGTGAGCGCCTTCGACGCCTTCCTGACCTCAGTGCTGAACGCGCTCACCGGCACGACCGGCCGCCTCATCATGACGCTCGTCGCCGCCGCCGTGCTGATGGCGGGCACCTTCAACTTCATCGACTGGAGCCGCGTCTTCCAGGTGCTGTTCGTCGTCGTCGCCATCGGCGTCATCCCGACGATCATCCAGTCGATCTGGGGCGCGGCGAGCTGAGACCCGCCCGATGATCGAAACCCCGTTCTACAGCGCGCTCACGCAGTCGTCTCGGCTGCTCGGTCTGCCCTACGGCTTCGCGATCCCCTTCATGGGGTTCACGGTCATGCCGTTGATCTGGTCGGTGAGCGCATGGACGCTGGCCTGGTGTGAGGTGGTCTACATCGCCTGCCGGATCGCGGCCCGCTACGACGAGAAGATCATCGACGTGCTGATGACGGGGTTTCGGGTGGTTCCGGGAACGCGAACGCGCGGCCTCTTCGGTGGTGACAGCTATGGCCCTTGAGGTTCCCGCCGTCGCCGCCAAGCTGGTCGCGCAGCGCGGGCTCCTGCGCCAGGGGCTCATGCACCTGCCGTACGTCTCGCTGGTGAACAATCACGTCGTCCGCCTGCGGGACAACTCCTTCATGACCTGCATCCGCGCCGATGGACTGAACGCCGCCACGACGCCGGATCGCGAGCTGGACGCGCTGAAGCTCGCCTTCGCGGGCATCCTGTCCCAGCTCGATCCGACCTTCACCATCTACACCCATCGGGTCAGCCGCCGGGTCGATCTGACGACCTCGCTCGACCCGCTGAAGGCCAATGACTTCCCGGCGGCGGTCGACGCGCGGTGGAAGGCCGGTCTCGACGCGCGTCAGATGCGCGACTGCCGGCTGACGATCTCCATCGTCAAGCACGGCCGCCTCGCACGCGGCCTCGATATGTTCCGGGGCGCGTCGAAGCTCGTCGGCGCAGGCCAGGCCCGCGACCTCGAAATCCTCGCCGACACCGTGCGCGCCATGCGCGCCGCCCTCGGTGCCGACGAGACCCGCATTCTCGCGGCATCCCCGGGCGAGCTGCTGGGCTTCCTCGGCTCTATCCAGACGGGCGACGAGCGCCCCATCTACCCCAGCGGCACGCTCGGCGTCGTGGCCGACGACGTTCTCTCGGAGCGGGTGACCTTCCAGGGCCCCGGCTGGAAGTTGCACGATGGCCCCCTGGGCGAACGTTACGGCGAGATCCGCGCGATCCGCGCCTACGGGCCGATGTCCTGGGTCACGATCTTCGACGAGTTCGCCATGCCCTGCGACTACGTCATCGCCCAGAGCTTCACGCCGATGGCGAACAGCGCGGCCGTCGAGAAGATCCAGCGCCAGCGCAGCGTAATGCGCGCCACCTCGGATGCACGCGAGCAGGCCGGCGAGCAGCTGGCCGCGCTCCACGAGGGCGTGCTGTCGCAGCGCGTCTCCCTGGGGCAGCATCACATGACGGTAGCCCTGATCGACCCGGATGCTACGATCGTGCGCGATCTGATGTCCGAGGTCGAAGGGATCGGAGCCAATGCAGGCTTCCGCCTCGTGCGCGACAGCCTCGTCCGGAAGGCGCATTACTTCGCTCAGTTCCCGGGGAACATGGGCACGCGGAGCCGGGTGAACGTCATCACCAACGGCAACTTCGCGGATTACGCATCCTTGCACCGCACGCCGCTCGGCAAGGACCGCGGCGAGGTGCCCTGGGAGACGCCCGTGGCGGTCTTCCCGACCTCGATGGGGTCGAGCTACCGCTTCAGCTTCCACCGCCGCGGCGACGGCCGGGGCGAGCCGCCTGCGGGCCATACGCTGATCCTGGGCGAGACCGGGTCGGGCAAGTCGCTGCTGGCGTCCTTCCTGATGACGCAGGCCCGGCGGACGGGCGCACGCATCTTCGCCTTCGACTACCGCCAGGGCCTCGAGATGGCGATCCGGGCCATGCGCGGCAGCTACTCGGTGGTCCAGAGCGGCCTGCCCACGGGTCTCAACCCGTTGCAGGTCGAGACGGATGGCGAGGGCGTCGAATGGCTGACCGATTGGCTCACCCGCATCCTGGCCCCCGAAGGCGGGCTGACGCCGATGCAGACGCAGGCCATCCTCCAGAATGTCCGCCGCAATGCGGATGCCGACGGCCCGCTCCGCCAGTTCCACGAGTTCGCGCGCCTCTTCGCTTCCACCGACGACGAGGGCGGGGTGCAGCGACTGGTCGAGGAATGGGCGCGGGACGGCCGGTTCGGCTGGGTCTTCGGACAGTCCGAGACCGACAGCTTCTCGCTCGACGGCGAGGTGATGGGCTTCGACCTGACACAGATCCTAGACGCGCCCTCGCCGCGTGAGCGGACGGCCGTGCTGAGCTACATCTTCCGCCGGATCGAGCGGCAGTTGCGGGATCGGACGCGGACGATCGTGCTGATCGACGAGGCTTGGAAGGCCATCGACGATCCGTACTTCGCCACCGTGATCGAAGGCTGGCTCGCCACCTTGCGCAAGCAGAACGCGGTCGTCGTGATGCTGACGCAGAACGCGGGCCAGCTCGCCCGCTCTCGCGTAGGCGAGCGCGTCTTCTCGTTCTTCCCGACGCAGATCCTCTTTCCGGACGGCAAGTCCTCTGCCGAGGACTACGCCGCGCTGCGTCTCAATTCGGCCGAGATCGATATCGTCACGTCGCGGTCGCTCGGGCGCCACTTCCTGCTGCGCGACGACGAGAACAGCGTCGTCCTCGACGGCGACGCGTCCGCCTTGGGCGATCTGCTGCACGTCCTCGGCGGCGGCACGGCCGGTCTCTCGGTCGCGGGTCCCGACTTCCGTACGCAGCCCGACTTCTGGAGGCACATCCCATGACGCGACCCCTCTCTCTGATCGCGGTCCTCGGCCTGCTATCGGGCTGCGTTTCGGCCCAGGACCGGGAGGCTCGATGTTCCTGCTTCACGCAGGAGGGCAACCCGACCGGCAATTGCGACTTCGCCGCCTTGCCCCCGGGCCCCGGCGGCGTCGGTGGTCGGCCGGTCTTCAAGTTCCTCTCCGACGACCAGGCTGCGACGCTGGCCCGGTCGTCCCGCTCTCCCACCGGCACCCTACCCCACAAAGGAGCCCAGTGCCGTGGGTAGGTTGCTGCGAACACCCCCGATCGCAGCGGCCGCGCTGGCCGCCCTGTGCCATTCTTCCCTGGCACAGGGCGTGCCGACCATCGACGGGCGCACGCTGGCGGAGAAGCTGCAAGCCTATCTCCACCTCGAACGCGACGAGGACACGCAGGTCGCGAAAGCGCAGAACCGGGCGGACATCCAGGATTTCAAGGCGCAGCAGCTCGACGCGCTCGACCGGATGATCGAGGCCTTCGGATCGGTGCCGACGATGACGGCCGCCTTCACCGGCGGCGGGGCGAGATACGAGGGCGTCGAGGAGGTCTATGGGCCGGTCGCCAACCCCGCCGGGCGCTTCGTCTTCGGAGATGCGCGCGAGGACATCGAGCAGCTCATCATCCGCGGCGCGGCCGACACTTATGGGGAGCCTGGCGTGGGCCGCGCCGGTCTGTCGCCTCTGCAATGGCGCTGCCTGCTCCAGGCCCTGATCTGGCAGGAGAGCCGGTTCCAGGTCGGGGCGCGCTCGCCCGCGGACGCCTTCGGGCTCACGCAGATCATCCCCGGCACGGCGCGGTATCTCGGCGTCTATCCCGACTACTACACAGATCCCTACCTGCAGGTGGTGGGCGGCGGGCGCTACCTGGCCGAGCAGCTCCAGCGCTTCGACGGCAACATCATCTTCGCGCTCGGCGCCTACAATGCGGGGCCGGGGCGGATCATCGAATACGGCGGCGTCCCGCCCTTCCGCGAGACCCAGCACTACGTCCAGGTGATCCCCGAGAAGTACAACTCGTATCTGCGCACGATCGGGGGCGCGGAAGCCCTCGGCACTCTCGACCCGGCCGAGTATGCGGTCGCCAATGCGAGCCTTCTGTCGGACGGCTCGATGCACTATGCGGGGCATTCACTGGCGACAGCCCGCCAGGCGCTGATGCGGGTGCGCGCGCTCGTCGCCCAGATCAGCGACACGAACACCGCCAAGCAGGCGATGGACCTGAACACCGCGATCCGGGCGGAGGTCACGCTGATCGTCGCCGCGCGACTGCGCACCAAGGCCGCCCGCACCCAATCCGAATACTCCCAGGTCGCGGCCCAGCTGACGCGCCAGCGCGAGGCAATGGCCTTCGTCGACTTCTCTACGCCCGAGTTCTGAAAGGACGCCCGATGCAATTTCCCGCCCTCAAGCCCTGCCTGTTCGCTCTCATGTTCGCGGCCTCGGCCCTGCCCGCGTCGGCGCAAGGCGTGCCGACGATCGACAGCGCCAACCTGCTGCGCCAGATCCAGATCCTCGAGCAGCTGGCCGCGGATGCAGGCATCCAGGCCGAGCAGCTGGGCCAGCTGGCCGAGCAGGTCCGCGTCCTCGAGGAACATCTGACCCGCCTGGAGGAAATCCAAGCCCTCTTGTCGGACCCGACCGAGGTGCTGTCGCTCGCCCTCGGCATCGATCTCGACGGGCTTCTCGAGGGCGAGTTCGACGCCGAGATGCTGGGCACGATCCTGCGCGGCGCGCGCGGCGATTGGAGCGGCATCACCGGCGGGGCCGCCCCCGACTTCGAGGCGGCGATCGACCGTGCGCTGTCCGGCTCGGGCACCTCGCAGGAGCAGATCACGGCGATGGCGGAATCGGACGACCCGGCCGCGCAGCGCAACGCCACCGCCACCACCAGCAACGCGGCCACCTCGGCCGCGGCCGAGATCGCCTACGAGGAGGCGGGCCAGTCGGTCCAGCGGGTGGGCGTGCTGATCGGCGAGATCGAGAACCTGGATACGCTCAAGCAATCGGTCGATCACAACACCCGCGTTACGGCCGAGCTCGCCGTCGCCATGGCTGCGCTCTGGCAGCTCGAAAGTGTCCAGACCATGAATGTGGGCCTCAACGGCGTCCTCGATGCCGCGACCCTCGCCGACATCGAGCAATTCGTCGACTTCACCCAGCCGGAGTTCGACTGATGTCGGAGGCGGCCGGGACCATTCTCGAGGCGGAAGTGATCTACGGCGCGCTGCGCCGCGAGAAGTTCTGGCAGATCGGGTTCGCAGGTATGGCCCTGGTCGCGATGGTCTCAGTCGGCTCGGCCGCAGGCATCCTCTATGCGATGCGCCCCCCTGCCCCGGTCGTCGTCCCCTTCGACCCGGCGACGGGCCTGGCCGTCCCGAACGCCAGCGTGGAGGCGATCTCGCTCGACGAGCGCACGGCCGTCGTCCAGTCCCTCGTCTGGCAGTACGTGACCGACCGCGAGACCTACAACCAGATCGACAACGACGTGCGGATCAACCGCGCGCTCGCGCGCACCGACGGGACGGCCCGCCGGGCCTTCCTGGCCCTTTGGGACAGTGGGTCGGATCAATTCCTGCCGGATCGCTACGGCGATCGTGCGCAGGTCGAGGTGGTCATCACCTCGATCACGCCCCTGCCCAACGACCGGGTGCAGGTGCGGATGCGCAAGCGGCTGACGAACCCCGACGGGGCGACGGTGGGCAACTTCACGGCCGTCATCGGCTACAAGTTCGCCCCCGGCGAGGAACGGACCCTGGAAGCGGTCTGGGCCAACCCCCTCGGCTTCACCGTGTCCGAGTACAGCATCACACAGGATCGGAGAGAGTAGATGCGCCACTTCATCCTGGCGGGCGCGCTCGCATGCCTGACCGCCTCCCCCATCCTCGCCGAAGCCATCCCGGCCGGATCGCGTCTCGACCACCGTGTCCGCGAGACGCGCCACGTGGACGGACAGGTCTACAAGATCCGAGTCGCCCTGACCCGCGCCACGACGGTCGAGCTGGAGCCGGGCGAGCAGATCGTCTCCATCGTCGCCGGCGACACCGAGAGCTTCCAGTTCCAGACCGTGCCGGGCGATCGCGTCGTCGCCATCAAGCCGACGGCTCGCGGCGTGCGGACGAACGCCACGATCTACACGAACCGCCGCAGCTACTACCTGACGCTCGAAGAGGGCAACGCGCCCTTCTACGTCGTGCGGTTCACCTTCCCCCGCCGCGCGAACCAGGCCGGGACCGCACCCCGGCGAACGGCGGCGAAACACAGCTACGGGGTGAGCGAGCGCAACGCGATCACGCCAAGCCAAGTCTGGGACGACGGGTCCTTCACCTACTTCCGCTTCCCGGCGGGCGCGCCGGTGCCCGCGATCTTCCGCGTCACCAGCGGTCGCGAGCGCAGCGTCAACAGCCAAGTCGTCGAGGATCGTGTCGTCCGCGTCAGCGGCACGTCCCTACAATGGGTGGTGCGCATGGGCGATATCGAAGTCTGCATCGTGGAGCTGTTCTGATGGCGAATGACGACATCGACGACCTGCGCGCGCGGCGCGAGGAGATCCAGGCCGGCGCCGCCCGGGCCAGTGCCCGCGGCTCCACGGGTCGGATCGCGCTGATGGCGGGGGCGGCCAGCGTCATCGGTGCGGGCGCGTTCTGGGGCATCACGCAACTGGTCCCACCGACGAGTGTCGAGCCGCCGATCCCGACCAGCGAGACGACCGAGTTCCCCGAGGACCGGACGGCGCAGGACACGCTCGAGCTGCCCGCCCCGCCGCCACAGGTGGTCATCAGCACGCCGGCGCCCGCCCCGGAGGTGGACAGCGCCACTCTCGCCCGGCTCCGCGAGTTGCAGGACGAGTTGGCCGCGGCCCGGGAGAGAGCCGACGAGTTGGAGGAGGGCAGCACGGCGCGCGAGCGTGAGCTACAGGCCGAGTTGGAGGCTGAGCGCGACCGCTTTGCGGCCGACATCGCCGCCCTGCGATCCTCGGCCGAGAACGACCAGGACCGATCGCGGGAGACCGAGGCCCAACTGCAAGCGAGTCTACGACAGGTTCAGGCCGACCTTCAGCGCATCCAGACCGAGGCGGAAGCCGATCGCGTCCGCCGCGATGCGGAGCGCCAGCGCGAAATGTCCGAGCTGGCGGCTCGACATGCCGAAGAAATGGCGGACCGCCAGCGGCAGTTTATGCTCCAACTGGAGGACGCCCGCCGCGTCGATCCGCTCGAGGCCGACCATCTCCGCCTCGAGCAACAGCGCCTGGCCGAGGAAGAAGCGCGCCGCGCCCGCCTCGCTGCCCAGCAGGAAGAGTTCCTGGCCCAGCAGGAGGCGCGCATTCGCTCCGACTTGCTCGCCGTCTCGACCGGCAGCGCCGAGGAAGGGTCCGACGGGGTCGACCGGGCGCTGTCGGCGGCGGAGCGCTTCGTGCGCCGCGGTGCCGGTGCCGTCGCCATCTCGCGGGCGACGCAGATCGCGTCGCCGGAGGCAACGGTGGCCCAGGGGACCATCATCCAGGCCTCGCTGGAGACCGCCATCGACAGTTCCCTCCCCGGCCCGCTGCGCGCCGTCGTGAACGAAGACGTCCACAGCCTCGACGGCTCGTTGGTCCTGATTCCCGGCGGCTCGCGGCTCTTCGGCGAGTACAAGTCCGATATCGAGACCGGCTCGAGCCGCATCCTTATTGTCTGGACGCGGATCCTCACGCCGTCCAACCGCTCGATCTCGATCGCCTCCTTCGGAGCGGACGCGCTCGGCCGCTCCGGCACGGGCGGCGCAGTGGACACGCGGTTCTTCGAGCGCTTTGGCTCCGCCGCCGCCGTCTCGATCATCACCGGGGGCGCGGCGGCGGCGGCGGATTCGATTACCGACGACGGCTCTGACGTCGCCGAGGACCTGGCCGACGACATCGGAAGCCAATCGCAGAGCGCGATCCAGACCGCTCTGTCGCTCGGGCCGCGCATCTATGTCCGTCAGGGCGCGTCCGTCAGCGTGATCCTCGACCGCGACGTCGAGATCTTCTGATGGCGACCTCCTATATCGAAAAGGCCCTGGCGCCGTTCCAACGGCTGCTTTCCGACGACATCGTCGAGCTGGTCGTGAATCCCGACGGCGGCCTCTGGACCGAGCTGCGGGGCGACGCCTACATGATCCGCCGCGGCAGCCTTGAGCCGGCGGCCGTGCGCGAGGCCGTGCAGCAGATCGCGGCCGAGGGCGGCGTGCGCGTCAGCGAGAAGCACCCCCTAGGCAGCGTCAGCTTCGAGTATGCCGGATGGCTCATCCGCGCGCAGGTGGTCGAGGCGCCCGTCGTACGCGGCGGCGACGCCCTCGCCTTGCGCTTCTTCAAGCCGGAGACGGAGGCCTTCGAGCCGAGATACCTCGTGGGTCAGGCCCAGAGCGCGTCTGCCATGCGGCGCGCGCTCGTCGACCACATCGCGTCCCAGGCCCGGCACGACCTGCAGGGGGCGCTGAAGGTCGCCGTCGAGGCCAAGCTGAACATCGTCGTGGCCGGCGGCACCAGCTCGGGCAAGACGACGCTCGCCCGCTGGCTCGTGCGTCAGGTCGATGCGCGTGAGCGGGTTCTGACGATCGAGGACGTGCCCGATCTCATGCCCACGCAGGCGAACAAGCTGATGATGATCTCCCGCAGGGAGAGCGACGTGCGCAGCCCGGACAAGCTGCTGCAAGCGTCCCTGCGGCTGCGCCCCGACCGCATCATCCTGTCCGAGGTGACGGGTGCCGACGCCTACACCTTCCTCAAGGCGATCAACACGGGCCATGGCGGCTCGATGACGACGATCCACGCCGACACGGCCGAGCTGGCCATCGAGCGCCTGGCACAGACCGCGTTGGAGGCGCCGGGGAAGATGACCTACCGGGACATGATCTCCTACGTCACCCGATCCATCGATGTGATCGTCCACATGGGCAAGGAGAACGGCGCGCGGGGCGTGAACGAGGTGTTCCTGCCGCGGGACTATGGCGGCGGAGCGGACATGACGGACGCAAAGGACGCTGCGGACGACTTGGACGCGATGGACGTGACCAGCTTCGACAGAGAGGAGACGGCGGCATGACGATCCGACTGAGGGCGGCGACAGTGGTGGCGGCCGTAACGATGGCGATCCCGGCAATCGCGCAGGACGCCGCCGGCGATGACGGCCTCCTCGATCTCACCCTTCCCGATCTCTCGGCCCCGGCTGACGCGGCCGGCGGCTACGTCGACCCGCAGATCAAGAACCGCGAACAATGCCTCGATCACCCGGGCCGCCCGGCCTGGGTCATGGTGCAGCCGGAAGGGATGGAATGGCGGCGGGACTTGATGCTCGCCTACGGAACCCTGCAGATCCGCCAGCGTGTCGTCGAAACCGGAGAATGCAGCTGCGACCATCGCTATCCGGATTGGGAGACGTTCCGGCAGGCGCTCGAAGAGCTCGTGGCGCCGTTCGAACAGGTACGGCTCGCCGACATGCCACAAGCGCAGCAGGATGACCTCTACCGCCTCGAGCGCAGCCTGCGGCGGCCCGCGTCCAAGATCGGCTTCGAATACGGGAAAGCCTGCCAGGGCGCGCGCTGATGGGCTTCATAGAGACGATCTACACGGACACCATCACCTTCCTCGATGGGATAGGTGAGACGCAGTTCGGCCAGATCGGAACCGCGATCGCGGGACCCGCGCAAATCTTGGCCGCCCTGGTCGCCCTCCTCGTCCTCATCAACATGTCGATGCAGTGGCGGCCGATCGACGCGCGCGACAGCCTGTTGCTCTTTGTGAAGCTGATCCTCGTCGCGCTCTTCCTGCAGAACTGGACCCAGTTCAACGCCGTTGTCAGCGCGCTCTACGACCTCTTCGACAGCGTCTCGACTTCGTTCCTCGACGTCGCGGGTTCCTCCAGCGGGACGACCTTCGCGCGCGAACTCGACCAGCTCATCGAGCGCCAGGCGGACGCCTTCAACATCACCGCCGGCCGCCTGAACATCCTCGGCTCGGTCCTGAACGCGCTCATGCTCTTCCTGATCGCGATCTTCGGCGCATTCGCGACGCTCGCCATGGTCGCGGCCCGCGTCGTTCTCACGCTCTTGATCTCGCTCGCCCCGCTCGCGATCATGGCGTCGCTCTCAGAAAAGACGAAATCCTACTTCGAGGCTTGGGTCTCGGCGCTCATGTCGATGCTCCTCTTCCCAGTCCTCATCGCCGGCGTCTTCGCCACGATCCTCGCCATGAGCCGCGCCGCCATCGACCCACTCGGCGACGAAATCAACACGATGGGAGACCTCACGCCCCTTCTGATGGTCGTCGTCCTGTCCATCATCCTCGTCGCCGCCTCGCCCTTCATCCTCACCCAGATCACTGGGTCCTTCCAGCTCGGCGCCTTCGCGGGCACCCTCGCCAGGGGCTCGATCGCGCCGGCTACGGCCGTCGGCGGGCGCCTCGTCGGGGCCGCCAAGCGCGCACCGGCTGCGGGGCGGGACTGGACAGCTCGGCTGACACAGGCTGCCGAGGCTGAAGCGAGACAATCCGTTGCCGCGCAGCAAAGTAGTCAATCTGCCGATGGCCGTGCCGGAAAACTCGCCGCAGGCAGCGCCCGTGTTCAGCGGGTTCAAAGTATGCGGACCGGGCGGGGCAAGTAACTAAAACCTATGGGTTCTGTAGACGCCTCGGCCCGTCCCTCACTCAATCACTGCCGCACGGCCTTGCTCATTTGTGCGGCGTGAGAGAAGCCGAAGACGGGCGCGAGGGGACCGAGCGACGTCGTCGCGACCTGTTTGAACCCCTCACGCTCGTAGAGGGCGCGGGCGCGTGGGTTTGTGTCGATCACGTCGAGGCGGATGCGTGCCAGACCCGCTTCGGCGGCACGCCGCTCGATCGCGGCCAGTAGGGCAGTGCCGACGCCCCGGCCTCGTGCCTCTGGCATCACGAAGATGCCGTCCATCAGCAGCACGCCGCTTTCGCAGGGGCGTTCGAGCGCGCTCACCGCGATTCCTCGCCAACAGGCGCCGACCCATCCGTAGACCGCCGCGAGATCCCGGAGGCCGCCACCGACGAACGCCCCGTCCGGCGTCTTGAAGCCAGCGACGCCCAGGAACGTGCCGTCCCGGGCGATGGCGCTGATGGCGTGGCCGGGGTCGAGGACCCGCCCGATGAAGGCTGTCGCCTTGCATTCGGGTCCGAGCGGATAGCGCAGCTTTCGCGCGAAGGCGTCCCAGTAGCCCTGAGCGGCCAGCATGCGGTCGGCGGGCCGCAGACCTTGCAAGATGTCGATGTCATGCGTGGGATGTTCGGTATCGCTCATCCTGCACGTTCTATGTGCTTTCGAGACGCGGCCACAGTATGACGATGCAATGCGGATGATCCTGCTGATCGTCGCCGGTTTCGGCTTGCTTCTCGCCTTCGTGCTCTGGCGCCTCGCCGATCACGACCTGGACCGCCGTGCCTCCGAGCCCTTCGCCTTCGATGTGGGTGGGTCCACCTTAGCGGGGACGCTGTGGCTGCCGTATGGGCCGCCGGAGGCGGCGGTTGTCCTCGTCCACGGCGACGGGCCGCAGGACCGGACGGGCGGCGGGGGCTATCCGCCGCTGGTGAACCTGTTGCTCGACCGGGGGATCGCCGTGGCGTCCTGGGACAAGCCGGGCGTAGGCGCATCCGAAGGCGATTGGCTGGATCAGTCGATGGCGGACCGGACGGCAGAGGCGCGCGCTGCGCTCGCCGTCCTGCGCGGTCGGTTGGAAGGCATCGGGGTGGGAGCGCTCGGCTTCTCGCAGGCGGGCTGGGTGCTGCCCGCGCTCGGGCCGGGCGAGGCCGATTTCCTCGTGCTGATCGGGCCAGCCGTCTCGTGGCAGGCGCAGGGCGACTACTACACCCGTGTCCGCCTCCGCCGGGCGGGCGCCAGTGAGCCGGAGATCACGGAGGCCCTGGCGCGCGAGGCCGCGGCAGATGCGGCGGCTTTCGGTCCAGCGGCCGGTCCGCAGGATGCGCCGGAAGGAATGACGCCCGCGCGCTGGCGCTTCGTACGCACCAACAGGGACGCCGACGCAAACAAGGCATTTGCGCGATCGACCCTGCCGATTCTGGCCATCTGGGGTGTTGATGACCTCAACGTCGACGCCGAGGCCGATGCGGCTGCTTACCGCGCGCTCGTCGGCGACAAACATCCGGCGACCGAAATCCGGGTCGTGCCCGACGCCACCCACGCCCTGCTCAAGTCGGGGCCCTACAACTGGCAGCTCGCCGAGGATTGGCCTTGGCACGCCCGCGCCCGCTTCGCCCTCGAAGGCCGATACGCCTTCGCCCCGGGCGCGCTCCGCAATGTCGTGTCATGGATCAAGGCAAGGGGCGGAAGGCACAATACCTAAAAGCTGCCCGTTCCTCCGACCGCGTTTCACTAAGTATGCGGCGGTTACGGGCGGGATCTGTTTCGCAGGGGTCGGATCGGGCCGCGTCACGCGGTGACACCCGGCTGCAACCATGCCGAGCGCCACGCGAGGCTGCACCCGTCCAGAACGCACAGGTGGAGCCTGGCCCCGCCGGTTCCGAAGCGACCTCTCGCGTTACGGATGCCAAAGTTGGGCGATTCTGAAGGAGTTTCCGAGAGCGAGTCCGACTCTTGGCGTTCGCCAGAAACCCTATTTTTTCAACACTGTCAACCCGTTATCGACCTCCTGAAGTGAGTCGTTCCGCACGGCCCGCCCTTGCCGCCGGAGGCCGACCAATGACCGCGAACAACTCTTCCCCTTCGTTTCTCAGGGCCGTCCTGGTCATCATCCTCGCACTCGTCCTCTATGACGTCATGAGCGCGATCGTGAAGCATCTCGGGTCGCGCTATTCTACGCAGGAGCTGACGGTCTTCCGGAACCTCTTCGGCCTCGTCCCCGCTCTTACGATCCTCCTCACATCGCGCGGATGGGCCGATGCGGGGCGCCCGGTCGTCTTTCGGCAATGGCCCCTCGCGATCGCGCGGGGATGCCTGGGCGTGTTCGCGCAGATGAGCCTCTATCTCTCGCTGCGCTACATGGACCTCGCGACGGCATCGACGCTGGTGTTCGCAGGACCGCTCTTCATTGCCGCGCTCTCGGTGCCGATCCTCGGGCAGCGGATCGGGCTTTGGCGATGGTCGGCGATCGCCATGGGCTTTCTCGGGGTGATCCTGATCCTTCGTCCCGACGGTTCGGACTTCGGCTGGTACTCGTTGCTTCCGATCCTCGCGGCACTGGGGTTCGCCAGCACGAGCGTCACCGCCAAGCTCTTCGAGGCGGACGTGCCGACCGCGCTCATCAATCTCTATTACACGACCACCGCCCTCATCGGCGCGACGATCATCGTGATGGCGACGGTCGGCTTTGCAGGCGTCACGGCGCCCGCGGACTGGCTGTGGTTGGTCGGCATGGGGGTCGTCGGTGGGCTGGCCGCCTTCTGCATGACGACGGCGAACCGCATGGCAGATCCTTCAAGCCTGTCGCCGTTCCACTACTTCGGCATCCCGTCTTCGTTCGTGCTGGGCTGGCTATTCTTTGCAGAGGCGCCATTCGATGACTTGATCCCTGGCGTTTTCCTCATCGTGGGGGGCGGGCTCCTCATCATCTGGCGCGAGCGAGTCTACGCGGATCAGGCCGCGTAGATTGTGCTGCAGGCGCCAAACACGGAACGTCCACCGAGTATACATCTGGAACTGTTCGTCTGCGACGACTGAGTGCGTGACTATCGCTGCCCGCCACGGGCGTAGAGGGCCAATCCGACTACGACCAACGCGATACCCACGATGGTCGCAGTCGTGACCGTCTCGCCAAGTAGTAGCCATCCTCCCACGGCCGTCGCCGCCGGAACAACTGCACCCGAGAGCGCCGTCGCGGAGGCGCCGAGCCGGTTCACGGCGATTCCGAACACCACCATGCCGAAGAGCCCGGCAAGCCCGCCCTGCACCGCGATCTGGATTAGCACGTCGGTCAGCGGCGCCGTCGTCAGACCGGTCCCGTCCGAGAGCCCCCACAGGGGCACGACCACCACGGTCGACCAACCGCAGATGATCGCGGCCCCGTGCCAAGGGTCGAGCCCGCTGCGCCGGAAGGCGACGGTGTAGATCGCCCAGATCACGCCTGCGAGGATGAAGAGCCCATCTCCGATCAGCGTCCGCCCGTCGAGCGGGCCAACCAACGAACCGCCCGTGATGCAGAGGACGGCGACTACGACCAGCGCGAGCCCCGAGAGGCGCAGCCCGCCGAACCGCTCGCCCAGCACGAGAGCCGAGAGCGCGGCGACGAAGAGTGGCATGGCGCCGGGGAGTAGCGCCCCCATGTGCGCGGCGGGCGCGAACTGCGCCCCGGCCATCGCGAGCAGCCCGAAGGGCAGGCCCGCGCCGAGGACGATCAGGGCCGTCAGCCAGAGCGGGCGGTCGGGCGCGACCGCCCCACGCCGCCAGAGCAGAGGCGCTAGGACGAGGCCCGGCACCCCGTAGCGGAACAGCGCGAGGTCCAGCGGTGTGAGGGTCGTCGTCACGCCCCACCGCGTCGCAAGCTGCCAGATCGTGACCCCTGCGGCCGTCGCGATCCAGGCGAGGATGCCGACGGCAAACCCGCGGCGATCGGGTTCGATGGGAGCGGTCGTCTTCATGACGCGGAGCCTACGCACATGAACGACATGCGTCCGGTCGCTTCGACGCGCGAACTGGTCTATCCTGATCACCACCATGCGAGACCTCCCCCTGTCCCATCTGCGCGCCCTTGCCGCCGTCCGAGCCGAAGGCGGCGTGCGAGCGGCGGCCCGGCGGCTGGGGGTCGAGCACTCCGCCGTCAGCAGGTCGCTGCGCGAGCTCGAACGCTGGCTCGGGGCGCCGCTGACGCGCCCAGGGACGCGTGGCGGACCGCTCCACCTGACTGCGCAGGGCCTCGCCCTGGCCGATGCAGCGCTGCGCACGATGATCGATCTCTCTGCCGCCACAGCCGCCATGCGTGAGGGCAGCGGAACCCGCAGCGTCTCGATCTGCACGCCGCCTTCGATCGCAGCGCGGTGGCTTCTGCCTAGGCTCGACCGAATGCAAGCCGAATGCTCCGGCATCGAGGTCTCAATCGTCGTCGACGAGATGCGGATGGCCCCGCTCGATGCGACAGTCGACCTTACCCTCCGTATGGGGCCGAAGCCAAAGACGCCGCTTACGGTTCACGAGCTGGGCGACGACGCAGCCTATCCGGTGATGGGCAAGGCGGCTTGGGAGCACGCCGGCCGGCCCAACAACATCACAGCGCTCCGCGACCTGCCGCTTCTCCACAATCGGGACACCAATACCGCTTGGGACCGCTGGCGCGAAGTCATTGGGCCAGCGGACCTCGACGTGCGAAAGGGCGTGCGCCTTACGTCGTCGGACCTCGTGCTCCGCGCGGCCGAGGCCGGACGCGGGGTGACTTTGGAACGCGGCTGGCTCGAAGCGGACGCCATTCGGGATGGGCAACTCGTCCGGCCGTTTGGTGATCTCTCCTTACCCCTCCCGGGGGAGTGGTGGCTTGCCGAGGGCGATAACACGTCGGCGCGACACTCCGTCCGACAGGCCCGTGATTGGCTGATCGCGGAGGGCGACCGCGCCGCGTAGCTGTTCGCATACTCGCGAGACATGGTTCGACGCGCACGGTATCGTGACGGTGCCGGGTCATTAGGACATCGAATGCTTTCCCATCTCGCCAGAGCCCTCGCCGCCTGTCTCGCCCTGCTCTCGACCGCGCTTCCGACCGCAGCGTGCGAGATCGCGATCACGCTCGATGACCTACCTTACGTCATGCCTTCGCGCACCTCGCCCTCCGAGGGGCTGGCGCAGGTTCGGGCGGTGAACGAGGCACTGGCGGCGCATGGGGTGGAAGCGACAGGTTTCGCGGTCGGTGGTCAGATCGGATGGCGCTCTCGCCGAGCCGTGGCTGCCTTCGCCGAAGCTGGACATACGGTCGGCAACCACTCCTGGTCGCACCCGGACTACGGCACGCTGACACCAGAACAGTTCTGCGATGAGACGCAGCGGACGGACGAGGCCCTTTCGCGCTGGATCGGGGAGAGCCGCCTCTATCGCTTTCCCTTCCTGCGCGAGGGCGAGACGGCGGTGGCGAAGGCCGCCGCCGACGAAGTGCTGGCCGAGTTGGGCTACGTGAACGTCCCCGTCACCATCGACACGGACGACTGGCGCTACAACGCAGACTACATTGATGCGCTCGACCGCGGCGACGAGGCGACCACCGCCGAGATCGCGGAGGCCTACCTCGCCCACATGCGCGAGCGGACGCTGCACTTCGAGGCATTGGCCGAGGAAGCCATCGGCCGGGAGGTGCCGCACATCCTCCTCCTGCACATGAACCGGATCAACGCGGATCACCTCGGCGCGCTCCTCGACTGGTATGCCGCCGAGGGCTGGACCTTCGTCACAGTCGAAGAGGCGATGCGCGATCCCTTCTACGCCATGCCCGACCTCTACGCCGGGCCGCGCGGGCTCTCGCAGATCGAGCGAGTGATGGGACGGCCGAGTGAGTAGTCGACGTCGAGCAAGGTTCTGATCGGAAATACACGCGAAAAAACTCGACGCGGGACGTTCAACCTTTACGCGGCCAGCTGTATAGGACGAGCGCGGCGGCGATCGTCGTCGCGACGATAGCGAACGCCATGCGATAGGCCGCGGCGGTTTCGAACCCGCTTGCTGTCGCGACATCGAGCGCGGCTCCGAACCCGGTCTGCATCGCCGGGATCATCCCTACGCCGAGGAGGATCATCAGCGCGTTCGCCCGCCCGAGAGCGTGAGGCGGCACCGCATCCCTTAGCAGCACTCCGAGCGGGATATAGAACTGTTGGAGAAACACCGAGCTGGCGAGCAAGGCGAGGGCGAGCGCGACACCAGGGGATGGCAAGAGAGCCAGCGAAGCGAGGCAGGCGGCAGACCCGATCGCGCCCGTGACGACGACCCAGGCACGTGCCCGCCCCGTACGGTCGAGCCACCCGAACGCGAATCCGGCCGCGATGGTCATGGAATAGAGGCCCATAAGGGCCTTCCCAGCCGCCTCCGGGCTCAGACCGTGGACGCTCTGAAGGTAGGGGCCGCCCCAAAGGCCGGTGACGGTGGTGATCGGGGCATAGGCGACCGCCCCGAGTTCGAGGATGCGCAGCACCGCGCCGTCGCGGAGCAGCGCGAGATATCCGACCGGCGCGTCGTCCTTCGAAGTCAGAAGCGGTGCCCCTTCCGGGATCGCTCGCAGCACGATAACGAGCGCCGTCGCAGCAAGACCGGCCGCCAAAACGAATGACACCGACCACGGCATGCGTTCGAGCGCGACGGAGAGCGGCCATGTCCCGAGGAGGCCGCCGATCCCACCGAGTGAAACCAGCAACCCCTTCCCGTAGCCGTAGTCGCCCGGTGGCAGAAAGCGGGCCAGCGCGACCTGCACGCCACCGGCGCTCCCGGCCATTCCCATGCCGACGAGGACGCGCGCCGCGACCAGGGCGGGCCACGCGGCGGCCCCCAGGCTCGGCGCGAGAGCAAAGAGAAGCGTACCGGCTCCGATGACGGCGAGGGACCATGCCAGCACCCGGCGCGGCCCGAAGCGATCAAGGGCCGCGCCCGCAGGGCCCTGCGCGGCCAGATTCGCGACGAACATGGTGCCCACGACGAGGCCGAGCGCGGTCGCGGTCAGATCGAGCCGGTCGCCGAGGACGGGACCGAACACGCCGCCTGCGGCCCGCTGGAACTGGCTTAGCGCGAAGACGACGATGCAGGCGATCAGAACGGAGCGTGCGACGATCGGGGTCGATGGGGTCTCGGTCATCGCCTTGGCATAGCGATACCACCTTGGACGCGATAATATCGCTTCGATACCTACCGATACTCCTGAAGGATCATGCCGGACCCGCTCGACCACCGTCTCCTGCGCCAGATCGCGACCGTTGCCCGCATGGGCGGCCTGCGCGCCGGGGCCGCCGCGCTGAACATGAGCCAGCCGCCCCTATCGCGGACCGTTCGGGAGCTTGAGGCCAGCCTCGGGGTATCGCTCTTCGAGCGCACGGCGCGCGGGATGGTTCCGACGCCCGCGGGCGCCGTGCTGATCGAGGAGGCCGAGGCGATCCTCGCCGCGCTCGACCGCGCCGCGGCGCGCGTACGGCGCATGGGGGCCTGGCCCCGCCCTCTGCGGGTCGGCTTCGTGTCGGCCGCGCTCGACGCGCACCTGCCGGACCTGTTGGACCGGATCGCCGCACGCGGATGGCCTGCGCCCGAGCTGGTGGAGACGCCGACAGAGCTGCAGGCGCGGGCGCTCGCCCGGGGCGAGCTGGACCTCGGCCTCCTCCACCCACCGGTCGAGATGGCGCAGGGCCTTGACGCCGTCTCCCTCGGTCGCGACGGATTCCTCGTGGCGCTGCCCAAGCGAGATCCACTTGCCGACCGAGAAACCATCCGATCCGCAGATCTCACCGGGCGGCCCCTCGTGCTCTTTCCGCAGGCCCAGGGCCCCGTCCTGCACGCGGCCATCACTGCCGCGCTGGCGCCGGGCGGACGACGGCTTCCCGTCGCGGCCGAGGCCGCGCGCAGCCACAGCCAGCTCGCCCTCGTCGCGGCAGGCGTCGGGATCGGTCTGATCGGCGCTTCCGTGGCGCGGACCGTCACCTATGCCGGCGTCGTGCTGCGGCCCTGGGCCGACCGACCCGATACCATCACCCTCGAATGCGCGATCATGGGCGGAACGGCGCTTCTAAGAGAGCTGGCGTTTGAGTGAAGGTCGGGCCTGATCATATCAGGCATATCCGCGCGCGCACCGTTGAGAGACGTCCGAACAGACTACGAAGGCTCACTAAGGTGGATGGGGATGCGGCAGCCGTCGCCGTCGGCCCGAACCGGCGATGCCCGTTCCTGCGCGATTGCTGGGCCTCCGCCAGGCGCCGATCGCGCCCGAGTGTCACCAAATCTTGGCACAACTGTCATGACGTGATGACCGCCCTTCGTCCTTCTTCCCCCGTCGTTACGA
This sequence comes from Jannaschia aquimarina, assembly GCF_000877395.1. Lineage (GTDB taxonomy): Bacteria > Pseudomonadota > Alphaproteobacteria > Rhodobacterales > Rhodobacteraceae > Jannaschia > Jannaschia aquimarina. The sequence continues at coordinate 2,277 of NZ_JYFE01000031.1, read as the reverse complement.
GCCGCATCAACATGGGATCACAGATAAGGACAGAGCCAATGACTACTTCGTTCATTCGATGGCCCGCGGCACGCATTGCGGCGGCCACTCTCCTGGTCGGCTCGGGTCCGGCCTTCGCCGATTTCGGCTATGTCGCCAACATCGACGTGCAAGGAAAGGCCGAGAATGCCGAGACGGTCGCCGGCGTCGTCTTCCACGATCTCAGCCGCGACGGCGTCATGCAGGACGACGAGCCCGGCGTCGCAGGCGTGATGGTGACGAACGGGCGCGAGGTCACGACCACCGGACAGGACGGCACCTACGCCTTGCCGGTCTACGACAACATGACCGTCTCGGTGGTCGAGCCGGCTGCCTGGGACGTGCCCACCGACGAGAACGGCGTTCCGCAGTTCTTCTATCACCACCTCCCCGACGGCACGCCCGAGGCGCTGCGCTATGGCGGCCTGGCGCCGACCGGACCGCTGCCCGAGGCAATCAACTTCCCCATGATCCGCACCGGCGCCACCGACAGCTTCGACTGCGTCATGATGGGGGACACGCAGCCCTATTCCAACACCGAGATCGGCCATGTCCGCGACGCCACGCTCGACACGATCCTGGGCGAAGACCTGTCGGAAGCCGAATGCATCGTGATGCTGGGCGATGTGATGGGCGACGACCTGTCGCTCCTGCCGCGATTCATGTCGCTCTTCTCGGTCGCGGGCCTGCCGCAGTACTACGTCCACGGCAATCACGACTTCGACTTCGACGCCACCACCGACGAGCATTCCGCCGACAGCTGGCGCCAGATCTACGGCCCGAACTATTACGCTTTCGAGATCGGGCAGGCGACATTCATCGCGCTCGACAACGTGGTCTACCCCTGCGGCCCCGAGGATGACGGCCCAGGCGGGCGCGATGCTTGCGCCGATCCGACCGAGACGGTCTACAACGGACGTGTTACCGACCGGCAGATGGAATGGCTTGCCGGCATCCTCGACAACACGCCCGAGGATCGGCTGATCGTGATGCTCCACCACATCCCGTTCGTGTCCTTCATCGACAGCAATACGGGCCGCCACCAGACCGACAACCTCGCCGAAATCCACGAGATGCTGGCCGGGCGCCCGGCCATCAGCTTCTCGGGGCACACGCATACCTTCGAGTATCTCGACGCAGGCGAATGGTATCGGGGCTGGGAGGAGCAGGTCGGCGTCACTCGCCTGCCCTTCCCGCATGTCATCGGCGGCGCGCCGTCGGGCAACTGGTACTTCGGCGACCTCGGCTTCGACGGCACGCCTCTGTCCTTCGCCCGGGGCGGCACCCCGCCGGGCTTCATGATGGTCCGCTTCGACGGCAACGAACCGACGGTCGAGTTCCGCGCCGCCGGTCAGCCCGCCGACCGGCAGATGGCGTTGGCCTTCAACACGCCGGGCTTCCGCGACTGGTTCACAACGATCATGAACTGGACCGAGAGGCGCGACGACGAGGAGGCGGAAAGCGTGTCGGAGATGCCGCCGGTCACCGTGAACGACCTGCCCGATACCCGGCTCATGACTCCGGAGGACGTGGCGGGCACCGTCTGGCTGACCGCGAACGTCTGGAACGGCGGCCGCGGCACCGAGGTCTTCGCCCAGATCGGCGATGGCCCCAGAATGCCGATGGAGCGCACGCAGGCCGCAAATGGCGAGGACGTGCTGGCCGGCGCCGAATGGGCCGACCCGTTCTCCGTTCCGAGGCAGATGACCGTCGGCCGTTACGCCTGGCAGAGCACCGAGGGCGATCCACGCGCCCAAGGCTTCGAGCTGTGGCAGGGGTCGGACTTCGGTCCGGCGACGCCGCAATCGGCGCAGAGCTGGATGGTGGCCGACCAGTCGCCGCACCTGTGGCGGATGGAGATGCCCGCCGACCTGCCGATGGGCACGCATGTGATCCGCGTCACCGCGATCCAGCCCGATGGCCGGGAATTCACCGACCACATCACCTTCGAGATGCGCGAGGAGCGTCCGTTCCCCTACTGGGACGATACGCTTTGGCAGGACGCCTCGAACTGAGCATCCCAAGGTGGGTCGGCTAAGCCGAGGGCCGACCCACCTAAACCGCGCCGGCGTCCAAAACCATGTTGTGTGAGGGGCTCGGAGGTCCGATGGCCGGGCCGGACGGTTGACATGCGACGCGAAGCCCGACGACTGCGAGCCGCTGACAGGACGGTCATCCGGTCAGGGTTTGGCATGCCAAGACGCTATAGTTCAAAGGAACGTTCAATCATTCACGGCGCATTCATGAAAGACAATGGTT
>NZ_JYFE01000030.1 GCF_000877395.1 Jannaschia aquimarina | reverse complement strand
CCATCGTCGTGCACCGCATCGAGAACGGGCGCATCGCGGAGTCCTGGATCTCGTCCGACCGGCTGGAGTTGCTCCAGCAGATCGAGGGGTAGCCCGGCCCCTGGTCATTCGGCGTCGATCTCGGCCTGACGGCTCGCGCCTTGCATCTCGATCATCCAGCCGGGGTATTCGGGCGCGAGCGCGCTGGCGGCGTTCAATGCCTCGAGATCCTCCTGATCGAAAGCCACGGCCGTCGCGCCGATGTTGTCCTGAAGCTGATCGACCCGCTTCGCGCCGACGAGCACGCTCGTGACGACCTTCTGGTGAAGGAGCCAGGCGAGGGCGGCCTGTGGGACCGTGCAGCCGCGGCGGGCCGCCACTGCATCCAGAACGTCGACGATCCCATAGGCCCGTTTCTTGTCGACGGGCGGAAAGTCGAACTCCGCGCGGCGGCCCTCGCCTTCGGCGCCCTGGCGGAACTTGCCGGACAGGAAGCCGCCGGCCAGCGGACTCCAGACCATCAGGCCGATGCCCTCGGAGCGGAGCATCGGCGCGATCTCCCGCTCCAGGTCGCGACCGGCGAGGCTGTAGTAGGCTTGCAGCGAGACGATCGGTGCGAGGCGGCGGGCCTCCGTGATGCCGACGGCCCTGACCACCTGCCAGGCCGCCCAATTGGACAGGCCGAGATAGCGGACGTCGCCCCGACGGACGAGCAGGTCGAGCGCCTCGAGCGTCTCGACGATTGGCGTTGCAGGGTCGAAGCCGTGGATCTGGTAGAGGTCGATGTGGTCTGTTTGCAGGCGCCGCAGGCTCGCCTCCACCTGGGTCATGATGTGCCCGCGCGAGGCACCGCGCCCGTTCGGGCCGTCGCCCATGGGGCCGTGGACCTTGGTGGCGATCACCACGTCGTCGCGGGCCACGTTCAGGTTGCGAAGCGCTTGGCCGACGATCTCTTCGCTGCGACCTTCGGCATAGACGTTGGCGGTGTCGATGAAGGTGATGCCCGCGTCCAGGGCGGTACCGACGATGGCGTCGGCCTCCTGCTGCCCGAGGCGGCCGATCTGGCCCCACATCCCTTCGGATCCCCCGAAGGTCATCGTGCCGAGGCAGAGTTCAGAGACGAAAAGGCCGGATTGGCCGAGGCGACGTTGACGCATGGGTGAGATCCTTTCGGGAAGTGCGCGCGCCGATTTTTCCGGTCGGCGCGCGGGGTCCTGAGGTTTGGGGAAGGGTCAGGCGACGCTGCGTGCGGCGTCCCCGTAGCTGACATCCATAATCTCGCCGGTCATCTGCCTGGAGGCTTCGCCGGTGAAGAACATGACGGCCTTGGCGATGTCCTCGGGCTCGTGGTGTCCGATCCCGAGCGTGCTTCCGGATGCGATTGCCGCCGACACGTCGTCGAAGGTCGGGTTCGCTGCATCGGGCAGGATCGCACTCAGCACCGCCGCGTTGTCAGCGAAGGGCGTGCGCACGAGGCCAGGCGCCACGACGTTGCACAAGATCCCGTCGCGCCCATAGGCGAGCGCCGCGGTCTTGGCGAAACCGTTCACCGCCCACTTCGTCGCGCCGTAGCTGCCGAAGATGCCATTGCCCGTGCGCGAGAGCCCCGAGGAGATGTAGATGATCCGTCCGCCCCCGGCGTTACGCAGATGCGGAACAGCGGCTTGAGTTGTCTTATAGTAGCCCCCGACATTGGTTTCGTAGAGGATCGAGATCTCGTCGGCCGTGACGCTCTCGATGGGTCCCGCATGGCCGACGCCCGCATTGGCCACGACGATGTCAAGGCTGCCGAAGCGGTCCACCGCCTGCTGCATCGCGACCTGTTGGTCTTCGAGGCTGCGCACGTCGCCCTGATAGGTCATGCACTGCGCGCCGAGCGCCTCGATCCGGGCCTGCGCGGCAGCGAGGTCCGCGGGGCTCGACAGCGCATACGCGACGGGGGGCAGGCTCGGGGTCGCGATGTCGAAGAGGACGATGTTGGCACCCGCCTTGGCCATCTCCTCGGCGGAGGCAAGGCCGATGCCGCGTGCGCCACCGGTGATGAAGGCGGTCTTGCCCGCGAGGTCGCCGGACGGATTGTTCTGGGCGCGGGCGGCGCGGGCGCCGATCACAGCGGCCGCGGCGGCGCCGAGGCCCCCGCCAAGGGCCATGCGGCGGGTCGGATCGGCTGGGCGGTCGGTGTCGATATCGTCGGTCATGGGTTTCTCCTGTCAGGATACGCCGTGTGCGTCGAAGCGGGTTGGAACACGGCAAGTGATGAGAATGGTCCGCGATTGGCGGCCGGCGTTTCACCGGAATATGGAAGGCTGGCACCGGCTACCTGTTGCCGCGCGGCCGATACGTCAGGCGAGATGAGTTCTTTCCGGCCGAGCCAAGGGGCAGTCGGTGGCAGTCCGGGGCCAGATAGCTGGGCCTGCCCCCGGACGGACTGACATCAGTCGTCTTCGGCTCTGATCGCCTCGAAGATGTCGGCGCCGTAGGTAGGCTGACCGGAATAGAGCGTCGCGTTGTCGACGCGGATGACTTCGTTGCCCGTCAGATCCTGGTTGAAGTGGGCGAAGACCTCGGCTTTCAGGCCCGAGCGGGTCGAAACCGCGACCGGCTGTCCATCGAGACCGTCGAGCGAGATCACGTCGTTGCCAGAGCGGTCCTGGTTGAAGTGGGCGATCGCGCCGGCGGCACCGGGGGCGACCTGCTGCGCGGCGACGGGGCCTGCGAGCACGAGGGCGAGGGCGGGGATGGTGAGGATCGTCTTCATGGGTCTCTTCCTTTTTGGCTTTGGCGGGCTGCTGCCCGGGGTTTGGTTTGCCTCGGGGGCGCTGCGCCCCTTCGATGCAATGGATATGAGCGGTGCGCCTTCCGGTTGGTATTCGTTGCTTTCACCAATCAGAATTGCGTAATACGCACCAATGGATGATGACGCCCTCCTCCTCGCTGTGATCGACGGTGGCAGCTTTCGCGCCGCCGCCGCTGCCTCCGGTCTCGACCCCAGCCGGGTCAGTCGGCGCATCGCTGCGCTAGAGGATCGGCTGGGCGTGAAGCTTCTGAACCGCACCACGCGGGCCAGTGCGCCGACCGAGGCGGGCGCGCGCTATGCCGAGGGTGTGCGGCGCCTGTCGGAGGCGCGCGCCGCGCTGCTGGCCGAGGTGACGGGCGGCCAGGACAGGCCACGCGGTCGCTTACGGGTCACCGCACCGGCCGATTTCGGCACGCGTTTCGTCGCGCCGGTCCTGTCGCGGATGTCGGACCGGTATCCGGAGCTCTCGGTCGATCTGACCCTCGGTTCAGGCTTCGCCGACCTGCTGGCGGAGGGGATCGACGTCGCGGTGCGGATAGGTCGTCTCTCCGACAGCGCCCTGACCGCCCGTCGTATCGGCCAGTCGCACCGCGCGCTGGTCGGAGTGCCTGAGCTCGCCATGAAGGTGCACACGCCCGGCGATCTGGCTGCGATTCCCTTTATCTCGTATCGGCCCGGCCTGACCGAGATGCCGGTGGCCTGCGAACTGGATGGGCGCCGTTATGAAGTGCGGATGCCAAGCCGCCTCGGCGTCAACTCGATGTCAGCGGTCCGCGCCATGGTGCTGGAAGGGCGCGGCGCGCATCTGGGACCGGCATGGGCGTTCGATGAGGACATCGCCAGAGGTCGGCTCGTACGCTTGCTGCCGCAGGCGCACTTCGATGCCTTCCCGATTTACGCCGTCTGGCCCCCAACCCCGTTCCAGCCTGCAGCCCCCCGCACCTTCGTCGCGGACATCGCAGAGGCCTTGAAAGCTGCCGGCCTCACTTGAGGTCGAACGTCATGAAGACGAAGTCGAAGTGTTACGGGGAGTGCAGTCTGGAATGGTGCTTGGCGCGATTTCAGACGGGTGCCATCGCGTGACGCGGCCGGAACCGATCCTTGCGAAGAAGATGGCTCCCTGCCTTCGACGTTACATACGAGACAGTCGCGACGGAACGTCTCGTCAGGACCTCATGCCCAGTTTTGGATCCTTCCCTCAAGTATTATCCACGTCCGCGAGCATGCGCCAGCGACCATCCGCGCCGCGGACGCAGGTCAGCGCCACGCGCCCGGCGATCTCGCGGATTTCGCCTCCGTCCTTCGGCGTCATCGACACCGCGTAGCGTCCCACGACCACACCCGTGCCGCCGTGGACGACAAGCGTCTCTTCGTCCCAGCCCGACCGGATGTCGAAGTCCGCGATGCGCGGCGCGTAGCACTCCCGCATGGTCCCGAGACCCCGGTCCGTAGGCGAGCCCGCGTTGGCGAGGACGATGTCGTCGTGGCAGCACGCCAGCACGCCCTCCAGGTCGCCGCCGTCGAGGGCGCCCATCCAGGCGGCGACTTCGGCACGAAGTGCGGCTGCCGCGGTGTTCGTATCGGTGTCGGTCACGGGCTTAGTCCTCCGTGATGTCGGCGAAATGCTGGCCGACGATCGTCTCGTCGATGAGGGCGAGAAAGGCGCGCGTCTCAGGCATCTCCGAGAACCGCGCGCCGGCAGCCTTGGCAGCGGCCGCGTCATCGAAGGTGAACGTCTCCATGAAGAGCGTTGAGCGATCCGTCGCGGTGGACGTATGGGTCCGCCATCCCCGCACCCCTGGCAGGGCGAGGAACGTCGCGCGCGCCCGGGTCCGAGCTTCGGCGGCCTCGGTCTCGTCGGTCAGGCGGATGACGAAATGTTCGTGGATCGTCGGCATGGCAGGGCTCCGTTCGGTGCACATCCGGGACGCGCTCGCGGCCGTTCCGAATGGGTCTCATCGCGCAACGCGGCCGGGACCGACCCATTCGGAACGGTCCCGGCGTTTCGTCAGGCCGTCGGCGCCGTCGTGGTCGCGGTGTCGGGTTCTGCCGATCGGCTCACTCTCCATACGCTCGTCCGGCTGATGCGGAGCTGTGGAGCGACCGCGCTTGGCCGGACGCCCTCGGCTAGCAGCCGCCGGACCTCCTCCACGTTGATCGACGCCTTCCGCCCCTTGTAGACCCCACGGGCCTTCGCCTTCGCGATGCCCTCCATCTGCCGCTCGCGCCGCAGATTGGTCTCGAACTCCGCGAAGACGCCCAGCATGTCGAGGAATGCCTTGCCCGCGGGCGTGGACGTATCGATTGGCTGCTCGGTCGCCCTGAGGGTCGCGCCCTTTGCCTTCAGTTCGCGGATGATGCCCTGAAGATCGCCCATCGACCGGGCGAGGCGATCCACACGCGTGACGACGAGTTCGTCTCCGGGACGGATGAAGTCGAGCAGCGTGCGTAGCTCGTCCCTGCCTCGCACCGATGTGCCGGAAACCTTCTCGGCGCGGATGACACGGTATCCAGCCTTCTCCAGCGCTTCGTACTGTACGTCGAGGTCTTGGTCCGTGGTCGATACCCTGGCGTAACCATAGCTGCTGCCCGGCGGGACGGGGCATTCTCGCCATTCCATGAGATGCTCATCGTCGGGTTCTCCTCTGAGGTTGAGCCCCTTCGGCGAGCGCGCGCGGGCGAGAATGGCCCCTTCAGCCGACCTGCTTCTTTGGTCGCCCCCCCTTTGCGCCGTTGGCCCTCGCCGCTGCCGCCTTTGCCGGCGTCGAGGTCCGACCACCTTGCGCGCCAAGCTGCGCTGCCATCCATTTTCGAGACCCGAAGACACCAGCCAGTAGGCCCGGCACATAGACGTCGGCATCGATCCGCGGCCAGTGTAGACCGAGCCCCGCCGGGCTGATCTCGATCTCAGCCAGATCCGCTGGATCCTTCCCGGCCAACTCCTCGACCAAGCGAACGGGGATCGCCAGTTCGACACCGTTGTGGATGCTCACGATCAGACGCTCCGAGCCTGCGTCGTACCGCGCCGCCGTCGCATGGCCCGCTGCGCGCTTGGCCTCCATCGTCGCCTCGGCGGTGGCCACCTGCTCGTCAGTAATCTCCATGGATCGCCCTCCAGCGTTCGCACAGGTCCTTCAGATGCGGCGCGAGTCCTTCGACGACCCGTCCGAGCCGCCGCCTGTCGAAGCCGCGGTTCTCGCGCAGCTCGGGCGGGCCATCGGGGCAGTTCAGAAAGAACACCGCCTCGCCTCGGCCTCCCCAGACGTGGACATGCGCGGGCCTGTGATCGTGCGGATAGATGACCACGCGCAGCCCGTCGATGCGGAGGACGGTCGGCATGGCCTGCAGATAGCAGAAACCCAAGTGCTAGGGAATACCGCTGAGCATACATCTGAAACTGTCTCATCTTCGCCGACCTAGACTCAAAATTCGAGCGATCTCATTAACCGCATTGTGGCGTGCCCATCGTATCAACGCGCTGCCTTCGAAGAGTTGAGCCTCCAGTAAAGCGCGCGTGGTCGACCCAATTCCGGTTGCCGGTCATGGCCTGCCCCCTGAAAAGTGGTCCTCCTTGAAGTAGGCTTTCGAGCCAGATGGAGGACGAAAGAATGCCCCGGAAGAAGCACAAGCCCGAAGAGATCGTCGCGAAGCTGCGGCAGGTCGATGTGCTGGTGTCGCAAGGCCAGTCGGTGGCCGAGGCGGTGCGGTCGATCGGCGTCACGCAGTTCACCTATTATCGATGGCGCAAGGAACGAGCCTTTGTCCGCCATTGGTCCGAGGACAATGGCGAGTGCGGCCTGAAGACGAACCAGGTGAAGCGTCTAAAGGAGCTGGAGAGTGAGGCATCGAACGCCATCGGTCCGAGAGAGATGCCGAACAACGAGCGGCT
>NZ_JYFE01000029.1 GCF_000877395.1 Jannaschia aquimarina | reverse complement strand
CACCTGACGCGGGCGTTCAAGGCGCGCTTCGGGGTGACGCCCGCGAAAGCGCGGGAGGAGATGTCGTGACGCTAGATCGGCGCTCTCGTGCCGTTCGCGATGGCCCACACCGTACCGTTCGTGACCCGAGCGACTGAACGCCCTGCCGGGAAGACTTACTCCGCTTCGTGCTGCCTCGCATGCGCTATCCCCCACGTCCGCAACGCCGTCAGCACTGGCACCAGCGCCTCGCCCTTGGCCGTCAGCGCGTAGTCCACGTGCGGCGGCACGACGGGATGGACGGTGCGGCTGATAAGCCCGTCCGCCTCCAACTCGCGCAGCTGCTTGGTCAGCATCCGCTGCGTGACCGTCCCGCAGAGCCTCTTGAGTTCGTTGAACCGCTTGGTGCCGGCCGCGAGGTGGTAGAGGGCGAGCCCCTTCCACTTGCCCCCGATCTGTTCGAGCGCCGCCTCAACCGGGCAGCCGTCGGAACAGTCGTAGCGCTCGAACCGGCAGGCGCGGTCGGCATCGAGCGTGTCGAGTGCGGGGGTCTCCCGCGCGGTAGTGGTATCCATCGTGTACCTACCTGACCAAATGATGCGTACTTGTTCGTTATAAGGTCGTACGCCACGTTTCCCCAGACTGCAACGAAGCACAAAGGGAGACGTACCGATGCCCCTCACAATTATCGCCGACATCCGCGCTGAGGCCGGCCGCGAGGACCTCGTCCACGCCGAACTGGCCAAGCTGGTCGCGCCCACGCGCGCCGAGGCCGGTTGCCTGCAATACGACCTGCACCGCGCTCATGAAGACGGACGGCATTTCTTCTTCTACGAGACGTGGGAAGACCGCGACCTCTGGCAGGCGCACATGGCCGCGCCCCACATCGCGTCCTACCTCGCCGCGACCGAGGGCGCCGTGGCGTCCTTCACGGTCACGGAGATGGAGCGGGTGGCATGAGCGCGTCCCACGCCGGAGCCCCGGACGCGGCCACACCGACCCCCCGGATGCGCGCCGTGGGCTATGCCCGGTCCCTGCCCATCGAGGACGAGGCGTCCTTGGAGGACGTCGCCCTTCCCGCGTCGACCGAGGCCGATCTCGGCCCTCACGACCTTCTCGTGGACGTGGCGGCCGTGTCGGTGAACCCGGTGGACGTGAAGGTACGCGCCCGCATGGCCCCGGAGGCGGGCCACAAGGTGCTGGGCTGGGACGCGTCCGGCACCGTGCGGGCGGTGGGCCCGGAGGTCACGCTCTTCGCGCCGGGCGACGCGGTGTTCTACGCAGGCGCCCTGGATCGGCCCGGCACCAACGCAGAGCGGCACGTGGTCGACGAGCGGATCGTGGGGCGCAAGCCTGCATCCCTCGGCCACGCGCAAGCCGCCGCGCTCCCGTTGACGGCCATCACCGCGTGGGAGATCCTGTTCGACGGGATGCGCGTTTCGCAGGGCGCGGGTGAGGGCGAGACGCTGTTGGTCGTCGGCGGCGCCGGTGGGGTGGGCTCGGTCCTGATCCAGATCGCCCGCGCCCTGACCGATCTGACGGTGGTGGCGACCGCGTCGCGCGACGAGACGCGGGACTGGTGCCTGCGCATGGGCGCCCATCACGTGATCGATCACCGCGCGGACATGAAGGCGCAGCTCGGCGCGCCCGGACTGGTGCCGCGCTACGTGGCCTCGCTGACGGCGACGGACCAGCACTGGACCGCGCTGACGGAGCTGGTCGCTCCGCGCGGGACCATCGCGCTGATCGACGATCCGGAGACGCTGGACGTCAAACTGCTCAAGCCCAAGGCGTTGACGCTGCACTGGGCGTTCATGTTCACGCGCTCGGCTTTCGAAACACCCGACATGGTCGAACAGCACCGCCTGCTGTCCCGCGTGGCCGACCTCATAGACGAAGGACGGATCGTCTCGACCATGAACCGCGACGGCGGCATGATTTCCGCTGCCAACCTGCGCAGGGCGCACGCGCATCAGGAGAGCGGGAAAGCGGTGGGGAAGACGGTGCTAGCCGGCTTCGAGTGAGGGACAGACAGCCCGGCCGATGGCATTGCTCTAAAATATATTAAATAGGAGCTGTTTCAGCACCTTGGTCCGCGCTGCGTCCCCCGATAGGCTCCGGGCGGGTACCCCGAGCGTTGCGGCAAACCGCCGTTGGCCGAAAGCGCCTTGGTGCTACGCGACTTCGTCGGAACTCGATCGGCGAGTTCCTGGGCCTGCCACCTTCTCCCGGATCGGTGGGACGCCTAGGACGCGTAGTCGCCTGCGAGCAGCCTCACCGACTGTGATCGGCCGTCCATGACCCAGGCAGAGCAGATCGCCGTCGCGCAGACGATCGGTGAGAGTTCTTATAGAGGCGAGGCCTTCGGCGCGATCCTCGTAGAGGATGGGCTCGCGGAGGCCGACGAGATTCATCGCCACGTCCCCGGCGATCCAGGCCGTGCGCCCGTCGGCAAGGCTGAAGGCCAGCCCGATCTGACCCGCGGAATGGCCCGGCAGCGCGATGACTTCCGGCTCCCCCACCATGGCAAGCCGCGCGTCGCGGATGGGTATACTCGGGTGTAGCTGAGGTAGCTGACCACCCTTGATCAGGGTCGAACAGTGCTCGGTAGAGCCATTCAATCGGCCGATGAAGTGCGCACGTTCCGACCATGGCCCGGCGAACTCGCCGCTGCTCCGTGACTATAGTGGTAGAAAACGTGGTAATAAACCCGTCGACACTTTCAATATTTCATTTATAACAAAATCTTACAAGAAATCCAAAGCGGACTGTCTCTCCGCCACTTGCCTTCGGACAAGCGTTCTCCCGATCCAGCTGCGGCCGGATTTTCTCGTTGTACTAGAGGGTTATGTAGGCGGGGCTGAGCACTGGCCCCGGTGGCAAGTGGCCCGGAAGCGGTCTCTCGGGGTCGGCATTCTCCGGACCTCATGACTGCGTGGATTTGGTGAATTCCCTTCGAGTAGTTGAACAACAACAAAAAATACTAGCCTTCGAAAGTGCTTGGATTGGGGTCGCGATTGGGCCTGGCGCGTCTGGCATCGAAGCCTCTCAGGTCATAGCAGGTACGGTCCTCTGCTTCTGGAACTCTCTGACGGACATTGCTCTTCGCCAGAAGCGAGCCGCTGACGAACCAAAAGCGGATATGCTAGATCATGAAAAATCAAGCGCACCGCGGCACTCCAGCACGCGCACCAGCGTCACCTCCGGCCCCTGCTTCCCTTCCAGTATTGCCTCCACGATCTCGGGCGCAAGTAGCGTCAGGCGCAGGACGCGCGTCATATAAGAGGATGTGATGCCCTCGCGCTCGGCCAGTTCGGCGATGGTGGCGTACTCGCCCGACTCAAGCATCCGCTTCCATCGGAACGCACGGGCCAGCGCTTTGACGAGGGTGCTGTCTGTCCGGCGCGGCTGCACGGCACCGTCTGGCAGCTGCATCTCTTTCCGCCCGACACGCTTCACGACCCGGAACGGCACGTAGAGCGTCACGGTGTCCGGGATCTGCGTCCTGCTGGTCATGCGGCCGCCTCGATGCCGCCAGCCAGCATCTCGCGGGCGAGGCCGCTAAGGCCGTCAACGCGTAACCGAACGTTCAGGCCGTCCGTACTGATGTCGACCCGTTCAACCAGCAGCGCCACGATGCGCGCCTGTTCGGCGGGGAAGAGTTCGTCCCATAACGGGTCGAGCTGCTGCAGGGCCGTGCGCGCATCGGCCTCGGTGATGTCGTCGGCGTGGGCGCGCGCTGCCTTCCATGTGCCAGCCACTATCTCGGGTTGGCGGAAGACGGTGCGAAGCTGGTCGAGATGACTGCCGCTTCGATTTCTCCTGCGGGCACACGGCCGACGGGACAGGACCCGGCGCCATGCTTCAGTACGGTCTGGCTGACATAGTAGCGGTAGAGCTTGCCGCCTTTCCGAGTGTGGGTCGGCGAGAACGCCGCGCCATCGGGGCCGTAGAGCAAGCCTTTGAGCAGCGCGGGCGTATCGGCGCGAGTGCGGGCGGCGCGCTTGCGGGGGCTTTCTTGCAGGATGGAATGGACACGGTCCCACGTCTCGCGGTCGATGATGGCATCGTGCTCGCCGGGATAGCTCTCGCCCTTGTGGACCGCCTCGCCGATATAGGCGCGGTTGTTGAGCATCCGGTAGAGGTACTTCTTGTCGATCCTATTGCCGCGCGGCGTGCGGATGCCGCGCTTCGCGACCTCGCGTGCCAGTTCCGTGCCCGAGCCGATCTCGAGGAAGCGGGCGAAGATCCAGCGGACATGCTCGGCGCCTTCGTCATCAACGACCAGCTTCCGGTTCTCGACGCGGTAGCCGTAGGGCGGCACCCCGCCCATCCACATCCCCTTCTTGCGGCTGGCGGCGACCTTGTCGCGGATGCGTTCGGCCGTGACCTCGCGCTCGAACTGGGCGAACGAGAGCAGGATGTTCAGCGTCAGCCGGCCCATGGACGTAGTGGTGTTGAATGACTGCGTGACCGAGACGAAGGTCACGCCGTTGCGGTCGAATACCTCCACCAGCTTTGCGAAGTCGGCGAGCGAGCGGCTGAGGCGGTCGATCTTGTAGACCACCACCACGTCGACCAGCCCGTCCTCGATGTCCTCCAGCAGCCGCTGCAGCCCCGGTCGCTCCAACGTTCCGCCCGAGATGCCGCCATCGTCATACTGATCACGCACCAGCACCCAGCCCTCGGAGCGCTGACTGGCGATGAACGCCTCGCAGGCCTCGCGCTGGGCGTGGAGGCTGTTGAATTCCTGCTCGAGTCCTTCTTCGGAGGACTTGCGCGTGTAGATCGCGCAGCGCTGCTTCCGGATCATTCCTAATTTCGCAGGGGCCTTTGTCATGTCCGCGCTCTCCGGTTCTTGAGGCCAAAGAACACCCAGCCATTCCAGCGCGTCCCGGTGATCGCGCGCGCGATAGCGGACAGCGACTTGTAGGGTCGCCCCTGCCAGTCGAAGCCGTCCGCGGTGACGGTGACCACATGCTCCACGCCCTGCCACTCGCGCAGCAGCCGCGTGCCGGAGATGGGGCGTTCACGGTCGAGGCGAATGCCGCGCTTCTTCTTGTCACCACCGTCGAGCTCCTCGCCCAGCCGTTCCAGCCGGCGCACCATCTCGGGCTTCAGGCCGCCATAAGCCAGCTCCTGGATGCGGTAGGCCAGTCGGCTCTCCAGGTAGCGGCGGTTGAACGACGGCGGTTCGCTGTCGAACAGGTCGCGCCACTGCGCCTTCAGTTCCGGCGTCGATGTGGTCTTCAGCGCGGCCAGGCGCGCGACCCTGCGCCCGGAGCTCATCAATCGCATTCTGCCGGGGATGAAGATCCGCACCGCCGAGGCCGCGCAGCCCCACATGTCGGTGCACCTCGTTGCGGGCCGCTTCGGCAAAGGCGCGATCGGGCCGGACGACCGCGCGTCTCCCGAAGAGCGAGCGCGCCGCACGCGGCGACTCGCGGACTGCGTGGACTACGTACGCTGGCAGGCACTGAGAACGGCACCGGAGCGAACCCTCGTCGTAGCGTACAAGGCGATCAAGAAAGAGTTCGAAGACATCCCGGGAGTGGTGACGGCGCATTTCAACGCCACGGCGGGGCTTGATGTCTTCGGAGATGTCTCCGCGCTGATTGTGATCGGTCGTCCGCTGCCACCAAGCGGGGCTCTCGCGGCGCCCGCGGCCGCCCTGTTCGGGCGAATGCCGAAAGGTGAGTATGGCTGGTCGACGGAGGGCGTCCGGATGCGGGACAGCACCACGCGAGCCGTGCGCGTCACGCGGCACGAGGACGACCTCGGCGAGACCGTCCGGGCGGAGATCTGCGACGACGAGGTGATCCAGTGCATCGGTCGCGGGCGCGGCGTGAATCGCACGGCCGGGACCCAGCTGGAGGTGCATGTTCTGGCCGACCTCGCGCTGCCGCTCATCTACGACGTCGTTGTCGACTGGGACAACTTGAAACCGGATATCTTCCAGCGCATGCTGCTCGACGGGATTGCGGTGGACAGCCCTATGGATGCGGTGAGGATGCATCCTGATCTGTTCGGAACCGAAAATCAGGCGGAACTCGCGTTTGCCCGCGCGGGATTTAAGGGTCAAAATCTTACGGGTTCTTATAGGGATATGACCCTTAAATCGGCCGCCTATCGCCGAGCCGGTCGTGGACGAGGCTGGCAGCGCGTCTGGTGGGTTTTTGGCAATGCGGGTAAAGTTCGCGCCCGTCTGGCTCAGAAGCTTGGCGGCCTCGCTGACTGGCGAGCCGCCGAACACGATGAATGAGCCAGAGGTCGTTCGAAGCTCGTGCCTTTCCGTCAATGCAGCGGACATTTACAACTGACGCAGCAAAGGTCCGTAAGGAACCGAATTTCCCTGATGCTGCACCTCGCACGAATGGCGGCTTTTGCGGAACGTGACGCAAACGCAGTATGGTGTTTCTTTAGGTTTTAGACCTGCCTATGAGAGTGTTTCGAGGGCGGCAGGGACGCTATTGCAACAGCTGTTCCGTTCCGTCCGGCTGTTCCTTAAAGTCGCACCCTGTGGAACATGCACTGGCGTCAGCTCATGTCATCAAGCATCTTGTTCGCACCCTCGACCGCGTCCGCGCCAAAGGCGCGCTTCACGAGGTCGTCGAAGGTCAGGACGGGCCGCTCGCTGATGCCTGCGAGCATCGTCAGATGCTCGGGCGCGGACACGATCTGAAGGTTGTCCGCGTCGATCTCGCCACCCAGCGGGAGCGCCGGGACGAAGCCATACATCTGGTCGGGACCGAGTGGGCCGAGGCGGGCTTTGGCGGCGAGGAAGAGACGAATATAAATGTCGTCATCGTCCAAGTCCGGTGTGCCGTAATCAAGAAGCCCACAGCCCCACAAAAGACTTTCGCCCCACTTGTTGGCCTGCCCTTTTGCAATACCCACAGCATTGTTCTTTCGCTTGAGTATAAGCCCATCGCTCATCACGGATATCGAGAAGCCGTAGCCGGTCTTCCGCCCCCAAACACTGACCTCCCCCAAGGCAGTCCGGGTCACGGCGATATAATCGTCCGCTCCTTCCAGGTCGGTGCCTTTCAGCCATGCTTCGAGCGCGGGGGCATAGGTCTCCGGGTTCACCAACTGGAACCAGCCGTCCTGGAACACCGAGAAGCCGAAGCGGTGCCAGTAGTCGCACATCGCTTCGGGCGCGATCTTGGACAGGCGGCCGATCACATCGTTTGGCGCTGAAGACACGTTAGTAGGCAAACCAAAAACTTCTTCGAAGTCCTCTAGTTCTTTCGCTTCTGTCATCGGCCTCTACCTCTACAAGGTTCGAGCTTTGTATTCATGCGACCGATCGACGGATCGGCCGCCGCCCGCTCCGCCGCGGCATCAATTCGGGCGATCCTGCTCGTCGGTCGCTCATGGCTTCCCCATCCCCCGCCAATGGACGAATTCACGCCACTGTCGCCGACACGGCGGATACGGTCCGCACCGCCCGCGATCATGTCGGGATCGTGCAGGGCGGCAAGGTTGGACATGATCTCGCGTGCACGACGGCTCGCTTCGACTCTTGCACGATTGCTTCCCATACCTTGAGCCTCCAGGCTTCCTCGGACACTTTCTTCGATTTCACCGCGTAATCCTCTTCGAGCGGCCTCCTGCGCCACCCCATCGCTGATGCCACTTCGCCCGAGGCGGTTATACGCCTCCCGCGCGTCGAGGTATTCGCCGATGGTGAGGTCGTTCAGGCCGGCCTGTTGGTCGCGCAGCTGGCGGGCGTATTCGGCGACAATCTCGCGTTGCCGGGCCGGATCGCCGGGCGCGCGGCGGGCGGCATAGCCGAGCGCGTCGAAGCATCCGGGATCGACCCGGTCCATCATCCGGGTCCGCCGGACAATCCCGATCTCCCGATCCGTCGTTCCTGCTGCGCGCTCCCTGCGGCCCCGGAGCATGGCCTTCACGAGGTCGGTCATCTTGTCGACGAGGCCGACGAACGTAGTGAACTGAGATGCTCCCCGATCCTTGGACAGGATCTGGCGGGATTTAAGCTACTCTCCGG
>NZ_JYFE01000028.1 GCF_000877395.1 Jannaschia aquimarina | reverse complement strand
AAAGGCGGGATCCGTCCACATCGACTACGCCCCAGCCGCAGGCACTCGCCCCGGGTGAGTAGGCGCGTGATCTCCGCCGATCTCCGCGCCATCGCCGGTACACCGATCGGATGCCGTGATGTGCTCTCGAAGCCCGTCTTTCCATCCTCGATTCCGGCAGGCCCCCGTCCGCCTGTCAGACTAATCCCACGAGCATCGAACCGGCGGTCCGCCCCCGGCAAAACGGGCTGGTCCCTCGCCGTCCTCTCCGGCAGATAGGCCCGACCGATGGACCGTGACCCCCTCCTCGACCCCGCCTCCCGCGACGAGGCCGACCGCGCGCTGCGCCCGCAGACGCTCGACGAGTTCGTGGGCCAGGCCGAGGCGCGCGCCAACCTTCGGGTCTTCGTCGAATCCGCCCGCCGCCGGGGCGAGGCGATGGATCACGTCCTGTTCCATGGCCCTCCGGGGCTGGGAAAGACGACGCTGGCACAGATCATGGCGCGCGAACTGGGCGTCGGGTTCCGCATGACCTCGGGCCCGGTTCTCGCCAAGGCCGGCGATCTGGCCGCGATCCTGACCAATCTCGAGGCGCGCGACGTTCTCTTCATCGACGAGATCCACCGCCTGAACCCGGCCGTCGAAGAGGTGCTCTATCCCGCGCTTGAGGATTTCGCCCTCGATCTGGTCATCGGCGAAGGTCCGGCTGCACGTACCGTGCGCATCGACCTGCAGCCTTTCACGCTGGTGGGTGCCACGACGCGGCTGGGCCTGCTGACGACGCCGCTGCGGGACCGGTTCGGTATCCCGACGCGGCTGGAATTCTACACCGTAGAGGAGCTTCACCATATCGTCACCCGCGGCGCCCGGCTCATGGGCGCGCCCGCGACCGAGGACGGCGCGAGAGAGATCGCCCGCCGCGCCCGTGGCACGCCCCGCATCGCCGGACGGCTCTTGCGTCGCGTCGTCGACTTCGCCGTGGTCGAGGGCGATGGCACCGTCACCCAGGCCATCGCCGACCGCGCCCTGACCCGCCTGGGTGTGGACGGTCTGGGCCTTGACGGCGCCGACCGCCGCTACCTGACGCTGATCGCCGAGAATTACGGCGGCGGCCCGGTGGGCATCGAGACGATCTCCGCCGCGCTTTCCGAAAGCCGCGACGCCGTGGAGGAAGTGATCGAGCCCTACCTTCTGCAACAGGGCCTCATCGCCCGCACACCCCGCGGACGGATGCTGGCCCGGAAGGGTTGGGACCATATCGGCCTCGCCGCTCCGGACCGGCTCGACCAGGGCGGGCTGTTCGAATAGGCGACCAGGCCGGGACCCAGACATCGCCGCCCGGTCGCGCACCGGCTTGCAGATGCAGCGCGACCCTCCGTCCGAGATGCACGGGCGGGATGCCTCCGGCGGGAGTATTTGTGCCGAGAAGAAGCGGAGGTCTTTCCCCCATTGACCCGGAGCGGTGGCCTAGAGCAGCATTCCCATGGGATCGCGCATCCGGTGCAACCGTTGGGCGGCCACGCGCGCGAAGCGGTGGGTCAGCTTGCGCCTCCGGGCGGTCGCCACGGGCATCGCTTCGGGCATGCGCACCACTTCGGCCCCGAACCCGTCGCCGATGATCAGCCCCGCCGCATCGGGCAGGATCTCTGTCGGAAAGTCGCAATCGACCGCGAAGAAGAACCGGTCGGCGAATGGCAGATACCCCTCCCATTTGCCGTCGCTGGTGAAGTCCGCGCGGCAGGACTTACACTCGATGCACCAGAGTTCGCCCTTCGGGCCGACGGCCAAAAGGTCCATCCGCAACCCCCGCTCGGGCACGAACTCCTCCAGGCAGGCGAAGTCATGGTCGCGCAGATGCCGCGCCACGCCCCGGGCCAGGACCTGGCCGGGCTGCAGCGGCGGCGAACCCGCGGGATCGGACGCGTCGAGCATGGGCATTATTAGTGAACGAACCGTGAATCGGTGTCCAGACCGAAGCGTCGCAGATGACACCCATTGATGCGCGGCATCCTGCCGCCTAGATCATGCGGGCGGTTACTGCCCTTCCCGTCCCATGTGGCGAAATTCCGGTGGCCTTAAGCAATTCCGAGGGAGCTGGCTCTGTCGCGGCCCTGGCCGAGTTACCTGGCGCCCACCTGTATATACAGGTCCTCGGGAATGTACGTCCGACGGTCGTGGTGGTTTCCGCACCTTTTTCCCTCGTCCGTCCTTCGGCACGAGGATCCGCAGGCAGCCGATCTCCCGGAATCCTGCCGCGCGGGCGGCCGTGAGCCGATCGCCGTTCTCGTAGCCGACGACCGTGCGGGCTCCACCGAACGAGCCCGCCGCATGCAACGCCTGTGCGAAACCGGACGGGTCCTGCCCCAGACCGAAGACGTTCGACAATCCGACGACTGCCTCCGACAGGTTTGCGAGGCATCCCGCGCGCATCCGTGCGCCCTCCCACCGGGCGAGGAAGGCGAGGTCCGGCGCCTCAAGGCAGGGATCGGGAAAGACGCAGTCTGCATCCGGTCCGGCATCTCCGCGCCACGTCCTGCGCCAGGCGGAGAAGGCGGCCGGATCCTCGACCCGCCCCCATCCTTCGGGCATCGCGCCCGCGCAGGGATCGCATTCGATCCAGCAGGCCTCCGACAGGACGACGCAGCCCAGGGGCGTCGGATCGAGTGTCGCGAAGCTGTCCTTGATCGCGACCGCGCCCCGTCCCGCCAACCCCAGGATTTCGTCCGGATCGACGTCGGGATGCAGCGTCACGATGCCGGGATAGAATGGCGGCGGCGCGTCCAGACAGCGCAACAACCGGTCGTCGCGCTCGAACCGCAGGCCGTGGGCACGAAAGATCGCTGCGCAAAGATCGGCATTGTTCCCGGCGGCGATCCAGATGGCTTCGGTCACCTGGGCCACCCCTCTCTCGGTCCATGAGAGGACACCCGACCGGATGAGGCATTCCGGGTCACCGCCGTCAGAACCGCCCGCGCCGGCGCCCCTCCATCCGCATCGCGCGGCGCATTTCAATATCCGCCAGCCGCCGCATCAGCGCCTTGCGCGCCTCGGGATCGGACTCGTCCTTCAACTCCGCCCGCAGCGCGTTCGCCTGCTGGGCCAGGATCACCTCCGGAGGCAAAGCCCCCTCGCGCGCCATGATGCGGAAGCCCGCCGCCTCGACGGGATCGACGAAGGCGCCGCCCTCGGGCTGCGGCAACGGCTGCCCCTCGCCCTTCAGCCCCCGCAGGTCCCCCTCCGCCTCTGCGCGTCCGATCAGGCGCTCGGCGAGGTAGCGCAGCGTCCCCAAAGCTCAGCCCTTGATCTTGGATTGCCCGTCCCGGGCGACGGCCCGCCGTGTCAGCAGGTCCAGCAGGCGCGCCATCGCGGCCCGGCGGGACGCGGCACCCACGGCCGTGGCGAGAGCCGTGCGCGCGGCGGCGATCCGCTTGGTGAGCGCGGCGTCCGCCTTCGCCTCGGCGGGCTTGCGTCTCATTTGCCTTCCAGCGCCTCGATCCGCGCCTTGAGGGCCTCGTTCTCCTCGCGAGCCTTCTGGGCCATGGCGCGGACCGCGTCGAATTCCTCGCGGGTGACGAAGTCCCGGTCCGCCATCCAGCGGTCCATCATCGACTTGAAGGCCGTCTCGGCCTCGGCGCGCGCGCCCTGGGCCACGCCCATCGCGTTGGTCATCAGCTGACCGATGTCGTCCATGAAACGGTTGCGGGTCTGCATGATGCGCCTCCTTTTGCGTCACCCGATCATATGGGATGCCCGTGCGCCGGCCACAACCGTCCGCTTGACGCGCGCGGACCCGCGCGCCATCCCGCGCCCATGGTTCCCTTCGCGATCCCCTTCCCCGACATCTCGCCCGAACTCTTCTCGATAGAGATCGGCGGCTTCACCTTCGCCCTGCGCTGGTATGCCCTGGCTTATATCGCGGGGATCCTCGGCGGCTTCGCGCTGGCGCGGCTGGCGATGCTGCGCGGGGCCTGGTGGCCGGCCGGGCAGCCGCCCGTGACCGGCGCGGACCTCGAGGATCTGGTCACCTGGGTCGTGCTCGGCATCATCCTCGGCGGACGGCTGGGCTTCGTGCTCTTCTACCAGCCGGGCTACTACCTCGCGAACCCGGCCGAGATCCTGGCCGTCTGGCAGGGCGGGATGAGCTTTCATGGCGGTGCGCTGGGCGTCCTCGTGGCGCTGGGGATCTGGGGCAGGCGAAAGGGGCGCCCGGTCCTCTCGCTCTGGGATCTCGGCGCGCTGGTGGCGCCGCTGGGGCTCTTCTTCGGCCGTGTCGCCAACTTCATCAACGCGGAACTCTGGGGGCGGCCCACGGACCTCCCGTGGGGGGTGATCTTCCCCGGTGCGGCGGCGCAGGACTGCCCCGGCGTGGCCGGGCTCTGCGCGCGGCACCCGTCGCAACTCTACGAGGCGATCCTGGAAGGCGCGGTGCTCCTGCTCGTGCTGTGGATCGTCGCGGCGCGCGGCGGGTTGCGTCGGCCGGGCCTGATCTTCGGGCTGTTCCTCGCGGGCTACGGCGCGGCGCGCAGCTTCGTCGAGTATTTCCGGGTCGCCGACGCACAATACATCACGCCAGACAACCCGCTCGGCCATGTGATCGGCGGGCCGGTCTGGGGGCTGACCATGGGGCAGGTCCTGTCGCTGCCGATGCTTGTCGTGGGCGTCGCCGTGATCGCCTGGGCCCTGCGGCGCCGACCCAGAGCCGCATGACCTGTCCCCTTCTTCTCGGCACAAATACTCTGGGGGGTACGGGGGGCTAGCCCCCCGCCGGACCCATGCCGAGCCTCGCCGATCATCTTCTGGCCCGCATCCGCGCCGACGGGCCGATGCCGCTCTCGGCCTACATGGCCGAGGCGCTGACCCACCCGACCCTGGGCTACTACACCACCCGCGACCCGCTTGGCCGCGACTTCACCACCGCGCCCGAGATCAGCCAGATGTTCGGCGAGATGGTGGGCCTCGCGCTCGCGCAAGCCTGGCTGGATCAGGGCGCCCCCGCACCGGTCACGCTTGCCGAGCTGGGGCCCGGCCGTGGCACGCTCATGGCCGATGCCCTGCGCGCGACGGCCCGCGTGCCCGGCTTTCACGACGCGATCCGCCTGCATCTGGTCGAGGTCTCGCCAACCCTCCGGGCCGAGCAGGCGCGGCGCCTGCCCAACGCCACCTGGCACGATCACGTGGACGACCTGCCGGACGGCCCTCTCCTGCTGGTGGCCAACGAGTTCCTCGACGCCCTGCCGATCCGCCAATGGCGCCGCGAGGAAGCGGGCTGGTCCGAAATCGTCATCGCCGAGCGTGGCGGCGTCCTGACCCGCGCCGCCACGCCCCCCAGCCCCGTGCCGGAGCTCGACCACCACACCGACCTTCCCGCCGGCAATATCGTGGAGCTTTGCCCCGCCCTGCCCGCCATCGTCGGCGCCGTCGCCGCGCGGGTCGCCACGGGCGGTGCGGCGATCTTCGTGGATTACGGGCATTGGCGCTCTCAGGGGGACACGCTTCAGGCGCTGCGCGCGGGATCGACCGTCGACCCGCTGAACGCGCCGGGCACGGCCGACCTGACGGCGCATGTCGACTTCGAGGCCGTCGCGAGGGCGGCCCCGCCCACCGCCGCCTCTGCCATGACCCCACAGGGCGTCTGGCTGGAACGCCTCGGCATCACCGCCCGCGCTCAGGCCCTTGCCCGCGGCAAGACGGGCGCCGATCTGGACGCCATCGTTGCCGCCCATCGCCGCCTGACCCATCCGCAAGAGATGGGCGACCTCTTCAAGGTCATCGCCCTCACACGCCCCGGTGCCCCGCCCGTACCGGGCACCTGACGCGTGTCCCGGGCACGCGCAGATTGTATCCGGACGTCGGCGTACTACCCTCTGCGGGGCCATGCCAGACAAGAGCGAGACGCCTCCCGCCCCGCGAACAGAGGATTACGCGCGGCTTCTGGCGGGCACCCATCCGGACCCGTTCTCCGTCCTCGGACCTCACGAAATCGCCGGGCACCGCACTGTCACCGTGCTGATCCCCGGTGCGCGGAGCGTCTCCGCCATCCGTCCTGCGGCGCCGCCTGTCGATCTTCCGTCGGTCGCCGGCGCGGAGGGCCTCTTCTCCGGCCCGATCGGGACCGCAGCCGCCTACAAGCTCCGGGCGACCACGCCCGAGGGCCACTCGTGGGAGTTCGAGGACCCCTACAGCTTCGCCTCCGTCCTCGGACCCGTAGACGAACGGCGTATCGCAGACGGCACCCACGGACGCCTCTGGGACGTGCTCGGGGCGCATCCGATGATGCATCAGGGGCGCGAAGGGACCCACTTCGCCGTCCGTGCACCAGCGGCCCGGCGCGTCTCTGTGGTGGGCGCGTTCAACGCCTGGGACGGGCGGCGCCATCCGATGCGGCGGCTTCCCCTGTCCGGCATCTGGGAGATCTTCGTCCCCGGCATCGGCGAGGGCGAGGCCTACATGTACGAGATCCTCGGCCCGGACGGCGCGCTCCTGCCGCTGAAGGCCGATCCGTTCGGCTTCGGCGCCACCCATCCTCCGGAGACCGCTTCGGTCGTGCGCGACATCCGGGGCTATGGCTGGGACGACGCGGAGTGGAGGGACATACGCGCCGCGCGCAACGACCGTGCCGCGCCGATCTCGATCTACGAGGTCCATCTCGCCTCCTGGCGCCGGAAGGCGGAGGGCCGGCCGATCTCCTATCGCGAGGCCGCCGAGGAACTGGTCACCTACGCGGCCGAGATGGGTTTTACCCATATCGAACTCATGCCCATCTCCGAACACCCGTTCGACGGCTCCTGGGGCTATCAGCCCGTCGGCCTCTTCGCGCCGACGATCCGCCACGGCCCGCCGCACGAGTTCCGCGATCTGGTGGACGCCGCGCACCGGGCCGGGCTCGGGGTGATCCTCGACTGGGTTCCGGGCCACTTCCCCACCGACCCCCACGGGCTGGGATGTTTCGACGGCACGCCGCTTTACGAGTATGCGGACCCGCGCGAGGGCTTCCATCAGGACTGGAACACCCTGATCTACGATTACGGCAAGCCCTGGGTAAAGGACGTCCTCGTCTCCAACGCGCTCTTCTGGCTCGAGGAATACCATGCCGACGGCCTGCGCGTGGATGCGGTCGCGTCGATGCTCTATCGTGACTATTCGCGCAAACCCGGCGAATGGATCCCCAACGCCGATGGCGGGCGCGAGAATTACGAGGCCATGGACGTGCTGCGCGCGGTCAACACCGCGACCTACGGCACCCATCCCGGAACCATGACCATCGCCGAGGAAAGCACGGCCTTCCCCAAGGTCTCGGCACCCGTCTTCGACGGCGGGCTGGGCTTTGGCTTCAAGTGGAACATGGGCTGGATGAACGACACGCTCGACTACATCCGCGCGGATCCGGGCCGACGCCGGGACCGCCACCATCGGATGACCTTCGGCCTCACCTATGCCTTCTCGGAGAACTTCGTGCTGCCGATCAGCCATGACGAAGTGGTGCACGGCAAGGGCTCGATGCTGGGCAAGATGCCGGGCGAGCGGGAGGCCAGGCTGGCCGGTCTGCGCGCCTATTACGGCTTCATGTGGGGCCATCCGGGAAAGAAGCTCCTGTTCATGGGGCAAGAGCTGGCCCAGCCCTCCGAATGGGATCACGACGGACAGATAGACTGGAATCTGCTCGACGATCCGGATCATGCGGGCGTGCAGCGCCTCGTGCGGGACCTCAATGCGCTCTACCGGGCCACGCCCGCGCTTCATCGCAAGGATTGCGAAGCCGACGGCTTCCAGTGGCTCGAAGCCGACGATGTCGAGGGCGCGACCTATGCCTGGATCCGCCGCGGCGGGGCGGAGGACGGCAACGCGGTAATCGTCTGCAATTTCTCGACGTCGGAATACCGCGACTACCGGATCGGCCTGCCCTACGCGGGGACGTGGACCGAAGCTCTGAACACCGATGCCACGACCTATGGCGGCGCCGGGC
This sequence comes from Jannaschia aquimarina, assembly GCF_000877395.1. Lineage (GTDB taxonomy): Bacteria > Pseudomonadota > Alphaproteobacteria > Rhodobacterales > Rhodobacteraceae > Jannaschia > Jannaschia aquimarina. The sequence goes on along the minus strand of NZ_JYFE01000028.1, from coordinate 36,258 downwards.
GGGACAATGGCGGAACGATCCACGGGGATCGGGTGTCCCATCAGGGCCAATTGGCCAGCGCGTCGATCCGCCTGCCGCCGCTGTCCACCGTCTTTTTCACCACGGTAACCTGAACTACCGTCGCATCCGCATGCCGGAGGCGGCCAATGGCGCTCCGGAACGGGGCGCAAGGGGAGGACCAGATGTCACTCAAGGACTCCATCGCATTCGTCGATGAAGCGGCCCGCGCCGAGGCCGAGGCCGCGCGCGACGCCCTGATCGGCGCGCAGAACAGCTTCGAAGGCGAACGCGTCATCGCCCGCCGCCTGGGCGCGCACCTGCGCGACGGCGCGGCGGTCTTCGGCTTCTGGGTGCCCGAGTTGCTGGACGCCAACGTGCCCGCCGGCGACATCTTCCTCGAGGTGTTGCGCCCGTCCGAGCCGCTCGACCTAACCCGCGCCCACCAGACCATCCGATTCGAGCGCGCCTGGATCCCCGTCGTACGGGAAGAGGCCCATTGCTTCACCGCCGTGACCGGCATGCAGGCGGGCACCCGGGATCGGGTCGGCGACTTCTACGCGCTCACCTGGCGGGATGCCGAAGACCGCTGGCATCGCATCCTCGACCCGCTCGCCATGTCGCTTCCCTTCGGCGCGATGGCCCCGGCCGAACTCTACGACGTGGACGCGATGCAGGCGGGGCGCGGCGACCGCGCCTACTTCGAGGCGCTGGCCGGAGGCGAAGGCCCGGTCAAGCAGGGCCCTCCGGTGAACATCCTCCAGATCCACGTGCCCACCGCCACCGCGGGCGGCACGCTGGCCAGCCTGACCCGCCATTACCGGCGCCTGGCCGAACGGGTGTCCCGCGACCTCCCGCTGGAGCCTGCCGACCAGCTCTTCCTGGGCTATGACGCCGTCCAGCTTCTGCCGGTGGAGCCGACCACCGTCTACGAGGCCGGCCCCGACTTCTGGCAGGAAACCGGGGACGGCGAAGACGACCTGACGGTCTCGCTGTTCAGGCCCGACACGACGAACTGGGGCTACGACGTCGTGATCTCGGGGATGGCCACCGTGAACCCGGTCCTGCTGGAATCGGGCCGTCCGGACGAATTGGTGGACCTCGCATCGGTGCTCCACACCTTCCCGTCGAAGCCCAAGAAGCTGATCCTCGACGTGGTGTTCGGCCATTCCGACAATCAGGGCCTGCGCGCGCTCAACGGGCATTACTTCGCGGGCCCGAACATGTACGGCCAGAACCTCGACTACCAGAACCCGACGGTGCGGGCGATCCTGCTGGAGATGCAGCGCCGCAAGATCGATTTCGGCGCCGATGGCGTCCGCGTGGACGGCGCGCAGGATTTCAAGTGGTGGGACGCCGCCGCCCAGACGTTGCGCCATGACGACGACTACCTGCAGGCCATGGCCGATCTCGAACAGGAGGTGGCCGGAACCCGCTATCGCCCGTGGTTCGTTTTCGAGGACGGCCGCCCCTGGCCCGAAGAGGATTGGGAACTGTCCTCGACCTACCGCTCGGTGATCGAGCAGCAGCGCGACGACGACGTGTTCCAATGGGGTCCGCTGACCTTCGCCCACAACACGCCCTTCCTCTACACGTTCTGGCTGTCGAAGTTCTGGCGCATCCGCGAGATGGTGGATGTGGGCGCGAACTGGATCTCGGGCACCTCGAACCACGACACCCTGCGCCGGGGCACGCAGGTCAGCCCCAAGCTCAACGTGAACACCCGCCTCGGCAACACCCGGATGGAGATCCTCGACAAGGCCTACGACAATCCCGCCGTCCATATCCTGACCTATGTGGCGATGCCCGGCGTACCGATGGACTTTCTGAACGCCATGGCGCGGGCAAGCTGGGGGTTTATCCGCAATCAGGACGACCGCTACGGCGTGAAGGTCGTCGCCGAAGAGGCGATCAGCCTGAAATGGCAGGTGGACGAATACAGCTATTCGGTGCCGCAGAACTTCCGCCGGCTCAAGGCGCTCGGCTTCGAGACCCGCGCCGACCTCGCGCGCTTTCTCGAATTCCTGCCAGCCCTGGTCGAGGTGACCGAGTACAACCTCTCGGAGATCACGCGCCTTCTGAACGCCTCGGAGCCCGCGCTGGCCGGCCCATCGGAATTCACCGAAGCCACGCTGAAGGAATGCGCGCGCGCGTGGATGGACGACATGCACGATTACTGCAACGTCTCCAATTCCCTGCCCTCTCTCGACGCCGATCAGGCCGCGTTCTGTCTTGCCGTCCGCACCTTCCGGCGCGAGCGGCCGTGGCTGCGCGAAAATTACGGCCCGGAGGATCGCTTCGACTACCTCCAGCCCATCGAGGGGCGGACGGTTTTTACCTCGCTCCGCCACGGGCCGGACGGCGAACGGATCTTCACGCTCGCGCATATGGAGGGCAAGCCCACGGGCGAGATCGACCCCCTGTCCCTGCCGGTGCCCGGTCTCGATCGCGGGACGTGGCGCTGCGCTCTGCGCACGCCGCCCATCGGATCGGACTATGAAGGGGGCCCGATCGATCTCAAGGATGCGATGGCGCTGGTCTTCGTCAGCGATCCGTGACCGCTGCGGGCGCGCGGGCCAGATCCGCGTGCCGGTCGCAGGTCGTCACGTGGTCGTTGACCATCCCGGTGGCCTGCATCCAGGCATAGACCGTCGTCGGCCCGCAGAACCGGAACCCCGCCTTCTTGAGCGCCTTCGAAATCGACTCGGACAGATCCGTCTTCGCGGGCACGTCCGCCAGGTCGCCCCGGGCAGGCTGCAACGGCAGGCCGTCGACCCAATCCCAGGCCCAGGCGGCGAAGTCGTCCATCGCCAGATAGGCCCGCGCATTTCCGATCACCGCCTCGATCTTGCCCCGGTGACGCACGATGCCCGGATCGCCAAGCAGCCGCTCGACCTCCTCCGATCCCCAGCCCGCGATGACTTCCGGGTCGAACCCGGCAAAGGCCCGGCGGAAGCCCTCGCGCTTGCGCAGGATGGTGATCCACGACAGGCCCGCCTGCATCCCCTCCAGTTGCAGCGCCTCCCACATCGCACGGCCGTCGCGTTCGGGCACGCCCCATTCCTCGTCGTGATAGGCGCGATAGAGCGGGTCCTCGCCCACCCAGCCGCATCGCTCCATCGGAACCCTCCGCTTCGGCCATCCGTTGCCCTTCCAGAGCTGCAAGGGAGCACGCAAATGACTTCGATCCAAGACGCCAAAGTCCTTATCCTCGCCACCGACGGGTTCGAGCAATCCGAACTCATCAAGCCGCTGGAGGATCTCCGTGCCAAAGGCGCGACCGTGCAGGTCGCCAGCCCCGAGTCGGGGCACGTCAAGGGGTGGAGCGGTGACGATTGGGGCGACAGCGTTCCCGTGGACCTCGCGCTCTCGGATGCCGACGAAGGCGCCTACCACGCCCTAGTCCTGCCGGGCGGCCAGATCAATCCCGACCTGCTGCGCGTGAACGAGGAGGCCATCGCCCTGATTCGCGCCTTCGCGGAGGCCGGCAAGCCCATCGCCGCGATCTGCCACGCGCCCTGGCTGCTGATAGAGGCCGGCCTCGTCTCCGGCCGCCGCGTGACCGGCTACCCGTCGATCCGAACGGATCTGAAGAATGCCGGGGCGCAGGTCGAGGATAGCTCCGTCGTGCGTGACGGCGGGCTCATCACCTCGCGCAATCCCGACGACTTGGGCGATTTCGTCTCCGCCCTGGTCGAGGCGATCGAAGGCGACGGCGGCCGCGCCGCGGCTTGACCGAACCTTAACCCCCCACATGGCAGAAGGACGGGCATGAGAGACCCGTCCTTCGCCGAAGACGCCGACCCGTTCTCCTACGTGATCAACGCCAAGGACCGGTCGGTCATGGAAATGGTTCACGAGGCGCTGAACGCGAACCGCGTCACGCTCGCCTTTCAGCCCGTGATCGGCGCCGCCACCGGCGAGACGGTCTTTCACGAAGGGTTGGTTCGCCTGCTCGACGATACGGGCCACATCATTCCCGCCGGTCAGTTCATGGGCGTGGTCGAAGCGCAGGAGTTGGGCCGCCAGATCGACTGCGCCGCCCTGCGCTGCGGCCTCGGCGCGCTCGCCCGTCACCCGCGCCTGCGACTGGCCATCAACATGTCCGCGCGTTCCGTCGGCTACCCGAAATGGATGCAGGTCCTCAAACGCGGCCTTTCGCGCGACGATACGGTGGGCGAACGCCTGATCCTCGAAATCTCGGAAACCAGCGCGATGCAGGTCCCCGAACTGGTCAAGACCTTCATGGCCGATCTTCAGGACAAGGGCATCACCTTCGCGCTGGACGATTTCGGTGCAGGCACGACCTCGTTCCGCCACCTCAAGGAATTCTACTTCGACATCATCAAGATCGACGGCGGCTTCGTGCGCGGCTGCGACCGCGACCCCGACAACCAATGCATCCTCGACGCGCTGGTGACCCTGGGCCAGAAGTTCGACATGTTCACCGTCGCCGAAAAGGTCGAAACCAAGGGGGAGGCGAATTTCCTCGCCTCCGTCGGCATCGACTGCATGCAGGGCTACTATTACGGCGCCCCCGAAACCCGTCCCAGCTGGTACGTGCCCCCCGGACGAATGGCAGGCTGACACCGCGCGCCCCCGCCGCCCCGGTCGAAGATGTCCCTCAGACGCGCAACATTCTTGCGCGCACCCCGCCCGCGGGGACCGATCCCGTCCACCCCGACGAACGGCGCTTTGCATCGGCCCGCTCCACGCGCTAAGGCCCGATCCAAGACCCCGCATCCAGCGGGCCAGGACCGACAGGAGATTTCCCATGACCAACGTCGTCATCGCCTCCGCCGCCCGTACCCCGGTCGGCAGCTTCCTCGGCAGCTTCGCGAACGTGCCTGCCCACGATCTGGGCGCCGCCGTCATCGAAGAGGTCGTCGCCCGCGCCGGGGTCGACAAGTCCGAGGTCTCCGAGACGATCCTGGGTCAGGTCCTGACCGCCGCGCAGGGCCAGAACCCCGCCCGCCAGGCCCATATCAACGCGGGCCTCCCGCAAGAGGCCGCCGCCTGGGGCATCAACCAGGTCTGCGGCTCGGGCCTGCGCGCCGTGGCGCTGGGCGCCCAGCACATCCAGCTGGGCGATGCCGCCATCGTCGTCGCAGGCGGGCAGGAAAGCATGTCCCTCGCCCCCCACGCCCAGGCGATGCGCGCGGGCCAGAAGATGGGCGACATGAAGCTCGTCGACACGATGATCCGCGACGGCCTCTGGGACGCGTTCAACAACTACCACATGGGCCAGACGGCCGAGAACGTCGCCGAGAAGTGGCAGATCTCGCGCGAACAGCAAGACGAGTTCGCCGTCGCCTCGCAGAACAAGGCCGAAGCCGCGCAGAAGGCGGGCAAGTTCGCCGACGAGATCGTCGCCTACACGGTCAAGGGCCGCAAGGGCGACACCGTCGTCGATCAGGACGAATACATCCGCCACGGCGCCACCCTCGACAAGATGTCCAGCCTGCGACCGGCCTTCGCCAAGGACGGCACCGTGACGGCCGCCAACGCCTCGGGCCTCAATGACGGCGCCGCCGCCACGCTTCTGATGTCCGCCGAAGACGCCGAAAAGCGCGGGATCGAACCGCTGGCCCGCATCGCCTCCTATGCCACCGCCGGCCTCGACCCGTCGATCATGGGCGTGGGCCCGATCCACGCCTCGCGCAAGGCGCTGGAAAAGGCCGGATGGAAGGTCGACGACCTCGATCTGGTCGAGGCGAACGAGGCCTTTGCCGCCCAGGCCTGCGCGGTGAACAAGGACATGGGCTGGAACCCCGAGATCGTGAACGTGAATGGCGGGGCCATCGCCATCGGTCACCCGATCGGTGCGTCCGGCTGCCGCGTCCTCAACACGCTTCTCTTCGAGATGAAGCGCCGCGACGCCAAGAAGGGGCTCGCCACGCTCTGCATCGGCGGCGGCATGGGCGTGGCCCTCTGCGTCGAGCGTCCGTGACCCCGCCGGCGGGGCTCCGGCCCCGCCAACGCGCGCCGATGGGCCATCCGACCACCTTCCCACCCCTCGTTTCCGGGGCCTCGCCCGTCAGCCCGGCACGGCAGACCGGCCAGGGATCCACGCGCTCCGATCGTCAAGCGCGTTCCAGCTTCTTCTCGGTCGAAATACTCCCGCCGGAGGCGCGGATCGCACGGGGCTCGATGCCCCGTGCGATCCGTCCCCGGACGGGCCACCCGAGGCGACGCGCCATCCGTCCGTCAGCCATTCGTGCAGACGGGGGGTGCACAGGGGGTGCACAGGGGGTGCACACGTTAACACTCAAGAATTTCTTGTCCGGATGAGTGACGGCGCCCCCAGACCCGCGCCCTACGAGCAGATCGTCTTTTCGGGCGGCGGACTGCGCTGCTTCTGGCATGGCGGCTGGATGGAGGCGGTGGGCGAAAGTCTCGAATTCCGTCCGGCCCGCATCACCGGCTCTTCCGGCGGCGCGCTTTCGGCGGCGGCCTGGATCGCTGGCCGCGAGACCCGGCTCTTCGACCGGTTCGTCCGCGCGGTGCGCCGGACCGATTGGAACGTGACACTGGACGACATGGACGACGACCACGGCCGCACCCCCCATCAGCGCGTCTACGAAGCGATCGTCGAGGACGTGATCGACGCCGCCGCGCAGGCCCGTATCGCCGAAGGCCCGGCCTTCCAGGTGAACGTCTCCACCGTGGGCGACGCGTCCGGCGCGACGCTGCGCGCCCTGGTCGCGGGCACGATCTATCAGGCCGAACAGGCGGTCGCTCCCACGCCCCGGCCACGCCTGTCCGCCAGCGCCGGCGTGGAACAGCGCCTCATCGACGCACGACAGGCCGCCCGCGACGGCATGCTGCCCGACCTGATCCGCATGGCGGCCACCGTGCCCCCCGCCTTCCGCCCCGACGATTGGGACGGAGAGCCGATCTATGACGGCGGCATGGTCGACAAGGCCCCCCTGCCCGACCCAGACGAGGGCCGCACGCTCGTCCTTCTGACCAAGCGGTTCCACTCGCTGCCGGACGACGATCCGGACCGGATCGACTATGTCGAACCGTCCGAGACGGTCCTGTCCGGTTCCAAGCTCGATTTCACCGATCCCGACCTCCTGCACGAAGCCTGGGCGCTCGGCGGGAAGGACGGCCGGGATTGGCTCGCAAGACGTTGATTTACCACAGGAGGAGACAACCATGGCACGTATCGCACTCGTCACCGGAGGGTCGCGCGGCATCGGCGCCGCCATCTCGAAGGCCCTGCAGGAACAGGGCTGTCAGGTCGCCGCGACCTATGCCGGCAACGACGAACGCGCAAAGCAGTTCACCGACGAGACCGGCATCAAAACCTACAAATGGGACGTCGCCGATTACGAGGCCTGCAAGTCGGGTATCGCGCAGATCGAAAGCGATCTGGGCCCGGTCGATATCCTAGTGAACAATGCGGGGATCACCCGCGACGCGCCGTTCCACAAGATGACGCCCGAGCAATGGCATCAGGTGATCGACACGAACCTCACGGGCGTCTTCAACATGACGCACAACGTCTGGGGCGGGATGCGCGAGCGCAAGTTCGGCCGGATCGTCACGATCAGCTCGATCAACGGCCAGAAGGGTCAGTTCGCCCAGGCCAACTACGCCGCCACCAAGGCCGGCGACATCGGCTTCTCCAAGGCGCTGGCCCAGGAAGGCGCGCGCGCCGGCATCACCGTCAACGTCGTGGCGCCGGGCTACATCAACACCGACATGATGAGTACGATCCCCGAAAAAATCATGGAGAACATCGTCGGTGCCATCCCCGTCGGCCGTCTGGGCGAAGCCGAGGAGATCGCGCGCTGCGTGGCCTTCCTGACCTCGGACGATGCGGGCTTCATCACCGGATCGACGATCAGCGCGAATGGGGGCCAGTACCTGGCCTGACGCCGATGCGGAACATCCCGGCCGGTCCCGCTATTCCGTGACGACCGGCCGGTCCGCGCGAGCCGCGGATCTCCGAGGCCGGCCGTCTTCGCCGCGTTCGAAGTTGCGAGCTTTGCAAGATTGAACGACCCGGTCGCAGCCCCGGAGCCAACTTGGTGCCAAATAGACCGGCCCGGCGGAGCGATCCGCCGGGCCGGTCTGTCTTCGGCCGCTGCGGAGGGGACCGGCGGCGACCGCAGGACATCTCGGGCCGTTACCGCAGCGGGATCAGGCCGAACAGGCGGCGCAGCACATTGCCCCGCTCGGCCCGGGCGCGTTGCATGGCGGCTTGGTGATGGCGGGTGGGCGTGGTCTCGAACATCATGGCGGCTCTCCGTCGGGTCAGGGATTCTTGTCCTGCCCTCAACATGGACCCCTGCGATCCCTGCGACAAACGAGACTTTTCAGGCTTTCAGTTAAGATATACTGTTCTGAACATGCCCGATCGCCTGCCCCCTCTCACCGCCCTCCGCGCCTTCGAAGCCGCAGCACGGCACCTTTCGTTCCGGGATGCCGCGGCCGAACTGAACGTGACGCCCGCGGCGCTCTCGTTCCAGATCAAGGCCCTGGAGGAGCATCTGGGCGCCGCCCTCTTCCGTCGCCTGAACCGGCGGGTCGAACTGACCGAAGCCGGGGCGGCCCTCGCCCCCGGCACGACCGAAGGCTTCGGGGCACTCCAGACGGCATGGCGGGCCGCCTGCCGCACGCAGGAGGCCGGGGTCCTGACCGTCACCGCGGGCCCCGCCTTCACTGCCCGCTGGCTTGCCCCGCGCATGTTCCTCTTCGCGCGAGAGCATCCCGAGGTGGAGCTGCGTTTCTCGGCTACCTTGCGCCTCCTGGATTTCGCGCGCGACGATATCGACCTCGCGATCCGCTTCGGCATCCCGCCCGCGCGGGGTGAGGAAGATCTGCATCAGGCCCTCGCGATCCGCGAATGGATGACGCCGATGATGCATCCCGATCTCGCGGGCGATTTCCCCACACCAGAGAGCCTGCGCTCCGCCACGCTGATCCATCAGGACGATACCGCCTTCTTCGATCCTCCGATGGATTGGCCGGTCTGGTTCCGGGCCGCCGGCGTGACCCCGCCCGACATGCATGGCCCCCGGTTCAGCCAGGCCGATCACGCGCTGGACGCCGCGCAGGCGGGGGCCGGGGTCGTGCTGGGCCGGGGCAGCCTGGCGGACGCCGCGCTGCGATCCGGCGCGCTGGTGGCGCCGTTCGACATCGCGCTGGTGCCTCGGGCTCACTTCCGGGTGCTTTGTCCCGAAGGCGCGCAGAACCGGCCCTACACGCGCGCCTTTCTCGACTGGCTCAGCGCCGAGATCGGCGCCATGGAAGATCACGGCGCCGGGCATCGCATGGTTCCGGTGGAAGACCTGCTCTGACGAATGCTTCAGAGCGCGCGGGCAGACATCGACGGGCCGGGGTCGACGCACGAGGCCGGAACGGAAAAGGCCCGCCGGGCGGGCGGGCCTTCGACTGGAATACAGGATCGCTCAGGTCACGCAGGCGCCGAGTTCAGACGCTCGATCTGCTGCTTGATCGCCAGCTTGCGCTTCTTGAGGTCGGACAGCACCAGCGTATCCGTCGCCGGATTGCGGGCCTCCTCCTCGACCTGTCGGGAAAGGGTCTCGTGCTTCTTCCTCAATTCCTGAAGGTGCGAGCTCAGCGACATGGACGTCTCCTCTCCGGTTGGTGTTGCAGGGTCAGTGCATCACGGAAGATAAGGTCTGTCACGGAAATTACCCGCCGCAGTGCGGAATGTTGCGCGAGATGTGAGCTAAGTTAACGGAAGTGGCGCGGCATCGCGCAGCACTGCTCGCGCTTCGGGCGTGTGTCGATCGCCATCCTGATGCGCGTCGCCGCGATGCAGCACGAAGGGCGGCAGTATTTTCAACGGCGCGCGGGCCCCCTTGCGTCCCTGCACGATGACGCGGCCCGCGGGCTGGCCTGCGCGCGGGGCCAGCGGCAGGATGGCGATGCCGCCCAGCCCCTCCATTCCCGCCAAGACGTCCGCGAGGCGGTCGGCCCGCGTGATGAACGTGACGCTGCCCTTGGGCGCGACTCTTCGGCGCGCTGTTTGCAGCCATGGACCGAGGTCGAGCCCTCGTCGCGCCGCCTCCCGCGCGGGGTCGGGAGAGGCCGATCCTTCCGTGAAATAGGGCGGGTTGCAGATCACGTGGTCGAATTGCCGGGCCCGCACGGCCGCCGGGGGGTCCGCCACGTCGCCGTGAAGCGCGGCCCCGTCGGCACAATTGTCATCCAGGTTCCGCCCCGCCCACCCGACCGAGTCGCGGTGGACGTCCAGACCGGTCAACTCGACGCCGGGGACGCGCGCCGCAACGCAGAGCATCGCCGCCCCCGCCCCGCATCCCAGATCCAGGACGCTGGCGCCCGCCCGCGCCGGGCAAGCGGCCGCCAGCAGGACGGCGTCGGACCCGGGCGCAAAGCCGCCGGGCGGACGCATGATGCGGACCCGTTCGCCCAGCATCATCGTCAGGATCGGCTTGGTCACGCGATGTCGATCTCGTTGTCCCGCAAGACGGCCGAGGCGACGAAATGATCCCGATCCGCCACCATCATACGGCGCGGCAGGATCCCGATCGAGCCTTCCAGAACGGACGTGTTTGCGTCCAGCACGAAGACGTCTATACCCTCGCCTTCCAGCAGCGCGGTGGCGAAGGCGATGACCGTCGGGTCGTTCGTTCGGAGCAGTTCCCTCATCGCATCACAGCTAAGCGGGCCACGCGCCCCTGTCGAGACGGAGACGCCCGCGTGAACGACGCCCAGCCCCCCAAGCCGCACGAACGTCTGGCGGCCGCGCTCTCGTCCGAGATGGCCGCGGTGGATGCCCTGATCCGGGAACGGATGGCCAGCGAGCATGCGCCCCGCATCCCCGAGGTGACGGCCCATCTGGTCGGCGGCGGCGGCAAGCGGGTGCGGCCGCTGATCACGGTCGCCACGGCCCGGATGATGGGCCATGAGGGCGAGGACCATATCAAGCTGGCCGCCACGGTCGAGTTCATTCATACCGCGACGCTGCTGCATGACGATGTCGTCGACGAAAGCACCCAGCGACGGGGGCGGCCGACGGCGAACCTGCTCTGGGACAATCCGTCCAGCGTGCTCGTGGGGGATTACCTGTTCGCGCGCAGCTTTCAGTTGATGGTCGAGACGGGATCCCTGCGCGTGCTCGACATCCTGTCCGGCGCCGCCGCCACGATCGCCGAGGGCGAGGTGCTGCAACTCTCTGCCGCGAGAAACCTCGCCACGACCGAAGAGACCTATCTGCGCGTCGTCCGCGGCAAGACCGCCGCCCTGTTCGAGGCCGCGGCCGAGGTGGGCGGCGTCCTCGCCGGCGCGCCCGAGGATCAGGTGCGCGCGCTGGCCGAATTCGGCGACGCGCTGGGGATCAGCTTCCAGATGGTCGACGACTGGCTCGATTACGGCGGGGCGGGCGACGGGATCGGCAAGAATCTCGGCGACGATTTCCGCGAGGGGAAGCTGACGCTGCCCGTGATCCGTGCGCTGGAGCGCGGCGACGAAGAGGAGCGGTCATTCTGGCGGGAAGCGATCGAAAAGGGCCGTTCGGACGATTTCGGGCGCGCGCGCGCCATCGTCGAGCGGCATGGCACCCTGGAGGAGACCCGGAGCGAGGCGCTGGCCTGGCGTGACCGGGCCAAGGCCGCTCTGGACCGTCTGCCGCCGCACGACCTGCGCGATCTGCTGGCGGATCTGGCCGATTACGTGGTCGCGCGGGCCGAATAGGTCGCTAGCTCAGAACGGTCGCCTGCACCCACCAGTCCGGACGTCCGAGCGCCGCCGCCGCGCGCTCGGCCCCTGTCTTGTCGGCATAGAGGCCGAAGCAGGTCGCCCCGGATCCCGACATACGAGCGAGGTCGGCCCCGCTGTCGCGGAGGGCCGCAAGCGCCTCGTCGATCGGGGGCGCCAACGCCCGCGCCGGCGGCTCCAGATCGTTGCGCATCCCGGTCAGCCAGTCGGTCAGGGCGGCGGCGTCGGGCCAGTCCGGCAACCGGTCCGGCATGGGCGCATTGTCACGACGCGCGAGGCCCGCAAAGACGGCGCCGGTGGGCACGGGAACACCCGGATTGACCAGCACCGCGGGAAGGGGCGGCAAGTCGACGGGCTCCACCCGCTCTCCGGCGCCGCGCATCCGCGCGCCCCGCGCAAGCAGGCAGACCGGCAGGTCCGCCCCCAAAGCCATCAGCGTCTCGACCGAAAGATCCGTCCCGACCGCCCTCAGCACCGCCGCCGCATCCGACGAGCCGCCGCCGATCCCGGCGGGGTGGGGCAGCCGTTTGTCGAGGGCCACGTTGCGCCTCTCGCCCGCCTCCCGCAAGGCGCGGCGGATCAGGTTGCTGTCATCCGTCGGAACACCGGCGGCGAAGGGTCCGCTGACGGACAGCCTGTCCCCCGGCGCGACCGTGAGGCGGTCACCGACATCGGCAAAAGCGACGAGACTGTCCAGATCATGGCGACCGTCCGCCCGCCGCCCCGTCACATGCAGCGACAGGTTGACCTTGGCCGGCGCGACATGGGCCGTCACGCGGGCCTAGTCCTGCGCGGTCTCCCGTGCGCCGACGCCGCCTTCCTCCTCCAGCACGACGTCGAGCCCGACATCCAGCTTGCGGCGGATGCGCTCGACCTCGGACTGCTCCTCGGGCTCGAGGCTCAGGGCCCGGCGCCACTGGAACCGCGCCTCGCGCTTGCGGCCCACCATCCAGAGCACGTCGCCCAGATGGTCGTTGATGAGCGGGTCGAGCGGCGTCAGTTGCACCGCCCGCTCCATCGGGGCGACCGCCTCTTCGAACCGGCCGAGGCGATAGAGCACCCAGCCCAGACTGTCGGTGATGTAGCCGTCGTCGGGTCGCGCCTCGACGGCGCGCTCGATCATGTCCAGCGCCTCGTCCAGCTTGATGCGTTCCTCGACCAGCGAATAGCCGAGATAGTTCAGCACCAACGGCTGATCCGGGTTCAACTCCAGCGCGCGGCGGAAATCCGGCTCCGCCAGATCGAAGCGGTCCGTCCGCTCGTAGGCGATGCCGCGGGCGTAGAACAGGAACCAGTCGCGCGGCTCGATCTCGTCCTGCAGATCGATCGCCCTGTTATAGGCGTCCGCCGCGCCCTCGAACCGGTCGAGACGCCGCAGGGTGTCGCCAAGCGCAATCCAGACATTCGCGTTTTCCGGCAGGTCGCGGGTCAGTCCTTGCAACACTTCGACGGCGGCCTCTTCCCGTTCGGAGGAGAGCAGCACTTCGCTCCGCGCGATCTCCGCCCCGAAGAAGGCCGGATGATTGGCGGGCACGCGGCGCAACACTTCGGCGGCGAGCGCATACTGGTCCTGGCTGTCGAACAACTCTCCGACGAGGATCAGGCCATCGACATGGTCGGGACGCAGCGAGATAGTCGCCTGCGCGTTCAGGAGCGTGAAAGTCGCCGAGGTCTCGCCGGCGAGGATCGCGGCGAGGGTGAAGAACGCTTCGGCCATGCCCGCGCGGGCGTCCGGCAGGAAGGTCCAGGGGATCTCTTCCCCGGCCTCGATGCGGGCCTGCAGATCCTGTAGGATCGGGGAATTCGTCGCCGCGTTCGCCTGTTCCAGAAGCTCAAGCGCATCGTCGGACCGGTCGAGCTGCATCAGGACCTGCGCCTGCGCCTCGACCCCGCGGGTCGTCAGGTTGAGCGGTCCCTCCGTCTCACCGGAGAGAAGGCCCTGCGCCTCCTCGAATTCGCCTGCGGAGGCGAGCGCGTAGGCCAAGTGCAGATGCGCAAAGGAATCGAAGCCCGGCTGTTCCGCCAGGGCGTCAAAGGCCGCGCGCGCACCGTCCAGGTCGTCTTCGGCCATCGCGATCCAGCCCAGCAGGAGACCGTCGAGCAAGGCCCCCCCGACGCCTTCGTCGCCGCTCAGCATGTCGTGGGCCTGCCCGATCTCTCCCTTGATCAGCGCATCGACCATCTGGGCGCTGGCGCCGAACCGGCTGGGACGGCCCATCTCTTCCAGACGGGTCGCAGCCTGCGCGGCGCGGTCGAAGCGGCCGAGCGCGGAATAGACCACGATGGCGTTGTCCAACACGGCATCCGGAACGTCGTCGCGGCGCAGCAGGCGGTCGAAGTTGCGCGCGGCGACGGCATAATCGTTGGAGAACCCGGCCACGCGGGCGGCCAGATACGGTCCGGCGACGTTCTGCGCCTGCACCGTGGCAGGCACGAGCAGCGCGGTCGCGAGAATGAGCGTGCGGAACATGGCGGTCCTCCGGTGGCCGGAACGGTCGGCCAGTCGCCGCACGCTACGGGTCCCGACTCGCGGATGCAACGCGGCCACGGGCAGATATTCGCGCCTGTGCGGCCCTCAGGGCGCGTCGGCCCGATCTTGCCACAGCTTCAGCGCGAAATCGTCCGGATGACGCAGCCCTCCGGTCGAGCAGCCGCCCGATCAAGCCCTGTCCGCCGCCCGTGCACGTTACCCGATTACGGGTCACATATTCGGGTAATTCGGCCCGTCGCCGCCTTGTGGCGTGGTCCAGACGATGTTCTGCGCCGGATCCTTGATGTCGCAGGTCTTGCAGTGGACGCAGTTCTGGAAGTTGATGACGAAACGCGCGTCGTCGCCTTCTCCGACGAATTCGTAGACGCCGGCCGGGCAATAGCGGCTGGACGGGCCGTCATATTGCCTGAGGTCGATCTCGACCGGCACGTCCGGGTTCTTGAGCGTCAGGTGGGCCGGCTGGCTCTCTTCGTGGTTGGTGAAGCTGAAGGCCACATTGGTCAGGCGGTCGAAGCTGAGCTTGCCGTCGGGCTTGGGGTAGTCGATCGGCTTGTGCTTGGAGGCGGGCTCGGTCGAGGCGGCGTCGGACTTGCCGTGGCTCCGGGTGCCCAGCGGGTTCCATCCGGTGACGTTCGCCACCCACATGTCGAAGCCGCCACCCACAAGCGACGCCGTCAGGCCGTAATTCGACCAGAGCGGCTTGACGTTGCGTACGCGCTTGAGGTCCTTGCCGATGGCCCCGTCGCGCACTTCGGTGTCGTAGGCCTCCAGCACGTCGCCCTCGCGCCCCGCCTGGATCGCCTCGTAGGCCGCCTCGGCCGCGGCCTTGCCCGACAGCATCGCGTTATGGTTGCCCTTGATGCGCGGGACATTGACCATGCCCGCCGCACAGCCCAGCAGCGCGCCGCCGGGAAAGACGGTCCTGGGCAGCGATTGCCAGCCGCCCTCGGTGATCGCGCGGGCGCCGTAGGACACCCGCTTTCCGCCCTCCAGCAGCTCTGCGACCATGGGATGGTGCTTGAATTGCTGGAACGACAGGTACGGGTTCACATAGGGGTTCTTGTAGTTCAGGTGGACGACGAAGCCGACATAGACCTGATTGTTGTCAAGGTGATAGATGAAGGAGCCCCCGCCGGCATTCGAGCCCAGCGGCCATCCCATCGTGTGCAGGACGCTGCCGGGCTTGTGCTTCGCGGGGTCGATCTCCCACAGCTCCTTCATGCCGAGGCCGTATTTCTGCGGCTCGGCATCGGCGTCGAGACCGTACTTCGCGATCACCTGCTTGGAGAGGCTGCCACGCACGCCTTCGCCCAGCAGGACGTACTTGCCGCGCAGCTCCATCCCCGGCTCGTAGCCGTCGCCGATGGTGCCGTCGGGGTTCTTGCCGAACTCTCCGGCCACCACGCCGGCCACCCGGTCGCCGTCGAAGACCAGTTCCGAACAGGCCATGCCGGGGAAGACCTCGACGCCCAGCGCCTCGGCCTGCTCGGCCATCCAGCGGCAGACATTGCCCATCGAGACGATGTAGGCGCCGTGGTTCGACATCAGCGGCGGCATCATGGCGGTGGGGACGCCGACGCGCCCCTCCTCGCCCAGAACGTAGAACTTGTCGGAGGTTACAGGCACGTTCAGCGGCGCGCCCCTGTCCTTCCAGTCGGGCATCAGCGCGTCCAGACCGACCGGATCGAGGACCGCGCCCGACAGGATATGGGCGCCGACCTCGGAGCCCTTCTCGAGCACCACGACGTTGAGATCGGCGTCGAGCTGCTTGAGGCGGATGGCGGCGGACAGGCCCGCCGGACCGGCGCCGACGATGACGACATCGTATTCCATGCTCTCGCGTTCGACGGCTTCGGCCATGGCTTTCCCCTGATGCTGCACATGCAAAGTTGCGGCGTGGTATGGGCATCGGTTGTCCCGGGGTCAATCGTGACGCAACATCATGTCGCGGGGGCGGACAGCGCGTTAACCGAGGTTAACGATAGGGCCAGATCGGGCGCCAGAGCCGGAATCTGGACCTAAAATCGCTGTGCACCCCCCGTGCACCCCCCGTGCACCCCCCGTCTGCACAGGCGGTGCCGGGCTTTCTGCGGCTCCCACGTTTACGAAGATGAACGGCTGCATCCGCGACGACCAGGACCGGAGCGGGGGACACGGGGCCAGCTTCACGGACGGGAGAACGGGGCCTCTGCCAGACCTCACTTCTGCCCGGCCGGGCGTCGGCGGCGGGCTCGGTTTTCGCGACAACGCCCGGTGCGCGGAAGAGGATCACGTCGCTCGGGCTCGCACTGACCGGAACGTCGATCGTGCAGACGACGCCAACCCCGGCGGGCGTCCATACGGACGCGCGCCGGGCGACAGGCGATGAGCAGCCTCGTCGTCGCATGTCCCCCTGGTCGCGCCCCCGACGGCACGCAGATCGCCCGTTCGCGCATGGGATCCGGCGCTGCATGAAAGCAAGCCGGCCCGCCCCCGACACCGCGCTTCACCCCCGCCCGCGGGCGCGGTAGCGTCGGCGCATGCTGTCCGCCCTCGCCCGTCGCGCCGTCTCGCTCGTCCTGTCGCTGGTCGTGGCGAGCGTGGTGATCTTTCTGGCGTTGCAGGCGGTTCCCGGCGACCCGGCGGCCTTCATGCTGGGCCTGAATGCGCGGCCCGACACCGTGGCCGCCCTGCGCGCCGAACTGGGGTTGGAGGGGTCGCTGGCGGAGCGGTATCTGGGCTGGGCCGGGGGCATGCTGCGCGGGGATTTCGGGACGTCCTACACCTACCGCGTGCCCGTGGCCGAACTGGTGGCCGACCGGGTGGGCGTGAGCGTGCCTCTGGCGCTGCTATCGCTGGCGCTCACCGTGGCCATCGCCCTGCCCGTGGGCCTGCTGGCGGCCACGCGGCGGGGCGGGCCGGCGGATTGGGGCGTGATGGGCGCGACGCAGCTCGGCATCGCGATCCCGAATTTCTGGTTCGCCATGCTGCTGGTGCTCGTCTTCGCCGTCGGGCTGCGCTGGTTCAGCGCCGGCGGCTTTCCCGGCTGGTCCGATCCGGGCGGCGCGCTCAAGGCGCTGACGCTGCCCGCAGTCGCGCTGGCCCTGCCGCAGGCGTCGATCCTGGCGCGGGTCCTGCGCTCGGCCGTTCTGGACACGCTGGATCAGGACTATATCCGCACCGCCCGCGCCAAGGGGCTGAGCCGCCGGGCCGTGGTCTGGCGCCACGCCCTGCGCAACGCGCTGATCCCGGTGCTGACGATCATGGGCCTGCAATTCAGCTTCCTTTTGGCCGGGGCGATCATCATCGAGAACGTCTTCTTTCTGCCGGGCTTGGGGCGGCTGATCTTCCAGGGGATCACGGCGCGCGACCTGATCGTCGTGCAATCGGTGACGATGCTGCTGGTGGCGGCTGTGATCCTGGTCACCTTCCTGGTCGAGGTCGCCTACACGCTGGCCGATCCGCGCCTGAGGCGACCCCGTGCGCGGTAGCCCGACCCGCGGGAGCCCGGCGCTGTGGATCGGGGCGGCGATCACGGCGGCCGTGGCGGCAATGGCCGCGCTGTCGCTGGTCTGGACGCCCCACGACATCACCCGGCTGGAGATCGGGGCCCGGCTGCAGCCGCCCTCGGCCGCCCATTGGCTGGGCACGGATCAGTTGGGGCGGGACATGGTTTCGCTGCTGATGGAGGGCGCGCGGACCTCGATCGCGGTGGCCCTTGTGGCCGTCGGCATCGGCATCGTGGCGGGCGTGCCGCTGGGCCTGCTGGCGGCGGCGCGGCGGGGAAGCTGGATCGACGAGGTGGTGATGCGGGGCAACGACTTGGTCTTCGCGTTCCCGTCGCTGGTCATCGCGATCCTGATCACCGCCGTCTTCGGGCCCAGCGCCGTCAACGCGATCCTCGCCATCGGCATCTTCAACATCCCCGTCTTCGCCCGCGTGGCCCGGGGCGGCGCGCTGCCGATCTGGACGCTGGATTACGTCATGGCGGCGCGGGTGGCGGGCAAGGGCGCGGCGCGGATCTCGGTGCAGCACGTGCTGCCCAACATCGCCAACCTGCTGATCGTGCAGGCGACGATCCAGTTCTCTCTGGGGATCCTCGCGGAGGCGGCTCTGTCCTATGTGGGGCTCGGCGCGCAGCCGCCCACCGCCTCCTGGGGCCGGATGCTGTCCGAGGCGCAGACGATGATCTACTCCGCCCCGTCGCTGGCACTGCTGCCGGGGCTGGCCATCGTGGTGACCGTGCTGGGCCTGAACCTGCTGGGCGACGGCTTGCGGGACCTGCTGGACCCGCGCCTGCGGAGGTTGCGGGCGTGAGCGCGGACGGCACGGGCGGGGGCGAGGGGCCAGCCCCTCGCGCTCCCCGGGATATTTCCGAAGCGAAGAAGACGGGCGCGGCTCTGCTGGAGGTCGAGGGGCTCTCGGTCTCCATCGGGGGGGCGCCGATCCTGCGGGACGTGTCCCTGAGCCTGCCGCCGGGCGAAGTGCTGGGGCTGGTGGGCGAGAGCGGGTCGGGCAAGTCGATGACGGCGCTGGCCTGCATGGGGCTGCTGCCGCGCGCGGCGCGGGCTTCGGGTCGCGTTGCGCTGGCGGGGCGCGATCTGCTGGATCTGCGCGAGCGGGACTGGCTGGGCGTGCGCGGCGAGGAGATCGGCATGATCTTCCAGGAGCCGATGACCGCGCTGAACCCGGTCCACACGATCGGGCGTCAGGTGGCGGAGACGCTGCGCCTGCGCGGAACCGGCCGGGCCGAGGCGGAGGCGGTCGCCCGCGACCGGCTGGACCGGGTGGGGCTGGGGTCGATCCCGCTGGACCGCTACCCCCACGAGCTGTCGGGCGGGCAGCGCCAGCGGGTCTGCATCGCCATGGCCATCGCCCGCCATCCGCGCCTGCTGATCGCGGACGAGCCCACGACGGCGCTGGACGTGACGACGCAGGCGCAGGTGCTGGACCTGCTGCGCGGCCTCGTCGAGGAGGAGCGGATCGGCATGGTGCTGATCACCCACGATCTGGGCGTCGTGGCGGGCCGCGCCGACCGGGTGGCCGTCATGAAGGACGGCGCCGTCGTCGAGGCGGGCGCGACGGAGCCGCTGTTCCGCGAGATGCGCCATCCCTATACGCGCGACCTGCTGGCGGCCTCTTCCCCGGCCCCGCGGGTGCGGCGCGAGGTGCCGGCGCGCCCGGTGCTGGAGGCCGAGGACCTGGTGCGGCGCTACGGCGATCTGGCGGCGGTCGATGGCGTGTCGCTGGTGCTGAACCATGGCGAGGCGCTGGGTCTGGTGGGCGAGAGCGGCTGCGGCAAGTCCACGCTCACGCGCGCGCTCCTGGGGCTGGAGCCGGTGCAGGGCGGCGCGATCCGTCTGCTGGGCCGGCCGGGGGGCACGGCGATGACCTTCGCGGACCGGGCGCGGATCAGCGTCGTCTTCCAGGACCCCTATGGCAGCTTCGACCCGCGCTGGAGCGTCGCCAAGCTGGTGGCCGAGCCGTTCCACCTGACGGGCCGCCCGCGCGACTGGCGCGACCGGGTGGGCGCCGCGCTGGAAGCCGTGGGCCTGAGTACAGGGGACATGGCCAAGTATCCCCATGAGTTCAGCGGCGGCCAGCGTCAGCGCATCGCCATCGCACGCGCCCTGATCACCGAGCCGGAAATCGTCGTCCTCGACGAGGCCGTCAGCGCGCTGGACGTGCGGGTGCGCGCGCAGGTGCTGGCGCTGCTGCGCGACCTTCAAGAACGGATGGGCCTGTCCTACCTGTTCATCAGCCACGATCTGACCGTGGTGCGCGCGGTCTGCGACCGGGTGCTGGTCATGCGCGCAGGCCGGATCGTCGAGGAGGGGGTCGAGGTCTTCGACGCCCCTGCCCATCCCTATACGCGCGACCTTCTGGCCGCGGCGCCGGTCATTCCGCCCGATTGGCGGCCAGCGCCGACAGAAGCCGCCGCCCCCTGAGCCAGGCCGTCAACGCCCCGCCCAGCGTCACCAGCCAGAGCGCGGCCGTCATGGCCCAGGCGGTGCCCCAGATGGCCGCCTCGGCCGCGCCGATCAGGGCGGCGACCGTCACGGCGGCCATGCGTTGCTGCTTGGCGAAGGGTCCACCGAAATCCTCTCCGCGTCCCAGCGCCACCGACATCGCGCGCAGATAGGCCGTCATCAGCGCCGCCCCGCCGGCCGCGAGGCCCAGCGCCAGCGAGCCGCAGGCCAGGCCGGCACCTGTGAGGATCAGCAGGTCGGCGGGGCGGTCCGGCACCTCGTTCCAGAACGGACCTTCGGGCCCGCCGCGTCCGCCCTCCACCGCGACCATCCCGTCGAAGAGGTTGCACAAGAGCCGGCCCTGCACGCAGGCCGCCCCCACCAGCAGAAACGGCCATACGCCCTGCCCCGCCGCCCAGAAGCACGCGAAGGCCGCCGCCGCGAAGACCAGCGACGCCTTTGAGATCGTGTCGGGCGCCACTCCGCGCGCGGTCAGGCGCCGCGCCGCCGCCTGCGCCCATCCGGTGCCGCGCACGGCGAGAGGTCGGCGTCCCTCGGTCACGGGGTCCACGCGTAGCGGGTCAGGTGGAAGAAGACCGGCGCCGCGAAGGCGACCCCGTCCAGACGGTCGAGAAAGCCGCCATGCCCCGCGATGCCGTGGCCCCAATCCTTCACCCCCCGGTCGCGCTTGATCGCGGACAGGACCAGACCTCCGAAGGCGCCCATGATCGCCGCGAGGAACGCCATCCCGAAGGCGGCGACGGGCCCGAACGGCGTCAGCCCGTGCAGAAGCGCGCCGATGACGCTGGCCGAGAGGACGCCGCCGATCAGCCCCTCCCACGTCTTGGACGGAGAGACCTGCGGCGCCAGCTTGGTGCGGCCCAGCGTCTTGCCCCAGACATATTGCAGCACGTCGCTGGACTGCACGACCAGCAGCAGGAAGGCGACCAGCAGGATCTGGCGGCCCTCGAAGCCGGGGATGTCCAGCGACAGGAGCGCGGGGACGTGGCTGATGCAGAAGACGGCGATCATCAGGCCCCATTGCACCTGGCTCACGCGGGCCAGGAAGCCTTCGGTCTGCCCGCGCAGGACCGACAGGACGGGGGCCAGAAGGAAGGCGTAGACGGGGATGTAGATCGAGTAGAAGCCGTACCATTCGATCCAGATCGCAGCGTACTGGATCGGCAGGGCCAGCGCGAACGACCCGAACAGCGCGTAGTGGTCCGCGCGCGTGCGGTCGACCAGGGTGAAGAACTCGCGCAGGACGGCGAAGCTGCAAAAGGCGAAGAGGATGATCAGGCCGGCCCGGCCCAGCAGGAAGGCCACCGCCAGGATGCCGATCATCGCCCACCAGGCGCGCAGGCGATCGCGCAGGTTGGCCAGCGTCTCGGCGTCGATGCGCGGGGCGATGTAGTCGGTCACAACGCTGGCCACGATCAGCACGAGGAACAACCCCCCGAAGAGAAGCGCGAGTTCAAGCGCCATGGGCGACCTCCTGCGGTGTGTCCTCGGCCGGCGCGTCGGGGGCGAGGGCCAGGACGGCCGCCTCGGCCCGTGCCAGGAACGCGGCCTTGTCCTCGTCCCGCTCCAGCACAAGGGCCGCGCCGAAGCGCAGGGTGCAGATCAGCGGCACGGGCACCAGTTCTCCGCGGGGGAGGACGCCATTCAGGTTGTCGATCCAGATCGGCACGAATTCGGTGCCGGGGCGGGCCTGCGACAGGTGATAGATGCCGGTCTTGAACGGCAGCAGCCGTTCGGGGCCGGGATTGCGGCGGCCCTCGGGGAACAGGATCAGCGAGTGCCCCGCCTCGAGGGCGCTGGCCATGTCGGCGATGGGATCGCCCGTGCGGGCCTCGGGGTCGCGTTCCACCGGGAGGATGCGGAAGACATCGCGGCCGATGAAGGCGCGGAAGCGGCTGGTCAGCCAGTAGTCGGCGGCGGCCACGGGCCGCAGGCTGCGCCGCATCTCGGGCGGCAGCGCGGCCCAGATCAGGATCGTATCGGCATTCGAGCCGTGATTGGCGATGAAGACGCGGGACGGGCCGGCATCCAGCGGCTCGTCAAGCATGACGCGGGGCGCGCAGACGAAGCGCGCGAAAGTCACGATGGCCCCTTCGAAAAAGCGGGCGGCGAGGCGTTTGACGGCGGCGCGCATGGTCCGCAGGTCGCCTCGTCCCGCCCGCCCGCGCAAGAGGGGGCGGTGCAGAAGTGTAGCGTGGTGTGGCGGGCCGGACCCGAATGCGGCGGCGGCGCGTCAGCCCGTGGGGTAGAAGAACTCCTCGCGCACGATTCTGCCGTCATAGACGTGGTAGACGGCGACCTCCTTCATCTCGTCGACCTCGCCGGTCTCGCGGTTCTTCGTCTTCGCCTCGAAGATGACGGCGAAGCGGTCGTCGCCATGGGGCATCGGATCCGAGGCGCTGTGGTCCAGAACCTCGAACATGGCGTTCCATCCGGCATGCTTGGCCTTGATCGCCTCGATGCCCTGCGCTTCGCGCCCCTGGCCGAAATCGGCGGCCTCCACGCTGACGGCATCGGGGGCGTAGAGCTTGTCCAGATTCTCGCCCTCCCGCTCCTCGCGGCATCCGGCGACCAGTTCGGCGGCGATCTCGTTCAGGGTCATGGCAAAGCCTTCTCTGCGGTGCGACGCCGGGAGTGTAGCGGGCGACCCCCGCGCGCGTCCACGGGTCGCCCGCCGGTTGCGCCACCGCTCAGGCGGGCAGGTCCAGCCGATCGGCCACCGCCCGCGCGATCATCTCGCTGACGCGGGCATTCGCCTCGGCGGTCACGCCCCCCACATGGGGCGTCAGGATCAGGTTGGGCACGTCCGCGAAGGGGTTCTCCGCGCCCAGCGGCTCGGTTGCGAAGCAATCGAGCGCCGCGCCCGCCAGCCGACCGTCCCGGAGCGCGTCGCAGAGCGCGCGCTCGTCAACGATCCCGCCGCGCGCCGCGTTGACCAGCACCGCGCCCGGCTTCATCGCGGCCAGCGCGCCCGCGCCGATCAGGCCCTTCGTCTCTTCGGTCAGCGGGACGTGCAGGGAGACGACATCGGCCCGCGCCAGAAGGGCGTCGCGCGTCACGGCCTCGGCCCCCTCGAAGTCGCCGGCAAAGGGATCGTGGGCGATCACCGACATGCCCAGCGCGCGGCCCAGCCGGGCGGCCTCGCGCGCGATGGCACCGTAGCCCAGCAGGCCCAGCACCTTGCCCGCGATCTCCCGTCCCTGTCCGGCGGGGCCGCGCGGCCAATCGCCCGCCTCCATCGCCGGACGCATGAAATAGGCGCCCCGCAGCAGCATCGCCGCGGTGGTGACCACGTATTCCGCGACCGACAGGGTGTTCGCGCCGGTGGCGGGGATCACCTCGATCCCCCGCGCGCGGCAGCCATCGGTGTCGATATTGTCGAGCCCCACGCCCAGACGCCCGACGACGCGGAAGCCCGTGTCCAGCAGATCGCCCCGCACCTGCGTCCGGTTGCGCACGATCAGCGCCGCCGCGCCCGTCGCCGACCGCGCCAGATCGTCCGGCCGGTCCGGCAGGTCGGGCTGGTAGTCGATATCGGTCCGGGCGCGCAGCCAGTCGACCCAGGCCTCGTCCATGAATTCGGTGATCAGGATCACGCCGCGCCCTCTTCTTCGCTTCGGAAGTATCCCGGGGAGCGCGAGGGGCTGGCCCCTCGCTCCTGCCCTTTCCGACGGCGCGGCGTCCGCCCGGTCACGCCCCGCGGCCCCGCAGGTCGATCGCCTGGCCCGAGCGGGCCGATTCCTCGGCGGCCTCGCCCACGAGCACGGACCAGTAGCCGTCGTCCAGCGTCACCTCCGGCACCCCGCCTCCCTCGCGCACCAGCTTCAGGAACCGCTCGTGCTGGTAGAAGGTGCTGCCGTGATGGTCTCCCGCGATCAGCAATTCGGGCGGGGTGTGGACGACTTCCCGCACCTCCTCCTTGAGCGCGCGGATCGAGGTGACGACCTCGGCCTCACGGGGCTTGCCGTCGGGGGCAAAGCGCGCCGGTCCCGGGATGAACGCCTCGATCCGCGCGTTTTCCCCGGTCACCGCGATCTGCTCCTGCCAGTGGGAGCCTTCGGCGAACATGCACAGGTCCAGCATCCCCCTCGCGCCGTTCGAGAAGTCTACGACCACGAAGGCGTTGTCCACGATGTCGGGACGGGCGCCGTAATAGCGCTCGTCCCGGTGGTTCACGTCGATGCCGGCGCTGGCATAGACCCGGACGGGATCGGCGCGCAGAATCAGGCGCATCAGATCCCAGAAATGGCAGCACTTCTCGACCAGCGTTCCGCCGGTGCGGGCATTGAAGCGGTTCCAGGCATCCACCTTGGGAAGGAACGGAAAGCGGTGCTCGCGGATCGAGACCATGCGCGGGGTCCCGGTGGCCCCCTGATCCAGCGCCGCCAGCATGTGCTGGACGGGCGGCATGTAGCGGTACTCCATCGCCACCCAGACCGGCGCGCGACGCCCCTTGGCCATGTTGAGCAGGTCGCGGCAATCCGCGGTGGTGGTGGCCAGCGGCTTTTCCACGAGGATCGGCTTGTCGGTGGCCAGAAGGCGCTGGACGAGGCCCGCATGCAGGTCGTTGGGCGCCGCCACCAGGTAGGCGTCCACCTCTTCGCGCGCGATCAGGTCCTCGGCGGTCAGGTAGCCGCGATTGGATTGCGCGGTCGCGAGGCTGAGGCGCCGCATCCCCTCGTCCGGGTCGGCCACGGCCGTCACCCGCGCGCCCTCCAGGAGGTTGATGTTGCGGATATGCTCCTGCCCCATCATGCCGCCGCCGATCAGGCCGTATCGGATCATGCGCCCAACTCCAGAACAGGAATGTCGAGATGCGCCGCGACGCCGCGCAGCGCTTCGGAATGGTCGCCATAGGCCAGCGCCATGTGGTGCTCCAACCCGCTGGCGATCAGCGCGTCGGCCATGTCGGGCCGGTCCCAGCGGATCGTGCCGGAGGTGCCGGTGAACGCCATGGGCGCGTCGACCGCCTCGCCGGTCGCGATCACGGCCTGATGGCGGCCATGGGCCTGGCTCAGGCGGAACAGCGTCACCCGGCCGGGCCTGAGCGTGAACTCGTAGAGCAGTGCCTGACGGCGATTGGTGTGCACGGTCGCGGCCATCCCGCCCGCCGCCATCGAGGCCGGGGCCTGGCCGCAATGCCAGACGATGCCGGTCTCGCCCTCCATGTCGACGATGTCGGCCAGAAAGACCGGCGCATCGGCCACGTCCTGCAGGATCGCCTGGGTGACGGCGCCGTAGACGTCGGCCTCGCAGGCGCAGGGCGTGCGGGCCTCGCCCAACATCGAGACCGCGCCGCAGACCGCGCCGCCATATTCGGTGAAGGTCTCGGGCCAGCAGCGGATCGCCATCGCGTCGAGCCGTTCCTCGGTGCGGATGCCGTCCAGCGCGGCGGCGAGGCGCAGCGAGCGGTCCAGCTCCCCGGCGTCCAGATCGTCCACACCCGCCAGCGCTGCCGCCTTCTCGCGGTAGGGCGCGACGGCCTGTGCCTCGACCCCCCTGGCCCGATCGAAGAGCGCGGAGAGATCCATCGTCACCACCTCGGCGCCGGTGAGCGCGCGCAGGCGGGGCGCATTGTAGCGGCAGGTGTCGAAGCCCTCGGGATGCTCTCCGATCCGTCCGATCCGAAGCGGGCGCGGTGCCACGGGCGGGGCGTCCGAGGGCGCGCCGAAGACGGGCGCGACCTCGGGCCCGGTCAGCAGGGCGTCGAGATCGGCCTCTCCGTAAGCCCAGGCGAACCGCCGGTCGTTGAGCCCCAGCGCGTGGGACAGCAGGTTGAGCCCGCAGAAGGCGTTCAGCCGCAGGCGCCCCCCGGCGCGAGGCTCGCGCGCGGCCCAGATCGCGACGCGGCCCGGATGCCCGGCGACCGCGCGGGTGGCGAAGGCGGCATCGGTAAAGGTCACCTGAAGGATCAGCAGCACATCCGCGTCCGCGACCTGCCCCAGCGCGTCCTCGTCCGGCCCCATCAGCAGGCTGCGCGGGCCCACGACCGAATGCGCCGCCCCCGCCCAAGCGTCGAGCGCCGCCAGCATCGCGGCCAGCTTCTCTTCGGCATAGGCCACGTCGAAGGTCGGCCGCGCCAGCGGCAGGATCCCGATCTTCATGGAAACTCCCTCAGCTCCGCCGCGTCGGGATAGACCTCCCATCCCCCCGACCGGCTGCATTTGATCGCTGCCGCACGATTGGCGAAGCGCGACGCATCCGCAAGGGTGTCGCCGCGTCCCAGCGCCAGGGCGAAGGCGCCGTGCCACAGGTCGCCCGCGCCCAAAGTATCCACCGCCCGGATCTCGGGGGCCGGGACATGCGGCCCGTCGGCCCAGATCGTGCCGCGCGGCCCGTCCGTATAGGCGACGCGGCCCGGCAGGCGCGCGGCGGCGCGGGCCAATCCCCGGTCGGGATCGGCCTCGCCGGTGAAATCGGCCAGGCCCTGCGTCGAGAAGACGACATGGCTGGCCAGCGCCGCGCCCGCCTCGGGGGTCCGCCGCTCTCCGTCGACGACGCCGGGGCGGCCCCGGTCGCGCGCGGCGCGCAGGACGGCCTCGGAGGCGCGGGGCCAGCGGAAATCGACGAGGGCCGCATCGAAATCCGGCAGGTCGGGCACCGTCTCGGGCAGGTCGGCGCCGGGGAAGTTGACGATCATCCGTTCCCCGGCGGCGTCGATCATGACCGAGGAGAGGGGCTGCCGCCCGCCCCGTTCGGCCAGCAGCGTCACGCCCGCATCGCCCAGCATCCCGGCCAGTTCCTCGCCCGCCGCATCCGCGCCAAGCCGCGTCAGCAGGGTGACGTCAGCGCCCAGCCTGGCGGCACCCACGGCGGCGTTGGCCGCGCATCCGCCGCCGATCCGCTCGAACCCGTGGGAGCGGAACTTGGCCCCGCCCTCGGGCAGCGCGTCCATCCGGTGGACATAGTCGATGACCGAGATGCCGGCGACGAGAAGGCGGGTCACGTCAATCCACCGGCAGCCCGCTGGGCACCGCATCGGGTCGTCCCAGACGCCCGTCCCGGCTGTCGCCCCCTGTCAGCGCATTCAGGAAGGCGACGAGATCCGCGACATCGGCATCGCTCAGCGCGACGGGCGTGATGTCCACGCGGGCGGCGACGCGCGCCATTTCCCGCACGTCGTTGCGGATCACGAAATCCGTCGCGGCGAGCCAGGGCGCATCGGGCAGCCTGGCCATCGCGGGCGACCACTTGGCCAGCGCGGCGGCCGGGTCGGCATGGTGGCGGACGATCCCGTCGAGCGTGGGGTAGGCGCCGTTATGGCCGTAGGGGGCGGTCAGCGCGACGTTGCGCAGGGAGGGCGTGCGGAAGCGGTAGGCGTCCTCCAGATCGTCGGTGGCGGCCATGCGGCCGGTGTCGCGCGGCAGGGGGTCGAAGCGGCGCGTCCGGCCCGGGCCGAAGGGCGGCAGCGCCAGCGCGTGGAACTCATGGTCGGTGAAGAGCGGGCCGGAATGGCATTCCGCACATCCCGCGCGCCCGAAGAACAGGTCATGGCCCCGCGCCTGCGCAGCGGTCAGCGTGGCTTGACCTGCGCGCCAGGCATCGTAGGGCGCATCCAGCGAGCGCCATTCGGAGCCCATGAAGTCGGCCAGCGCGATGCCGATATGGACGATCGTCACATCCTCGGGCGTGGCGACGTCGTCGAAGGCCGCCACGAACATCTCGCCGTAATCCGGGATCGTCCGCACCCGCTTGGCCAGGATCGGCCAGGCATAGTCCACGCGGTCGTGGATGGCGCCCGCCACCTCGTTCTCGCGCGGGTTTCCGGCCATCTCGAACTGCGCGACCATCGGGAAGAGCGCCTGCACGGCCAGCAGGTGCGGCAACCCCTCGGGCAGCCATTCCTCGGCCGGGGTGTCGAAGCCCACCTCGTAATGCGGGCTGCGTGCGACGCGGCCGTCATGGAAGAAGCGGGTGAACTCGACAGCCCCCACGTTCCAGAGCGCGGGGGCGTGGCGGGGCACGCGCTTGCGGATCGCGTCGTCGCCCTGCCCGGCGGTGCGCTCGGTCCCGACGCCCTGCCCGCCCTCGCCGATGCCGAGGCTCAGCCCGTCGGCCGAGAACGTCTCGTGATGGTGGCACGTCCCGCAGGAGATGTTGCGGTTCCCCGACAGGATCGGATCGTAGAACAGCAATTGCCCGATCCGCGCCCTGGCTTCGTCGAAGGGATGGAAGGTCACCTCTTCCGCCCCGGCGGGCGCGGCGGCTAGGATCAGCGCGAGGAGAAGACGATGAAGCGTCATGCCGCGATCTTGGCCACCCTGCTGGCGCTGTCCAGCCCCGCCGCGGCGGATATCGAGGAAGCGCGCGACCTCATGGAAGCGGGCCGCTTCGCGGAGGCGCGCGAGATGCTGTGGCCCGCCGCCCGGTCCGGCAACGCCGATGCGGAGGAACTGATCGGCGTGATGTACGCGCTGGGCCTCGGCGTCGAGAAGGACGAGGTGCGCGCCTTCGAATGGTATCTGCGCAGCGCGATGAAGGGCCATCCGGGGGCGCAATCGGGGGTCGGCTGGTATTACGAGGTCGGGATCGGCATGCCCGCCCCCGACCTGACCCGCGCCTACATGTGGTACGTGCTGTCCGCCATCGGCGGCGACCCGGACGCGGCGATCAGCCAGGCAGAGGTCGTCAAGAAGATGACGCCCGAACAGATCGCCCACGCGCTGGAGCTGGCTGCGGATTACAAGGTCTGGATGTACCCGTTCCGCTGAGGCGCGGCGCTAGTCGCAGGCGGCGACGCCGTCGTTGTAGAAGTCGTTCTTGTTCAGGTC
Organism: Jannaschia aquimarina; assembly: GCF_000877395.1. Classification (GTDB taxonomy): domain Bacteria; phylum Pseudomonadota; class Alphaproteobacteria; order Rhodobacterales; family Rhodobacteraceae; genus Jannaschia; species Jannaschia aquimarina. The sequence continues at coordinate 7,312 of NZ_JYFE01000028.1, read as the reverse complement.
GATGCCGATGCCCCGGCTCACGGCGGCGGCCACGAGTTGCGGATCTTCGGTCGCTGCGGCTTCGCGGATGTCGGCCATCTCTTCGGCCGAGAAGATGCCGGTCATCGACTCGATCTCGCAGCTGCATTGGTCTTCGGATTTGCCTTGCGCCTCGCAGAAGGTGGCGATCGGGTCGGCTGCCGGGGCCTCGGCCTCGGTCGTCGCATCCTGCGCCATCGCGGCGGGCGCGAGGAGAAGGGCCAGCAGGGAAAAGAGGGGCGCGCGCATGTGTCTGCTCCGTTTTGCATCGCGATTTGCGCGACGGGTAGCGCAGAACCGTGGAGGGATGATGCCATCCCGCCGTACGATTGTCCCCATTTCCGAACCAATCGGCTTTGGAATGCGGCATTGGCGCACTGATCCGCCGGGAGGCGGGGCCCGTGTCGCCCTGGGCGGGGGTGATGCGTCGCGAGCAGCCCGGCACGCGGGCCCGGCGGCGCGGATGGCCCTAACGGAAGATCCCGGTCCGGATCTCGTCGCCCGCCGGGCGGCGGACGGACACACCATGGACCGCGATGGCGCTGGGAAGGGCGATCAGCGAATTCTCCAACAGGCCGATCCCGCGGAGATACATGCCGCCCGTCTCACGTCCCGACAGGCGCATCGCCTGGCGGCAGCCGAGACCATCCACCAGCGCGGGGCCGAGTTCATGCAAGGTGGCGGCGCCGGAGATGCCCATGACCAGCGCCCCCTGGGCATCCTCGCACAGGAAAGTGTGGATCACGATCTGATCGGCCAGCCGCGCCTCGCCGTCGACCAGATCGGAGGCGGGGTACCGGCTGGCGCCGTCGACCACGACCATCGGCCCGGCCTGCAGGCAATCCGTCCGCCCTTCGACGATCTCGGGCGAGAAGCTGCGGACGAGGTGATCGCTCCCGTCGGTGCAGAACACGGCCGTCGTCAGCCAGGAACGGTGGATCCGCGAGATATCCCGCCCGCCGACCCGGACGAGCCCCAGCGCCGTCGGAGGCACGAAAGCCGAGAGATAGCCGCCCGAGATCAGGATGTCGGGCTGGTACTCGGTCGCGATCTCCAGCAGCACGAGACCGGCATCGTCCTTGCGGCCCGCCGCATCCGGGGCCACGATCTCGACCCGCGCGGCGTTCGGAAGGGTCACGACCTGCAGGGCGACCGGCCCGCTCTGCACGGTGCGGAGCGCGACGGAGGGCGGTGACGCGGGCCTTGGCGCGGCCGCCGGGGCCGAGACGATCGCGGTGACGTGGTTCGGATCCGCTGCGGGTGCCGGATCGGCGGCGGGTGGAGCGCCGTCCTCGTCGTCCGAAGCTGGTCCCAGACCCCTCAGCAAGCCGCCTAACGCGTTCGGGGAGCCGACGGTCTCTCCGATCGCCCGGTCGTGTGTCGGCCCCCCGATGCCCACACCGCTCTGATGCCTCGAGAGGTTCTGCAACAGGACGCCGCCGCCCGGTTGGGCCTGCGGCAGCGGCTTCGACGGAACCGTCACCTGCGGCACCGGACGCGGGAACGAGAAGGTCTCCTGCGCGGCGGCCGGCGCGGCGCCGAGTGCTCCTGCCAGCAGGATCGCGGCCCTAATCATGGTTCTTCTTCAGGGGCGGCGTGAGCAGGGCGACGAATTCGACCCGCGCCTCGGAGCGCAGGGCGGGCCGCGCGCTGCGGGCATCCGACGCGGCGACCAGCACCTCGTCGGGATGGCTCAGCCGGAGGGTCAGCGGCAGGAGGTTGCGCATCCGCCCCTGTTCCTCCTCCAGCGATGGGGCCCCCAGCGGGTTGGCCCCCACACCGATCATGCCCTCGGACGGCTGCCGCAATTCGGAGACGTCGAAGACGCCGTTGCGGTCGATGATCGCCTCGCCGCCGCCGGCGCCGCCGAAGCTGCCGGCCCCCACGCGGATCACTTCGCCCTCTTCGAGGTCGCGGACCCGCAGGCTCATATCGACCTGATGGTCGGCGGGGACGTAGAACCGCAACGTCCGCGTCGGCTCCTGAGATGAAAAGCGCAATTCGCCCGCCATCGCCGTGCCCACCCGCGCATCCAGCGCGGCGTCGATCCGCTCGGCCATCGCGACCGAATAGATCCCGTCCTCGGCTAGCGCGGCGTCCATGCGCCGTTCGATGGCGGCGTCCGTGCGTTCGGCGAAGGCGACCGAAATCAGGCCGCCCTGCTCTACCGCTGCTTCGATCCTTGCATCCATGGCGGGGCGCAGGATCGCGTCGTCGCCGCTCTCGGCCAGATCCGCGATCAGCTTGGCGGTCACGACTTCCTCGACCATCCCGCGAAGGCCCGCCTGGACGTGCCCCCCGATCCAGCCCACGAACCGCTCGCCGTAGCCGATCGAGCCGCCGACGAGCAACGCGATCACGGCGGCCCAGAGCTTGGTGCGGAAATCCCCGAAGAACCGGCGGATCCCGGTGGGCTTCGGCTTTTCTTCGGCAGTCTCGGTCGCGTCGGTCATCGCATCCCCCTCGCCAGGCTTCCCCGTGCCAACCCGATTCCTTACCTTACGTTAACCTATGCCTACCGATATCCGAAATGGCTGGGCAGTAAGGGGAACCTGACTGTCTCTACCTGGTCCGGCGCGCGAAAACTGTGACCTATCGCACCGAGCCGGAGGGGCCCCCGCATGAGCCTGACCCTGGAGACGATGCTGCGCGCCCTGCCCCCGGATATGCCGCCCTGGGAGGCCGGGACCGAAGGCGAAAGGGACAAGGTCGCCTCCCTGCGCGACCGGGACGGGGGCGCCGGGCCGCTGAGCCGCGGCTATGCGTGGCAGAAATGGCTGACCCGGTATCTGCGGGAGAACGGGCCGAACGTCGCATCGGGGTTCGGGGTGGATACGGGCGTTCCCTCGGATCGGATGGACAGGAAAGGCTATGTCGCCCCGCAGGCAGAGTTCGCGGTAGGCTATGTCGAGACGGACGTGGCTGCCTCTCGGGACACGAGGGTCCGGGATGCGGCCAAGGGGACGGGTTATGTCTTCGGCGCGGCGCTCTACGACCATCGCGGGGGCGATGTGACGGACCCGGTCGTCGCCGAGTTCATCCCGGTCGGGTCGCCCGGCGCCGGGATCCAGCTTCCCGTCGTTCGCCTCGTCGCGGCAGAGGTGCTGCACGCCCCCGACCCGTCGAACGCGACGGCGGCGTGCTGGGCGAGCGACGCGCGGACCCACATGATGCCCAACCGCGTTCTGACGGCGAAGCATGCCGTCAACGGGCTGGCGCCGGGCGACAACGTCGCCATGGCGGATGGCAGCATGGGACAGCTCGTCACGTTCTGCCCGGCGGGGGTCGATGCCGCCATGATCGAATGCGGCGCCCGCAGGCCCGCGCCCGTGCCGCTGGACATCGACCCGGATCCCGCTGTCGGAGAGGAGGTGTCCTTTCACGGCGCGGTCAGCGGGACCGTCTCTGGCCGCATCACGCGAACATGGATCTTTCCCGACAATTCCAGTGCCTACGACGCCCACCGCATCCATCTCGACGAGACCGGCAAGGCCGGCGACAGCGGAGCGCTGCTGCGGCTGAAATCGGATCGCCGGGCCGTGGGCCTCTATACCGGGATCAAGCATGGCCGGTCGACGCAGACCGGCATGGCGCAGGCGATCTGGCAGGTGACCGACCTGCTGGGCCTTGACCTTCACGAGTGAGGAGTGACGCGATGGCAGGGGACGATTTCATAATCATCGGGGCGACGCCCCTCGGAGACGAGCGCGGCGGAGGGGTCGCGTCGACCCCCGGCACGGACGAGTTCCAGAGCAACCCGCTCGACCGGGTGCGCCGCTGGTTCGGCCCGTCCGCCGCGGAGGTCCCGACCGAGCGGCTGATCGAGAGCCTCGAAAAGACCCAGGGCGCCATAGACCGGATGGTCGCGAAGCTGGACGCGGAGTCGGATGCGGCGTTCCGGCTGGAGGCGTTCGAGGTGAGCCTCGGTCTGTCGGGCAAGGGGGATATCGGCATCGTCACCGCGACCGCGCAGGCGGGCGTCAAGCTGACCTTCAAGCGGGCGGCGGCGTCGACGGGATGATCCGCGCCGGTCGGGCGCGGGTCCGGTCGGTCCGCAAACGAAAAGGGCGGCCCGCAGGCCGCCCCCGATCACCGGGTTCCGGTGGTGTTACTCCATCTCGGCCGAGCGGCGCGCATTCACGCTCTCCTCGGCCTGGGCGATGGCGTCGCGGAAGTTCTGGAGCATCTCCTCGCCGCCATCCACATTGGCCGCGAACCAGTCGTAGACCGGCGCCGCCGCGTCCTGAAACGCCTGCTTCTGCTCGGGCGTGGGCACGTAGAGGTCGCCGCCGCCGGACACGAACTCTTCATAAGCCTCGATCGACTTGCGCTTGGGGCTGGCGAAGGTCGCCTGCTGGAGCGCGCTGAACCCGTCGACCACGACGCGCTTGAGGTCGTCGTCCATGCCCATGAACCGCTCGTTGTTCATGATCCAGAGCGCGCCCATGTAGGCGTGTCCGTCCAGGGTCATGTATTGCAGGCCGGCATCCGGGAACTTCATGCCCATGATGTCGGTGATGCCGTTCTTCGACCCCTCGACCACGCCGGTCTGCAGCGAGGTGAACAGTTCGGGCCACGCGATCGGCGTCGGTGACGCGCCCAGCGCGCGGACCAGTTCCTGCGGCAGGTCGGCGACCACGGTGCGGATCTTCAGGCCGGCCAGATCGCCCGGCTCCGCGAGCCGCCGTTCGGTGTTCGCGAAGTTGCGCCAGCCGCCCGTGTTGCCGATGGTCATGAGGCGAACCGTATCACCGGAATCCGAGAGGATCCGCCGGCGCAGATCATCAGTCAGACCGGTCGATGTCAGCACCTCTTCCGCGATGCGGTCGTCGGACATGAGGTAGGGCAGATCGAAGATCTGGACGTACGGAAAGGCGTTGGCCAGGCCGGACGACGTCGAGATGTAGATGTCGATGGTCCCGTCGGCGACGCCCTGGATGCATTCGTCGGGCGCCGAGCAAAGCTGCGTGCCGATGAACATCTCGACTTCGATGGCACCGTTCGACGCGTTCTCGACGTAGTTCTTGAAGACGACCAGGCCGTCGTAATCCTCGTCGTTCTCGTTGGAATTGGCCGTGGCGCGCAGGGTAATCGTGTCCTGCGCCACGGCCGGCACGGCCATCAGCGCGGCCAGCATCGTCGCTTTGAGAAGGTGTTTCATCGTTGGTCTCTCTCCCTGTGTGACCGGTGTTTCAGAGGAAGCCGAAGAAGGTCGGCACCGCCAGCGAGATGGCGGGCACATATGTGATCAGCCCGATCACGAAGACCTCCACGGCGAGGAATGGCAGGATCGCCTTGGCGATGGTCTCGACCCGTTCGCCGCTGACCGACGAGGCGACGAACAGCACCAGCCCCATGGGCGGCGTGGCCAGCCCCACCGTCAGGTTGACGGACATGATGATCGCGAAATGCACCGGATCCACCCCGAGATCGGTGAAGATCGGACCCAGGATCGGGCCGAGGATGATGATCGCCGGGCCCGCATCGAGGAACATCCCGATGATGAACAGCAGCAGGTTGATCAGCAGCAGCAGGATCAGCGGGTTCTCGGACAGCGACAGGATGAAGGCCGCCAGCGCCTCGGGCGCATGGGACAGTGCGACCACCGTCTTGAACGACATCGCCGCGCCCACCAGCAGCAGCACCACCGACGAGGCGATGGCGGCGCGCAGCAGGACGTCCGGCAGGTCCTTGACGGTCATCTCGCGCAGGATGAAGAGGCTGACGATGGCGGCATAGGCCACGGCGATGGCGCTGGCCTCGGTGGGCGTGAAGGCGCCGCCCAGGATGCCGCCCAGGATGATGACCGGCGTCATCAGCGGAAAGAACGCCTTGAGCGAGGCCCGCCCCTTGCCCGCCCAGCCGATCCGCGGCTTGAGGGGCGGAAACTCCTCGGAGCGGCGCGCGATCAGGTTGGTGACGACCATCAGGCCCAGCCCCACCAGAACGCCCGGCACGATCCCGGCAAGGAACAGGGCCGCGACCGATTCCTCCATCACGTAGGCATAGATGATCATGATCCCCGATGGCGGGATGATCGGCCCGATCACCGAACTTGCGGCGGTGACGGCGGCGGCGAACTTGCGGGTATAGCCCTCGCGCTCCATCGCAGGGATCAGCATCGAGCCCAGTGCCGAGGTGTCGGCGACGGCGCTGCCCGAGAGGCCGGCGAAGAGCATGGATGACAGGATGTTCACCTGCGCCAACCCGGCGCGGAAATGGCCCACGCAGGCCTGCGCGAACTCGACCAGGCGCAGGGTGATGCCGCCCCGGTTCATCATCTCGCCCGCGAGCATGAAGAACGGGATCGCCATCAGCGGAAAGCTGTCCATCCCGTTGTACATGTTGCGGTAGAGCAGGACGAGGTCCCGCTCCTGCCCGCCCAGCCAGAGCATCAGGCCGGGCGAGGCCAGCAGCGCGAAGAAGACCGGCAGTCCGACCATCAGGAGCACGAGAAAGAGCGGCAGGAACCAGACCAGCATCTATTCCGCCCCCGCCGCAATATCGACGGCCATGGGGATCTCGGGCAGGTCGTCGCCCCGTCCGCCGAGGATCGCGATCTGCCGCAGGATCAGCTCGGCCGCGACCGCCGAGAGCAGGACCATGCCCACCAGGATCGAGCCCATCATCCACGACCGCGGCATCTTCTCCCAGCCTTCGGCCGTGGGGTAATAGAGCGACGAGGTCGCGAAGCGGCCCGAGAAGCCCGTGACCTCGGCCCAGCCGATGCGTGCGGCGGTGACGAGGACCAAGAGGGACAACCCGAGCAGGACCAGCGTCAGCAGCCCGCCGATCAACCGCGGCAAGGCAAGCTGGACCATGTCGATGGCGACGAAACCGCCCCGGCGGAACGCCGTCGGCGCCACCAGCCCCGTCATCCAGAGCATCAGGAAGCGCGCCGCCTCTTCGGGCCAAGGCAGCGGGTCGTTGAGCACGTAACGCCAGAAGACCTGGACGAGGATGGCGATCACCATCGCACCGATGGCGGCGATCCCCAGCCAGCGCCCGACGGCCAGAAGCGCGGCATTCACCGCGCCCAGCGCCCGTGCGATGGCCACCACCCCTCCCATGCGCCCTCCCCGCGCTGTGTCCGAGGGGAGTGAACGCGCTGGGACGTGGCGCGTCAACCGGAGGATGCGCGGGCGGGCGCGAACGTGGGGGAAGCCGCCGCCAATCCGGAATCGGCCTCCCGCCACGTCCCGGGCCCGGGACCCAGGCGCTGCGGCGGCGTCGCGCGCCGTGGGACAGGCGTCCGTCTGCGCGGGCCGTCCTTGATGCGGGGGCGGGAGGCCTC
>NZ_JYFE01000027.1 GCF_000877395.1 Jannaschia aquimarina | reverse complement strand
CTGATGTTCTGACGTTCCGGGGCGGGGCGCGAACCCCGCCCCGGAACGTCAGAACATCAGCGCGTCCGTCACCTCGTCGACATCGGCACCCTTCACCAGAATGGTTCCACCGTCATACTCGATCAGCGCGCCCTTGCGGGCCTCGGTGACGGAGACATCCTCGGCGGAGGCCCCTTCGATGAGGATCGTATCGAACTCGTCGAACTTGGCGATGACGTCGCGGCCCTGGTCCTGCGTTGCGTCGAAGGAGAACGTGTCGGCGCCCTGATTGCCGATCAGCCGGTCGTCGCCCGCGCCGCCGTCCAGAGTATCGTCGCCTTTTCCGCCCTTCAGGCGGTCGTTGCCCTCACCGCCCGAGAGATCGTCGTTCCCGTTGTTGCCCTTGAGACGGTCGTCGCCCTCCAGGCCGGAGAGGACGTCATCGCCCTTCTTGCCCTTGAGGTTGTCATCCAGCGAAGACCCGGTGGCGACGTCGTCGCCCTTGGTCCCGACATAGCGGACCGGCGTTTCGGGCAGGGTCGTCTCGGCCGGCTCGCCGGAGCCTTCGACCGCGAAGGTCTGCACGAAGGTCGCGCTTCCGGAGACGTCCGTAGATTCGGCGCGATCGCTATAGGCGATGCGCACAGTGCCGTCCTCGGCCACGGAAAGGTCGATCAGCGACTGAACGCCGTCGCTCCCATCATGGACCAACATCTCTTCACCGGTCGGATTACCGTCGGCGTCGAAGGTGCGGACGAAGACGTCGTGGCTGTTGAAATCGTACCTGCCGCCGGGCGCGTCCATCTGCTGGTAGGCAACCACGAATCCTCCGTCGGGCAGCATCGCCATCTTCGCATTGACCTGCGTGCCCGACGCGTCGGAGGCGATCGAGACAGGCGCGGTCAGCGCGTTCCCCGCCACGTCGAAGAATTGCAGGAACGCGTCGCCTCCCGAATTCCGCGAGACGCCGTTCGGCATCGAATAGAGCATCGCGATGCCGCCATCGATGGCCACGATCTCCAGCGGGATCTTGAACGCCGACCTTCCGAATTCTCGACACCGGCACCGAAATCGTACTCGCCGCCGACGAAGTTGCCCTCGGCGTCGATCTTTTGCGCGCGAAGATTGTTGTCTCCGAACCGCGCGTCGTTCGTCATCCAGACCGCGAGGACGGAGCCGTCGGAGAGTTCGACCAGTTCCTCGAACTGCTGGTGGTCCCGCTCGTCGGTGTTGAGCTGGAACTCGGCGCCGACGCGCGCCCCACCGGCATCGAAGCAGCTGGCCTCGATCTCGAGGCCGGTCCCGTCGTTCAGCATCACGCTGTCATAGGTCACGATGAATCCGCCATCGGACAAGGTGACAATCTCGGGTGGGCTGGACACCCTGTAGGTCGGTCCGTCGCTGAGACGGACCGGCTCGGTCAGGGACGACAGGTCGGGGCCCATGATCACGCCATCATAAGAATACCAGCCGTCGGTGCGTTGCTAGTCCGTCTGGGACCAGGTGACGAGAAGATTGCCGTTTTCCAACTCGGTGATCCGGGGGCTGGACCGCACGAAGCCGGCCTCCCATCCCGCGTCGCGGCCTTCGGGCAGATCCGCGACAACGATCGGCTTGCCCGTCGGTTCGTCAGCGGCGCCGAAGCGCTGGAGCCCAATGGTCCCGTCCCCGGTCGTGAATGCGACGAGGAAGCCGCCGTCTCCGTCGGCGTGAAGGTCGATCTGGGGCCAGCCGTTCTCTCCGATCACGCCCGTGCCGTCGAGGGCGGTGCTCCGAATCTGGTCGAGTGCCATAATGGGTTCTCCTGCATTCAAGTGGTGCGAAATTGCACCGGCTGCGGGGGGCCATCTCGGCGGGTTGCGGGTTCGGATGTTGCGGATTGGTGTCGCTGAGCGACCAATTGTGGCGGTTCAGCGTCGGCTGTCCGCGAGAGCGCGATGACACGGAGGGGCGGCGCCATCGCGCGCCGCCCGCCCTCGAGCGGATCAGAAGAGGTCCGGCTGCTCGAAGATGAGGGCGTCCGTGACCGCGTCGACGTCGGCCCGCTCCACGAAGATGGTGCCACCGTCATATTCGACCAGCGCGCCTCTCGCGGCGTCGGTGACGGAGACGCTCTGGGCAGTGGCGCCGAGGATCAGGATCTCGTCGAGCGCGTCGAACTTTCCGATCGTGTCGGCGCCCTGATCCAGGGCCGCATCGAAGACGAACGTGTCGGCGCCCTGGTTGCCCACGAGACGGTCGTTCCCGGCCCCGCCGTCGAGCGTGTCGTCGCCCCGGCCGCCCTTGAGCCGGTCATTGCCAGCGCCGCCGGACACGTCGTCATCGTCCTTGTTGCCCATCAGGCTGTCGTTGCCGTTCCCGCCGATCATCGTGTCGTCACCGTTGCCGCCCGACAGGGTGTCCGCGCCGCCGCCACCGTCCAGATGGTCATTGCCGCCATTGCCCTTGAGGAAGTCGTCGCCGAGCAGGCCGTATACGACGTCGTCGCCCTTCTTACCCTTGATGACATCATCGGTGAGGTCACCCGACACCACGTCGTCGCCGCGCGTGCCGACGTAATCGACGGCGCTGATGGCGAGGGTTTCGACGAAGACCCGCACTTCAGCGTCCGGGTCGGCGTGCGGATCCTCGCTGTAGACGACACGCAGTGTGCCGTCCTCGCTGACGACCAGATCCTGAAGACGGTGGCTGACGCTCGGGTCCGGTGCGTTCACCATGACTTCCGGCCCCATCGGGGTGCCATCCGCATCGAACCGGCGGATGACGATATTCAATTCGTCGGACGGGGACGGTGCCGGAACGTAGTCCTCGAACGCGACCACGAAACTACCGTCAGGCAATCGGGCGGATTTTGCGTTCCAGTAGATATCATACTCGCCTTGAGCGACCGTGACCGGCGCATTCAATGGCTGGCCCGACAGATCGAATGACTGCAGGACAAGTTCCCTATCATCGTCACGGCCCGGTATGCGCCAATAGAGCATCGCGACGCCGCCATCGACGGCGAAAAGCTCCAGCGGCAGGCCGCCAGACGTATCAGGGTTCGCAAAGATATCCGCGGGAAAGGCGAACTCCTCTCCGACGAACTGACCCTCTGCGTCGATGAGGCGGCCGTGTAGCGTCTTTACGCTGACAGGATATTCAGCGTTGTCTTGAAGGACGTCCTGCTCTCCGAACTATATAGCGAGCGAGCGTCCCTCCGGTAACTCCACGATCTGTTCACGTCCACCGAGGGCGGCGCCGGGATCATCATCGATTTCCACCTCGGATCCGATCGGTCGGCCCTCGGCGTCGAAGCGCCGAACGGCAATCGACATGTCCTCAAGGGGACCGGAAGGAGAAAGAACCAGCACGCCGCCATCCCCGGTCGGTGCGAAGTCGATAGGGGCAAAGAGCGTCTGAGACGTGTTTTCGATCAGCATGAATGGGTTCGACACCGCCGCAAGGTCGGGATCGAGGATCACGCCGTGGATCGAAAAAGGATCCGCATCAATCTGCGTCCAGTGAACAAGAACGTTCCCGTTCTCAAGTTCGACGATCCTGGCCTCCTGGACAACGCCTGAAGGGAATTCGCCGTTGTACTCGACGAGATCCGTCGCAACGAGGACGAGGTCGCCTTCGGGATCGCCGTTCTCGTCTAGCCGCTGTATGTAGATGCTCTTGTAATCGGTCTGCGCCAGGAGGAAGCCGTCCCCGCCCCCATCGCCGACATCCAAGTCCCAATCGTAATAGGGCGGAAAGAACCAAGGTCCGCTATTGGTCTCGTCGATCGTGACGGTACGAACGTGCTCTATTCCCACGGGTGTCTCTCCGGCTTGCAGGTCAGGCCCGTGGATCCAGTCGAAAACTGTCTACAATATGTCGAAAACCCGCGACGCGGATGGCTGCAATGCGGATTTGCGAATTCGTCGGACAGACCGACGCGAAGGCGAGCGCGCCCTAAACCCCGACCCGTCCGATGCCCGGAAGCTTGAGGGCGGGGCGCAGGATGTCGATGCCGAGGGTCTGGCCCAGAAGGTGAAGCTCCACCCCTGTTCGGGGACCGGCCGAGAGCCCGGCAAGGCCCCAGGCCGAGACATGCATGTCGCCACCCGCATCGCGGGTCCAGTTCAGCCCCTCGCCCAGCCACGCCCGGCCGACGGCATGGGGCGGCAGGGTGACGCCCAGTTCGGGGACCTGCCGCAAGAGATGCTCCACGAAGGTGTTCGAGTTCGGCCCGGGGAACATGCGATAGCTGCCGCGCCCGTTCGGGTAGTCGTCCACGGCCGCCTGGAGGCGGGGGATCAGCGCCTCGGCCCGATCGCCGGAGACGGTGCCGATGATGGTGGGCGCGTTCGAATACCACCGCGCATCCGGCGCATAGGCGTCTCGGCGCACGGGCGTGCCCCAGCCCACGACGTCGTAGCGCCGCCACGGACCCTGCGCCGTCTTCCAGACGATCCAGCTATGGACCGACACCGCGCCCTTGGCCCCGCCCGTCCGCGCGGCCATGACATGGATGCGCGCCTCGGGGATCTGGGCGGCGGCCGGCAACAGCCCCGACGCACCCCAATCGGCCTGCCGCCAAGAGGCCGGGCGATCCTGGACGGACCACCAGCCGGACGCCGCCAGAAGCGGGACGAGGAACATCAGGATCAGGGCGAGCATCGTGCGGCGAAGAAAGCGGAGCATGGCGCCGTGATATAGTCAGCCGCCGCTCGGGCGGAAGGGGCGCGCGATCACGGCGCCGCGAGGCGGATGGCCCGCCCGTCCGGGTCGAGCCGGACACCGCCCCGAAACTCGCGGGCGAAGTCGCGGCAATCCTGGGGATAGCGCGCCGGGCCGTCCGGGAACGTGTCGCGCATGCCCGCATTCACGGCCGCCACCGTCCCGGCATCGAGCAGGGGCCGCACGTCGTCGCGGCAGGCGAAGAAATAGGCATCGGCCCGGTCGTTCTGCGTCGGGCTACCCATCGCGGCCCGCAAGAGCGTCTGATCGAAGGGGTGGTCCAACAGCAGGTCGGCCGTCCTCTGCGCCGCCGCTTCGAAGAAGCCGGTCCGGTCCGGACGATCGACGAGCGCGGCGATCGTCGCAGTGGGGCGGCGCCCCTCGGGCGGCGGCGGGGGGCCGCCGTAAGGGGTTGCGCCGCCCCAACTGTCGAACCTGTCCACCACGAGGCCATCGGACACGCGGGTGAGGGTGTAGTGCACGTACCACCAGTCGGAGAAGCCGGGGATGTCGCGCTGCTCACCCGACAGGATGTGGTCGGCCTCGGACCGATCCACCGGCTCTCCCAGCACGCAGATCCCGAGCGGCGCGGAGATCATGAACCCTCTCACGACGTCCCAATGCTGGTGGGACGCGAAACAGGCCGGGTCCGCGACGCGCAGGGTGAAGCGGCTGACCGGCTCTGTCCCGAGTTCGAAGAAGTCGAGCGTTCCGTCCGCCAGCCGGTCGGCCAAGGGGAGGCCGCATTCCAGAAACGAGTTCCCCCTCGCGCCGTTCACGCCCCAGAGCGCATAGGCGACGCGGCACGGATTGGGGACCCAGACGCTGCGCCCCTCGAAGGGCAGGGCCTGCGCCGCGTAGCCCGGGTTCTGCGCGAAGAAGACCGCATCGTTGACCGCCGCGACGGCATGGCGCGCGAGGAACGCCGCGCCTGCCGCCGCGATCAGGCCGGGGACGACAAGCGCGGATCGCGACGCGCCCCAAACCAGAAGGACCACGAATACCAAGGCGGCGACGATCGCGACGGCGCCGACGCCCAGATCCAGGAAGAACGGCCCGAAATCGTAGCCGCCGATTGCCTCCAGCGGCAGGATCACCGCTCTATCCGGCCTTCTGGAGCATCCGGCCCAGGGGGCGGCCGCCGATCAGGTGGAGGTGGAAATGGGGCACTTCCTGCACGCCGGCCTCGCCCGCATTCGTGATGGCGCGGAAGCCGTCGCCCGTGTCGGGCGAGATACCCTTGTCGGCGCAGATGCGGGCGACGGTGCGGGCGAAATCGGTGATCTCGGCATCGCTGGCATTGGCGTAGAAGTCGTCCATCGTCACATAGGCGCCCTTGGGGATCACCAGCACGTGGACGGGGGCCTGGGGCGTGATGTCCTCGAAGGCGAGGGTGTGCTCGGTCTCGGCGACGGTGGTGTTCGGGATCTCGCCGCGGAGGATCTTCGCGAACACGTTCTGGTCGTCGTAGGTGTAGGGCATGGGGCCTCCGGGATGGCTGGGATCGGGTCGGGAGGGCGGCGTCAGCCGTCGTCGCCGGTCGCCCCGGCCGCGTCCTCGTGGCCTTCGAGCACGAAGCGCTTGTCGCAATAGCCGCAATCGACGAAGCCGATATTCGGGTCGATGGACAGCCAGACGCGGGGATGGCCCAGCGCCCCGCCCGCCCCGTCGCAGGCTACACGCAGGGTGGTGACCACTTCGGTCTCGGGCGGAGGCAGGTCGGTCTGGCGGCTGGGATAGCGGGGGGTTCCGGTGGTCATCGGGCGCTCGCGGGTCTGGATCGGGGTCCCGTCGCTTATCCGACGGGCCCGGCCCCGAGGGCAAGGCCCCGCGCGCATTGCCGTACACGTCCGGGGCCGTTAGGTCCGGCCCAACGCCGGAGGGAGGCCGCATGTCGAACGCCATCGAGATCGAAGGGCTGCGCAAGGTCTATGCAGGCGACGGCCGCACGCCCGAGAAGGTGGCGCTGAAGGGGCTGGACCTGACCATCCCGACCGGCAGTATCTTCGGCCTGCTGGGTCCGAACGGGGCGGGGAAGTCGACCACGATCAACATCATGGCCGGTCTGGTGCGCAAGACGGCCGGAAAGGTGCGGATCTGGGGATTCGATCAGGATGTGAATCCGCGGCAGTCCCGCGCCGCCATCGGCGTGATGCCGCAGGAGTTGAACCTCGACCCGTTCTTCACGCCCGAGGGCGCGCTGGAGGTTCAGGCGGGGCTCTATGGCGTGCCCAAGCGGGACAGGCGGACGGCAGAAATCCTCGATCTGGTCGGGCTGACTGACAAGGCGGACGCTTATGCGCGCACCCTGTCGGGGGGGATGCGGCGGCGCCTGCTGCTGGCCAAGGCGCTGGTGCATCATCCGCAGATCCTCGTGCTGGACGAGCCGACGGCGGGCGTGGATATCGAATTGCGGCAGATGCTGTGGCGGAACGTGCGGCGCCTGAACCAAGAGCGGGGGATGACGATCATCCTGACGACGCACTACCTGGAGGAAGCCCAGGAGATGTGCGACGAGATCGCCATCATCGGCGAGGGCGAACTGATCGTCCGCGACCGGACCGAGAACCTGCTGAACCGCCTGGACGGCAAGACGCTGGTCGTGATGCCCGACGCAGATCCCGGAGAGTTCGCGGTGCCCCAGGGGGTCGACGTCGCGCGGCGCCCGGACGGATCCATCGCGCTGACCTATTCCAAGAGCAAGACCAGCGCGTCCGAAGTGCTGGCAGCGGTGAACGCGGCCGGCGTGGGCATCGACGACGTCCGCACGGAGGAGCCCGATCTGGAGGACGTGTTCGTCGCGCTGACGCATCGGGATTAGCCGCGCGGCATCGGCCGTTATCGTTTCACACGGGAAAGACACCTCTAGACGAGCGGCTTCGATCGCTTTCCGAGGGGACCTGCCCTAGCTCTCCACGCCCACCCCGATATGGCGGTGCGCGATCTCGTCGGTCAGGTCGCCGATCGGTCCGTCCCAGACATTGCATCCGCGCGACAGGACGACGGCATGGTCGGCGATCGGGGCGAGTTCCCGCAGGGACTTGTCCACGATCAGAAGGCCCAGCCCGCCTTCATGCTTGAGCGTGCGGATGGCGGACCAGATCTCGGCCCGGACGAGGGGGGCCAGCCCTTCGGTCGCCTCATCCAGGATCAGGAGGCGCGGGTTCGTCATCAGCGCGCGGCCGATGGCGAGCATCTGCTGCTCGCCGCCCGACAGGGTTCCGGCGAGTTGCCCGCGCCGTTCGCCCAGTCTGGGAAACAGGTCGCGGACCCGTTCCTCGGTCCAGGGACCGGGTCGGGCGGCAAGGGTCAGGTTCTGCGCGACGCTGAGGCCCGCGAAGCAGCGGCGCCCCTCGGGCACGAGGCCCAGGCCCAGCCGGGCGGCGCGGTGGGCGGGCAGGTCGGCCAGCGACGTGCCGGCAAAGCGGATCTCGCCGGAGCGGTGGGGGAGCAACCGACAGATCGCCTTGATCGTGGTCGACTTGCCCGCGCCGTTGCGGCCCAGAAGCGCCGTCGCGCCCCGCGCCTCGACCCCCAGCGAGACGCCGAACAGCGCCTGGACCGGGCCGTAGGCCGCCGTGAGGTCGTGCACGGACAAGAGCTTCACGCCGGCACCTCGTCACCCAGATAGGCGGCGCGGACCTGGGGATCGGCACGGATCTCGTCCGGCGTGCCGGTGGCCAGGATCCGGCCATAGACCAGCACCGAGATGCGGTCGGCGAGCGCGAAGACCGCGTCCATGTCGTGTTCGACCAGCAGGATCGGCGCCTCGTCCCGCAGGTCCGACAGCAGCGCCGTCAGTTCGGCCGCGCCTTCCTGCCCCAGCCCGGCCATGGGCTCGTCCAGCAGAAAGGCCCGGGGCCGCAACGCCAGCGCCATGGCAAGCTCCAGGCGCCGCCGCTCACCGTGGGCGAGCGAGCGGGCGGGCACGTTCAGCCGGTCCGACAGATGGGTGCGGGCGGCGTGGGCGCGGGCCTCCTCGGTCAGCGCCCGCTTGCCAAAGGCGTGGCCGAAGGGCCGAAACGCGGTTCGGTCCCGCCCATGGAGCGCAAGCATCACGTTTTCCACTACCGAATAGTCCGGCACCACGGCCGAGACCTGAAAGCTGCGCCCCAGACCCAGCCGGGCGCGGGCGACGGTGTCCAGCGCGGTCACGTCCCGGCCCAGAAAGCGGATGGACCCGGCATCGGGGCGCAGGCCGCCCGCGATCTGCGCGATCAGGGTCGATTTGCCGGCGCCGTTGGGGCCGATCAGGGCGTGGATCTCTCCGGCATGGAGGTCCAGCGACACATCCGAGCAGGCCTCGATGGCGCCGAACCGCTTGGTCAGCCCGGTGACGGAGAGGACGGGATCAGCCACGGCGCGCCTCTCGGGTCAGGGCGCCGGTGATCCCACCGCGCGCGAAAAGCACGATCAGCAACAGAAGGACGCCCAGCCAGATGTGCCAGTAATCCGAAAGGCCGCCCAGCAGCTCTTCCAGCGCGACGAAGACCAGCGCGCCGACGACCGGGCCCATCAGCCGCGCGACGCCGCCCAGGATGACGAAGATCATGATCTCGCCCGAGATCGTCCAGGAGAACATGGCCGGGCTCACGTAGCGGTTCAGGTCGGCGAACAGGGCGCCCGCAAGCGCCGTGATCGCCCCCGAAACCACGAAGGCCGCCAGCCGCAGGCGCCGCGGCGAGATGCCCACCGTCTCGACCCGAGCGGGCGATTGGCGCACCGCGTTCAGCGCCAGCCCGAAAGGCGAGCGGTCGATCATGCGCACCAGCAGCAGAACGAGCGTCAGCACCGCGAAGGACAGCCCGAAGAAGTGGAGCGGGTCGAGCGTGTTCAGCCCCGGAAAGCCGCCGCGCACGTAGATCGACATGCCGTCCTCGCCGCCATAGGCGGACCAGGTGACGGCGAAGTAGTAGAACATCTGCCCGAAGGCCAAGGTGATCATGATGAAGTAGGCGCCCGAGGTCCTGAGCGACAGCGCCCCGATCACCAGCGCGGCCAGGGCGCCCGCGACGATGGCGACGGACCAGGTGACGGGCATGGACTGGGTGCCCTCGATCAGGCCGAAGAGCGGCGTGTAGGTCTGGGCATGGGTGGCGAGGATACCGACCGCATAGCCGCCCACCCCGAAGAAGGCCGCGTGCCCGAAGCTGATCAACCCGCCATTGCCCAGCGCGAGGTTCAGCCCGACGCCCGCGATGGCGAAGATCGCCGCCCGCGCGGCGAGGGTCAGCCAGTAGGTCTCGCCCAGCGCCTCGGCCAGCAGGGCGAAGGCCAGCAGGCCGCCCCAGACGGCCCAGTTGAAGACGCGCTCGGGGATCACGCCGGGCGGCCCATCAGGCCCTGCGGCCGCACGATCAGCACCAACGCCATGAGGATGTAGATCAGCATCGAGGCCAGCACCTGTCCCGCATCCGGCGCCCCCGTCAGCCGGGTCGAGGCCAGCGGCAGGAGGAACGCGCCCAGCGTCTGCGTCAGGCCCACGAGGATCGCGCCGACCAGCGCGCCCTGCACCGATCCGATGCCGCCGATCACGATGACGACGAAGGCGGTGATGAGGACCGGCTCTCCCATCCCGACCTCCACGGATTGGAGCGTTCCGACCAGCGCGCCCGACAGCCCCGCCAGCGCCGCGCCCAGCGCGAAGACCAGCGTGTACAGCCGCGAGATGTCGACGCCGAGCGCGGACACCATCTCTCGGTCGGCGGCGCCTGCCTGGATGCGGATGCCCACCCGCGTGCGCGTGATCAGGAGCCAGAGGCCCAGCGCCACCGCGAGGCCCGCGCCGATCAGGACCAGGCGGAACAGGGGGTATTCGATCCCCCCGGGCAAAGTGACCGGCCCCGACAGGGGGGGCGGGATCGTCAGGTAGAGCGGGAAGGATCCGAAGACCGCCCGCGTGCCCTCGGAGAAGATCAGGATCAGCGCGAAGGTGGCGAGCACCTGGTCGAGATGGTCGCGGGCATAGAGGCGCCGCAGGATCAGCGTCTCGATTAGGACGCCCGCCGCGGCGGCCGCGGCGAGACTGGCCACCAGCGCCAGCAAATAGGATCCGGTCTGCGCCGCAACCCAGGCGGCCGCGAAGGCGCCGACCATGTAGAGCGATCCGTGGGCGAGGTTGATCAGCCCCATGACGCCGAAGACCAGCGTCAGGCCGGCCGCCATCAGGAACAGCATCACGCCCAGTTGGAGCCCGTTCAGAAGCTGTTCGATCAGGAGCAGGGTCATCGGGCGGCATCCGGTGGCCGGGGCGCGGACGCCCCGGCCGAAATAGTCACATCTCGCACTCGGCGGCGTAGGCGTCGGCGTGATCGGTCAGCGCGGTTCCGGTGATCTGGTTGATCAGCTCTCCGTCCTTCTCGACCACCTCGCGGACGTAGTAATCCTGGATCGGATGGTGGTTCGTGTTGAACCGGAAATCGCCGCGGGTCGAGGCGAAGTCGGCCTCGCGCAGGGCCGCGCGGAAGGCCTCTGCCTCCGAGACCGGCGCCTTGTCCAGCGCCGAGAGGATCAGGTTGGCCGTGTCGAAGCCTTGGCTGGCATACATCGAGGGGATGCGGCCGTATTTCTCGCGGAAGGCGGCGACGAAGGCGACGTTGGCCTCGTTGTCGAGGTCGGGGCTCCACTGGGCGGTGTTGGGCACGCCCAGCGCGGCCTCGCCCACAGCGCCGACGATGGTCTGGTCGAAGCTGAAGGCCGGTCCGACCAACGGGATGTCCACGCCGCTATCGGCATATTGCTTGAGGAAGGCGATCCCCATGCCGCCGGGCAGGAAGAAGAACACGCTGTCCGCACCGCTGGCGCGGATCTGCGCGATCTCGGAGGCGTAGTCGGTCTGACCGAGCTTGGTCAGAACCTCCTGCGCGGGCTCGCCCTCGAAGGTGCGCTTGTAGCCGTTGATCGCGTCGATCCCGGCCGGGTAGTTCGGCGCCATCACGAAAGTGTTCTCGTAGCCCAGCGCATTGGCATGGGCGCCCGCAGCCTCGTGGACGTTGTCGTTCTGCCAGGCGACGTTGAAGTAGTTCTCGTGGCAGCCGCGCCCGGCCAATGCGGATGGCCCGGCATTGGGCGAGAGGTAGAACTTGCCCTGCTGCACCGCCGAAGGCACGACGGCCATGGCGAGGTTCGAGAAGATGATGCCCGTCAGGATGTCCACCTCGTCGGACTGGATCATCCGGTCGGCCAGACGCACGGCGACGTCGGGCTTGCGCTGATCGTCCTCGACGATGACCTCGATATCGTCGCGGCCCGATTGCTCGATCGCCAGAAGGAAGCCGTCGCGCACGTCCACGCCAAGCCCGGCACCGCCGCCCGACAGGGTGGAGATCATGCCGATCTTGGCGCCGTTCGAATGAGCATCGGCCAGGGCCGCGCCGGTCGCCGCGACCGACAGGGCCAGGGCCGTCAGAATGGATTTGGTGGTCATGGTCGTCTCCCTCGCTCCGGGGGCCGTGCCGTTCCCTGCGGTGCGGTCTCTCCCGATCCCCGAAGGCGTAGCGGCAGGGAACGGGCGGGTCCAGAGGCGGACGCGGGTGACGCGCGCACCGGGCTGCGCTATCGCGGGACGATGATCGACGCATATCGCAGCAGCGCCGCCCGCGACTGGGACGCCGAATTCGCCAACATGGCCTTCGTGCCAGGTGCAGACGCCTTGCCCGACCGATGGGCGACGGACGCCGCCACCTACCGGGAACGGGTGGCGGTGGAAGAGGTGGCTTATGGCGACGGCCCGCGAGAGCGGTTGGACCTGATCCGGCCGGAGGGGCCACCGCGCGGACTCGCCGTCTTCGTCCATGGCGGCTACTGGATGAAATTCGACAAGTCGCTCTGGACTCATTTCGCCGAGGGTGCGCGGGTGCGGAGCTGGGCGGTCGCACTGCCCAGCTATCCGCTGGCGCCCGAAGTCCGCATCCGGGACATCACGCAGGCGATCGGGCGGGCGGTGGCGCGCGCGGTCGCGCTTGCGGACGGACCGATCCGACTGGCGGGCCATTCGGCCGGCGGGCATCTAGTCGCGCGGATGATCTGCGCGGACACGCCGCTGCCCGCAGAGGTGCGCGAGCGGATCGGGCATACGCTCTCGATCAGCGGGCTGCACGATCTGGCACCGCTGCGGAACGCCGCGCTGAACGAGACCCTGCGTCTGGACGAGGCCGAGGCGCGCGCCGAGAGCGCGGTGGTCCACGACCCCCTACCCGGTACGCGCCTGACGGCCTGGGTCGGCGGAGGAGAGCGGCCGGAATTCCTGCGCCAGTCGCGCCTTCTGGCGCTGGCCTGGGGCGGACGCGAGGCCGACGCGGCCTGCATGGTCGACGGCTCGCACGACCATTTCTCGGTGATCGAGGGGCTGCGGGATCCGGACAGCCCGATCACGAACGCCTTCGTCGGCTGAGATGGAGATCTGTCGCAAGCACCTCTTCGAGCTGCCCGATGGGCTGATCTACATGGACGGCAACTCGCTGGGCCCCCTGCCCCGTGCCGTGCCCGAGGCCGTCGCCCATGTCGTCCGGGGCGAATGGGGGGCGCATCTCATCGGCGGTTGGAATGCGGATGGCTGGATGGACCAGCCGCGCCACGTCGGCGACCTGATCGCGCCGCTGATCGGGGCGCCGGCGGGCAGCGTGACCATGGGCGACACGCTGTCGATCAAGGTGCACCAGGCGCTTTCGGCGGCGCTGGAGATGCGGCCCGACCGGCGGTTGATCCTGTCGGACGAGGGCAATTTCCCGACGGACCTCTACATGGCGCAGGGGCTGATCCGGCAGTTGGGCAAGGGTCATGAGCTGCGGCTCGTCCCGCCCGACGCCGTCGAGGCGGCCATCGACGAGACGGTGGCGGCGGTGATGCTGACGCAGGTCGATTACCGCACCGGCCGGATGCACGACATGGCGCGGCTGACGCGGGCGGCGCAGGCGGCGGGCGCGGTCACTATCTGGGATCTGGCCCACAGCGCGGGCGCCGTCCCAGTGGACGTCGCGGGATGCGGGGCGGAGTTCGCCATCGGCTGCACCTACAAGTACCTCAACGGAGGGCCCGGCGCGCCCGCCTTCATCCATGTCCGGCCCGATCTGGCGGACACGATCCGCCCCGCGCTGGCCGGGTGGCTGGGCCATGCGGCGCCGTTCGACTTCGACCCGGCCTATCGCCCCGCGCCTGGCGTGGCTCGCATGCGCGTGGGCACGCCGCCGGTGCTGCAGATGACCGCGCTTCAGGTTGCAATGGCGGTCTGGGACGGCGTGGAAATGGGCGCGCTGCGCGACCGCTCCGTCGCCTTGTCCGAGCGGTTCATCGCCGGGGTGGAGGCCACCTGCCCCGGTCTGACCCTCGCCAGCCCGCGCGAAGCCGCGCAGCGCGGCAGCCAGGTCTCGTTCCGGTTCGAGCATGGCTATGCGGCGATGCAGGCCCTGATCGCGCGCGGCGTGGTCGGCGATTTCCGCGCGCCCGACATCATGCGGTTCGGGATCACGCCGCTCTATCTGGACGAGAGCGACGTGGATCGCGCGATTGCTGTGCTGGCAGACGTCATGGAGCGGCGGCTCTGGGACGACCCGGTCCATCGCAGGCGTCAGGCGGTGACCTGACGGTCAGGCGGCCTCGGCCAGCTTTTCGGGTGCCGGCGGATCGAGCCGCGCGAGCAGACCAGACACGCGCCGCCGGCATTCGGGCCCCCGCCAATCGTCCGGCAGGACATGATCCGGCAGGTGCGGCGCCTTCAGCGCGATCCGGCGCCATTCGTGGACGATCAGCATCCGCAGGGCGGCGACCTGTAGCGGTGTCAGCGTGGCGTCGGCGGGCAGACCCTCGGCCGTCATGCGCAACAACCGTTCGAGCCGCGCGGCCGCCGCGATCAGGTCGGGTGGGCAGAGCCGGTCGGAGAGCCAGCCCGGCACCGCGTCGTCAAGCGGCAGAACCAGCAGATCCGCCCGACCCGGGTCGCTGGGCGCAACGGAGAGGTTCGGGCCGACGCGCATGGCACCGTCGATCCGGACCGAATCGGAGGCGTCGCCGATCAGCAGCCATGCCCGCTGCGCATCGGGTGCGGTCGCATAGATGCGCGGGCTGGCCTCGGCACTCGCGCTGCGACCGAGGGCGGTCAGCTGGTGGCTGCTGTTGCGTCCGACGCGGTGGCTCTCGATCCAGCCATCGGCGCGCAGGCGGTGGAGTGCGACGCGGACCGCTTCGGGGCGGATGCCGACGCGCCCCAGAACCGCGCGGAGGACCGCGCCCTCGATCCGCGCGCCGTCGTGCTGCGCCAGATCGCCGAACAGCGTCACCAGCAGCGACCAGACGCGGGGCGGCCCGGCCTCGAACCACGGGGCCAGCAGCCGGTCGAAGGCCGCCTCGGAGAGCGCGCGCCCGCTCACCCGCGGGCGACCATGGTCAGAAGCTCGTACTCCGCGACGGCTTCGTCCTCCTGGTCGGTGACGGTGACGTGCCAGCGGACCTCGCCGTATTCGTCGTTGCGCGGCGTCTTGTGTTTGACGGTCAGGCGCACGCGGATGGCGCTGCCCGGCTCGACCGGTTTGAGGAAGGCCAGCCCGTCGAGCCCGGTATTCGCCAGAACGGGCCCCTCGGCCGGCTCGACGAAAAGCCCTGCTGCAAAGCTGAGCAGCAGATAGCCATGGGCCACGCGACCCGGGAAGAACGGGTTCCGGGCGGCCGCCTCGTCATCCATGTGGGCGTAGAAGCGGTCGCCCGTGAACTCGGCGAAATGCTCGATATCCTCTGAGGTGACGGTCCGGGGTTCGGTATGGATCGTCTCGCCGATCTGCAACGCGTCGAACGTTCGGGTGAAAGGATGGGCCGGGCCTTGGATCTCGCGCGCGCCGGGGACCCACCGGCCGCCGATCGCCGTCAGCATGTCGGGCGATCCCTGCACCGCGGTGCGCTGCATGTAGTGCATGACGCCCCGGATGCCGCCCATCTCTTCCCCGCCGCCGGCGCGACCGGGGCCGCCATGGACCATGTGCGGCAGAGGAGAGCCGTGGCCCGTCGCCTCGCCCATCGAGCTGCGGTCGTTGAAATAGAGCCGTCCGTGATACGCGCCCGCGCCCATCACCACGTCGCGGGCGACCTGCGGATCGTGGGTGATGACCGAGGCGACGAGGCTACCCTCGCCCCGGTTCACCAGAGCGATGGCATGGTCGAGATCGCGGTAGCCCATCACCGTGGCCACCGGGCCGAACGCCTCCGTGTCGTGGATGCGGGCGGCAGCATCGGGATCGGCACAATGGAACAGCATCGGCGGCAGGAACGCGCCCGCCTTCGCGTCGGCGCCGTGGACCTCGAAGGCGTCGGGGTCGCCCGCCACGCGCTCTGCCTCCGCACCGATGACGGCGACCTTGTCCAGCACGTCGCGCCGCTGGGCGTTCGAGACCAGCGCGCCCATTCGTATCGCGGGGTCGCGCGGGTCGCCGATCACGGTCTTCGCCAGCCTGCCACGCAACGCGTCGATCACGGCGTCGACCCTGCCCGCAGGCGCGAGGATCCGGCGGATGGCGGTGCATTTCTGGCCCGCCTTGGCCGTCATCTCGCGCTGGACCTCCTTGACGAAGAGATCGAATTCGGGCGTTCCCGGTTCGGCGTCGGGGCCCAGGATCGAGGCGTTCAGGCTGTCCTGCTCGGCCACAAAACGGGTCGCGTTCCGCAAGAGGTTCGGCGCGGATCGCAGCTTGAGCGCGGTGTACGCCGAGCCCGTGAAGCTGACCACGTCCTGCGGGCCGAGCCGGTCCAGCATGTCACCCAGCCCGCCGGAGACGAGTTGCAGCGCGCCGTCGGGCAGGATGCCGCTGTCGAGGATGATCCGCACCGCCCGCTCGGCCACGTAGCAGGTGGCGGTCGCGGGCTTCACGATGGCGGGCACGCCGGCCAGAAGGGTCGGCGCCAGCTTTTCCAGCATCCCCCAGACAGGAAAGTTGAACGCGTTGATGTGGACGGCCACGCCGCGCAGGGGGGTGCAGACATGCTGACCCAGGAAGGTGCCGTCGCGGGACAGACGCTCCAGCCCGCCATCGAGATAGACCTGGGCGTCCGGCATCTCGCGCCGCCCCTTCGAGGCGAAGACGAACATCGTGCCGATGCCGCCGTCGATGTCGATCAGGTGGTCCTTCTGCGTGGCGCCCGTATGGAAGCTGAGATCGTAGAGCGGTTGCTTGTGCTCTCCCAGATGCAAAGCCAGCGCCTTCAGCATCCGCGCCCGGTCATGGAATGTCAGCGCGCGCAGGGCCGGGCCGCCGACGCGGCGGGCATGGTCCAGCATCGCCTCGGCCTCGACCTGCGCCTGTCCGGCCCGCGCCATGACCTGCCCCGTCACGGCATCCTCGATGGGTCGGGCGCCGTCATCGGGGGCCAGCCACCGCCCGGCCGCGAAACTCTGGATGTCGAGCATGTCTCCCCCTCCCTGGTTCCGGGCCTCTGGACATTTGACCGGCCCGTCGGTCCGTGCAAGCGTCGTTACAGGTTACGGGAGGAGCCGGGGAAATGGTAACGGATTCGATCACGCCGGCCGAACGGGCGCGGCGGTCGGCCCAGACCATGTGGGAAAGCGACGCGGCCTCGCACTGGTTGGGGATGGAACTGGTCGAGGTCGAGGAGGGCCGCGCCGTCCTGTCGCTGCCGGTGCAGGCGCATCATTGCAATGGGCACGGCATCTGCCATGGCGGCGTCACCTTCGCGCTGGCCGACAGCGCCTTCGCCTTTGCCTGCAACAGCCGCAACCGCGTGACCGTGGCCCAGCACAACGCGATCACCTACCTGGCCCCGGCCCATAAGGGCGACGTGCTGACCGCCGTGGCGGTCGAGATTGCGCTGACCGGGCGCAGCGGCATCTGCGACGTGCGGGTCGTCGACCAGACCGGCCGCGCCATCGCCGAGTTCCGCGGAAATTCCCGCGCCATCGGAGGAACCCTGTTCGACGAGGAGGAGCAGTGATGCAGGATCTCAGCCCCAAGCCCGGCGATCTGGAACCGATCGAGACCGCCTCGCTGGACGAATTGCGCGCGCTGCAACTCGACCGCCTGCGTCGCTCGCTGCGCCATGCCTACGAGAACGTGGATCTCTATCGCCGCCGCTTCGACGAGGCGGGCGTGCATCCAGACGACCTGCGGGAGCTTTCGGATCTGGCCCGCTTTCCGTTCACGCAGAAATCCGACCTGCGCGACGCCTATCCGTTCGGGCTGTTCGCCGTCCCGCGCGAACGGATTGTGCGGGTCCACGCCTCCTCGGGCACCACGGGCAAGCCGACGGTCGTGGGCTACACCAAGGCCGATATCGAGATGTGGTCCGACGTCATGGCCCGGTCGCTGCGGGCGGCGGGGCTTCGGGCGGGGGACATGGTCCACAATGCCTATGGCTACGGCCTCTTCACCGGAGGTCTGGGCGCCCATTACGGGATCGAGCGGCTGGGCGGCACGGTCGTTCCCATGGGCGGCGGCCAGACCGAACGGCAGATCGCGCTGATCGCCGACTTCCGTCCCAAGGGTATCCTGGTGACGCCGTCCTACATGCTGAACGTGCTCGAGGCGCATCTGGCCGCCGGGATCGACCCGCGGGAGACGTCGCTGCAGGTGGGCGTCTTCGGCGCCGAGCCCTGGACCGACTCGATGCGGAAGCGGATCGAGGACGCGTTCGACATGCATGCCGTCGACATCTACGGCCTGTCCGAGATCATCGGCCCCGGCGTCGCCAACGAATGCGTCGAGACGAAGGACGGCCTGCATATCTGGGAGGACCATTTCTACCCCGAGATCATCGACCCCGAAACGGGCGAGGTACTCGACGACGGCGAGGAAGGGGAACTGGTCTTCACCACGCTGACCCGCGAGGGGATGCCGATGATCCGTTACCGGACCCGCGACCTGACGCGGCTGATGCCCGGCACCGCGCGCACGATGCGCCGCATGGAGAAGATCACGGGACGGTCGGACGACATGATCATCCTGCGCGGTGTGAACGTCTTCCCGACGCAGATCGAGGAACAGGTCCTCGCAACTCCCGGACTGGCACCGCATTTCCAGATCGAGCTGGTCTCGGACGGTCCGATGGCCTCGATGCGCGTGCTGGTGGAAGCGTCGCCCAACGAGGCCGACGCCCCGTCCCGCGCGGCGGCGCAGGCCGAACTGGCGAACCGGATCAAGACGATGGTCGGCGTGACCGCCGAGGTGCAGGTCGGCGGACCGGACAGCGTCGCCCGCTCGCAGGGAAAGGCGATCCGGGTGGTGGACCGGCGCGACCGGTCCTGAGCGTCAGTGCTGGTCGTAATCCACGGCCACGCGATCGGTGACGGGAAAGGACTGGCAGGACAGGACGAAACCCTTGGCCACCTCGTCGTCCTCCAGCGCGTGGTTGGCGATCATCTCGACCTCGCCCTCGATAACGCGGCACTTGCAGGTGGAACAGACCCCGGCCCGGCACGAATAGGGCGCGTCGATGGATTGCTCCAGCGCGGCCTCCAATACGGTCCGGTCGCGCCGCGTCTCGAAGGCCTGGGTCGTCCCGTCCAGCGTCACGGCCAGCCGGGTCTCGGCCTCCGCCTCGTCCGCGCTGATGGCCGGCCGCTCCAGCCGCCCGGGCTGACCGGAGGCGAAGAGTTCGTACTTGATGCGATCCTCCGGCAGGCCGTGCGCCTTGAGCGCCTCGGCGATGGCCAGCATCATCGGTTCGGGTCCGCAGATGAAGGCGGTATCGACGCTGCCGATATCGACCCAGCGCTCGAACAGGGCATTGCATTTCGCCCCGTCCACGCGGCCCTGGAACAGCTCGATCTCCTGCCCTTCCTCGAGCACGTGGATCAGGCTGAGACGGCCGAGGTAAAGGTTCTTCAGGTCCTCGAGTTCCTCGCGGAACATGATCGTGGGCGCGCCGCGATTGGCGTAGATCAGGGTGACCTGCGAGCGCGGCTCCTCGGCGAGGACGGTGCGGATGATCGACAGGACGGGCGTGATCCCGGACCCGCCCGCGAAACAGAGGTAGTGGCGCGCGCGGTCCGGCTCGAGCGGAACATGGAAGCGGCCCTGGGGCTCCATCGCCTCGAGTATGTCGCCGGGGCGCAGATCCTCGTTGGCCCAGGTGGAGAAGGCGCCGCCCACCACCTTCTTGATGCCCACCTGCAAGTCCTTCGATCCGCGCCCGACGCAGATGGAATAGCTGCGCCGGATCTCGGTCCCGTCAAAATCTCGGCGGAATGTCAGGTACTGGCCCTGCGTGAAGTCGAAATCGCCCTCCTCCGGGCGAAGGGTCACGACGACGGCGTCCCGGATCGTCTTGCGGACATCCGTCACCGTCAGAGGATGGAAGCGGGCCATCGGGGCGCCTCAGATGCACTTGAAGTAGTCGAAGGGTTCCAGACAGGAATCGCAGCGCCAGTGCGCCTTGCAGGGCGTCGAGCCGAACTGGCTGACCCGCGTCACCGTCTTGGCGCCACAATGGGGACAGGCCTCGGGTCCGCCGGCGGGCGACGGCGGCGCAATGCCGTACGCCGCCAGCTTGTCGCGGCCCTTGTCGCTCAGCCAGTCGGTCGTCCAGGGCGGCGCGATGCGGGTCGCGATGCGCAGCCGGTCGATCCCACGGTCGCGCAGCGCAGTCTCGATCTCCATCGCGATGACGCTGGTTGCGGGGCAGCCGGAATAGGTGGGGGTCACCGTCACGACCAATTCGTCGCCGTCCCAGGCAACGTCCCGAACGATCCCCAGATCGACGACGGATATGACCGGGATCTCCGGATCGGGCACGGCGTCGAGCCATTCCCACACATCCGCGACGCGGGGCTTGAGGTCACCAGCGCGCATCGGGATAGGCCCTCGGGAGCCACTGCATCTGCGCCAGCAGGTGGCCCAGATGCTCGCTATGGCGCTTGCCGGACCGCCCACCGGTCTGGGTGAAGTCGCTTTCCGGACGGGTCAGCGTCGCCTCGGCGAGGGTCGCGTCCACGGCCACATCCCATGGCGCGCGCAGATCGGCCGGCTCCGGCGCGATCCCGGCTTCGGCCAGTTCCGCGTCGATGGCATCGCTCTCGAACATCTCGCCCGCATAGGGCCACAGCCGGTCGAGCGCGGCCTGCATCCTGCCGTGGCTTTCCTCTGTCCCGTCGCCCAACGCGATCACCGTCCCGGAGGATCTCTCCAGGTGGTAGCGCACCTCCTTGACGGCCTTGGCGGCGATTGCCGCAACCCGATCGTCCGCGCTGTCGCAGAGGCGTTCGAGTTGCAGGACGTGGAACTGATCGAAGAGCCATTGCCGCATCGTCGTCTGGCCGAAATCGCCGTTCGGCTGCTCGACCAGCAGAAGGTTGCGGAAATCCCAGACGTCGCGGCGCATGGCCAGATCGTCCGCGTCCCGCACGGCGCCCTCCACCTCGGTGGCGAGACCCAGCCACATCTGCGTCTGACCGATCAGGTCGAGCGCGACATTGGCCAGCGCGATATCCTCTTCGAGGGCGGGCGCGTGACCGCACCATTCGCCGAGCCGCTGACCCAGGATCAGCGTGCTGTCGCCCTGACGGCACAGGAATTCGAACAGCGCGCTCACATCGGCCCCACATCGTCGGGAATGTCGAAGAAGCCGGGATGGCGGTAGACCTTGCTTTCGGACGGCTCGTAAAGCGGGCCCTTGTCGGACGGGCTGGAGGCCGCGATGCGCGACGCCTCGACCACCCAGATGCTGACGCCCTCGTTGCGGCGCGTGTAAACGTCGCGCGCGTTGCGGATCGCCGTTTCGGCGTCGGGCGCATGCAGGCTGCCGACATGGCGGTGACTCATACCGTGCTGTCCCCGGATGAAGATCTCCCACAGGGGCCACTCGGCCTTGGTCTTGCCGTCCGGCACCTCGGTGCCCGGATAGGGGGTCGAAGCATGGTTGCTCATGGAGTCACTCCGCAGCCAGGGGCGGGCAGCGCCTCGGCAAAGGGCGTCACCACTGGCGAGTCGATCGGCGCCTTCAGACGGGCGACGTTCACCTCGGCCAAACGCCATGACGGATCGGGTGCGGCGATCATTCCGCCGCCACCTTCGCCGCCCGCCGTTTGGCGGCATGGGCCATCATGCCCTCACGGACCCAAGCGCCGTCGTCCCAGGCGCGGTTGCGCGCCTCCAACCGCTCCCGGTTGCAAGGGCCGTTGCCGCGAAGGACGTCGTGGAATTCGGACCAGTCGGGTTCGGTGAAGTCGTAGCCGCCCTTCTCCTCGTTCCAGGCCAGGTCGGGGTCCGGCACGGTGAGGCCCAGATATTCGGCCTGCGGCACGGTCTGATCCACGAACTTCTGGCGTAGCTCGTCATTCGTGTTCATCTTGATCCGCCACTTCATCGACTGGGCGGAATGGACGCTGTCCTTGTCGGACGGGCCGAACATCATCAGCGACGGGTACCAGAAGCGATCCAGCGCGTCCTGCGCCATCCGTCTCTGCGCCTCGGTCCCCTTGGCCATCTGCATCATGATGTGGAAGCCCTGCCGCTGGTGGAACGACTCCTCCTTGCAGATGCGCACCATGGCGCGGGCATAGGGCCCGTAGGAGGTGCGTTGCAGAGGCACCTGGTTCATGATCGCCGCCCCGTCGACCAGCCAGCCGACGGCGCCCATATCCGCCCAGGTCAGGGTCGGGTAGTTGAAGATCGACGAATACTTCATCCGCCCGTCCAGCAGCATCTCGGTCAACTCGTCCCGGCTGACGCCCAGCGTCTCGGCGGCGCCGTAGAGGTACAGGCCATGACCCGCCTCGTCCTGCACCTTGGCCAGAAGGATCGCCTTCCGCTCCAGCGAGGGCGCGCGGGTGATCCAATTGCCTTCGGGCAGTTGGCCCACGATCTCGGAATGGGCGTGCTGGCCGATCTGGCGGATGAGGGTCTTCCGATAGCCCTCGGGCATCCAGTCCTTGGGCTCGATCTTCTCGCCCGCGTCGATCCGGGCCTGGAAGGCGGCCAGCTTTTCGGGATCGTCGCCCGTCGCCTCGGATTTGATCATCTGAGCGTACATGCGTGCTCTCCTATCGCTCGCCCTTGAGCCGGCCGAGAAGGGCGGCCAGCCAGCCGTGGCGGGGTTTCTCGTCGGCCGGAGCGGAACCGGGCGCCGAAGCGCCGGGCACCGCCGGCTCGAGCCCCTGCCGTTCCGGATCGCGCTCGACCACCTGCCCATCCGGTCCGTACATCTCGCCGTCGTCGCCCTGCAGCTTGGCGCCGAGAGTGCGGGCATGCGGATAGAGCGCGACGAGCAGCTCGGTCGTCGGACCGTAGGCGCGGATGTCCCCGCGCCTCCACCAAACCGTCTCGGTCGAACCATCAGGCAGGCAGATGTCCCGCGCGATGGGCGGATCCTCACCGAACATCTTGGCCTCCGACTCCGTCAGGTCTGGCGAGGCCGCGACATGCGCCAGCCACTCCTCTCGGGAGATCGCCTCGCCCTCCTCGTCCGCCCAGAACTGCTTGCGCGTGATGTGAATGTCATAGCTCATCGAGCCGCCTCCAGAATCAGCGCGGTGCCCTGCCCGACACCGACGCACATCGTGCACAAGGCATAACGCCCGCCCGTGCGGACCAGTTGCCGCACCGCCGTCAGGACGAGGCGGGCGCCCGACATGCCCAGCGGATGGCCCAGTGCGATGGCACCGCCATTCGGGTTCACTCGTACGTCGTCATCCGCGAGGCCCAGCTCGCGCGTCACGGCGAGCGCCTGGGCCGCGAAGGCCTCGTTCAGCTCGATCACATCCATCTGCTCGATGGTCAGCCCCGCGCGATCCAGCGCCTTGCGGATCGCGGGAACCGGGCCCACGCCCATGATGCGCGGCGCGACCCCGGCCGAGGCCATCGTCACCACCCGGGCCAGCGGTGTCAGGCCTTGCGCGCGGGCCCCGTCCGCCGACGCGACGAGCAGCGCGGCGGCGCCGTCATTGACGCCGCTGGCATTGCCCGCCGTCACCGTCAGATCGGGACCGTTGATGCCGCGCAGCTTGGCCAGCCCGGCCGGGTCGGTGTCGGGGCGCGGATGCTCGTCCTCGGTGACGATCTGCGGGTCGCCCCGGCGACGCGGTATCTCGACCGGCACGATCTCCTCGGCGAAGACACCCGCATCCCGGGCGGCGGCCCGGCGCTGCTGGGAGCGCAAGGCAAAGGCGTCCTGATCCTCACGTGAGATATCGTAATCGGCGGCGACGTTGTCGGCGGTCTGGGGCATCGAATGGGTGCCGTAAGCGGCCTCCATACGCGGGTTCACGAAGCGCCAGCCGATGGTGGTGTCGAAGATCTCGGCCGCGCGGCTGAAAGCGGCCGTGGCCTTGCCCATGACGAAAGGCGCCCGGCTCATGCTCTCGACGCCGCCGGCGATGGTCAGGTCATAGTCGCCCGCCCTGATGCCCCGCGCCGCGAACCCGACCGCGTCCATCCCGGACGCGCACAGGCGATTGAGCGTGATCCCGGGAACCGTCTCGGGCAGGCCAGCCAGCAGCGCCGCCATGCGCGCGACGTTGCGATTGTCCTCGCCCGCCTGATTGGCCGCGCCCAGCAGCACCTCGTCGATGGCCGCCGGATCGAGCCCCTCATTGCGCGCCGTCAGCGCCGCGATGGGCAGGGCCGCAAGGTCGTCGGCACGCACAGAAGACAGCACGCCGCCATAGCGCCCGATAGGGGTCCGAGCCCCGTCGCAGATGAAGGCGTCGCGCAAGATGATCCTCCTCCGATCCAACGGAAATAAACCATTCGACGCCCGTCCTCAAGAAATATGTTACGGAATTTTCTCTCGACGTACATCATGTAACGTATTCAGCTAAAGAAAAAGGCCTCCGCATCCCACGAAGGCCCCCTTTTCCGCTGACGTTGCGGCGCGTCAGCTCGCGGCTGTCACCGCACGTGCTGTCATCACGCGGACCAGATGGGCCCGGTAGTCGCCCGACCCGTGCAGATCGGAGATCATGCCCGACCCGTCCGGCGCTGCAAGGCCGGTCACGGCGTCCGCCGAGAAGTTGGACGACAACGCCTGCTCCGCCTCGGTCCAGCGGAACACTCCGTCCTGCGACGCACCGGTGATCGCGACCCGCACCCCGTCGGAGAACTTCGCCACGAAGGCCGCGACCAGCGGGAAGCGCGAGGCGGGTTGCAGGAACTTCTCGTAAGCGGCTTTTTCCGGGACGGGGAACTTGACCTCTGTGATGATCTCGCCTTCGTCCAGCGCGGTGGTGAACATGCCCTGGAAGAAGTCGTCCGCCGCGATCTCGCGGCTGCCGCCGGAGCCGACTGCCACGATGGTCGCGCCCGAGCCTAGCGCCCCTGCCGGCCAGCAGGCCGACGGATCGTCATTGGCGAGGCTGCCGCCGATCGTGCCCCGCGCGCGCACCGCCGGGTCGCCGATCCGCGCGGCCAGCGAGGCCAGCGCCGGGTAGCCCGACAACGCTTCGGCCGCCGCGGCATGCGTCGTGCCTCCGCCGACGCAGAGGCGCCCCTGATCGTCGGTGCAGACGCCCTTGATCTCGTCGATATGGCTCAGCGAGACCAGCGTCTCCATCTGCGCCAGCCGCGCCTTCATCGTCGGCAGCAAGGTCTGACCGCCGCCCAGCGCCTGCGCGTCCTCGCCCTGCAACGCGCTGACGGCGTCGGCGACCGAGGAGGGTTTGACCAGTTCGAAGTTGTACATCGGATGTCCCTTCAGAAGTTCGAGACGAAAAAGATCGCACCGGGCAGGATGATCCCGGCCACGAGGAAGGTATTGAGCGCGGTGAGCGGGCCCCAGAGGACGCCGAACCCCGCCGCCAGGACGAGGCAGAGCCCCGCCCACAGAAGCAGCGAGCCGGCCGCCAGACGCCGCGAGGTCCGCGGCGTCGCGCGCATGTGCTCGTCGCGCTCGACCGGCATCAATGCGTGGCCGTATCGCCTGCGCCGACCGACCGGCCATGCGCGGTTCCGCCGCCGCCCGTCGCGTTGGCACCGTTCATCGCGGCCCAGACGCGCGGCGGTGTCAGCGGCATGTCGATATGGGTCACGTCGTGCCCCGCCGATTGCAGCGCGTCGATCACCGCGTTGACCACCGATGGCGGAGAGCCGATCGCCCCGGCCTCGCCGCAGCCCTTCACGCCCAGCGGGTTGTGGGTGCAGGGCGTCTGGCAGGAATGGTCCACCTTGATCATCGGCACGTCATGGGCGCGCGGCATGGCGTAATCCATGTAGGACGCGCTCAGCAGCTGGCCGTTCTCGTCGTAGGCGCAATTCTCGAGCAAGGCCTGCCCGATGCCCTGCGCCACGCCGCCATGGACCTGTCCCTCGACGATCATCGGGTTCACGACGTTGCCGAAATCGTCGGCCGCCGCGAACGAGATCACGTCCACCTTGCCGGTCTCCGGATCGACCTCCACCTCGCAGGCATAGGCGCCCGACGGGTAGGTGAAGTTGTTCGGATCGTAGAACGCCGTCTCCTCCAGGCCCGGCTCGATATCCTCCAGCGGGTAGTTGTGGGGAACGTAGGCCGCGAGGGTCACATCACCCCAGGCGACCGACTTGTCGGTGCCCGCGACGGTGAAGGCGCCGTCCTTGAGTTCCACGTCGTCGGGCGACGCTTCCATCAGGTGGGCGGCGATCTTCTTGGCCTTGGCGATGATCTTGTCGGTCGCCTTGACAATGGCGCTCCCACCGACCGCAAGCGAGCGGGACCCGTAGGTGCCCATGCCCATCGGCGTGTTGGCCGTGTCGCCATGGACGATCTCGACCTGATCCTCGGGGATGCCGATCATGTCCGAGACGACCTGGGCGAAGGACGTCTCATGCCCCTGCCCGTGGCTGTGCGAGCCGGTCATGACGACCAGACCGCCGGTTGCATTCACCCGGACCGTCGCGCTCTCGTAGAGGCCCGCCCGCGCGCCGAGCTGGCCGACGAGCTGGCTGGGCGCGATGCCGCAAGCCTCGATGTAGCAATTCAGACCCAGACCGCGCAGCTTGCCGCGCGCCTCGCTCTCCTTGCGGCGCGCCTCGAAGCCGTCGCGGTCGATCAACTCAAGCAGCTTGTCCATCGTCGCGTTGTAGTCGCCGGTATCGTATTCGACGGCGACCGGCGTCTGGTACGGGAACTCGGTGATGAAGTTCTTGCGCCGCAACTCCACCGGGTCGACGCCGAGCTCGCGGGCCGCCTTGTCGACCACCCGCTCCAGCTGGAACGTGGCCTCGGGTCGGCCGGCGCCGCGATAGGCGTCGACCGGGACCGTGTTGGTGAAGACCGCCTTCACGTTCACGTAGACCAGCGGGGTCTTGTAATTGCCCGCCATCAGCGTGCCGTGCAGCCAGGTCGGGATCGAGGGCGCGAAGGTCGAGAGGTAGGCGCCCATGTTGGCGTAGGTCTCGGTCCGCAGCGCGGTAAAGTTGTGGTCCGCGTCCAGCGCCAGTTCGATCTTGGAGACATGGTCGCGACCATGGGCGTCGGACATGAACGCCTCACCCCGGGTCGAGGTCCACTTGACCGGCCGCTGGATCGCCTTGGCGGCGAAGGTGCAGAACGCCTCTTCCGCGTAGTGGAAGATCTTGGTGCCGAAGCCGCCGCCCACATCGGGGGCCACGACGCGCAGCTTGTGCTCGGGGATCCCGAGCACGAAAGCGCCCATCAGCAGGCGGATCACATGGGGGTTCTGCGACGTGGTGTAGAGCGTGCTGGAATCGTCGTGCGCGGCATAGTCGCCGACGGCCACGCGCGGCTCCATCGGGTTGGCGACGAGACGGTTGTTCACCAACTCCAGCGTGGTGACGTGCGCGGCGTTTTGGAACGCCTCGTCCACGGCGGCCTTGTTCTCTTCGACGAAGCCCCAGTCGTAGCAGAGGTTGTTCTTGAGGTCGTCATGCACCTTGGGCGCGCCGTCGGCCAGCGCGGCCTTCATGTCGATGACGGGGGTCAATTCCTCGATGTCGGCGACGATGGCCTCGGCCGCGTCGCGGGCCTGAGCGGCGGTCTCGGCGACGACGGCGGCGTAGGGGTCGCCCACATGGCGAACCTTGCCCTGGGCCAGGATCGGGTGCGGCGGCTCCTGCATGGGCTCACCATGACGGTCGGTCACCTGCCATCCGCAGGGGATCGTGCCCACACCCTCGAAATCGGCACCGGTGAAGACGCGGATCACGCCGGGCATGGCGGCCGCGTCGGCGGTGTCGATCGAGTTGATGCGGCCATGGGCCATATCCGAGCGCAGGAAGACGACATGCGCCTGCCCCGCGACATTGATATCGTCCGTGTAGCGGCCCTTGCCCGTCAGAAACCGCACATCCTCGCGCCGCTTCGAGCTGGCGCCTATTCCCGTGTCCTTCGGCATGGACGTCCTCCCTGTCTCATGTGACCCCGCGCGGGGTCTGAAATCCGATAAGTCCGGCGCACGCGGATCCAGCCGCGGTGGCCGCTTGGGGACCCGGCGCGAGGCCGGGCCGCTTCGTCACTCGGCCGCGACCGGCTCGACGCTCTGACCGCTGGCCGCCAGCACCGACTTGACGATGTTGTGGTAGCCCGTGCAGCGGCAGATGTTGCCTTCGAGGTAGTGGCGCACGTCGGCTTCGGTCGGCTGCGGGTTGTCCTTGAGCAGTGCCGCCGCCGCCATCACCATGCCCGGCGTGCAGAAGCCGCACTGAAGCCCGTGATGATCCTGGAACGCCTGCTGGATCCGGCTCAGCGAGCCGTCGGCATTGGCCATGCCTTCGATCGTCGTGACCTCGGCACCCTCGCAATCCTGCGCCAGAACGGTGCAGGCCTTGGCCGGCTGTCCGTCCACATGGACGAGGCAGGCGCCACACTGGCTGGTGTCGCAGCCGACATGGGTGCCCGTGAGCCGCAGCCCCTCGCGCAGATATTCGGATAGCAGCGTCCGCCCCTCGGTCTCGGCGCTGCGTTCCTTTCCGTTGACGGTCATCGTGACCTTCATCCCGGTCTCCTCCCTGATGTTCGCGTGCTCAGTCCGCCGAGATGAGTCGGCGGAACCAGCCTTTCTTCTCTTTGGATTGATCCGTCTCGCCCCCCTCCGGAGCGGCCTGGGCCTCTGCCGGTTCGGGTGCCGATGCTGCAGGCTCGGGCGCGGGCGCCTCGGCCGGGTCGGGGGCGTCGGGCGCCACCGCGTTCTGGAATCGCTCGAAGAACTGGTCGGCCATCTTGGCGGCGAACGAATCCACGATGCGGCTGCCCAGTTGAGCCAGCTTGCCGCCCACGCGGGCATCCACTTCGTAAGTCAGTTCCGTGCCGGCTCCGGCCGGCGTCAACGTCACCAGCGCGCCGCCCTTGGCAAAGCCCGCAGCCCCACCCTTGCCCTCGCCGGACAAGCGCAGGCTCTGGGGCTCGACACGGTCTTCCAGCGTGACCTGTCCGCGGAAGGTCGCCTTCACGGGTCCGACCTTCTGGACCACCGTCGCCTCGAAGCCGTCATCGGGATTGCCCGACATCTCGGTGCAGCCGGGCACGCATTCCTTGAGGACATCCGCGTCGAGCAACGCATCCCATACGACCTGCGGGGGGGCCGCGATGGTGCGGGTTCCGGTCATCTCCATGATGCGATCCTCCTCATCCTGCGGACACGCTAGGGGCCACGGCCACGCGACGCAAATGCGACCTTGGTGGCCTAGGGTGCCGGGCGCACCGCTCCGGCAGCTTTGCGATGGACGCGACCGTACCCGGACGCCCTAGCGTTCCGGTTGCTGGAAGCTCACGCCGTAGCTGCGGTGGATCTCTTCGATGCGCCCGTCGGACAGGGCCGCCCAGATGGCGTCGTCCACCGAATAGGCCAGCGGCCGATACTGGAAGTTCACGCCCAGCCCGATCGTCCATTGCCCCACCGCGAAGCCCGGTAGCGGCGGAGTGTGGGCGGCGAGCCCTTCAGCCAGCCCGAATTCGATCTGCGACAGGGGGCCCATCGCCGCCTGCACCTCTCCGGCCGCCAGCGCATCCATGGCCTCGGCCATGGTCGGGAACCGCCGGACATTGGACCGGACCTGCCCGCCCGCGAAGGCGGACAGATAGAAATCCGAGATGGAGTCGTTCTCGACCGATACCGTGTCGTAGCGGAAATAGGCGGGCGTCGGGGGATCGTCGGGATAGGCGGCTTCGGAATAGGCGATGGCGATGCGTTCGCCGGCATATTGGCCGGTAAAGACCACCTGCTCGACCCGGCAGGCAAACCGGGCATCATAGGGGATCCGCATCATGACGTTGGCGACCCGCCCACCGATCACCCCGCCCTGCCACAGGTTCACCCGCAGATCCGTCTCCAGCGTCTCTCCCGCATCCACGAAGGTGAAGCGCGGCTCGACGCCCAGATCCTCGGCGATCAGGCGGCCGATCTCCACGTCGATGCCGCGCGCCTCGCCGCCCTCCTCCCAGGAATAGGGGGGAAAGTCCTCGTAGACGGCGATCAGGATCCAGCCCCGCTCCTGGATGACGTCCAGTTCCTGGCCGACGATGTCGCGGCTGGCATTCTGGGGACGGGCCTGCGGGATGTGATCCGCACACGGATCATCGGCGAAAGCCGCCCCCGGCAAGAGGGCGGCGATCAGCGTCAGACAGAGGGCCGCGCGCCTCACTTCGCGGCGGACAGGCCGATCGTGAGGATCTCGGCGGCCTTGGCGGTCGCCGTGGGATCGGCGTTCAGCGCGTTCGCCGCGCGCCAGGCCGCGCTGTCGGCGACGGGCGCACCGGAGAGCGTTTCGATCTCGGCCGCGATCTCCTGCAGGCGGGCGGCGGCGGCGGCCCCGTCGGCGGATCCGGCCTTCAGGTCGTCGCGCATGGCGGCCAGTTCGGGCGTCACGTCCTCCATGGCGCCGTCATCGGGGCGGGTCTCGATATAGGTCCGGATGGCCCAGGCAGCCTCCTGCCCCAGAAGCTCTCCGAAGGCGGGCATCTTGGTGATGCCGTTCTGGGTGTATCCCTCGCGGAACCGCTCCACATACCATTCGTCGCCGTATTCCTCGGCCTCGAGGAAGCGCAGGTCCGGCGCGAGCCCGCCCGAGATCGCCTCGAGCCCGTGGCAGCGGGCACAGTTCTGGTTGTAGCCGGAAGCGCCGATGCGCAGCGCCTCGGCCCAGACCTCCTCGCCGACGGCGTCCACGCGATAGGGGTTCTCGGTCAGCCAGTCGCCTTCGATGGGCGGCAGCGTCGAGACGTCGACCGCCTGTGGCTTCACGTCGCCATGGGCGAGCGCGGTGGTGCCAAGCGCGGTCAGGACGAGGGCGAGCGTCGGGCCGATCTTGCAGGCATGCCGGGTCATGATTGATCCTCCCATGAGTTGAAGTCTGATTAGGATGGGCCGCGCGGCGGACACCATTGGACCTTGGTCGGGACGGACCGGGAAGGGCGTGCGACAAAGGTATCGGTCGCCGCTGCCGAGCATCCCGTTAACCTCAGCGTCGGGAGGACAGACCGACATGCTGAGACTGGCCCTGGCCACCATGTGCCTGGCAGCGCCCGCCTGGGCCCAGATCGACGTCACCGTGCATTACCTAACCGTCGAGCGAG
Source organism: Jannaschia aquimarina (assembly GCF_000877395.1). Lineage (GTDB taxonomy): Bacteria > Pseudomonadota > Alphaproteobacteria > Rhodobacterales > Rhodobacteraceae > Jannaschia > Jannaschia aquimarina. Next base: position 98,291 of record NZ_JYFE01000027.1, on the reverse strand, counting down.
AGCTTCCGCCGACCCTGTCGAACCTGGATCCGCGCCCCGAACGGCTGGGCCTCGACGGGGCGGCGGTCGCCATCGAGGACAACGCGACGACGGGCCGCTTCCTGGGCCAGACATATGCGCTGACCGACAGCACCGTTCCGCTGGGCGAGGACCCGGCCGAGGCCGCCCGTGCCGCGTTGGGCGAGACGCTGTTCCTCGTGATCGACGCCCCGGCCGAAGTGCTGACCGCCATCGCCGACCTGCCCGAGGCACAGGGCGCGATCCTCTTCAACGCCACCGAAGGCGCCAACGACCTGCGCGACGCGGAATGCCGCGCGAACCTGCTGCACACCATCCCTTCGACCGCGATGCGCACCGACGCGCTGGCGCAGTTCCTGGTGCGCAAGCGGTGGGACGACCTGCCCGTCATCGCGGGCACCCATCCCGATGACCTGGCCTATCTGGCGGCTTTGGAACGCAGCCTGACGAAATTCGGGCTGGAGATCGGCACGCGCAAGGATTGGGTCTTCGACGCCGACATGCGCCGCAACGCCGCGCAGGAGGTGCCGCTCTTCACGCAGGATCTGGGCGATTACGACGCCCTGCTGGTCGCCGACGAGTTGGGCGATTTCGGCCGCTACATCCTCTACAACACGTGGGAGCCGCGCCCCGTCGCAGGCTCCGAAGGGCTGACCGCCGTCACCTGGGCGCGGGTGGTCGAGCAATGGGGCGCCGTGCAGCTTCAGAACCGGTTCGAGGAAGCGGCTGGCCGCGAAATGGAGCCCGAGGATTACGGCGCCTGGGCCGCCATCCGCGCGCTGGGCGAGGCGGTGACCCGCACGAGCGCCGCCGACCCCGCTGCCCTGCGCGCCTTCCTGCTGTCCGACGAGTTCGAACTGGCGGGCTTCAAGGGCCGGCCGATGACGTTCCGCGCCTGGAACGGACAGCTCCGCCAGCCCATCCCCATCGTCCATCCCCGTGCCCTGGTGGCGAATGCCCCGCTCGAAGGGTTCCTGCACCAGCGCACCGAACTCGATACGCTGGGGCTGGACGAACCCGAATCCGCCTGCACCGCCTTCGACTAGGAGACGATCATGCTTCGCGCATCCCTTCTGGCGCTTTGCGCCGCCATGCCCGCCGCCGCCGACGAGATCTGGGTGTCCAACGAAAAGGACGACACGATCAGCGTCATCGACATCGAGACGCTCGAAGTGGTCCGCACCATCGAGGTGGGCGAGCGCCCGCGCGGCATCACCTTCTCAAAGGATCACTCGGTTCTGTATCTCTGCGCTTCCGACAGCGATTCCGTCCAGGTCATCGACCCCGAAACCGGAGAGATCCTGCACGACCTCCCCTCGGGCGAGGATCCGGAGCAGTTCGTCCTGCATCCCGACGACCGGCATCTCTACATCGCCAACGAGGACGACGCGATCACCACTGTGGTCGACACCGAGACGCGCACCGTCGTGGCCCAGATCGACGTCGGCATAGAACCCGAAGGCATGGCCGTCAGCCCCGACGGCAAGATCGCCATCACCACGTCCGAGACGACGAACATGGCGCACTGGATCGACACCGAGACGCAGGAGCTGTTCGCCAACACCCTGGTAGACTCCCGCCCCCGCCATGCGGAGTTCATCAAGGACGGCACCGAGCTCTGGGTCTCGGCCGAGATCGGCGGCACGATCAGCGTCTTCGATGTCGCCACACAGCAGGAGACGACCAAGATCGACTTCGAGGTGCAGGGCGTCCATCCCGACCGGGTGCAGCCCGTGGGCTTCGAGTTCACCAATGGCGACACCCATGCCTTCGTGGCGCTGGGCCCCTCGAACCACGTCGCGGTCGTGAACGCCGAAACCTACGAAGTCGAGGACTACATCCTCGTCGGCCGCCGCGTCTGGCACATGGAGTTCAACCGAGACCGCTCGCTGCTCTTCACGACGAATGGCGTGTCCGGCGACGTGACCGTGATCGACGTCGCCGCGCGGGAGCCGGTCAAGACGATCAAGGTCGGCCGCTTCCCCTGGGGCGCCGCCTTCCGCCCGACGGAATGACCACGCCGGACCCGCAATCGGGGGAACGGCTCGTCCGCCGCTTCTGGGACGAGATCATCAATGCGCAGATGATCGGGGTCGTGGACGACCTCATGTCCCACGATTACCGTCAGTACGCCGATGGCATCGCCCAGGGGCCCGAGGGCCTGAAGGCGTTCCTGCGTGAGACCTTCGAGGCGAGCGAGGGGATGCGCGCCGAAATCCACGACATCGTCTCGACCGGAGAGATCGTCGTCTCGCGCACGACAATCCGCTTCGACAGCCCGCCACCGGGCTGGGCGACCGAGCAGACCATCGTCGATATCTTCCGCACCGACGGCGTGCGGCTGACCGAACACTGGGACATGCGATAGGAGGCCCCATGATCCGCACCCTGACCACCACCGCCGCGATGTTGGCCATCGCCGCCGGCGCGGCCTTTGCCGACAGCCATTCCGACGACGACGATGACGACGATCGTGGATTCGGCCTCGCCGGTATCCTGTCGGCTTCCAACAAGGAGGATCTGCCGCCGATCACGCTTTCGGCGGGCATGCCGCTCGCCGATGCGCCCTGGGTCCTGAAGTCGGGCACCTATTACGAGTTCGAGATCGAGGCCGACGGCAGTCAGGAACTGGCGCTTACCGGATCCGAGTTCTTCCGTGCCATCTGGATCGACGAGATCGTGATAGAAGGTCTGGAAATCCGTCCGCTGGGGCTCGATTCCGTCGAGTTCGACGAGGCGGGGGTCATGGAGATCGGTTTCCTCGCCATCAAACCGGGCTCGTATGTGCTGATGGTTCCGGGCTCGACCGGAGAGACGCAGCGGCTGGAGATCACTATCGAATGACGCTGACGGTCGAGGGTCTGTCCTACGCCTACGGCGCCAAGCAGGCCCTCGACGGCGTGACCTTCCAGGCGCCGCCCGGACGGTTCACCGCGTTGCTCGGCCCGAACGGGGCGGGCAAGACGACGCTCTTCGGTCTCTTCGCCGGCCTGTTGCGCCCCGGCGCGGGCACGATAAGCGTGGCGGGGCACCCGATGGGGCGGGCGGCGCTGGCGCGGATGGGGATCGTCTTCCAGCAGCCGACGCTGGATCTGGACCTGACCGTTACGCAGAACCTGCGATACGCCGCCGCCCTGCGCGGGATCGCCGGGCGGGACGCCGGGCGACGCATCGACCAGGCCCTCGACCGGTTGGCGATGCGAGAGCGGGCGGCCGAAAAGGTCCGCGCCCTCAACGGCGGCCACCGGCGCCGCACGGAAATCGCGCGTGCCCTGCTGCATGAGCCTTCCGTCCTTCTGTGCGACGAGCCGACCGTGGGGCTGGACGCCGCCTCGCGCAGCGCGATCACCGAACATGTCCATGCCCTCGCCACCGAGGGTCTGGCAGTGCTCTGGGCCACCCATCTGACCGACGAGGTGCGAGAGGGCGATCACCTGCTGATCCTGCACCGCGGTCGCCTCCTGGCCGACGGGCCGGTGGCGGAGGTGACGGCCGGCGCGCCGCTCTCGGACCATTTCCTGTCCGTCACCGGGGCCGCCGCGTGAAGGCCGCGCTCATCGCGCTCCGGGCCGTGGTCGCCCGCGAGGCTCTGCGCTTCATCCATCAGCGCGAGCGCTTCGTCGCGGCGCTCGTCCGTCCGCTGGTCTGGCTGCTGGTCTTCGCCGCTGGATTCCGTGCGGCGCTGGGCCTCTCGATCACGCCGCCCTACCAGACCTACATCACCTACGAGACCTACATCGTGCCCGGCCTTCTGGGCATGATCCTGCTCTTCAACGGGATGCAATCCTCGCTCAGCCTCGTCTACGACCGAGAGATGGGGTCGATGAAGGTCCTGCTGACGGCCCCCCTGCCGCGCTGGTGGCTGCTTATGTCCAAGCTGCTGGGCTCGACCGCCATCTCGATCCTGCAATGCTACGCCTTCCTCGCCATAGCCGCGCTCTTCGGGATCGACTTCGCACCATGGGGCTATCTGGCGATCCTGCCCGCGCTGGTTCTGGCGGGGCTGATGCTGGGCGCGCTGGGGCTGGCGCTGTCCTCCTTCATCAAGCAGCTCGAGAACTTCGCGGGCGTGATGAATTTCGTGATCTTCCCGATGTTCTTCCTGTCTTCGGCCCTCTACCCGCTGTGGAAGATGGCGGAATCTTCCCGCCTCTTGCACGACATCTGCGCGGCCAATCCCTTCACCCACGCGGTCGAGCTGATCCGCTTCGCGCTCTACCTGGATTTCAACCCCCTGGCCCTGCTCTGGACCCTGCTGGCAACGTTGGCCTTCGGGGCGCTGGCCCTCTGGGGCTACGACCCGGCGCGGGGCATGAAGCGCGCGCGCTGACGGCTACGACCACGGCGACGGTGCGATCCGAGCGCATCCGTGCTATGGCTCCGGCAGGAGGCCATCCATGTTGATCCGAATTCTGTCATTCTCCCTGCTGACCGCATCTATCCTCGTAGCCCCCGTCCGCGCCGAGGATCTGGCACTCGCGGACGACGCGACGATCGAGGATGAGAGCGGCACGCTCAACCCGCCGGAATTGTCGCTGGGCGCCGTGCAGCGCAATATCGAGCGCGGCCATGCGGACATGATGACCTGCGCGCAGGGGTACTTCATCACCAAGTCGGGGCGCCACGAACTGGCGCGCGAGCTCTTCCGGCTTTGCGCCGACAAGGGCTGGACCGGTGCGATGACCTGGATGTCCCAGCTCGAAAACAACGGCCTTGGCGCCCCCTACGACCCCGACGCTGCGACCGAATGGGACCGCCGCGCCGCCGAGGCGGGGGACCCTGTGGGCGAGTTCAACCTCGGCCTCGCGATGATCCGAGGACACGGCGTTGTGCAGGATATCGAAGCGGGCCGACGGCTGATCGACCGCGCGGCAGAGACCGGCCTGCCCATCGCCGAACGGATGGTGTCGTCGGGCTACGATCCCGAAGAGGTCACGCCGGACGCCGACAATTGGAAGTACGGCCCGCGCTTCTGAGGGGCGCGCCACGCGTCACGCCGCAAGCGTCGCGGGTTTCCCGCCCAGCCTGAGGATCCGCGTCGCCAACCGGCGCGCCTCGTCCTCCACATGCGTCACCAGCAGGGCGGCCGTTCCGGTCTTGCACTGCCAGTCCGCGAACAGGTCCATGATCTCGTCCGCGAGAACCGGGTCCAGCGAAACGAAGGGCTCGTCCAGCAGGATCAGGCGCGGCATCGCGGCAAAGGCGCGGGCCAGCGACAGGCGCCTCTGCTGGCCCAGCGACAACTGGTCGGGAAAGGCATCCTCGCGCCCCTCCAACCCCACCTGCGACAGGGCCGCGCGTGCGGCCTCCGCCGTGGCACCGGTTGGGATGGTGATGTTCGCGAGCGCGCTCCGCCAGGGCAGAAGCGTGGGTTCCTGAAACACGTAGGCCGTCGCGTCGGGCGCGTCGATCCGGCCTTCGACCGCGCCGCCCAGGCCGGCGATGGCCCGCAACAGCGACGTCTTCCCGATCCCCGACGGCCCGGTCAGGGCGACCGTCTCGCTCTGACCCACCGTCAGTGCGACGGGACCGAGAACGGGGCTGCCGCCGCGCGACAGCCCCGTGATGTCGACCTTCAGGACCGGGTCAGCTTCCGGGCGTATGGAACACCCCCTCGGGCAATGTGGTGGCCTCGCCGATAAGCTCCTCGCCGCCAAGTTCCGCCATCAGCCGCAGCATCCGGTCGGCGGCGGCCTCGTCGACGGGTCCGGCCTCGGGGATGCCGGCGCGGAAGCCCGCGACCAGCGCCTCGAACTGGGCGTCGGTCTTGGCGTTCATGCGGGGGCGCAGCCGCTCCCACTCGGCGTCGTCGGTGGCGAGCATCTCCTTGGCGGCGCGACTGGCGGCGGCCAGCCCGTTCACGAGTTCGGGGGTGTCGCGCAGCGTCTCGCCGCGCACGACGTAGCCCAGAAGCGGCGTGTCGGGATCGAGGCCCAACGCCTCGGCCGCAGTCGACACGTCGATCAGCTTGCGCATCCCGCCCGCTTCCATCTTGGCCATGAAGTGCCAGAAGTTGATCGCGGCATCCGTCTCGCCCTGAAGCGCGGTCTTGAAGATCAGCGGCGGCGCCCCGAAGACCTGCTCGGTGTCGCTTTTCAGGTCCAGCCCCTGCTCGGAGGCGTAGGCCTGAAGAATCAGCCAGGACTTGTCGAGCGGACCGCCCGCGATGCCGATCTTCTTTCCGGCCAGATCGTCCATCGTCTCGATGCCGCTTTCGGCGCCGACCATGATGCCGCCCACGGCCTTGGAATAGGGGATGAAAACGTAGTCCCGTCCCGCCGCGCGCTGACGGGCGACCCACAACCAGTCCGAGACGATCACGTCCGCCTCTCCGCCCTGGAATGCAGTCTTCGCAGCCGATCCCCCGGCCATGCCCTGCACCTCGAGCGAGAAGCCATTGGCCCCGTCCAGCCCATGGTGCCTGATCGTGTCCAGCTCCCAGTTGACTGTGCCGAACTCTAGCACGGCCGCGCGAAGGGCGGGCATCTCTGCCCAGGCTGCGGTGACGGTAGAAAGCGCGGCAACGGCCGCTGCGGCGAACGTGGTCCGAATGCTCATGAAAATTCCTCCCTTTCGGCCCGGACGGTAGCGCAGCCGCCGGGTGGACGGCACTGCGACGAAAGGCGGAAGCGCGGCCCGTCGCCTACTCTACCACGAGGCGCGGCAGAGGGTGATCGTCCGGATCGGCCTCGGTCAGAATCGCTGGGCGGATGGGTCGCATCTCACCGTCCGGCGGGGGGACCGATAGCGCATCCATGTCCATCTCGTGCAGGACCCCGACAAACCGGTCGTCGTCGCGTTCCAGCTTCCAGTACATGCCGTTCCACATGTTGATCCCGTACTCGCCCGCCCCTTTCCAGACGAACAGCAGGTCATATTCCAGATCGGTCAGCCCGTCCGAAAGGTCCCGCGAGATGGCATAGGGATAGGGCACATGACACAGATGCCGCTCTGCCCCTTCGATGCAGCGGAAGGGACGCATGGAAAGAAAGTGGTTCTCGAACGCAGCCGGGACCAACGCGAATTCGTAGGTGCCGTCGTTGCGCAGCGTGACCTCTGCGATGGCGAGCCGCACATCGCTCCCTTCCAGCCAGACCTGACGGACCTCCTCCGCTCCGGCGGGCAGGGAAAGGGTAAGGGCGGCGGCGGCGGCGGCGGCGGCGGCGAGACGTGCCATCATGAAGGCCATGATACCACCGCCCCGCCTCGAGGGTCGTAAGACCAAGGTCCGATTTCGGGCACGGCGCCGGCGCCGGATACTCGGAGCGAGGATTTGGGCGCTCTGCGCCCTCTGGGTCGTTAAGGGAGGACCGACATGAAACGTATCATTCTGGCCGCATCGGTCAGCATGCTGGCATTCGGAGCCAATGCCGAAGTCACCGAAGAGATGCTGGCGAACGACGCCGAGTCCGTCGGCGACGTCCTGACCAATGGCATGGGGCGCCACCTGCAGCGCTATTCTCCGCTAGAGACCCTCAACAAGGAGAACGTGGCCAACCTCGTTCCCGCCTGGGCCTTCAGCCTTGGCGGCGAAAAGCAGCGCGGCCAGGAAACCCAGCCGCTCGTCCATGACGGCATCGTCTACATCACGGGCAGCTATTCGCGCCTCTACGCCATCGACGCCAAGACCGGCGAGGAGATCTGGCAGTACGACGCCCGCCTGCCCGAAGGCATCTTGCCCTGCTGCGACGTGGTGAACCGCGGCGCGGCGCTCTATGGCGACAAGATCTACTTCGGTACGCTGGACGCGCGGATCGTGGCCCTCGACGCCAAGACCGGCGACGTGGTCTGGCGCGACAAGATCGCGGACTACAAGGCCGGCTATTCCTACACCGCAGCGCCGATGATCGTGAACGGCCTCGTCATCACCGGCAATTCCGGCGGCGAGTTCGGGATCGTCGGCGAAGTGCAGGCCCGCGACGCCGAGACCGGTGACTTGGTCTGGACCCGTCCGGTCATCGAGGGCCACATGGGCACGCTCAATGGCGAAGAGAGCACCATGACCGGCGAGCTCAACGCCTCCTGGCCCGGCGACATGTGGAAGACCGGTGGCGGCGCGACCTGGCTCGGCGGCAGCTACGATGCCGATACCGATACGATCGTCTTCGGCACGGGCAACCCGGCACCGTGGAACAGCTGGTTGCGCGGCGGCGGCACCGAGAGCGACGACCTGATGGGCGACGCGCTCTATGCCTCCTCGCGGATCGGCCTCGACCCCGCCACGGGCGAGATCAAGTGGCACTACCAGACCACCCCCCGCGAGGGCTGGGACTATGACGGCGTGAACGAGGTCGTGGCCTTCACCGACTCGGAGGGCAACCAGAAGTTCGCGACCGCCGACCGGAACGGCTTCTTCTACGTGCTCAACCGCGAGGACGGCGCCTTCGTCGACGCCTGGCCTTTCGTGAAGGACATCACCTGGGCCGAGGGGATCGACGACAACGGCCGTCCGATCTTCATCGAAGAGAACCGCCCCGGCGACCCGTCCGCCTCGGCCGACGGCCAGAAGGGCGAGACGGTGTTCTCCGCCCCCGGCTTCCTGGGCGGCAAGAACTGGATGCCGATGGCCTACAGCCAGCGGACCGGCCTGTTCTACGTCCCCTCGAACGAGTGGGGCATGGACATCTGGAACGAGCCGATCACCTACAAGCAGGGCGCGGCCTATCTTGGCTCGGGCTTCACCATCAAACCGATGTACGAAGACCATATCGGCAGCCTGAAAGCGGTCGATCCGATGACCGGCGAATGGGTTTGGGAGGTCAAGAACGACGCGCCGCTCTGGGGCGGCGTGATGACCACCGCGGGCGGCCTCGTCTTCACCGGCACCCCGGAAGGCAAGTTCGTGGCCTATGACGACGAGACCGGCGAGGAACTCTGGAGCTTCCAGACCGGCTCCGGGATCGTGGGTCAGCCGATCACCTGGGAGCAGGACGGCGAGCAATACGTCTCCGTCATCTCCGGCTGGGGCGGCGCCGTTCCGCTCTGGGGCGGGGAAGTCGCCTCCAAGGTGAACTACCTCAATCAGGGCGGCATGCTCTGGACCTTCCGCCTGCCGCGCCAACTGGCCGACGTGGACGGCAACGGCGAGCGGATCATCAAGACCTCGAACTGATCCGCACGGATCGACCGGAACAGGGGGGCGCCTTCGAGCGCCCCCTTTGCGCTTCGCGGGTCCGCTCGATGCCGAACGCCTGGCGGACATGGCACGATGTCCGGCGGCGGCTCCGGGGGAAATCGTCGGGAACTGACCGGTCCGGGGTCGGCTTGGCGGATCAGGGCAGACTTTCGGTGCGATCCGCGTGAATGCCCGGTTCCGTTTGACAGACACTGTGCTAGGCCAATCTCCGCTCACGGCGTTGGCGGAGCAGGGCGGTCCACCCTACGATCCTCGCACCGGTCCGGGGTGCGTATGTCCTTGAAGCTGCTGCGGTTGGTGCGATGGGGTCGCTCGAAGTGGTTCGAGGCGACCATCGAACATAACGGAACGAGGGTCTGGAGCCGGGATCCCGCCCGGGCGCTTGAACACGCCAGAGGTGCCGACGCGGCATATCGCCTGAGGGTACGGATCGCAGAGCGCCGCGGGCGGGATCCCAACGCGCCGCGCGTCGTGGGCGCCTCGGTCTCGGCGCAGGAGTTCGACACCTGCGTCGGTTCGGCTCTGGAGGCAGAAATCTTTCCGCTGCGATATACGCGCGCACGGCGGCGGGTCTGGTGACGCGACGCGGGCAACGGGATCCGCCATGTGATCACGATCGCGGCCTGGAAAGGGGTGACATACACGATCAAATTCGGGGTGTCGCTCGAGTTCGTGCCGCACATCGACTACCGCGGGAACATCGCATGGCATCGAACGGCCAAAAGCGTCTTTGCCGAGAACTCCATAATGACGTCTATATCGTGGATGGGGTTGAATGTTCTTCAACCTCTGGAGTTGTTTGCACAGGACGTCGCTTTCGTCGTGCCTCGTGCCGTGCGCATGTCTGAAATCTATCTTGCCGACGTTGTCGACGCCGAGACGGCTCTGGCGTTCCTCGACCGCGCGGGTCGCCAATTCGGTCCCAACAAGAAGCGCGTATGGATAGACTACGGACAGGTCGACCTCGCCCGCATATTCCTCGAGGCCCACCTCGGCAAGACGGACGAGGCGATGGCGCGGTTGGAAGCATGGTGCGAGGCACAAAGCAATCTGCGCGATCTGGAGCCTCGCAGCGCGGAACGGCTACGCAAGTTGGTTGCGGACGCCGGTGCGACCACGATGTCTTGATCCTCGAAGGCAGGGCCGAACCACCCGACGCTCAGACCTGCACGGGCTCTCCGCCTCTGCCGACCCGCCCACCTCGCGTAATGAGACGTCGGAGACGATGCCATCCATCGGGCAGTCGCGATGGCCCCGCCATTGTCCGTCGAGCGGGCGCGGGTCGTGCGGCCTCGCAGGATCGTCGGGCTGGCGCTTTGCCACAAAGGAAGCTGTGGGTGCAAAGCCCGGGTCGAACAGGTGCAGAACCAGCGCGGTCGGATCGCTCGTTGTCGAGACGGGATCGTCCCGCTCATGGTCCGTGTCGCCGTCGTAGCGGCGGGATCAGTCGTGAGAATCTCGATCCGCAACCGGGCAAGAGCAAGCGAGGTGGGCCGCTAAGTGGACCGATGTGTGCGATGCGGTAGTGTCCTCGCCCGTTTCTGGAACGCTTCGGCGGGCAGGTCTTCATCCAGATCAGACACGATGCATCGGCGACCTGTGCCGTCGGGGCCGTCATTCATGCCGAATCCAGCGTCAGTCAAACCGGGCTCGAAGCAGTCATCGCGGTCAGAGCTGCGCCGACGCTTGCCTGCTCCATGAAATGCAAACGGCGACACGCCATCGGGCGCCGCTTTCACGTTTTGGGTCCGTTCTGCGCTGACTCTCGGTCCGATGCCCTGCCGTACCCTCCTCCGCTTGCGGTAACGCCCCGGAGGCGCGACTGTGACGGCCGGAGGTGCGGACATGACGGACGTCATCATCGTCGGCGGGGCGATCATGGGCTCCAGCCTCGCCTGGTGGCTGACCGAGTTGGGCCATCCGCCGCAGCGCATCACCGTGGTCGAGCGTGACCCCACCTACGCCGCCTGCGGCACCGCCTTCACCAATTCCTGCATCCGCATGCAGTTCGGAAACCCGCTGAACGTCGCGCTCAGCCGGTTCGGCGTCGAGTTCCTGCGCGCCTTCCCCACGCGATTGGGCGACGACCGCGTGCCTCCGATCCAACTGCACGAGTTCGGATATCTCTACCTCGCGGGCACCGATGCCCAGGCCGACCGTCTGTGTGCCGCCTTGGCAGTCCAGACCGAGGCTGGCGCCGCCACCCGCCTGATGGAGCCCGCCGCCATCGCCGCGGAGTACCCGTTCTACGACCTCGACGGCGTGATCCTCGGCTCTCACGGAGCGCGGGACGAAGGCTACTTTGACGGAACCACCATGTTCGAATGGTGGCGCCGCCTCGCCCGCGAGCGGGGGGTGACGTTCCTGCCCGGAGAAGTCATTGCGATCGACGCCTCCGAAGGCCGCGTCCACGGCGTCACCCTGTCCGACGGCACCCGCCTGCCCGCCGACATCGTGGTCAACGCCGCCGGAACGCGCGGCGCGCAGGTGGCCGCGCTGGCGGGCGTCGCGATGCCGGTCGAGCCCCGCAAGCGCTACACCTGGGTGTTCGAAGCCGCCCACCCCCTCGACCGCGACTTGCCGCTGACCATCGACCCGTCGGGTGTCCATGTCCGCACGGATGGCCCTTGGTACATGGCGGGCGCCACGCCCGACCCCGACCCGGCCGTCGACCCTGACGATTTCTCCGGCGATTGGGAGATCTGGGAGGATCGCGTCTGGCCCCTCATCGCCACCCGCATCCCCGCCTTCGAGAACATTCGCGTCCGGCAGAGCTGGGTCGGACATTACGATCTGAACACCCTGGACGCGAACGCGCTGCTGGGTCCCGTGGGCCCCGAAGGCTTCGTGATGATGAACGGCTTCTCGGGCCACGGCCTGCAACACGCCGCCGGCATCGGACGCGGCCTCGCCGAATGGATCGTCCATGGCCGGTACGTCTCGCTCGACCTCACGCCGTTCTGCCCCGCCCGCGTGGCCCGTGCGGAGCCTTTCGCCGAACTGGCGGTCATCTGACGCGTGGCGCAAGCGAGGGGCCAGCCCCTCGCGCTCCCCGGGACATTTGAAGCAGGATGAGGGAGAAGTCGGTTCTTCGTCCTGCCGCAGAAACCACAGACCCCCGGCGCGCGAGATGCCGCCTCAGGGCTTGCGTGCCACGCCCATGTAGATGATCGCCTTCGACGGCAGGCGGCCGAAGACCGGATCGCCTCGCCGGTTGACACCGCGCGGCCCCAGCCCCGTCTCCTCACCAGGTTTCAGCCCGGCCGCCTCGAGACCCGCGCGCAACTCGGCCGGGGTGATAAACATCGCGGGATCGTGCGTCCCCTTCGGCAACAGGCGCAGCACGTCCTCGGCCATCGTGATCACCGCGAGCCGCGACACCGGATTGCGGTTGATGGTGTCATAGAGAAACACCCCGCCCGGTTTCAGCACCCGCGCCACCTCGCGCAGGACCTGATACAGGTCGTTCACGTGCTCGAGCACGTCCACGCAGGCGACCGCGTCGAAGCTCGCGTCCACATAGGGGAGACTCTCGCCGAAGCCGACATCGTAGTGGATGTCGCGTCCCTCCTGATCGGCATGGGTCCGGGCAGCCCGGATCGCCTCTTCGGCGGGGTCGATTCCGGTCACGCGCGCGCCGCGCTCGTCTAGCGCCTCGGCCAGGAACCCGCCGGCACAGCCCAGATCCAGCACCGCCTTGCCATCCCAGTCGATGAACCGGTCGAACCAGGACAGACGCCCCGGCACCATGTTCTTGAGCGTCCGGACCCAGCGGATGTCGTCGGACCACCACTTCTCGGCCACGTCGTCATAGATGCTCAGGTCATTCCGCTGGCGTTCGGGCATCGTCGGGGGCCTTTCGGGGAAGCGGCAACCAGTAAGGGACGCGCGCCTGGTACGCGCGGAACCGGTCACCGTAGATCTTGAGGAATCGCCGCTCCTTCAGGCGCGGCGCGAGAACGCAATAAGCCGTCCAGAGCAGCGCCAGGACCAGTTGGTCCGGCGTCCAGACCGGCATCGTCCAGAGCGTCAGGGCAAAGCCCAGATAGATCGGCTGCCGGGTCAGCCGGTACAGGCCATGGGTCGGCATGTCGAGAAATCGCGGCTTGCGTCCGCGCAGCATGGCGAACCAGCCCAGCATCCCCGACTGCAATTGCGGACCGCCCTGCCAGATCGCCAGCATCAGGTAGAGCCACGCCCCGGCATAGGCCGCGCACATGACCCAGAACAGGGCGTCTTCGGCCCTCCAGAGGACGATCCCGCTCGGCGTCCAGAATGCGAAAAGGATCGCAAGCTGAAGCGATGCGATCAGCGCGTAGACGGTTGTCGCCAGCCTCTCGTCCGGGCCGATCATCGCCAGGATCCTGCGCCCGCGCCCCGTCAGCAGCAGCGAATGCGCCACGGGGAATTGCAGCACCAACAGCAGGTTTGCCCCCGCCGCCCATGGCCATGGCACGGCGCCCCAGCTTTGCGTGAGGCCGAAGAAAAGGTGATAGACCATGAGCCCCGCGCCCAGCGCGAACGCAGCGTGGCAAGCGGCCCCCCAGAGGAGCGCGATGGCGATGCGGCGGCGATCCAACATGAGGTGGTAGCTAGGCCGCACCCACGCCGAAGAAAGCGACCGCCTGCCGCAGGTCGCCTTCGTCGGCTCGGGGACGGTTCCTGCAGCATGGGAATGCACCGGACCCGTCTTCTCGGGGTCAGCCTCTTGGACGACGCCAACCGACGCACTCCCGTTCCGGTGAACCCTCTGCGCAAGGGTGTCACCTGCGCTGTAACGAGACCCGCTCGCCCCGCGGACCTATCCGGCGCCAGAACATCTCTCTATGGAGCCGTCACTTCGGGATCGGGGGCTCCGATCCCGACCCGCGCCCGTCCTTCTTCGCTTTTCAAATATCCCGGGGGTGTGGGGGCAGAGCCCCCACCGGATCGGACCGCGTCAGCGGTCCGATCTCCCGCTCAAAATCGGCGCACCGCGTCGTAAGCCGCCCGATAAAGCTCCGTCGCCTCGTCATAGGCGCCGCGCATCGACGTCTCCGGCTCGACGGTCCGGGCGATCGCGGGGGCGGCTGCCACCTCGGTCCCGTGCCCGTCCGCCATCATGGCCAAGCGGCAGGCGCCGAGCGCTGCGCCATAGCCCTCTTCGGCGGGCACCTCCAGCGGCCGGTCGAGCGCCGTCGCCACCATCCGCAGCCAAGTGTCGGATCTCGCCCCGCCGCCGACGGCGAGCAGCCGCTCGACCGGCGTGCCCGTGGCGACCAGCGCATCCAATCCGTCGCGGAACGCGAAGGCCACGCCTTCCATCACCGCGCGCGCCAGCGCTTGGGCATCCGTGGCATGCTCCAATCCCAGCGCCGCGCCGCGCACGGCGGCGTCGTTATGCGGCGTCCGCTCTCCGCCCAGATAGGGCAGGAACAGCGCGCGCCCCGGAGGCGCCATCTCGACACTGCCCAGATCGGCCGCGCCGCGACCCGTCAGGCGGGCTGCCCATTCCAGGCTGTCCGTCGCCGACAGGATGACCGCCATCTGATGCCATGTGTCTGGAACCGCGTGGCAGAAGGTGTGCACCGCCGTCTCCGGCGCGGGCGCGTAGGACGCCGAGGACACGAACAGCACGCCCGACGTCCCCAGGCTCACGAAACCCTGTCCCGGCGCGACGGCTCCGGTGCCGACGGCGCTGGCGGCATTGTCGCCCCCGCCGCCGGCGACGGGCACACCCTCCGGCAGACTCGTCTCGGCGGCACAGGCGGCCGAGATACGTCCGGCGACGCGGCTGCCTTCGGTGATCGCGGGCATATGCTTGCGGCTCAGACCCGAGCGCTCCAGCATCGCGTCCGACCAGTCGCGCGCGCCGACATCCAGCCAGGCGGTCCCGGCGGCATCCGACATGTCGCTCCAGGCCTCTCCGGTCAGCCAGAGGCGCAAGTAGTCCTTCGGCAAGAGGACCAGCCGGGTCGCGGCGAAGATGTCCGGCTCGTTGCGGCGGACCCATTCGACCTTGGGCGCGGTGAAGCCGGGAAAGACGATATTGCCTGTGACGCGCCGCGCCTCGGCATCGTCCATCGCCGCCGCTTCTTCATGGGCGCGGGTGTCGTTCCACAAAAGGCACGGCCGCAGCGCCCGGTCATCGGCTCCGACGAGGGTGGCGCCGTGCATCTGCCCCGACAGCCCCACCGCCCGGACGGCGGACAGATCGCCCAGTTCGGCCAGCGCGGTGCGGCAGGCGGCGATCCAGCTTTCTGGATCCTGCTCGGACCATCCGGGATGGGGCCTCTGAACCGTCAGCGGTGCGGTCGCCTCGGCCACGACGGACTGGTCCTCCCGGATCAGCAGGGCCTTGAGGCCGGACGTGCCGAGATCGAGACCCAGATACATTCAGCCCGATCCCCCTGAGGGCCGTCCGGGCGCCGAGCCGACCGCCTTCCGATCCCCACCCGGGCGCCAACTGTGTAGACGGCGGGTGCGCAGAGGGGCGATCAGGCTCAGCGGGATCGCTCCGGTGGACCGATCCACCTGCAAGCGGGCGAAGCCCCGGGCACCCGACCGGTGCCGATTGTGCAGACAGGGGGTGCACGGGGGGTGCACAGGGGGTGCACAGCGGAATTCCGCCATTCAGGCCGCCACCGCGGGATTCTTGCCGAGGATGATCATTCCCAAGAGATCGTCCTCGGTCACCTTGTCGACCTCGACGGTCCCCACGAGCTGGCCGTTCTTCATGACGCTGGCCCGGTCGCACAATTCCTTCACCTGATGGATATCGTGGTCGATCAGGAGGATGCCGATCCCCTGGTTCTTCAACTCATCGATCAGCTCGGAGACCATCCGCGTCTCCTCGACGCCCAGCGCGGCGGTCGGCTCGTCCATGATGAGGATCTTGGCGTTGAAATAGACCGCACGGGCGATGGCCACCGACTGCCGCTGCCCGCCCGACAGTCCGGCCACAGGCGTCGAGTAGCGGCGGAAATTGGGGTTGAGCCGACCCATGATCTTGCGCGTCTCCGCCTCCATCTGCGCGTCGTCGACCAGCCCGAACGGCGTCGTCAGCTCCCGTCCCAGGAAAAGGTTCGCCGCGGCGTCCAGGTTATCGGCCAGGGCAAGCGTCTGGTAGATCGTCTCGATATTGTAGCGCCGCGCGTCGCGGGGGCTGTTGATCGTCGCCTTCTCGCCGTTGACGTAGATCTCGCCGCCGTCGCGCGGCAGGGCGCCGGACAGCATTTTCATCAGGACGGACTTGCCAGCGCCGTTATGGCCCAGCACGCCGACCACCTCACCGGGATAGAGGTCGATCGAGACATGGTTGACGGCGTGGATCCCGCCGAAGGACTTCTGCATGTCCCGCAGCTCGACCAGCGGCGTTCCGGATCTGTCGATCATTTTACCCCCAGGCTCCTGCGGTACCAGATGTCGATCAGCACGGCGAGCACGAGGACCGCGCCCACGACGATGTTCTGAAGCGGTGCATCGACACCCACCATCGCCATGCCGGATTGCAGCGACTGCATGATCAGCGCACCGAGGAGCGCGCCATAGATCGTGCCCACCCCGCCCTTGAGCGCGGTGCCCCCGATCACGGCGGCGGCGATCACCCTCAACTCGTCAAGGGTGCCGATGTCGTTGGAATGGTTCGCCAGCCGCGCCGAGGCCACCACCGCCGAAATCGCGCATAGTGCGCCCAGCAGCGCGAAGACCTTCACGGTCAGCATCCGGATGTCGATCCCCGACAGCTCGGCGGCGTCCGGGTTGCCGCCGGTGGCGTATATATACCGGCCGAAGCGCGTCCGCCGCGCGATCACGGTCATGCCGATCGCCACCAGCACCACCAGCAGCACCGAATAGGGCACACCGTAGCCCATGCTCAGCCCCTCGGGCATTTCCAGGCCGCGAGCCCTGAATTCGCGGGCAAGTACCCGTTCCGGGATCTCGTAGGCGTTCATGACGGCGACGAAGCCGAGGATCAGCACAGCCACGATGGCGGCCACGACGCCTTCGGCCCAGAGCGGCTTGACCGGGAAGTCATGCTCTACCTTGTCTCGGCGGGCCGACCACAGCGTCCAGACGGCCAGCGCGACGGCGATCAGGCCGACGATCCACGACCAGGTTTCGCCCAATGTGCCTCGGATGCCGCCCAGCTGCATGAAGGTCGGGTCCAGCGGTCCGATCGTCTGACCGTTGGTCAGGTACCAGGCGACATTGCGCCAGACCAGCAAGCCGCCCAGCGTCACGATGAAGGCGGGGATGGCGAGATACCCCACCAGCCAGCCGTGTAGCGCGCCAATGGCCGCGCCCGCCAGGATACCCGTCACGATGGCCAGCGGTGCCAGGAGCGGGTTCCCCAGTTCCAGCCCGAGCGCCGGCAGCCAGGCCGTCTGGGTCATCGCCATCACGGCGGAGCAGGTGGCCAGCACCGATCCGACCGAAAGGTCGATGTGGCGCATGACGATGATGAAGACCATGCCGGTCGCCATGATGGCGACGCTGGCGGTCTGGATCGTCAGGTTGAAAAGGTTGCGCGGCGTGATGAAGCGGCCGTCGCTGGCAAAATGGAAGGCCAGGCAGATAACGACGAAGGCGCCGATCATGCCCAGCAGGCGGCCGTCGACCTCCAGGGCGCGCAAGCCCGTCAGTCGGGGGGACCCGCCGGGCGGTCCGGTCCGGTCCTGTGGACCATGGCCTGCGCGGGGGGTTTCGGTCGTGTCGGTCATCGGTGCCTCGTTCCGGCGGCGGCGATCCGGCGACATGCGCCGGATCCGTGTCGGGGCCGCCCGCGCGGGCGGCCCCCGGTCACGTCAGTTGCAGGGCGCGGGGCCGTTCTCGACGCCCTGGCAGAGCGCCTCCTGGTCGATCCAGCCGGCATCGACGACCGTCGACAGGTTGTCGGCGGTGATCGGCACGGGCTCCAGGAAGATGGCGGTCATCTCGGTCCCGGCCGGGCTGGTCCAGGACTGCGCGCCCTCGACATCGCCCATCTCGGTTCCGCCAGCCAGGGCCACGGCGATCTCGGCCGCGGCACGACCCAGGTCGCGGGCGTCCTTCCAGACGCTGACGGTCTGGGTGCCCTTGGCGATCCGGTTCAGCGCGGCGTGGTCGCCATCCTGACCCGAGACCGGGATACCTTCCATGCCTTGGGCGGTCAGTGCCGCCACGGCGCCGCCAGCGGTGCCGTCATTCGAGGCGACCACGGCGTCGACATTGTTGTCCTCGGCGGTCAGGATCTGCTCCATGTTGCGCTGAGCGTTCGCGGGCAGCCAGCCGTCGGTATAGGCTTCGCCGACGATGGTGATGGCGCCGCTGTCGATCGCCTCCTGCAGCACTTCCTGCTGCCCGCCACGCAGGAAGTCGGCATTCGGATCGGTGGGCGAGCCCTTGATCATGACGTAGTTGCCTTCGGGCTGCGCCTCGAGCACGGCGCGGGCCTGCATCCGTCCGACCTCGACATTGTCGAAGGTCAGGTAGAAGGCGCGCGGGTCCTCGATCAGGCGGTCGTAGCCGACGACGGGGATGCCCTCGTTCGCGGCGGCCTCCACCGCCGGGCCGATGGCCTGTGCGTCCTGCGCGAGTATGATGAGCGCGTCGGCGCCCTGCGCGATCAGGCTCTCGACATCCGAAAGCTGCTTTGACGACGAGGATTGCGCGTCGGCCGAGATGTAGGTGGCGCCGGCGGCTTCGAGGGCCTCCCGGATCGCGGCCTCGTCGGTCTTCCAGCGTTCCTCTTGGAAGTTGGACCAGCTGACGCCCACCACGGGCGCGTGCGCGTCGGCGAACGCGGCCCCACCATACGTCATCGAGGCGGCAACGGCCGCCGTCAGGAACTTCTTCATATTGTCCTCCCGTTGGATCTCGGAATCCCCCGAGGGGGACCGGATGCAGGATGGCATGACGTGTTTTTGTTCGGCTGTCAAAATTAATTTGACGGCGACGGTGAAAATCTGCGTATTCTGCACCCGCGTGGGAGGAGTAGGGCGCCGATAACCGCGGGATCGCGTATCGGAACCGGCTTTTTAATTCTGGAGGCGAAGGATATGGGGCTCGACGACCCGCAGGCGCAGATCGTGCCGGGCTGCGGTCCGCTGCGCGCGGCCCCATTGGATGCCCCGCTTCCACTGCGCCAGCAGATCTACGAGTCGGTTCGCGCGGCGGGCCGAATCAGCCGGACCGCCCTGGCCCGCGATCTCCAGGTCTCGCCCGGGTCGGTTTCGCCGCTGGTCTCCGAGCTGATCGGCCGCAACCTCCTGCGCGAGGTCGAGGACCCGGGCGCCCCACCCCCCTCCGGCCGGGGCCGGCCGCCTGTGACGCTCGGCGTGGAACCCGCGGCCGGCCTCGTCGTGGGGCTGCGCCTGTCGGATGATGGCCATACCGGTGTGGTCGTCGACATGGCGGGGCGTCCCGTCGCCTCGGCGGAACTGCCTCGCCGGGGGGCCGACCGAAGCCCGCGCGCCTTGCTGGACGAGGCAGCCAAGCTCACGGCGCGGCTTATCTGCGACATCGACGCGACCCGCATCCTGGGGGCCGGCATCGGCCTGCCCGGTCTGATCGAGAGCGGAACGGGGCGCATGCGCTGGTCGCCCATCCTGGACGAGCGGGACGTGGCGCTTGCCCCGTTGCTTTCGGACCGGCTCGGACTACCGGTGGCCATCGACAACGATGCCAACGTGCTGACGATGGCCGAGCTATGGTTCGGGCGGGGGCGCTCGCTGCCGGACTTCGCCGTCGTCACCATCGAGGGTGGCGTCGGCATGGGATTGGTGATCGGCCACACGCCGTGGCGCGGCGGCGGCGGGCTGGGGATGGAACTGGGCCATTCCAAGGTCCAGATCGACGGCGCGCTCTGCCGTTGCGGCGCGCGGGGCTGCCTCGAGGCCTATGTCGCCGACTACGCGCTGGTGCGAGAGGCGGCCGTGGCTCTGAACGGCCCCCTGCCCCCGCGCGGCGAGGTGCTGGGCGAACTGGACGCGCAGGCCCGCGCGGGGAACCCGGCGGCGCGCGCAATTTTCGACCGGGCCGGACGCTATCTGGCGCTTGCGCTGGCGAATGTCGCCACGCTGTTCGATCCCAGCCGCATCATCCTTTCGGGGAGCCGGATGCGCGAGGATTACCTCTATGCCGACGCCATGCCGGCCGAAATCGCCGCCCTGAGCCTCGGCGCGCCGCCACCGGTCGAGATCAACGCCTGGGACGGGCACGTCTGGGCCAGGGGCGCCGCGGCGCTGGCGCTGGACCGGGCGACGCCGAAGCTGCTCGGATGAGGTGGCTGGCCTTTCTGCTGGCCGCGCCCGCCGCGGCCGACCCAATCTTCGAGCCCGTCGACATGCCACCGCACATCTATACCGGCGGGTGGGAGCATTTCGTCGGCGGCGGTCTGGCGGTTCTCGATTGCGACGGCGACACCCTGCCCGAACTGGTCGCGGCGGGCGGCGAAAGCCCGATGACGCTCTTGCGCAACCGGGGCGGGATGCGGTTCGAGCCGGGTGCTTTCCCAGAGATCACCGGTGCGACCGGCGCCTATCCCATAGACCTCGACGCGGACGGGGCGCTGGACCTCGTCGTGCTGCGCGTCGGACCGAATGTCACCCTGCGGGGCGATGGCGCCTGCGGCTTCGCGCCCCACGATTTCGGCATACCCGACGGCGGTGACGCGTGGACCACCGCCTTCTCGGCCACCTGGGAAGACGACGGCCGCCCGACCCTCGCCTTTGGCAACTACGTCGACCGCGCCGACCCGGATGGCCCCTTCGGCACCTGCGACACGAACCTGCTGCTGCGCCCCGAAGGCGAGGACTGGTCCCGGACGGTGCTGGACCCCGGCTTCTGCGCTCTGTCGGCGCTCTTCTCCGACGAAGATCGCGACGGCGCACCGACGCTGCGGCTCTCGAACGACCGACACTACTATGTCCGCGGCGGGGCCGAGCAGGTCTGGTCGCTGTCCGAGAGCCGCTTCCTCGGCCCCGAAGACGGCACCTACGCGCCGTCCATCTGGGGCATGGGCATCGCCAGCCGCGACGTGACCGGCGATGGCCGCCCCGACCTCGCGTTGACCTCGATGGGGGATCAGTTGTTGCTGCTGTCGGACGACGGGGGCCACGCCCCCGCCCCCTACGAGGTCGGGGCGACCGCGACACGCCCCCATACCGGCGGCGACGGCCGACCCAGCACCGGGTGGCATGCCGCATGGGGCGATGTGGACAATGACGGCGATGCCGACCTGTTCTACGCCAAGGGCAATGTCGACCAGATGCCCGGCATGGCGATGGAAGATCCCAACAACCTTCTGCTGAACGAAGGCGGGAGGTTCCGGGAAGTAGGCGCGGCCGCGGGCATCGCCTCCACCCATCGCGGACGGGGCGCCGCCTTGGCCGACCTCGATGGCGACGGACGCCTTGACCTCGCCGTGGTCAACCGCCGCGCCCCTCTTGAGGTCTGGCGCAACGTCTCCGAAGCGGGGAACGCGGTGTCCGTCGAGCTTCACCAGCCCGGCGGCAATGCCCGCGCCGTCGGGGCGTGGGTCGAGGTTCGCACGGAGGCCCGCGTCCAGACGCAGGAAGTCACGATCGGCGGCGGTCATGCCGGCGGCACGGCCGTGCCGCTGCATTTCGGATTGGGGGATGCCGAACGGGCGGAGCTGCGCGTCAGATGGCCGGGCGGGGACTGGTCGGACTGGAAGGCCGCCGCGCCCGGACGGGTCACGCTTCGCCGCTAGCCGTACGCCGGAGGTCGTGGTTCACCCGCATCCCGTAAAGCTGGATTCGCGTCGCCGCCTTCTGTTCCAGCGCGATTGCGGCGATGTCGAAATAGTCTGCCGCGACCTTGCGCCGAGTTGCTGGCGCCTGGCTATGATAGGCCGAGACGGCCGTGAAGAACCCCTGATAGTCGTAGATGACGCAGCCCATGCCTCTCCTCCGACCGTGTTCATGAACGTGTCATCTCTAGTTGACACTTCGGGGAATGCGCAAGGGGAAACGTCTATCTATCTATCTGTAATCCCGACGGAACGCTCGCCGGAGCACCGAGTCGGCCGGACAAGGCGACAGGGTCCTCGAGTGCCTCGAGAAATGAGATCAGCGCATCGACCTCCGCGTCGGACAGAACGCGGTCCGGTCCGGCGACGGCAGCCGCAATCGCGGTGACCTGTGACGGGTCGTTCAGGACGGTCCAATCCTCCGCCCCTTCCAATTCGGGAAGGACCGCGCTCCGGACTGCGCGGGACAGGGCCCCCCTTGGTGCGGCGTGATCCCGGACGAACCGACGCAGATCGTCGTAGGCCCCGGCATGCCCCCAGGGACCCGTCCGTGTCACGTTTCGAAGGGACGGCGTGCGGAACGCGTAGCGGTCGGCTTCGGCGCCCGTGACGCGAAAGCGGCCGTCGTCGCGGGCATGGTCCTCGAATCGCTCCGCCTTGCCGGGGCCGAGTTGCGGCTGACCGGTCGCATGGAAGGCATGGTCGGTCTGAAACGGGCCGGAATGGCAGGACGCGCAACCGAGCGCGCCATAGAACAACTCGAGCCCCTCCAGCGCCTCGGGCGGCAACGTCCCTTCGCCGCGCAGCCAAGCATCGAACGGCGACGTGTCCGAACGCCATTCATGCTCAACGAATTGCGCGATGGCATCCGAGATGTCGGTGAAATCCAGCCGGTCGTCCCCCGGGAAGGCCTCGCGCCACATCGCGTCGTAGGCCGGAATGGCCGCGACACGTTCCGCCAGGATGCTCCAGGCGCCCCCCTCACCGGTGATCAGGCCCTGCCGGACGGCCTTGGCGACGTCGTTCTCTCCGTAATGGCCCGCCATTTCGTCGGCGGAGAGGACCGGAAACATCGTCTGCGCCGACAGGAGCGTGTCGAACCCTTCCACCATTTCCGGACCCATCGGGGTGCGCAGACCATCGGGCGTCTCTTCGATGCGGCCGTCATGAAAAAGGACGGTGAATTCGTGTGCGCCCAGGTTGAATAACGCAGGCGATTTGCGGGGGATCCTCTGCTCTGGCGGGTTCTCCGGATCGACGACGCGGTCAGGGCCGAGCCCCACGCCGCCCTCTCCGAGGCCGAGGCTCAACCCGTCGCCCGTGCCGAAGCGCGGGTGGTGGCATGTCCCGCAGGAGATGTTGCGGTTGCCCGACAGGATCGGATCCCAGAACAGCAGGCGCCCCCATTCGACCACGG
This sequence comes from Jannaschia aquimarina, assembly GCF_000877395.1. Lineage (GTDB taxonomy): Bacteria > Pseudomonadota > Alphaproteobacteria > Rhodobacterales > Rhodobacteraceae > Jannaschia > Jannaschia aquimarina. The sequence continues at coordinate 74,987 of NZ_JYFE01000027.1, read as the reverse complement.
CCGGATCGGTCGCGCGATAGCCGTCGTCGGTCACCGGCGCGGGAAACTCCATCGCGGCGGCGGGGGCGGTCAGGGCCAGGAGGGCGATCACGAAGCGCATGGAAGGGTTCAACCATGTCGACCCATGCTGGAAAAGGGGCGGCTCGCCCGCGGGGGCCAATTGCATCGGAAGGCGGTTGCAACTCTGTTCGAGCGGAGTTGCGCCGCCGCCTCTGGCTTTTTCTGCACGTGCAGTGTAGGCGCGCGGCAACTCCGAAAATTCGGCCCCTCTCCCTCCGAAGGCACCCCCTCATGGACCTGCGCAACATCGCGATCATCGCTCACGTGGACCACGGCAAGACGACCCTGGTGGACGAGCTTCTCAAGCAATCCGGCACCTACCGTGAGAATCAGGCCACGACCGAGCGCGCGATGGACTCCAACGACCTCGAGCGCGAGCGGGGCATCACCATCCTCGCCAAGGCCACCTCGGTCGAGTGGAAAGGCACCCGGATCAACATCGTCGACACGCCCGGCCACGCCGATTTCGGCGGCGAGGTGGAGCGGATCCTCAGCATGGTGGACGGCGTCGTCCTGCTGGTCGACGCGGCCGAGGGGCCGATGCCTCAGACGAAGTTCGTCACCTCCAAGGCGCTGGCCCTGGGGCTGCGTCCCATCGTCGTCCTGAACAAGGTGGACAAGCCCGATGCCGAGCCGGATCGCGCGCTCGACGAATGCTTCGACCTGTTCGCCAACCTCGGCGCGTCGGACGAGCAACTGGACTTCCCGTCGCTCTACGCCTCCGGGCGCTCCGGCTGGGCGGATGCAGACCTCGACGGCCCGCGCAAGGACCTGTCCGCGCTCTTCGATCTGGTCGTGCAGCATGTGCCTGCCCCCGCACAGGTCGCCCGGCGGAACGAACCTTTCCGCATGCTGGCCACGACGCTGGGCGCCGATCCGTTCATCGGCCGCATCCTGACCGGCCGCATCGAGAGCGGGACCGTGAAGGCGGGCCAGACGGTCAAGGCCCTGAACCGTGACGGCACCCTGGTCGAGCAATTCCGCGTCAAGGATGTGCTGGCCTTCCGCGGGCTCACGCAGCAGTCGATCCCAGTGGGCGAGGCCGGCGATATCGTCAGCCTGGCCGGCATGGCCAAGGCCACCGTCGCCGACACGGTCTGCGACCCCGCTGTCGAGGAGGCGATCCCCGCCCAGCCCATCGACCCGCCGACCATCACGGTCACGTTCGGGATCAACGACAGCCCGCTGGCCGGCCGCGACGGCAAGAAGGTCCAATCCCGCGTCATCCGCGACCGCCTCATGAAGGAGGCCGAGACGAACGTCGCCATCAAGGTCTCGGACACGCCCGGTGGCGAGGCCTTCGAGGTCGCGGGCCGGGGCGAGCTTCAGATGGGCGTCCTGATCGAGAACATGCGCCGCGAGGGGTTCGAGCTGTCCATCAGCCGCCCGCAGGTGCTGTTCCGCGACGAAGGCGGGCAGCGGCTGGAACCGGTCGAGGAAGTCACCATCGACGTGGACGACGACTATTCCGGAACCGTCATCGAAAAGATCACCGGCACCCGCAAGGGCGACCTGGTCGAGATGAAACCAGCCGGCGCGGGCAAGACCCGCATCATCGCCCATGTCCCGTCGCGCGGGCTGATCGGCTATCACGGCGAATTCCTGACCGACACGCGCGGCACCGGCGTGCTGAACCGCGTTTTCCACGATTGGGCGCCCTACAAGGGGCCGATCCCGGGTCGGCGTCAGGGGGTTCTGATCTCGATGGAGGACGGAGAAGCCGTGGCCTACGCCATCTGGAACCTCGAGGATCGCGGCCGCTTCTTCATCTCTCCGCAGGAGAAGGTCTATCAGGGCATGATCCTTGGCGAGCACAGCCGGGACAACGATCTCGAGGTGAACCCGCTGAAGGGCAAAAAGCTGACCAATGTCCGCGCCTCTGGCAACGACGAGGCGGTCCGTCTGACGCCCCCGATCAAGATGTCGCTGGAAGAGGCGATCGCCTATATCGACGATGACGAGCTGGTCGAGGTCACCCCCAACGCGATCCGCCTGCGCAAGCGCTTTCTCGATCCGCATGAGCGCAAGAGGGCCGCGCGCGCCGCGAGTTGAGAGCGGCGCCCAAACCCATTGCTGCCCTAGCCGAGCGGCGCCCCCGCACCTGGCGCCGGAATTCCGCCTGATCTGCGTGATCCGCTGCGGGCATGACGCACGAGACAAAGCATGTCCGGATCGGTGGCGGGTCGGGGTCCATCGGCTCCGCGCTGGCCGCGCGCCTGCGCGAGAGGGGCGACGGCGGGCAAATGCTTCTATGGCACGCGCCGCGACCATGGCGGCGCCTATCCCGATCTCGATGAAAGCGCAGAGACGATGGGCCTCGACTTTCCCGCAGAGCTGGTCGGACAATGGGAGAGCGCGGCGGATCATCTGGGCACGTCTCGGGTTCGTCACGTGCGGGCCAGGATCGGGCCTCGATTCTGGTCGAGGGTCAGAGGGTCGTTCAGAAGCGAACCATCGAGGCGGGTTACACCTTCCGCTACCCCACAATCGACGGCGCGATGGACGATCTGGTCGAGATCACGATCTAGCCGCGTTCCGCATCGCATTGACACTGCGAGCGCGCGCGTCATCCTGCCGGCCGGAGGAACGGGAGGATCACCATGACACTGACACGCCGCCACACGCTTGGATTGTTGGGCGCCACTGCCGCGACGGGGCTCGCCGCGCCCGCCATCGCGCAGAACACGCCGCTGAAGGTGGGCGCGCTGCGCTTCACGTCGCATAGCCCCAGCTTCATCGCGCTGGAAAAGGGGCTCTTCGCCGATGCGGGTCTCGACGTGGAACTCGTCTTCTTCGAGGCGGCGCAACCAATGGCGCTGGCCATCGCTTCGGGCGACGTGGACTACGCGATGACAGCCATCTCGGGCGGACTGATCAACCTCGCGCGAAAGGGCGCGATCCGGGTGATCGGCGGCGGCCTCAGCGAGGAAGAGGGCATCGACGGCCAGAAGATCCTCGTCTCCGACGCCGCGATGCAAGCCGGCATCGACGCGCCCTCCAAGCTGGATGGCAAGCGTTGGGGCGTCACCCAGGCAGGGTCCAGCTTCCACTATATGGGCTCCAAGATCGCGCAGGCCGAAGGCATCTCGCTGGAATTCACGCCGCTCCAGAAGGTGCCCGCCGTGATCGGCGCCCTGAAGTCCGGCCAGATCGACGGCTGGTCCATCGTGCCGCATATCGCCAAGCCGCTGGCCGGGTCGGGCGCGGTGCATATCGTCGGCGACGTCGCGGACTACCTGCCCGGCTACCAGGTGACGACGCTGTTCACCTCGGCGGCGAATGCCGAGAACCGCTCCCAGACAGAGGCGTTTCTCGGCGCCTTCGGCCAGGGCGTGACCGACTACAACTCCACCATGATCGACCAGTCCGGCGGGCAGGACGGCGTGGATGCCATGGTCGATCTGATCCACAAATACGTCTACACCGACCGGGAACGGGAACGCGCCGCCCCGTCGATCATCAACGGGACGATGCGCATCAACGAAGGCGCGGCGCTCAACCTCGCTTCGGTTCGCGATCAACTCGAATGGTTTCAGTCCGAGAACCTGATCGACGCCTCGATCACGATCGAGGATCTGGTCGACACGACCTACGTCGAGACCGTGGGCTGACATGGACCTCGCGGTCGAGGGGCTGGGCCACCGCTATGGCGGAACGGAGGTGCTGCGCGACATCTCGCTGGAGATCCCGGCGGGGCGCATCCTCTGCGTGGTCGGCCCCTCGGGCTGCGGAAAATCCACACTGCTGCGGATGATCGGCGGGCTGGAGCGGCCCAGTGCGGGGCGCGTCGTCCAGATCGGCGAGGCGCCCGCCACCTCTCTCAATCCGCTGACCTTCGTGTTTCAGGATTTCGCCCTGCTGCCTTGGCGCAGCGTGGCCGGGAACGTGAGCCTTGTGCTGGAAGACAACGCCCTGCCCCGCGCCAGACGTGACGCCATCATCGCCGACGTCCTTGCCCGCACGCGGCTGTCCGATTTTGCTCATGCGCTGCCCCGGCAGCTCTCCGGCGGGATGAAGCAGCGCGTCGCCATCGCCCGGGCGCTTGCCGTCGATCCGGCCGTCCTTCTGATGGACGAACCGTTGAGCGCGCTCGACGCGCAGACCCGCGAATTGCTGATGGAGGATCTGATCGGCCTCTGGTCCCGCACGCCCTTTACCGCGATCTACGTGACCCACAACCTGGCCGAGGCCGTCCGGCTGGGGCACCGAATCGCGGTCCTGTCCCGCCGTCCCGGACAGGTGCGCGAGGTGGTCGAGATCGACATGCCGCTGGCCGACCGGCAGGCGGGCGACCCTGAGCTTGAGGCCGTGCAGGCCCGCCTCTGGGACCTGATGCGCGACGAGGCTCGCGCCGCCGATGCGGAATTGCTGGATGGCTGACGCGACCGACTCCCATGGCTCCAAGCCGCCGCGGACCGACGCCGCTGCAAGCCGGGAGATCCGCTTCCGCGGCGGTGGGTTTCGACCGCAATCGAACCGTTGGGCGGGGATCGCCGTCTTCATCGTCCTCATCGCCCTCGTCGAAATCGGATTGCGGCAGGGCTGGATCAGCGCGCTGACCCTGCCGCGCCCCTCGGCTGTCGGCGCGACGCTCTGGCAACTCTGGGAAAGCGGCAACCTGACCCGTCACCTGTTCCCGTCGCTGTCGCGCCTCGCCGTGGGCGGCGCGATGGGGGCACTCGCAGGCATCGCGATCGGGGTGGCGATCGGTTTGTTCGGGCTGGCCCGCGCAGGGCTGGTGCCGCTGGTGGCGGCGATCTTTCCCATCCCGAAGATCGCGCTTCTGCCGCTCTTCGTGATCTGGTTCGGCATCGGCGAAGGCTCGAAATACGCGCTGATCGCACTGGGCACCTTCACGCCGACCGTCGTCGCGACCTTCGGCGCCGTGGACAACGTGGACCGCACCCTGATCCGGATGGGGCAGAGCTTCGGGCTGACCTGGTGGTCAATCGTGCGCAAGATCGTCCTGCCCGGCGCCATGCCCGGCATCCTGTCGGGCCTGCGCGTCAGCCTGGCCATCGCCATCATCCTGCTGGTCGCCGCCGAGATGCTGGGCGCTCAGGCGGGCATCGGCGCGTACATCCTCGAGGCCGGATCGCTCTACGATCTGGACCGGTTATTCGCGGGCGTCGTGATCCTGTCGGCGCTGGGCGTGACGCTGAGTTGGGCGATGGGGCTGCTGGAGAAACGGGTCCTGCGCTGGCGCGCCTGACGCTTGCGCGACTTTTCGCGCCGCGCGCGGACAGTCCACCCCAAGGCTTTCCCCCGCCTTCTCCGCCCTATCTCATCGGGTCATGATCACGCTCAACTACCTGACCGACCTGTCCCCTGACCGCCGCGCCCTGTTCGAGGACGCCGCGCGCCGCTGGGATGCCGTGGTCGAAACCGGCTTCGACCCTCTGGTCTTCGAGGGCGAGACCCTGACCGGCCTGCGCATCGACGTGTCGATCGAGCCCATCGACGGCGAAGCCGGCGTGCTGGGACAGGCCGGCCCCACGGTGCTGCGGCCGGGCAGCGAACTGCCCGCGACCGGCATCATGGCGTTCGACACGGCGGATGCCGACGCCTTGGACGAGGGGGGCCGCCTACGCGACGTGATCCTGCACGAGATGGCCCATGTGCTGGGCTTCGGCACGCTCTGGTCGCGGCAGCGCCTGATCGACGGATCCGGCGGCGCCGATCCGCGCTTTCTCGGCCCGAACTCGGCGCGCGAATGGGCGGCGCTCGACCCGACGGGCGGGCCCTTCGTCCCCATCGCCAATACCGGCGGCGCAGGCACCCGCGAGGGTCATTGGCGCGAGCTGATCTTCGGCGACGAGCTTCTGACCGGTTTCCTGTCGGGCATCGAGCGCCCGCTATCACGGCTCTCGGTCGCCTCGTTCGAGGATATCGGCTACGAGGTCGATTACAGTCAGGCCGACGCCTACACCCTGCCATCCTATCGCGAGCTGGTCCTGATGGGCATCACCGAGGCGGTCCGGATCTGCGATCTCTGCCGCATGGGCCGGACGGAACCGGTCGTCGCCCCCGGCTGATCGCCGTCCGTATCGAACCGCAGCGGCCCGCACGCGTTGGGATCTCGACCAACGCCTTCGATGGAGCCGACGATGAAAGCCCTGCCCTTCGCCCTTCTGATCCTCGCCACGCCCGCCGCCGCGCAGGAAACCGCGATCTTCGCGGGCGGCTGCTTCTGGTGCGTGGAGGCCGATTTCGAAAGCGTCGAGGGTGTGGGCGATGCCATCTCGGGCTTCACCGGCGGCACCACGCCAGATCCTGTCTACCGGCGCTCGGGCGACCATATCGAAGCCGTGCGCATCCCCTACGACCCGACCGAGGTGGATTACGAACGGCTCGTCTCGCTGTTCCTGCGCTCCATCGACCCGTTCGACGCGGGCGGTCAGTTCTGCGACCGTGGCCTTGAATACACCACGGCCATCTTCGCCCTGAACGAAGAGCAGCGCGCCATCGCCGAGGCTCAGATCGCCGAAGCCGAAGAGGAGCTGGGCCGCGAGATCGTCACCCCCGTCGTCGATACGTCCGAGTTCTATCCCGTCGACGACTATCATCAGGATTACTACAAGTCCGAAGAGCGTCTGCCCGTCTCCTCCGTCGGCATCGCCGTCCCCAAGAGCGTGGCCTACAAGCGCTACCGTCAGGGATGCGGCCGGGATGCCCGCGTGCGTCAGGTCTGGGGGGACGATGCGCCTTTCCTGCCCGAGAACGGCGAAAGCTGAACCGCGCTAGCGCCGCTTCCACCCTCGCCGCGCCCCGGGCGTCCTGGAATGGAAGTCGGCCGGCCGCTTGCGGACCCAGCGCACGAACTTCTCCAGCCGTGGATGGCGGCGCAGGTCTTCCGGCGTGTTCCAGAGTCGCGCCAGTTCGGCCTCCGAGGCGCTGGCATGGATCTCGTTGTGGCAAATCTGCGGCCTTAGGTAGCAAACGCACCAAGCAGACAGTGCTGGCTCGCGCTACCTTCACCACATGACCAGAGCCTACTTCCGCCCGATCAAAGAGGAAACCGTCATCAGCGTCCTGCACTACATGCGGCAGGAGGCGGTGAGGGAGGGCGCGGGCGGGTTAGACCATATCGACGCCTTGCTACGACTGCGGGGCTGCGATCCCGAGGCCCTGAACATGCCGCGCAAAGTCCCTAAGACGTTCCAGCGGAGCGAGTTGCGGCGTCTGGTTCTGACCATCCTCAGGCACGGCCCCATGACAGGGGCGCAGATCACCAAGTCCGTGGTTCTGCGATGTCCGGGGCTCACGTATCGCCATGCGTATAAGAGCGTGTACGTCGCGCTTTCTGGGATGAAGGCGCGGGGGATGGTTAGTCATGAGGAGCGGGTGTGGCTGGTTAGCGTCTAGGATCGTACTCTGCGGGACGCCGAAATAAATCAGAGCCATCTTTTGCGGTCTCGTGTTCGGGAAGTAGGCACCTGATCATGTGCTGTTCCAATATCTGACCCCTTTTGTCAGCGGCCCCCCACAGTTCCTTGCTATGCCGCCTGTACGGTGGGGCGATCACCTTTATCTGCTTGTTTTTGAAAGTGTTTCTTAACAACCTAACGGGCCCAAGAAGGTCAGAGTCGTTGGTGACCAAGAAGGCTTGGTCAAAGAGATCTCTGTGAGCGTCATCAATGAGGTGCATAGCAATGTTGACGTCTGACTCCTTCTCTTCCCTCGCATTATATTGCCGCCTGCAATTCTTACAAAAAGCAGTTTTTTTCTTGAACTGGCCTTCGATTATGGTTGCGCCGGCGTGTTCCAAGGCGGCTGTGTAGTTGCGGTGTCTTTGCGTTTTCGGCCCATCCCAAGTAGGGTAAGCCGTAAAGAATTTTACCGCCTTAATGGTGTGAACGCTGGGATCAGTGAACTCTCTCATGAGCGCACAAAGGTCGAGCCATTTGAGGTGTGACTTCGCGCCCCGTGCAGACCTATTTTCGTCGTCTATGGCGTGATAGACGTTAAACCCATCGATGTAGCAGAAGATCGTAGCCAATCCGTATCCCCCAAAAAGAAAATGCCGTGAGCATTTTCATGCCCACGGCTGGCGACAGATCAAGTCTGCCGGGATGCAGTGTGTCTCATATGAGTCAGCGGTGGACTCGTGTCAAGTGTCTCAAGCCGCCCGCTGCCAGTACCCCTTCCACGTCCGGCTGACCGGGGCACCCATGGCATTGGCGACGACACGATGGGTCGCGGTGCCGTTGTCCACCCGGCGATTGTCTTCCAGCCAAGCGGCGTGGTTCGCGTACTGGTGCAGGTATTGCGGGCTCACCTGATGGTGCTGGCCCAAAACCATGCGGCGCAGGCGCGAGAAGAACGACTCAACTAGGTTCGTGTTCAGGCCGTTGTCCGAGAAGCACAAGGAATGGTTCACGCGATCCACGTTCCAAGCACCGTGCAGATGGTCCCAGTGGGACGCCTCGTCAGCGGAGAGGGTCGCCATGCTGTCCACATTCTCAGCCGCCAGAGCCACGCCAGCCGCTTCCGAGCGGGTCACGAACGGCAGGGTACGCCCGCCACGCTCGCGGAAAGCCACCACGACGCGGCGCTTGCCCGTCTGGTTCTTAGCCTTGCGGCGGTCGATCCGGTTTTCCTTGCGGTTGGCCGGGCGGATGTGACCGCCGAAATACGCGCCATCGACCTCGACATGACCCTCTAGCATTTCGCCAATCTGCACTTCCGACGACATGGCCTCACGCAGCTTGTGGGCCAGAACGAAGGCCGTCTTATACTGGCAGTCCAGATCACGGGAGAGTTGGACGGCAGACACGCCCTTGGAGGCGTTCACAAGGATGAAGATCGCGGCCAGCAGATCCACGAAGTCCATCTTGCGCGATGCGAAGATCGTGCCCGACGTGACGCTGAACTGGTGCTGACACCGCTTGCACTTGAACTTCCGGCGGGTGGCAATGTCGTAGGTCTCGTCATGGCCGCAGCGGGGGCACACGGCCTCGCCGTCCGTCTCGGGCCAACGCATCTTGCGGAACGTCTCATAGGCCGCGTCCTCACCAGCCTTGTAGATTGCACGGAGCGACGTGGTGCGGGCGGCTGCGGAGAGGAGGAAGTGTTGGGCCATTGTCATTACCTGTGGTGTCTATACCCTATAAATAGGGGTTATAGATCACCGCTTCAAGGGTTATACCCCTATAAGTGAGGATATATCCACATAGGTAAGGTATGCCCAAGCAATCTACAGACAAAGAATGGTCGGACAAGGCTAAGAATCTGATCCGGTCAGAACTCAAAAGAAAAGGCGTGACCTACGCTCAACTATCTGATTCATTACAGGAAATCGGCGTTCATGAGAACGAGAAGAATATCGCGAACAAAATCAGTCGCGGCGTCTTCACGATGGCTTTCTTCTTGCAGTGCATGGCCGCAATCGACGTAGCAGAGGTAAGGCTTTGAAATGGTTTCATATGACGTCGAGGAGCATGGCGACCGTTTAGTCATTACCCTCGATCCAGGCGAGCCTGTCGGACTTCAAGATTTGGCGGACAGCTTCGCTTCCTTGGCGCGAATGTATGAGCGGCACTACCGGCAAAATGATGAGGCCGCACCGAAGCTGTTTGTGACGAGGCTGGAGACCGGCTCTGTTATCGCTGAGATCGCGCCATTCGGCCTTATGATGGGCGGGATTGCGATGATGGACGGCGGTATGATCGTAACCGACTTTGCCAATCGCGTATGGCGTGGGATCACCTACTTCACTGCTGGGCGCGAAGGCGCTCAAAAACTTGAGGCACCGTCAAGGGCAGACGCGGCAGACCTGAAAGAGTTCGTGAAGCCTTTAACTGGTAAGACGGGGGCCCGTCTCGGCATCAGGCACGCGAAATACGAGAGAGCCGAGGGCGAGAAGCGGACGGTGATCGAATACACCTTTGATGAAGCGGAGATAAACAAGGCCTCCATCAAAATGGATCAAGCTATCGCGCTCCCCACCCCCTCAGTGGCCCCAGATGCAGGGGAAAGCGGCATCCGAAACGAAGTCATGCTGTTCTTAGAGCAAGCCAATCGCGGGCGCGGAAAAGAGAAGGGGCGCACTGGCGACAAGGGGCGCATCCCAGAGGTTTCCGACAAAGTGTTGCCGGTCTACTTCCGGCAAAGCATTCAAGACATCAAAGAACAGGTGATGCAAGGCGAAGAAAACCCGCTAAACCTTGTGTTTGTGGTCGATGTTCATGTGCAGAGGATCGACGGTGAGCCCAAAGGCTACACTGTCGTTGAAATTCACGAAAGCACGGCGCGCGAAAGCTGAGTTCTGCTTGGTGCGCTTGCTACCTAAGGCCGCAAATCTGGTGAACCAGCACGACCGGCCCGCCCTTCCCGCCGCGCAGCTTCGGGACGAGGTGGTGCAGCGATTGCTTCGCATTCGGCGGCACCGGCCGTTCGCACAGCGCGCAGAGCGGGAACCCCGTCTCGGGGTCGATTGCGTTGCCTTCGGGAAAGTCCTGCCGCATGGGGGCGGAGATGGAGCGCGCACCTGATCCGACAATCGCCGTGATCGGCGCCGGCCCGGCGGGCCTGATGGCGGCGGATGTGGCTTCCGCCAGCGGCGCAATGGTGACGATCTACGATCACATGCCAAGCCCCGCGCGCAAGTTCCTGATGGCCGGCAAGTCCGGCCTGAACGTCACCAGGGACGAAGACCCGACCACCTTCCGCGCTGCGTATCGCTGCCCCCCGCTCGATCCGATGCTTCGCGCCTTTGGCCCGCCAGAGGTGATGGCCTGGATGGAAGGTCTCGGGCAGAACATTTTCACCGGCAGCACCAGGCGGGTCTTTCCCCGAGTGATGAAGGCGTCCCCGACCCTGCGGGCTTGGCTGGCCCGGCTGGACAGGCAGGGCGTCACCCTCCGGCGCCGCTGGCGGTGGACGGGCTGGGATGGGGATGCGCTGACCTTCGAGACGCCCGCGGGCCCGGCGACCGCGACACCGGACACCACCGTCCTTGCGATGGGCGGCGCGTCCTGGCGGCGGCTTGGCTCCGATGGGGCCTGGGCGGCCCTGCCCGGTCTAGCGCCCCTGACGGCACCTTTCGCCCCCTCGAATGTCGGCCTCCGGATCGACTGGTCTGCTCCGATGATCCGCCATTTCGGCGCCGCCCTAAAGAGCATCGCCCTGCGGGCGGGCGACATGGATAGCCGCGGAGAGGTCGTCATTTCCGCCAAGGGTCTGGAAGGCGGGGGCCTCTACTCCCTGACCCCCGCCCTGCGGGAGGACCCGCCCCTGACGGCGGACCTGAAGCCCGACCTGACCGAAGACACCGTGGCGGCGCGACTTGCCAAGCCGCGCGGCAAGGCCAGCCTGTCGAACCACCTTCGCAAGACCCTGCGCCTGACCCCACCGCAAATCGCGCTCCTGCGGGAATTCGGCGGCGACCTCGTGGACCTGCCCGGCCTGATCAAGCGCCTCCCGATCCGCCACTCGGGCCTTCACGACATGGACGAGGCGATCTCCACCGTCGGGGGCCTGCGCTGGGACGCCCTGGACGAGACGCTGATGCTGCGCGACCGGCCGGGCACCTTCGCCGCCGGAGAGATGCTGGACTGGGAAGCGCCGACCGGGGGCTATCTCATCACCGCCTGCCTCGCGACGGGCGCCTGGGCGGGACGCCACGCCACCGATCACGCTGCGAGGATCAAAGCCTGCGGCACGTCGTCCTAGGCCGATCGCCTCCTTCTCTGCTTTCCAAATATCCCGGGGTCTGGGGGCAGAGCCCCCAGCCGGATCGGAGGGGGCTCGAGGCCCCGTCCGATCCGTCCAGCTCAGCGGAACGCGCTCATCCAGCCCAGCGTCACGTCGGTATCCTCGCCCGGCTTGTACTCCGCCCCGAGCGGTCCGTCCCAGTCCAGCGCGGGCAACAGGCGGTCGAAGGCGATCTCGCCCGCATCGGGCGGACCGCGGTCTGGCACGCCTGCGAATTGCACGTGCCCGACTGCGCGTCGCACCTCACCGAAGCGTCGGGTCAGGTCGCCCTCCATGATCTGCACATGATAGCAGTCGAACATCAGCTTCAGGTTTTCCCGCTCCAGCGCGTCGATCAGAACGACCGCCTGCCCGGTCGTCGTCAGGAAGTAACCCGGCGCGTCGTAGCGGTTCAGAGGCTCGATCAGGATGGTCAGGTCCGGCGCGGCCTCGCAGGCATAGGCCAGGTTCTCGCGGAACGCGGCTTCGGCCTGCGGCCCCTCGGCGAAGCCCGCCATTACGTGCAGCGCGCCCGCCCCGATCTCGCGTGCATAGGCGATGCCCCGGTCGATGGCGGCACGGGCCTCGCGCGTCTGTCCGGGGATCGCGCTCAGCCCATTCGTCTCTCCGCGCAAAGTGTTGAGGCCCAGGCACGGCAGGCCGGTCTCGTCCAGAGCGGCCTTCACCTCGTCCGCGGGCGTCTCGTAGGGCCAGTGCAGTTCGACCGCGTCGAAACCTGCCGCTTTGGCCGCACGGATCGCGTCCGGCAGGGGCCGATCGGCCCAGAGGAAGCCCAGATTGGCCGAAAATCTCAGTCCCATTGCACGTCGAACCTCTCCACCACCTGCGCGACCTGCGCGTCGTCCAGCGCCCGGACCGGCATCCCGCGCGTCAGCAGCGCCAGCCGGGCGGTCGCTTCCAACTCCTCGATGGCGTTGGCCGCCGATTGCGCATTCTTGCCCGCCACCACGGGGCCGTGATTGGCCAGCATCACGGCCGAGCGGCGCCCGGCCAGACCGCGCACCGCGTCGCCCATCGCGGGATCGCCGGGCAGAAAATAGGGCAGCAGACGCACCTTCCCCAATTGCATGACCGAGTAGGGCGTTAGCGGCGGCAGCCAGTTGCCCTCGTCCTCGGCGGGCAACAGGGACAGCGCCACTGAATGACAGGAATGCAGATGGACCACGGCGCCCGCCCCGGCGCGGGTCTCGTAGAAGGCGGCATGTAGCGGCATCTCCTTGGTGGGCGCGTCGCCATCCACATGCCGACCATCTGCGTCGAACCGCGCAAGCCGCGCGGGATCCAGCCGCCCGAAGCTCGATCCGGTGGGCGAGACCAGCAGCCCCCCATCCTCGGTCCGGGCCGAGATATTGCCGGTCGAGCCATGCGTCAGCCCGCGTCCGAAGAGGTCGGCGGCGATGGCGCACAGCTCTTCGCGCAGGCGGGCCTCGCTCATGCCTGCCCCGGCAGCTTGACGCCGGCCTGCGCGGCATAGGCCTTGGCGACGGCCGCGTCGTCCTCACCCCCGTGGCCGGCGGCGGAGGCGGCCCGATACTGCGCCAATGCCGCGCGGACCAAAGGTAACTCCATCCCCGTCGCTGCGGCGATGTCCTCGACGATACCCAGATCCTTGGGCCAGATATCGACGGCCGAATGCGGGGTGTAATCGCCGTCGCGGATATGCGGGCCGCGATTCTCCAGCATCCAGGACGTGCCACCGCAGGAGGGCAGGATCTCCATGAACCGCTCGGGAGTGATGCCCTGCGTCATGCCGAAGACCATCGCCTCGGCCATCGTGGCGATGTTCACACCCGCCAGGATCTGGTGCGTCGCCTTCATCGCGGATCCCAGACCGGCCGCGTCTCCCATGTGGTGGACGGTCGAGGCACAGGCCTCCAGCACCGGTGCGGCCGCGTCGAAGGCCTCGGGCCGCCCGGAGGCCATGATCGCCAGATCCCCCTTGGCCGCCCGGGCGGCCCCGCCCGAGATCGGCGCGTCGAGATAGTGCAGCCACGCCGCCTCGGCACGCCCGGCCTGCGCGCGGGCGAAGTCGGGCGGGACCGTGGCGCAGGCGACGATCACGGCGCCCGCAGGCAGCTCGCCCAGCAGCCCGTCGATCACCGCCTCTGTCTGGGCAGCGTTCAGCACACAGATCACGGCCGCCCGCATCTCGCCCGGTTCGACGTCGACACCCCCTTCGAGCGTCACGCCCCGCGGGTCGTGGCCCGTTACCTCATGTCCGGCGCGCACCAGCGATTGCGCCATGCCCATCCCCATGGAGCCGAGACCCCAGAATCCGATCTTCATTCGTCTTCCCCCCTCGCCAACGCCCGCTCGAAGGCGGGTCGGGCGCGCATCCGGCGCATGTGCTCCAGAACCGGAGGCGCGAGATCCATCTTGAGGCCCCGCGCCCATCCGGCGCAATGGGCCAGCAGGATGTCCGCGATCGTCGGGGCCTCTCCCACGGCGAAATCGCCATCCATGAGATCGGCGATCTTGGCCGAGTAGGTCTCCATCTGCCATGTCAGCGTGGGCTTCACGCCTTCCACGCGGTACTCCTCCGGCAGGCCGAAGCTATGCTGCGCATAGGCCCAGAGCGGCGCATCCAGCATCTCCAGGACGGCGTTCGAAAAGGCGTCCTGACGGGCGCGTGCGACGGTGCCGGCAGGGTGGGTGAAGGCGCCATGACGATCGGCGAGAAACGTCATCTGCGCCACCGAGTCGAGGATCACCTCGCCATCCACCTCAAGGATCGGGATCTTGGCCAGCGGCGACATCGCCCCGGCCTCGGGAGAGCGGGGCATGACCGAGACATACTCGTAATCTGCGCTCAATTCCTCCAGCAGCCAGAGTGGGCGCATGGTCCGCGACCTGACCCGGCCGTGCAATCTCAGCATCTCGGATGTCCCCCTGCCGTCGTGTTCATCGCATTATGAACGTACCGGCCCGCACGGTCTTCCCATTTCGCTAGAACCCTCAGCGCGCCCCGGCCATCCGGCTGAGCCGGATCAGCGCGCGCTCGATCACCGCCATCTGCGGCGCGGCCGAGGAGGAGCGCAGGGTCAGGTCCGTCTCCATCAGCAGGGCGAGCGCGCCTTCCAGCCGGGTGGCCCCCCAGGCGCGGGCCTGGCGCTGCATCGCGTCGCGGCGCGGCCCCCAGGCCTGACCGGTGCCCGCGGCCAGCCCGTGAAGCTGCTGGAAATGCCGCGTGGCGAAGATCGCCAGCGTTACCGGCGACGTCCCCTGCGCGGCCAGCCGGGACATGAGCGGCCCGATCGCGCCATGATCGCCGTCGGCGGCCGCGTGGATCACATCATCGGTGGCCGTCTCGTGACTGGTCGGCGACATCAGCGCGACGGCGTCCCCGTCCGCGACCTCCTGACCGGCATAGAGCGCGATCTTGGTCAGCGTCTGGCGAAAGTCTCCGGGATCGAGCCGGGTCGCCAGCGACTCGACATCACGTCGCGCCTCGTCGGTGAGACGCAGCCCCTCGGCGGCGATGGCGGCGTCGATCTCGGCTCGGGTCATGGGGTCGTCGTAGAGACCGATGGCGACGGCCTTGGGATCGGCCTCGAACGCCTTGCGCAGCTTGGAGGTCTTCTTGAGGTTTCCCCCCGCAACGATCAGCGCGGCGTCGCCCGGCGCCCAGGCATCGAGCGCGGCCACAAGCGGCGCGGCGTGCTGGTCGGTCGCGCCGTCCACGAAGACCACGCGGGGGCCGGGGAAGAACCCCACCGCCTTGAGCGCGTCGATCACCGAGGCCGGATCGGACCGCGCGGCGCCCGCCTCCATCCGGGTCAGGCGCATATCCTGCTCCGCCTCCGCTCCGGCGAAATTGCGGATCAGGTCCTGCCGCTTGAGCGACACGCGCATCGCATCGGTGCCGTAGACCAGTGCGGCGGCCAGATCGGCGGGGGGCTTGCGAAAGAAGCCGTCGGCCTGCGCGCCCCGCAGGATCATCCGGGCGTCAGATCGTCGGGAAACGGACCCGCTTCGATCGCGTCATCCAGAACGTCCATCGGCGCGCCCGACGCGGCCCCCGACAGAAGCTGCGCGATCACCTTGTCCGCCAGGATGATCGACAGGCGCCGATGGGCGTCGCGCTCGGATTCCAGCGTCGAGATCGGCGAACCGGTGGCAGAATAGGCGGTGAAGCCGGTCTCGGTCCCCGAAAGGATCGTCCGGTCGGCCCGCGTGAGGGTCCAGCGCAGGCGGCCCTCGACCGAAAAGCGGGTGATGTTGTTGGACCCGTCGATGGCGAGGCCGGTCTCATCGGATGTCAATGTATAGGCGAGATCGTAGGTCGGCGCCGATGGGCGGCCCAACCGTTCCTCGATCCGGGCGACGAAGGCGAATTCCTCGTCTGTCCGCGGGTCCTCCGCCCGGACGGCCCCGCGAAAGGCCGAGGCCTGCCCGCCGGGGCCGTAAACCGGCGTGAAGCCGCAGGCGGCGAGAAGAGGAAGCAGGAGCAGCGCGCGGCGGTTCATGGCGCCGTTCTACGGGCTGAGGGGCGCGGGGGACAATGGGGGACGGATCGAAGACGGAGGACACCCGGCCGGACGCGCTGGCGCGCCGGATCGGCAGCGGCAGCGCGTCAGACCACGACGTTCACAATCCGGCCGGGCACGACGATCAGCTTTTTCGGCTGGCCGCCGTCCAGCGCCTTCACGACCGCGGGCTGATCCAACACCAGCGCCTCGACCGTGGCCTTGTCGGCGTCCTTGGCGACCTCGATCTCGGCCTTCTTCTTGCCGTTGATCTGGATCGGCAGGGTCACCGTGTCGTCCACCAGCAGCGCGGGATCGGCCTTGGGCCAGGGCGCGCGCATCACGAAGCCCTCACCGTCCAGCATCTGCCAGACCTCCTCGGCCAGGTGGGGGGTCATCGGCGCCATGAGCTGGGCCAGCGTCCGCATCGCCGCGCGCCGTGCCTCGGCCCCCGCGTCGGATTTGGAAATCGCGTTGGTGAACTCGTAGAGCTTGGCCACCGCCTTGTTGAAACCGAAGCCCTCGATCCCCTCGGTCACCTCGTGGACGGCCCGCGCCGTCGCCTTCTCCAATGCGGCGTCATGCTCGTTGGCATCCCGGTCCGCACGCGCGATGTCGGTGGCCAGCCTGTGGACCCGCGAGAGGTGCTTGGCCACCGCCTCGGCGCCTTCGGGTGTCCATTCGAAATCCCGCTCGGGCGGACTGTCGGAGATGACGAACCAGCGGGCCGTGTCGGCCCCGTAGCGGGCGATGATGTCCATCGGGTCGACGACGTTCTTCTTCGACTTGGACATCTTGATCGCGGGGATGACGTCCACGGCCTCTCCGGTCGCGGCGACCTTGCGGGCCGAGACATCCACGTCTTCGGGCAGATGGTAGACGGGCTGCCCCTTGTCGCCCTTGGTCACATAGGCCGGGTGCGTCACCATGCCTTGCGTGAAGAGCGCGTCGAACGGCTCTTCGGTACCCTGGGGCAGGTGGCCGGTCCGGACCATCGCGCGGGCGAAGAACCGTGAATAGAGCAGGTGCAGGATCGCATGCTCGATCCCGCCGATATACTGGTCGACATTCATCCAGTACGCGGCGTCGTCCAGATCGGTCGGCGTCTCGGCCCGGGGCGCGGTGAAGCGGGCGAAGTACCAGGACGAATCGACGAAGGTGTCCATCGTGTCCGTTTCGCGCTTCGCCGGGGCGCCGCAATTCGGGCAGGCCACGTCGCGCCAGGTCGGGTGCCGGTCCAGCGGGTTGCCGGGCACGTCGAAGGTCACGTCATCGGGCAGACGGATCGGCAGATTCTCCTTCTTCTCGGGCACCACGCCGCAGGTGTCGCAATGCACGACCGGGATCGGGCAGCCCCAGTAGCGCTGGCGACTCAGCCCCCAGTCGCGCAGGCGATACTTGGTCACGCCCACGCCAAGCTGCCTATCCACATTGTCCGACTTCCGATGCACCGTCTCGAACCACGACACGGCATGGTCGATCGCCTGCTGCCCCGTCATCTGATCCGGGCCAGCCACCGGGCGGATATACTCAACCAGTTCATCCTTGGGCGGAACGAAAGGCGCCTCCAGGATGGCAGGCAGCTCGATCCCGTCGTCACGATCCGCGCCTTTCGGGCGCATGACTTCGACGATCCGCAGGCCGTACTTCACCGCGAAATCGTGGTCCCGCTGGTCGTGCGCCGGGCAGCCGAAGATCGCGCCGGTACCATAATCCATCAGGATGAAGTTCGCGATGTAGACCGGGAGGTCTTCAACGAACCCGCCCGGCAGCCGCGCGCGCAGCCCCGTGTCGAAGCCTAGCTTCTCGGCCTTCTCCACGGCCTCGGCCGTCGTTCCGAGCTTTCGGCACCGTGAGCAAAACGACGCGACGTCCGGATCCTCGGCCTCGAGCGTCTTCGCGAGAGGATGATCGGGAGAGATTCCGACGAAGGACGCCCCGAAGATCGTGTCCGGCCGCGTCGTGTAGACCTCGATCGCACCGTGACCGTCTGGCGCCGTTTCCACCTCGAAGCTGAATTGCGCACCCCGCGACCTCCCGATCCAGTTCTCCTGCATCAGGCGGACCTTCTCGGGCCAATCCTCCAGCCGGTCGAGGCTGTCCAGCAGGTCCTCGGCCATCGACGAGATGGCGAAGGCCCACTGGACCAGCTCGCGCCGCTCCACCTCCGCACCGGAGCGCCAGCCCTTGCCGTCGATCACCTGCTCGTTGGCCAGCACGGTCATGTCGACCGGGTCCCAGTTCACGATCGCCGGCTTGCGGTAGACCAGCCCCGCCTCCAGCATGTCGAGGAACAGAGCCTGCTGCTGGCCGTAATATTCCGGGTCACAGGTGGCGAATTCGCGCGACCAGTCGATCGACAGGCCCAGCGGCTTCATCTGGCCGCGCATCGTGTCGATGTTGGAGTAGGTCCAGTCCTTCGGGTGGCCGCCTGACGCCATCGCGGCATTCTCGGCCGGCATGCCGAACGCATCCCAGCCCATCGGGTGCAGAACGCTGAACCCGCAGGACGATCTGTACCGCGCGATGACGTCGCCCATCGTGTAGTTGCGCACATGCCCGATATGGATGCGCCCGGACGGATAGGGGAACATCTCCAGCACGTAGTATTTGGGGCGCTCGTCGCGCACGGCGCGGAAGAGGTCGGCCTCGTCCCACGCCTTCTGCCATTTCGGCTCGATCTGCGAGGTGTCGTATCGGTCCATCGGTGTCACTCCGGCGGGTCCCGCCGGGCGCGCCCGCGGGATGGATTATCGTGTCAGAGGCGCGAGTCGCGAATGCGAAGCTGACGCGCGCGGGTCAGGATGGCGTCCTCGATGGCGCGCTGCGTCTCCCGGCTGACGGCACCGCTGCGGGTGCGCAACGCGACGTTCAGGCTGCGCGCGTCCAGCGCGGGGTCCTGCACGTAGACGGTGGCCTGGTAGGCGCGGCCGCCGCCCGGCGGGGTGCCGTAACCGAACTGGATCACGCCCGAGAACGGATCGGCCGCCTGCACCGGCAGGAACGACAGCACGTCCAGCGAGGCCGCCCAGAGATACTTGTTCACTTCCAGCGTGACATTGGGGTCGTCGCGGTTGTCGAACAGGTCGAACACCGAGGAGGTGCGCCGGTTCGCCCGTGCCTCGCGCGCGATCGTGCGCGGATTCTCCTGATTGGCGATCCGCTCCTCGTTGGTTTGCCCGAAGAGGTCGCCCCCGCCGCAACCGGCCAGCAGCGCCGCGGCCGCGACCCATCCCGTCACCCTGAACATCGCGCCTGCCCGCATTCCGCTATCCCTCTTGGCTCGCGCCTGCGTAGCGCGCGCGCGCGCCGCTGCCAAGGGCGCGCCTGTGGCCGACCGGACGCAGCGTGGCGGGAGTTGGGCGGGCTTCGGAGGCACTGTGGCAAGACTGCACCAAGGACCGGGCGAAAACCGGAACCGCCGGGGGGCCTTGCTTGCGGGGGCCGCGCCGATGGTCGAAACGACGATCACGCCCAACGCGATTCCCGTGGTGGGGACGATCCTTGAGAAACACGAGGGAACAAAATGAAGAACGTACTCTTCGCCTCGACCGCGCTCGTCGCCTTCGCTGGCGCCGCGTCTGCGGACATCACCCTGTCCGGCTCCGCCGAGATGGGCATTTCGCGCGTCGACAACGTGGAAGCTGTCATTGACGAAACCGATCCGCTGAACCCGTTCGTTTCGGACTTCGACACCAGCGACTCGACCAGCTTCCACACCGACATCGACGTCACCTTCACCATGTCCGGTGAAACCGACGGCGGCCTGACCTTCGGTGCGTCGATCGACCTCGATGAATCCGATGACGGCGACGCCTTCTCGTCGACCGACCAGGGCGGCGAAGTCATCTTCCTGTCGGGCGCCTTCGGCACCATCACGATGGGCGACACCGACGGCGCGCTGGACTGGGCCCTGACCGAGACGCTGTTCTCGAACGGCTCGATCCAGGACGACGAAGAGACGCTGGGCTACAACGGCAATGCCGGCCTCGACGGTCTGTATGACGGCCAGATCCTGCGCTACGACTACTCGTTCGGCGCCTTCGGCGTCGCGGTTTCGGCCGAGCTTGACGATGATGACGGCGACGACAACGACGACGTCCTGGGCATCGGCTTCAAGTACGACCTCGACCTGGGCGGCACCACGGTTGCTCTCGGCGCTGGTTACCAGGCAGCCGAACTGGCCGACGTCTCCGTCGACACCTGGGGTCTGTCGGTTGCCGGCTCCTTCGGCGACTTCTCGGCTGGCATCAGCTACATGCGCTTCGGCAACCACATCCCGTCGATCAACCTGGGCGCCGCTCAGGCCATCGCCGGCGATCCCGAAGCCCAGTCGGGCCGCTTCCTGACGGACGGCGACGACACCGACCACGTCGGCATCGGCATCGGCTACTCCTCGGGTGCCATCTCGGTCTCGGCCAACTACGGCCAGTACGACCACGATGACATCGAAGTCGACGGCATCGGCCTGACCGCCGGTTACGATCTGGGCGGTGGCGCCGAGATCCAGTTCGGCTACGGCCGCTCGGATGTTGATGTTGCCGGCACCGCGCTGGACTTCGAAATCGACACCGTGTCGCTCGGCGTCGCGATGAGCTTCTGATCCTTCCAAGGATCTTCGTTCAAGGGAGAGCGGGCCTTGCGCCCGCTCTCTTCTTTTTTTGACCCACAAACATACGCGGCGTCCCGGCCGCCTTTGCGATTCACCTTCCCGGTCCGGCACGCTAGACCCGCGCCATGAGCCTGTCCGACATCACCGAGCGCCTGACCCGGGCCTGCGACCGCGCCAGGCGCGATCCCGCTTCGGTCAAGCTGATCGCCGTCTCCAAGGTCCAGCCCCCCGAACGGGTGGAGGCCGTCCTCGGGGAAGGCCATCGCATCTTCGGAGAAAACCGCGTTCAGGAGGCCCAGGACAAGTGGCCCGCCTGGAAAGACCGGTTCCCCGACACGGAACTGCACCTGATCGGCCCGCTCCAATCCAACAAGGTCCGCCCGGCCGTTCGGTTGTTCGACGCGATCCACACCGTCGACAGCATCAAGCTGGCCCGCCGCATCGCCGACATCGCCGCACAGGAGGGGCGCCGCCCCCGACTCTTCGTCCAGGTGAATACCGGTGAGGAACCCCAGAAGGCCGGGGTAGCTCCGGACGAGGCGGACGCGCTTGTTGCCGAAGTCCGGGAACTTGACTTGTCGCTGGACGGACTGATGTGCATTCCGCCCGAGCATGAGGCCCCCAGCCTCCATTTCGCGCTACTCGCCAAGATCGCCGAGAGGAACGGCCTCGACGGGCTCTCGATGGGCATGTCCGCGGATTTCCAAGAGGCCATCGCCTTCGGCGCCACCCATATCCGCGTCGGCTCGGCGATCTTCGGCGCACGCGTCAAGGGCTGACCGTCCGTCCCGGCGGGGTCGGTGCCATTCCCGAGACCCCCGCCCGAAGCTCACCTTCCAGCTCGACCATCGGCGGTCAGGGTCTGACGAACCTCGAATGAAAGTCGCGTGCCATTAAGTCCTCCAGACGGCGGCACGACCCCCAAATCCGCGTCCGACACCGCTGGCACAGGATCCCGGCGGGCCGCATCGAGGCGTTCGAGCTTCGCCGGTTGTCCTCGTTTCGTCACTGTTCCAGAGCCATCGGCCCAAGTGTCGCCAGATTAGGGATCTATCGGGGGTCCGAACGCGATCCGGGGCGCCCATGAAACTGATCATCCAGATCCCTTGCTACAACGAGGAAGCGACCCTTCCCGGCACATTGGCCGACCTCCCGCGAGAGGTGCAGGGCTTCGATTCCGTCGAATGGCTGATCATCGACGATGGCTCGACCGACCGCACCATCGAGGTCGCACGGGAGAACGGCGTGGACCACATCGTCCGCCTGTCCCACAATCACGGGCTTGCCTCGGCCTTCATGGCCGGTCTCGAAGCGGCGCTCCGTGCCGGCGCGGACGTGATCGTGAACACCGACGGGGACAACCAGTACAAGGCGTCCTGCATCGCCGACCTGACCGCCCCGATCCTGAGGGGAAAGGCGCAGATCGTGATTGGAGCGCGCCCCATCACCACCATCGCGCATTTCTCGATCTTCAAACGCGCGCTTCAACGGCTCGGAAGCTGGGTCGTCCGCATGGCCAGCCAGACCGACGTACAGGACGCACCCAGCGGGTTCCGCGCGATCCACAAGAACGCTGCGATGCAGCTCTATGTCTTCGACCGCTACACCTATACGCTCGAGACGATCATCCAGGCCGGTCGGATGGGGATGCCGGTCATGTCCGTCCCGGTCGAGGTCAACGACCCCACCCGGGAGTCCCGTCTCATCCGGTCGATCCCGCAATACGTGATGCGGTCCATGCAGACGATCCTGCGGATCGCCGTGCTCTACAGCCCGCTCCGGTTCTTCACGGTGATGGCGGTCTTCCTGTCGACACCCGGCATCTTCGCCTTCGTGCGCTTTCTCTATCTCTACAGCATCGGAGAGGGCGACGGCCACGTGCAGTCGCTCGTGATCGGGACCGCTCTGATCGCGGCTGCCGCCGTCACCTTCGTCGGAGGTCTGATCGCGGACCTCGTCGCTGCGAACCGGGTCCTGTCCGCCGAGATCCGCGGCCGTCTTCTGAAGGCCGAACTGGCGCGGGGCGGCAACGGATGACCCTGCCCGAGCGGCTGACAGGCCAGACGCCCCTGCTAGTCCTTTCCGTCGCCATTCTCGCAATCTCAGTGCTGGCCTCCCCGGGCTTCTTCAATGTCGATGAAGTGGTCTACTTCATCGGCGCCGATGCGCTTTGGCGGCTCGGGAGCCTGACCGTCGAGAACGGCGTCGCGGGCGTCACTTCGCCGGATCTGCGCATCATGCTGCTGATCGACGGGCCAGCTGGCCTTGCTCCGCAATACCCTGCCGGGACGGCGATCTTCGGCGCCCTCCTGACGCCGATCTTCGGCCAGTCGAGCCTGATCGCCCTCAACGTCGCCGCCGGGATCGGGACGCTCTTCGCGACACGCAGCCTGGCCCTGCGCCTCTTCGGGAGCGAGCCCGTCGCGACCGGCGCGGTGCTGCTGCTGGTCTTCGCGACCTTCTGGGCGGAATATGTCGTCGGCCACTGGCCGCATTCGGTCAGCGTATTTATGACGACGCTCGCCTTGGTGCTGTATCTCGACTCCGCACGTGCAGAGCATGGAGCCTGGCGCCTCGCCTTGCTTTCGGGCCTCGCGATCGGCCTGGGAATGCTGTTTCGTCTGGATGGCATCCTGATCCTGCCGGTCATCGCCGCCGCCGCGATCCTCTGGGCCGCGCGCCCGGTTCAGGTGCTCGCGGGCGGCGCGGCGGGCCTCGCCGCCCCGATCGCGCTTCTGTCCTACACAAACGCGATCAAGTTCGGGACGTGGAACCCGCTATCCTACGGATCCAGCGGGGGAGGGGGCACGGATTTCACCACCCATCTGACCGCCGGATCGCTGGTCCTGCTGATCCTCGGCGGTCTCGTCGTCCTGCGCATCGCGCGCCCGCTCAGCCGGAGGGCGGTCCAAGGGACGGCGCTTCTAGGCGTCCTGGCCATCGCAGCGGCGGGTCTGGTGGCCCCCCAGACCGTGATGAAGTTCTGGGCCGGGATCGACGGCTTGTTTCTCGATGCGACGGCCATTCCCGACCGACGAGCGGGGATCGTCCCGCAGCCGGACGGGACCCTGTCGTTCTGGGGCTTTCACAAGAAGGCGTTGCTTCAGAGCTTGCCGTGGCTGGGATGCGCGGCCCTTCTGCTGGTGACCCATGACACGGCTCATCGACGCAGCCTGATCTTCGTCCTGCTTCTGCTCCTTGTCTGGCTGGCCCCGTTCGTGATGCGGACCTGGCATGGCGGCCTCGGCTCCAACATGCGGTACTTCCTCCCGACAGTGCCCGCGATGGCCGCTCTCGGCGCCTATGCGATTTCCCGGCTGGCGAGCCATGTCCCGGGACGTGCGATCCCGCTCCTCCTGACCGGGGTCGTGCTAGGCGTCACAATGACGATCCTGCTCGGCTCCGCCCTGCCCTCGGGCGACGCCCGGCTGCACCAGATCGCGTCGACCCGCATCTTCGGGCTCATCGCGATCTGCGCGCTCGTGGCGGCGCTGCTGCCACGACGGGCCACGGCGATGGTCGCTCTGGCGGCGACCGGCATCGGGATCGGTACGGCCGCAAAGCTCGCCTACGACGATTTCGACAAGGCGCAAGACCACCGGAGCTTCACCGCTCAAGCGTCGGCGCGGCTCGACGACCTTTCGGAGCCCGTTCTCTACTTCGGCGCGCCCGAGACCTTCACGGGCGCCTTCAGCGACCCGATGATGGCCGTCGCCCATCCGGAACGCCCATCACATGGCCCGGACCCGACACTTGTCGAGGGCGCCTGCAAGGCCGGATACCGTGTCCTCATTTCAGAGTGGCTTGCCGGCGAAGGGGGACTGAACCTCGCAGAATTGAGACCGGCAGCCGATCTGCGACTCGAAGACCTCCCGCCGGTCCTTCATCTCCCGTGCCAACCCCGGACCGCCACGACCCTGCCGGCTCAGACGATCACCCGCGTCCCGTAGCCGATCCGCGGGGCGATCCAGCGCAGGTCTTCGGGTGCCATGGCGACGCAGCCTTCGGTCGGGCAGCCCGGACGGCGCCAGCGATGCAGGAAGATCGCGCTGCCCCGCCCCTTCTGCGCGAAGGGCCAGTTCCAATCCGTCAGGATGACCAGGTCGTAAAGCGGATCGGCCCGCCTCAGGCGCTCGGCCGACGCGTCGAACGGCGCACCGGTCATCAGGTTGTAATCGGGATGGGCCGGATCATCGCACCAGAGATCGCGCGGCCCGATGGGCAGGGCCCAGGGCGCGGGCCGCGCCATCCGGTCCGGCCGGTAGAGCATGCCCACGATCCGGTGCACCCCCCGGGGCGTGGCGCCGTCCCCCTCGCGCTTGTCGGCGCGGATGCCACCGCGCCCGATGGTGCAGGGGATGCGGCGGCCCCCGAAGCGCAGCCCCGTGGGCGTCACGACCAAATCGTCGGGCGTCACTCCAGATGCCCCGACTTGGTGCGCTTGACATCGAGATAACCGGCATTCTCTGGTCCGCGCCCGACATGCAGGGGCACGCGCTCCACAACGTCGATCCCCTGGTCCTGCATCATCTGAATCTTCCGGGGGTTGTTGGTCATCAGCTTGATTTTCCCGATCCCTAACTTCCGCAGCAACCCCGCGCCCAGCCGGAAGTCGCGCTCGTCATCCTCGAAGCCCAGCCGGTGGTTCGCCTCGACCGTGTCGAAGCCCTGGTCCTGCAGGTCGTAGGCCCGCATCTTGTTCGCCAGGCCGATCCCCCGGCCCTCCTGATTGAGGTAGAGCACGACACCCCCGTCGCGGATCGCCCCGAGCGCGGCATGAAGCTGGGGGCCGCAATCGCATTTCAGGCTGCCCAGTACGTCGCCGGTGAAGCAGGCCGAATGCAGGCGCACCAGCACCGGCGCGGCGCGGTCCACGGTGCCCGCCTCGACGGCGTAATGCTCCTCTCCGCCGCCCTCGCGGAAGACGTGCAACCGCCCGGCCCCCGCCAAGGCCATGGGAAGGCGCGCCGCGGCTACGCCCGCCAGCGGCCCCGCCCCGGCCGCGCGGTCCAGAACGGTGATCCCCTCGGGCAGGGTCGGCGTTTCCACCCCGACCATCGCGGGCAGCAGTTGCGCCGCCTTGGCCAGCGCGAGCCCGGTCCGCCACGGGCCGGCATCCCCGTCGCGCAGGGTGGCCAGCGGTCCCTTCATAGGCGCGCGCAGATCGTCCGCCGGGTCGGCCACCGCGCGCAGCCAGGCCACGTCGGCATCGCCGGGCACCACCACCCGCGCCAGATCGCCGTCATAGGCCCGCGCCTTCAGCGTCGCCGCCCGCCGGTCCGTGATCGCGAGCACCAGAGGCCCCAGATCACGCATCCCCGCCAGCCGCCCGGCCGAGACCGTCTCGGCGGCCGCCATCAGCATCCCACGCGTCGCGACGGGCAACCCGGAGCGCAGATCGGCGCGCGCGCGGGCGGCAAGTTCGGTCGGCGTGGGGGTCAGCACGGTGGGATCCTGAAACATGGACGGGGCATGACGGCCCCCGGCGCGACAGATATGAAACATTTCGCCCATTGGCGACACGTCCCCGTGAAGCGTCCGTGAGAGCGGCGGAAGACGCCTTGGCGCGCGCCCTCCGCTGCGTCACTTTCCGGGCCAAAGCATTTATCCGGAGTGGTGACGATGGCCAACCTCAAGAAAATCCTCCTGGTCGACGACGACGACGACCTGCGCGACGCCCTGGCCGAGCAACTGGTCATGACCGAGGAATTCGACGTCTTCGAGGCCGATTCGGGCGCCACCGGCATGTCCCGTGCCAAGGAACAGCTCTACGACCTGATCGTGCTCGACGTGGGCCTGCCCGACACCGATGGGCGCGAGCTTTGCCGCCTGATGCGCAAGCAGGGCGTCAAGTGCCCCATCGTGATGCTGACGGGTCACGATACCGATGCCGACACGATCCTGGGGCTGGATGCGGGCGCCAACGACTACATCGCCAAGCCCTTCAAGTTCCCGGTCCTGCTGGCCCGTATCCGCGCCCAGCTGCGCCAGCACGAGCAATCCGAGGATGCGGTCTTCACCCTCGGGCCGTACACCTTCAAGCCGGCTCAGAAGATGCTCCTGACCGAGGACGACAAGAAGATCCGCCTTACCGAGAAAGAGACGAACATCCTCAAGTTCCTCTATCGCGCCGGCGATGGGACGGTGGCGCGCGATGTGCTGCTGCACGAGGTCTGGGGCTACAATGCGGGCGTCACGACCCATACGCTGGAGACCCACATTTACCGCCTGCGCCAGAAGATCGAGCCCGAGCCGTCGAACGCGCGCCTGCTGGTCACCGAAAGCGGGGGCTACCGTCTGATGGCGTGATGCGGGTGCAACAGGCCGGAAATCTTCACGTCTCCGACCTTCGTTTACCTAACGGCAGCCACATTTTTCGGGTTAGAGTAAAGATACCCGCTGCGGTCGCGGGCAATCGACCGCACCTCCCTGTTGGACTCGGCCGGACCTCGCGTCCGGCCTTTTTTCTGTCCGGCACACGGCGTGCCCCTTTGCCGCTTGATCTTTGCCACACCTGTCCGCGACGATCCCGGCGGGGTCGCGACCACGGCACCGATCCGGGGGTGGAGGGTTCATGTCCGACGATGGGTTTACCAAGATGCTCGACCGGGCCCAGCGCTTCTACGCTGCCCTCGCGCAAAACAACTCCAGGGATTGGTTCGAACCGCGCAAGGCGGCTTGGAAACGCGATATCGAAGCCCCGGCCAAGCTGTTCGCCGATCTCGTGGCCGAGGATCTGGCCCGACTGACCCGCACGCCGCACCGCCCGAAGGTGTTCCGCATCAACCGCGACATTCGCTTCTCCAAGGACAAGTCCCCCTACAAGACGATGCTGGCGATGCTCTGGGCCCCGGTCGATCCCGGCCCCTCCTTCTATTTCGGGATCGAGCCGGCGGCGACCTTCGCGGGCCTCGGCTGGCCCGGCTTCGACAAAGACGGGCTCGCGCGGTTCAGGGCTCTGATCGACCGCCATGGCGACGATCTGACCGAGGCGATGGGAGCCTCTGGCGGGTCCCTGTCCGAGATCGGCCCCGACCCGCTCAAGCGGGTGCCCAAACCCTATGCGCCCGAGCACCCGCACGGCGACCTGCTGCGCCGCAAATCCTTCGCCCTGGGCGGCCCCCTGCCCGAGGGTTGGCGCGAGACCGGAGACGGCCTCGTCGCGGCCCTCACGGATCGGTTCGAGGCCTTGCTTCCCGTCCGGGAGGTGCTGATACGGGACTCCTGACTGAGCCCGCCATGTGCACATCGTCTGCACGGGGGGTGCACAGGGGGTGCACAGGGAGTGCATCCGCATTTTTGCACAGACCGGAGCCGTCATGCCCTTCACTCTCGCAACATGGAACATCAACTCGGTTCGCCTGCGGGAGGGTCTGGTCGCCCGGCTGATGGAGGAGGAAGCGCCCGACATCCTCTGCCTCCAGGAGTGCAAGTCCCCCGTGGACAAGATCCCCACCGAAGCGTTCGAGGCCCTCGGCTACCGCTGGCGCGTCGCCCGCGGGCAAAAGGGGTATAACGGCGTCGCTATCTTCTCGAAGCTGCCTCTGGAGGAAGCCGGCGCCGACGATCACGCGGATCTGGGCCATGCCCGCCACATCGCAGGCCGGCTCGAAAACGGGGTGACGATCCACAACTTCTACGTCCCCGCCGGGGGCGACGTGCCGGACCGGGAAGTCAATGACAAGTTTGGACAAAAGCTGGATTACCTGACCTCGATGCGCGACGCCTTCCATGCCGACCGGCCCGCGAAATCCATTCTGGTGGGCGATCTCAACATCGCCCCGCGCGAGGACGACGTCTGGTCCCACAAGCAGCTTCTGAAGGTCGTCAGCCACACGCCGGTCGAGGTCGAGACGCTGGGCCAGACGCAGGATGCCGGCGCCTGGGTCGACGTCACCCGCGCCGACATCCCCGAAGGCCAGCTCTATTCCTGGTGGTCCTACCGCTCGCCCGACTGGGACAAGGCCGACAAGGGCCGCCGCCTCGACCACGTCTGGGCCACGCCCGACATCGCGAGCGCCGCCCACTCGTCCCGCGTTCTCCGCCACGTCCGCGGCTGGGAAAAGCCCAGCGATCACGCCCCCGTCTTCGCGACGTTCGATCTCTGACGCCCGCTTGCCCCCGCGCCGCGCCCTGCCTAGATCGGAGCCAACCGCTCAGGAGGCCCCCATGCTCGAATTCGGCCAGCAATCCCAGCAGCCCGCCGCCGACGTCATCAAGGACGTGGACGAGGCAACCTTCATGATCGACGTCGTCGAGGCCTCGATGGAGGTCCCGGTCATCGTGGATTTCTGGGCCACCTGGTGCGGCCCCTGCAAGACACTGGGCCCCCAGCTCGAAGCGGCGGTGACCGCCAAGAAGGGCCGCGTGCGGATGGCCAAGGTCGACGTCGACCGCAACCAGCAGGTCGCCGCGCAACTGCGCATCCAGTCGATCCCGACGGTCTATGCCTTCTGGAAGGGGCAGCCGGTCGATGGCTTCCAGGGTGCGGTGCCGCAATCCGAGATCGACGCCTTCGTCACCCGCGTCGCCGACCTCGCCGGCGAGGGAGAGGGCGACGGCCTGGCCGAAGCGGTCACAGCGGCCGAAGAAATGCTGGAAGCCGGCGCCGCCGTGGACGCCGCGCAGACTTTCGCCGCCATCCTGGGCGAGGACAACGCCAACGCCGCGGCCTGCGGCGGACTGGCCCGCGCCCATATCGCCCTCGGAGAGTTGGACCACGCCGAGGGCATCCTCAACACCGCCCCCGATGCCATCATCGACGCCCCCGAACTGGAGGCCGCACGCGCCCAGCTTGCGCTCGCCCGGCAGGCGCAGGATGCCGGACCCGTCGCAGACCTGCGCGCTGCGGTCGAGGCCAACCCGGACGATCATCAGGCCCGCTACGATCTGGCCGCCGCGTTGCAGGCGAACGGAGAGACAGAGGCCGCCGTGGACGAGTTGCTCGAACTCTTCCGCCGCGACCGGGAGTGGAACGACGGCGCCGCGCGCGCGCAGCTTTTCACGATCTTCGATGCGCTGAAGCCCCAGGATCCGATCGTTCTGAAAGGCCGTCGGCGCCTGTCGTCGATGATCTTCGCCTGACCCTTTCATCTGGTCTTTCACGACCTAGCTGATGGTTATGATCCGCAAGGCCGACCTGCCCGAGACGATCCCCGTTTTCCCGCTGCCGGGGGCGTTGCTGTTGCCGCGCGCCCGCCTGCCGCTTCATATTTTCGAGCCGCGCTACCTGCAGATGATCGAGGATTGTCTCAAGACGCCCCATCGCCTGATCGGGATGGTCCAGCCACGCGAGAAGGCGGGAAAGGACGGGCGCACGCTCCAGACTATCGGCTGTGCCGGGCGCCTGACCCAGTTCTCCGAGACCGAAGACGGGCGCTACATGATAACGCTTTCCGGGGCATCCCGCTTCCGGATCGTGAACGAGGTTACGGGCTTCACGCCCTATCTGCGCGCCGATGTAGGCTGGAGCGACTTCGAGCGTGACTTGGGCAAGCCCGAGGTGGACCACGATTTCGACAGGCCAGCCTTTTTGAATCTGCTGCAGAAATACTTCGAATCGCAGTCCCTTTCGACCGACTGGGACAGTCTCCAGGACGCCGAAGAGGAACTGCTGGTCAACTCGCTCTCGATGCTCTGCCCCTTCGATCCCGAAGAGAAGCAGGCCCTTCTCGAAGCGCCCAGCCTGACCACGCGCCGCGAGACGTTGGTCACCCTGATGGAGTTCGGGATGCGCGAGACCGGTGACGGAGAGACGATCCAGTGACCGACGCGCCGACGATCGAGGACTCGCCCAAATCTCCGGACCACGAGCGCCGCATGCTGGAGGCCCTCGTCTGCCCTCAGACCCACGGCCCCCTGACCTACGATGCCGATCGACAGGAACTTGCGTCGAGATCCGCCGGGCTCGCCTATCCGATCCGCGGCGGCATCCCGATCATGCTGGTCGACGAGGCGCGCAAGCTGGACTGAGGGCCAGCCCGTCTCCGGGACGGACCATCGCGATGCTACAGCGGTTGCCCCTGTAGCAATCGAGGCAGGTCCCCGGACAGCCCCGCTGCCTCGCGGATGAAGCGTCGCTTCAGCCCGTCCAGATGGTCCACCGCACCCAGACCCAGCCGTCTGAGCCCGCGCAGGATCGGATCGTCGTTGGAGAACAGCGCGTTCACCGCGTCCGTGGCGACGCCCATCTGCGCGTTGTCGAACCGGCGCCAGCGGGCGTAGCGTTCCAGCACCGGCAGGCTGCCGATATCCTCGCCTCGGCGCCGGGCCTCGGTCAGGACTTCCGCCAGGGCTGCCACGTCCTTGATGCCGAGGTTCAGACCCTGTCCGGCAATCGGATGGATGCCGTGCCCTGCATCGCCTGCAAGCGCCACGCGGGGCGCGATCAGATCCTGCGTCAAAGTCAGGGTCAGCGGGTAGGTGCCGCGCGCGCCCGTCAGTTCGATCTCGCCCAGAAAGCTGCCGAAGCGCGGACGCAGGATGTCGAGATAGGCATCCTCGTCCATCGCTGCGATCTGGGCGGCGGTCTCGGCGGTCTCGGTCCAGACGAGAGAGGACCGGTTGTCCGCCAGCGGCAGGATCGCCAGCGGGCCGGGCGGCAGGAAGAGCTGGTGCGCCACCCCGTCATGGGGCCGCGCGTGGGCGACGGCGCAGGTGAGCGCGGTCTGTCGGTAATCCTTGACGTTGCGGCGCAGGCCCGCCCGCTCGGCCACACCGCTGCCGCGCCCGTCGCAGCCGACCAGCAAGGCGGCGGAAAGGGTCCCGCCATCCGCCAACGTGACCGTCGCCCGCGCATCCACATCCTGCGCCACGACCTGTTTGTCGAACCGGACCTCTACGCAGGGGTCGGCCACGCACGCCTGAAGCAGCGCATGGCGCAGGTGCCGGTCCTCGACCATGTGGCCCATCGACCGCTCGCCGATCATCGCCGCGTCGAAACGCAGATGCAGGGACGACGCCCCCTCGCCGACGCGGCCGTCGGAGGCGCGAATACCGGTTATCGGCTGCGCGTCCTCGATCGTCTCCCACAGATCCAACGCCTGCAACATGCGCACCCCGGCCAGCGCGATGGCGTAGGCCCGCCCGGTGAACGGCCCCGGCAGGTCGGGGCGCGGCGCGGCGTCCAGCACGACCGACGACATCCCGCCCCGTGCCAGGGCCAGGGCGGTCAGCGGGCCGCTCAGCCCGCCGCCGACGATGATCACGTCCGTATCCATGCCCCGCCACTTACGCCTGCGCGCACGGTTGTCCAAGGCGACCGGCGGCTCTAGCGTCACGCTGCGACGAAAGGGGGCGGAGATGGATGACTGGCTTCGGGCGAGCGCGGGCGATCTGGGACGCGGCATCGCCGCCGGAGATATCGACCCGGAGGCGCTGTGCGACACCTACCTGTCGGCCATCGCGGTGGGCGATCCCGATCGGCAGGTCTATGCGCGCACCACCGAAGTCCGCGCACGCGCCGAGGCGGAGGCCGCCGCGCGCCGCGCCCGCTCCGGCACCCGCAAGGGAGTGTTGGACGGCGTACCGATCAGCTGGAAAGACCTCTTCGACACCGCCGGTATCGCGACCGAGGCGGGGTCTGCCCTCCTGAAGGGGCGCACCCCCGATCTGGACGCGCCAGTCGTCGCCCGCGCAAGTCAGGGCGGATCGGTCTGTCTGGGCAAAACGCACATGTCCGAACTGGCCTTTGCCGGTCTGGGCCTGAACCCCGTGACCGCGACGCCGCCCGGGCGTCATGACCCGAAGGCGGTGCCGGGCGGATCGTCTTCCGGCGCGGCGGCGTCGGTGGCATTCGGGCTGGCGCCGCTTGCCATCGGATCGGATACCGGCGGCTCCGTCCGCACGCCGGCCGCCTGGAACGACCTGGTCGGCTTGAAGACCACCCATGGACGCCTGCCGAATGATGGCGTCGTCCCCCTTTGCGAGACCTTCGACACGATCGGCCCGCTGGCCCGGAACGTCGAGGATTGCGCCCTGGCACTGGCCTTGCTGGAAGGCACGCACCCCGCCGATCTTGCGGACGCGACGCTGGATGGCGCGCGCCTGCTGACGTTGGCCGATTATTCCGACAGTTCGCGCGACGGTCCGCGCAAGGCGTTCGAGGCGGCAGAGGCCCGTCTGCGCGACGCCGGCGCCTCGATCGAGCGCAAGGCCCTCGCCTGCGTGGACGAGGCGATGGCGCTCTCGCCGCTGCTCTACGCGCCCGAGGCCTACGCCATCTGGGGCGAGACGATCGAGGCGGATCCCGAGGCGATGTTCGCCCCCGTACGCGAACGCTTCCGCGCAGGCCGCCAGGCTTCGGCGGTCGACGTCCTGCGCGCCTGGCGCAAGCTGCGCGCCCTGCGCGCCGATTACGCGCGCGAGACGGCAGGCTACGACGCAGTGATCGTGCCCAGCGTCATGTCCACGCCGCCCGACCGCGACCGTCTGCTGTCGGACACGGAGTTCTACGTCGAGGAAAACCTCGCCTGCCTGCGCAACACCCGAATCGGCAATCTGATGGGGCTTTGTGCGCTGACGCTGCCGACCGGCGTGCCGTCCTGCGGGATCATGCTCATGGCCGCACCGATGGCCGAGGAGCGGCTGCTGCGCCTGGGCAGCGCCGCAGAGCGGGCGCTGGCCTGAATGCAACAGGGGGAAGGGCTTAGCGACACCGCCATCTAGGCACCGGCGCATCAGAGGCTTAGCCTTCCTTCAAGCGGCGCCGTCAGAGCATCCGCATCGAGGCCAGGCAATGAACGCACCAGAGCGGTTTTCCGCACTGCCGGATTATGCATTCCCGCGTCTGCGGACGCTCTTGGGCGATATGCCGCCCGGAGCGAACGATCCCGTGCAGATGACCATCGGCGATCCTCGCCACGCGCCTCCCGCTTTCATCGGAGAGGTGATCGCACGCCATCAGGCGGCCTTCATGTCCTATCCACCCAATGACGGCGCGCCCGAATTGCTGGAGGCCTGCGCCGCCTGGCTGTCGCGCCGCTACGGCTACGAGGCGTCACCCGACCACCTGCTGGCGCTGAACGGCACGCGTGAGGGGCTTTACAACGCCTGCATGGCGCTGGTCCCCGAGACGAAGAACGGCGAATGCCCCGTCATCCTGACGCCGAACCCGTTCTATCAGGTCTATGCCGTCGCCTCGCTGTCGGTGAATGCCACCCCGCACTACGTCAACGCGACGGAGGCAACGGGCAACCTTCCCGACATCGCGTCGCTGGATCCGGCTTTGCTGGACCGGGTCGCAGCCGCTTATATCTGCTCCCCCGCCAATCCGCAGGGCGCGGTGGCGGACATGGTCTACTGGTCCCGCCTTCTGGAACTGGCGGAGCGGCACGACTTCCTGATCTTCGCGGACGAGTGCTATTCCGAGATCTATCGCGGCACCCCGCCCACGGGCGTGCTGCAGGCCGTCGCCGCGACGGGCGCCGACCCGGACCGCGTGGTCGCCTTCCACTCGCTGTCCAAGCGGTCGAACCTCGCCGGACTCCGCTCCGGATTTGCGGTGACCGGGCCGGGCAATATCGCCCGGATGCGCCAGTTGCGCGCCTATGCGGGGGCCCCTCTGCCCCTCCCGTTGCAGATGGCCGCCGCCGCCGCCTGGGCCGACGAGGCCCATGTCGAAGAGAACCGCCGCCTTTACGCCGAGAAGTTCGAAGAGGCCGCGCGCATCCTGGGCAACGTGCCCGGCGTGACGATCCCGGAGGCGGGTTTCTTCCTGTGGCTGCCCGCGCCGGGCGGCAACGGCGAGGCGACGACCGTGAAATTGTGGCGCGAGGCGGGGGTAAAGGTCCTGCCCGGCGCCTATCTCGCCCGCGAGACCGAGGACGGCAATCCGGGCCAGGCTTTCATTCGGGCGGCATTGGTCGCCCCGCGCGACGAGGTGGCGCGCGGGCTGACCCGGCTGCGCGCCTGCATCTACGAATAAGGAAGAACAATGGCTTATCAGGTCAGGCAGCGCGATCCCCTTCTCGATAGCTCGGTGCAGATCACGCTCGCGCGGCGCGGGCGCGAAGGGCTGGGCGTCATCCTCGCCCTGCTGGGCCTCGTTCTGGCGGTGATGCTTCTGACGTATCACCCATCCGACCCGTCGCTCCTGTCGGCGACGGATGCGGCACCGCGCAACTGGCTGGGCGGCTTCGGCGCAACGCTTGCGGCGCCGCTGATGCTGATCGTGGGCAAGGGGGCGCTGGCCCTCGCGCTCGGTCTGATGGTGTGGGGCGCGCGCTACACGTTCCATTGGGGGTCCGAACGGGCCTTCCCGCGTGCGCTCTTCGTGGCCGCGTGGATCCCGGTCTGTGCCACCTGGTTCGCGACCTCGGTGCCGTCGCCCGCCTGGACGCATGATTTCGGGCAGGGCGGCCTGCTGGGAGACCAGGTACTGGGCATGCTGCTCGTCCTGTTGCCGATCACCGCGACGGCCGGGCTGAAGATCCTGACGCTGGTCCTGACGGCGGCGGTCTTCGTCAGCGGGGCCTGGGTTCTGGGCTTCACCCGCGACGAGATGAAGAAGGGCTGGGTCCTGTTCCTCGAAGGTTTCGGCAACGGGCTCTACCTGTTGCGCCTGGCCACCGGCGGCGCCGGGCGTGCCGCGGCCAGGGGAACGCGTCGCGCCGGCGCCGGGATCGCGGCCTCGCGCACAGCGCGCGGTGACGATGGGGACGAAATCCTGTTTGAAGACGATGACGAGGAAACGGACGCCCCGCGCAGCGGCTTCCTGTCGTTCCTGTCGCGCGACCCCGCCCCGGCCGCCGCGGATGACGATGCGCCCGCCGATGACGAGGACCGCATCCGCAATCGCATCGCCAGCGCCGTGCGGTCGCGCGTGCGCCGCGCCCATATCGCCGAAGCGCTCAGCGCACCGCCGTCCGAGGCCCCCCGGCAGGAGCCGCAGCTTTCGCGCATCCCGCCCGCCCCGGCCGTGACCGAGACGACGGGCATCCACGATCTGCCCGACCTGTCCGCCGACACGCCCGTGCCGGCCGCCGAGACCGTCCCGGTGACCGCGCAGCCCCACGCGCCACGCGTCGTCCAACCCGTCAAGAAGGCCGCCGCCCCCTCGCGGCAGGCCCGCGCCGAGGCGCAGCCCGCCCTCGCCTTCGAAGACAAGGCCGACGAATACGAAAAGCCGCCGCTGGCCCTGCTGGCCGATCCGTCCACGGTCGAACGCCACGTCCTCTCGGACGAGGCGCTGGAGCAGAACGCCCGCCTGCTGGAGAACGTGCTCGACGATTACGGCGTCAAGGGAGAGATCGTCAGCGTCCGTCCCGGCCCCGTCGTCACCATGTACGAGCTGGAGCCCGCGCCCGGCCTGAAGGCCAGCCGTGTGATCGGTCTGGCCGACGATATCGCGCGGTCCATGTCGGCGCTCTCGGCGCGCGTCTCGACCGTACCGGGCCGCAGCGTGATCGGGATCGAACTGCCGAACGAGCGGCGCGAGAAGGTCGTCCTGCGCGAAATCTTCTCGGCCCGCGATTTCGGCGACTCGAACCAGAAGCTCGCGCTCGCGCTCGGCAAGGATATCGGCGGCGCCCCCGTCGTGGCAGACCTCGCGCGGATGCCACACCTCTTGATCGCGGGGACGACCGGCTCGGGCAAGTCGGTGGCGATCAACACGATGATCCTGTCGCTGCTCTATCGGCTGACACCCGAGGAATGCCGCCTGATCATGATCGACCCCAAGATGCTGGAACTCAGCGTCTACGATGGCATCCCGCACCTGCTGTCCCCGGTCGTCACCGACCCCAAGAAGGCGGTCGTCGCACTCAAATGGGTCGTGGGCGAGATGGAGGAGCGCTATCGCAAGATGTCCCGCATGGGCGTGCGGAACATCGACGGCTACAACGGCCGCGTGGCCGACGCGCTGTCCAAGGGCGAGATGTTCAGCCGCACCGTCCAGACCGGCTTCGACGAAGAGACGGGCGATCCGATCTTCGAGACCGAAGAGACCGAACCCGTCAAGCTGCCCTACATCGTCGTCGTCGTGGACGAGATGGCCGACCTCATGATGGTCGCCGGCAAGGAGATCGAGGCCTGCATCCAGCGCCTCGCACAGATGGCGCGTGCCTCGGGCATCCACCTCGTCATGGCAACGCAGCGTCCCTCGGTCGATGTCATCACCGGTACGGTCAAGGCGAACTTCCCCACCCGGATCAGTTTCCACGTGACGTCGAAGATCGACAGCCGCACGATCCTGGGCGAAATGGGCGCCGAGCAACTTCTGGGCATGGGGGACATGCTCTACATGGCTGGCGGCTCCAAGATCACCCGCGTCCACGGTCCCTTCTGCTCGGACGAGGAGGTCGAGGAGATCGTGAACCACCTGAAATCCTTCGGCCCGCCGGAATACGCGTCCAGCGTGCTGGACGGACCGTCCGAGGACAGTGCCTCCGACATAGATGCGGTGCTCGGTCTGAATACGGGCGGGAATACCGGCGGCGAGGACGCGCTCTACGATCAGGCGGTGCAGATCGTGGCGAAGGACCGCAAGTGCTCTACCAGCTACATCCAGCGCAAGCTGGGCATCGGCTACAACAAGGCCGCCCGCCTCGTGGAGCAGATGGAGGATGAAGGCGTCGTCAGCGCCTCGAACCATGTCGGCAAGCGCGAGATCCTGATCCCGGAGGCGTAGGCGGACACGTACCGCGTTGCCGGATCAGGTGTCGCGCTCGCGATCCGGCGGACACCCTCCCGTAAATTCAGATCTGGATGCTTTTGCGACCGGCCGGTGGGGACGCCGGTGACGCGCGGCATGGTCGCGTGCGGGTCGTGCGGGAAGCTCTGGTCGACCTCTTCACTCTTCGCGCCCATGACTGCTCGCGGATGCAACCGGCTCCGAGGTATTTGCAACCATGGGATCGACTGCAAAATGGCGGGCTGCTACGGATTAGGCGCGTCCGGTGTCAGGCCATCCTGTCCATGTCATAAGGCCGCGATGGCTTGCTGTCTTCACGGGTCGGGGAGCTCCTGAACCGGCGGCGGCTCATCCAACCCGGGGGTGCAGTCCGTTTCGGTCGCTTGCTCGGCAGTTTTCATTGTGTCGGGAGCGAAGATCTGGCGGCGATCCCGCCCTCAAGCCAACGCCATCGCGCGCAGGTCCGACCTCCGCAGGATCGGCCGCGCGGGCGGGCCGTAAATGCGCCGGACCTCGGCGTGGCTGGCAGCCTCCCAGAGACCGGGCCATCGAAGCCGGGCCGTCAGGAGCGTCCCGCGACCCAAAGCGAGGCGGCACAGCGCGCGTGGCCCCGGATAAAGGCTTTCGACGGGTGCGCCGCCTGCGAAGATGACGTGATGCCGGTCAAGTAAAAGGTTGTGAAACGTCGTCGCCCGCAGGCCGGTCGCACGGCGGAATTGGCCGCCCAGTTCGTCTGCCAGCAGACCGGCTGCCACCAGCCCCCCGTCCCACAGGACACGATGCTGTGCCGAGACAATGAGATCGCGCGCGTTGCCCAGGGCCCCCGCACCGATCCGGACGGGGACGGCGTCGCGGCCCGGCCGATAGGTGTCTTGGACGGCCAGCACGAGTGTCGCCGGCGGCCCGTCGAGCACCGTGACCTTGCACCCAGTGCGCAGCGTCTGGACGGGTCGCTCGCCATTCTGGGTAGCGATCGGCGTCCCTCGGGCGAGGCACACCATTTCCGAGTATTGGATCGGCTGATCCCGGGTGTTCGTCGAGACCACCGTATAGGTCACCCCTTCCTGCAGGGGCGCGCTGAAGGCGTACATGTCGAGATCGTCGAAAACCTCGATCTCGTAGATCGTGATCGTGCTGCCATCGCTCCCCTCCAGTACGGCGGAGCGGTCGGCGGCGACGCGGCCATCAGGTGTTCCGACGACGTTCCCGTTCGGGTCGCGCACGGTCGCGGTTTCTCCGTCCGCCCCCTCGTTGTCGGTATTCGCCCCGCCATCCGAGTTCACCCCGTCCGTATCCGCGGACAAGGTCGTCTGATCCGCGCCGTTATCAGTGATCGTCACTGAATATGTCGGCATATCCGAAGCCGAGTAGGTGAACGTGCTGCCATTCGTGGCATAGGTTCCGTTCGATCCGACGGTGCCGCCGGCGGCGTGCATGTCCTGCTCCAACAGGACGGGAATCGTGAATGTCGCCATGCTTGCCTTTCGCGTCCGTCTGCTACGGATGCCCGAAATTGGTGGACGAAGAGTGAACGGAGCGGCCGCCTGATCTGGGTCAGGGAAATGGCCGCCGGGACCTGCCAATCGAGTGACCTGCCACAGGACGGAGGATGCACGATGAACGCGCCGCAGATCTCGACCACAGGGGCCAGGAAGGCCCTGAGCAAGGCCGCCGATGCCCGGAAATATCCCTATCCGCGCAAGATCGCGCGCGCGAAGTACGAGGCCGAGAAAGCCGCGCTTCAGGTCGAGTTGCTGAAGGCCCAACTCTGGTTACAGGACACGGGCCAGCGGGTCGTCATGCTGTTCGAAGGGCGCGATGCCGCCGGCAAGGGCGGCACGATCAAGCGCTTCACCGAACATCTCAATCCCCGGGCCGCGCGCGTCGTCGCCCTGAACAAGCCGACCGACGAGGAACGCGGCCAGTGGTACTTCCAGCGCTACGTCAAGCACCTGCCCACCTCCGGCGAGATCGTGCTCTATGACCGGTCCTGGTACAATCGCGCCGGCGTCGAACGGGTGATGAACTTCTGCGAGCCGACCGAGTACCTCGAATTCATGCGCCAGACGCCCGAGTTCGAGCGGATGCTGGTGCGGTCCGGGATCCACCTGTTCAAATATTGGTTTTCGGTCACCCAGCAGGAACAGCGCCGCCGATTCAAATCGCGCGAAACCGATCCGCTGAAACAATGGAAGCTGTCTCCGATCGACCGCGCCTCGCTGGACAAGTGGTCGGACTACACCGAGGCGAAAGAGGCTATGTTCTTCTATACCGACACTGCCGATGCGCCCTGGACGGTCATCCTGTCGGACGACAAGAAGCGCGCGCGCCTCAATTGCATGCGCCACTTCCTGTCCTCGCTGGACTATCCCGGAAAGGATCCCGAAGTCGCGACGATGCCCGACCCGCTGATCGTGCATCAGGCCCAGCGCATCATCCACCAGTCGGATCACATCCTCGCGTCGTCGCTGCATCCCGACACGCGCAAGGGCTGAGCCGGCATCGCCGGCTCCCCGCAGGGCTTCGCGCCCTTGTGGGACCGGCGGTGTTTCGTCATCTCGCGCGGCTGTCATCGCATATCTCTGGGTTTCCTGGCGGGTCTGCCCCATATCGACCTGACCATCGAAGACCACGGAGCATTCCGATGCGCATCCTTCTCGCCGCCGCCCTGGCCGCGCTGACCGCCCTGCCCGCGCAGGCCCAGATCCCGGTCAACGCGATCAGCCAGTATCTCAACGGCTTCCGCACGGCGCAGGCCGAATTCACGCAGATCAACGCGGATGGAACGATCTCTACCGGCGATCTGTCGCTCCGGCGGCCCGGCCGGGCGCGGTTCGACTACGATGCGCCGAACCGCGGCCTCGTCATCGCCGGGGGCGGGCAGGTGGCCGTCTTCGATCCGGTCTCGAATACCACGCCCGAACAATACCCTCTCAGCCAGACGCCCCTCAGCCTGATCCTGGAGGACAACGTGAATTTGGGCCGCTCGGGCATGCTGGTCCGGCATTCGGGGGATGCGAACCAGACGCAGGTGACGCTGCAGGATCCGGAGAATCCGCAATACGGAAACATCCAGCTCGTCTTCACGCCGAACCCGGTCACGTTGCGGCAATGGGTCATCACCGACGAGTCCGGTCAGCAGACCACCGTCGTTCTGGGCGACATGCGCACCGACGTGAACCTCGGGACCTCCCTCTTCAACATCCCGCTCGAGATGCGCCAGCGCGGCCTGACGGAGTAGCGAACGGGCCGGGCGATGGGCTCGCTCAGGGCACCATTGCCTTGATCGCGGCGACATGGCCCGGCTCACCGGCGGAAACGAGTTCCCGCGCAGCGGCGACCGGATCGGGGACGACCCGATCCACCAGCCCGAAGGTCAGCGCCTCGAAGGCATCCCATCGCGCCCCTCCGGCCAGCATCAGCTTGGCGCGGGACGAGCCGGTCAGGCCCGCCAGCCGCACCGGGTCGGACGGCTGGGGAAGAAAGCCCAGCTTCGCCACCGGGTAGAAGAACGTCGCCTCGGGCACCGACAGGCGGATGTCGCAGGCCAGAACCATGCCGAGTGCCCCGCCGGCGCAGGTTCCGTTCAGCGCGGCGACCGTCAGATGGGGATGCGCCGCGATCGTGCCCGACAGCCGCTCCCATAATGGCGAGGTGGCGAGCCCCGCCCGCGCGGCCTCCAGATCGGCCCCGGCGCTGAAGACACCTCCGGCCCCAGTCATAACGAGTGGCCCGGGCGCCGCCTCGACGCCAGCGATCAGGTCCTCCAGCATGCCGCCCGTGAGGGCATTCCGCTTGTTCGTCCGGTCCAGGGTCAGCGCGGTGACCGGCCCGTCCTGCTCGACCCGGATCACGCCAGACCGATGCGCTTGCGGATCTCGTCCTCGCGCAGGCTGATCTCCGTGCCGCGCAGGTCGTCCGCATCGGGCGAGCACATCCAGACGAGCGCCTTGGCAGGCCAGTCCGGCGGGATGTGGTCCCCCCAATCGAGTTGCGCCACGGGGCCGATCCCGCTCTGCTTGATGTCGCGCTGCATCTGCGTGGCGACCGTGCCCGGTGACAGGCCGAAGACCCGCAGGCGCCGCCCCAATTCGTGATGGGCCTGCCGGGTCAGCATCCAGGCCCCCGCCTTGGCGGCGCAGTATTGCGACCAGCCCTCGACAGGGCGATGCGCGGCTCCGGAAGACACCGTGATCAGCGTCCCGCCCTCGGGCAAAACCGGAATCGCGGCATGCATTCCGTTGTGGACGCCCTTCAGGTTCACGTCGATCCCGCGATCCCAGGCATCGGGATCGGCCCGGCCCAGGGGCGCGATGGGGTCGATAACGCCCGCATTCAGGATCATCACGTCCAGCCCGCCAAATCTGTCGCGCGCGGCGCCCACGGCCAGCGCCATCTCGTGATAGCGCGTGACGTCGCAGGGGATGGCCAATGCCGTCTCTCCGATCTCGCCGGCCAGATCGGCGATGGCCTCGGTCGAGCGAGCCAGAAGCGCGACATTCGCCCCTTCGGCGGCGAAGGCGCGGGCGGCGGCCGCGCCGATCCCGCGGCTGGCTCCGGTAATCATGACGGTGCGACCCTGCATGGCGCCCTCCTTCGGTTGACCCCAGCGGCGGGGTGCGAAATGCTTCGTCGACCGTCGTTTATCCCAGAGGCCTTCCGATGTCGAAATACTACGCCGCCCTGCCACTCGCCCTGCTGGCGGCAAGCCCCGCCTGGTCCCTGACCGCCCCCGAATTGTGGGAGGACTGGCAGGAGATGGGCGCCCGTCTCGGGATGGAGCTTCAGGTCGGCTCCGAGGACTATTCAGTCGGCAGGCTCGTCCTCGAAGACGTCCAGGCGGTGATGGATTTCGGCGGCGGCGCCTCGACCAGCAACTACGGCACTCTCACATTCGTCGAGCAGAATGACGGCTCGGTGCGGATCGAGATTCCGCCGGTATCCGACGCGAGTTCGACCAGCACGCTCGAAGGCGAAACCGTCACGATCAGCGCAGAAATACGCCACGAGGGCCTGTCCATCATCGCCCGCGACGAGGGCGATCAGCGCATCTACGACATTCGCGCCGACAGCCTGACTTACGAGATGGGCGACATCACCGGCGACGAGGTGGCGGAATCCTTTCCGGCGACGATGACCCTCCGCAATCTCGACTCGACCTATCAGTCGGATCTGGACGGCGAGGAGATCGGCTTTTCGCAGACCTACGCCGCGAGCGCGGTCGACTTTTCGGCCGCGGGCGCCTCCGCCACCGGGGAGACGTTCGATCTGTCCTACGCGATGTCCGGCCTCGGCGGCCGGATCGACGGCACATACCCATCCGAGGCCGCGCCGGACGGCTCGAACATCTTCGCGATGATGGGCATCACCTATGAGGGCGAAATTACCCATTCGGGCAGCACGCTGGCCCTGGTATCGGACACGCCCGAAGGACAATTGCAGGTCAACGGCCAGGCCGCATCCGGCGGGATCGAGCTCGGACTGGACGAGCAGAGCATCACCTACCTGCTGACTTCGAACGACGCGCAGATGACGGTCGTTCCGCCCGCGATGCCGTTACCGATCAACGTCACCATGGCCGAGGCACGGACGGGGGTTACCTTCCCCTACGCTGTCTCGGAGGGCGGCAGTCCCTGGGCGCTCGACCTCGCCTATCGCGATCTCGCCCTGGACGAGCAGCTCTGGGCGCTCTTCGACCCGACGGGCCAGTTGCCGCGCGATCCGGCGACGCTGGTCCTCACGATCACGGGCGAGGCCGAGGTCCTGGCCGACTTCCTGGGCGACCCCGAGGCCGTTACCGCTCTGGAGGGCCCCCCGATCCGTCCCGAAAGCCTTGATCTGAGTGAGCTGCGCTTCTCGGTCGCGGGGGCCGAACTGACCGGCACCGGTGCGCTGACTTTCCCGGAAACGCCCGCTCCGTTCCCCATGCCGGTCGGGCGCCTGAACCTCGCTCTCGACGGCGGCATGGCGCTTCTGGACAAGCTGGTCGCGATGGGCCTCGTCCCGGCGCAGCAGGCCACCTTCGTACGCGGCATGGCCGGCATGGTCGCCCGTCCGGTCGGCGAGAACCGCCTCGAGTCGGAGATCGAGTTCACCGAAGGCGGCGGCATCCTGGCCAACGGCCTTCCGCTGCAATGATCCGCGTGCCCGGACTGCGGACGGAACCGCGCGGCGGCGTCGGACCGAAGATGACTCGCTGACAGCGATACCATTGCTGCGGCCATTGCCCCCGAGTTCCGCTCGGGGGCCTTTTCGTTCTGCCTGCTTGGCCTGCCGAGCCCGGACATGCGAACGCCCGCCCCGTGACGGGGCGGGCGCTCAGATCCGAAACGGTCGGCTCAGCGGGCGCGCGAGCAGACGCCCACGTCGTCGCAGAAGATACCGGCCAAGCCGCCCGCGATGGCGCCGCGGTCCCCGTTGCCGTCCACGGCCCGCGCGGCGCCGTAGCCAACTGCCGCGCCGACAAGGCCACGCTCGACATCGCTGTCGATGACGCCGCCGGGTCCGCATGCGGTCAGGGTCGCGGCGATCAGGGCGAAGGGAAGGATGGACTTCATGGTCTTTCTCCAATGGCACCGGCACGGCGGCCGGCTCGAATGAATCTCGCACGCCTCGGCGCGCATCCTGCGTCGCGGATGAAAAGGCTCCATCCACGCCGTCACGGGGCATCTATGGGATCGTGTTGGCGTTATCCTATGACCGCTCGGCCCATTTGGCGGAAACCGGCCGCGTTTCGCCGAGTTATGCGATAGCCACCCCTACACCGACGGTTTATTCGAAGCGGCCCGCGCCGCCGGGACGCACCAGCTTGTGCCCGGCAGGCCGGCGCTCTACCTCCCCCTGAACCCGCAAGACCGAGGCCGCCCGATGTCCGACACGCCCCAAAGCGATCTTCCCCGCCTGTGCGACGCCCTGCTCGACGCCGCCCGAAAGGCCGGGGCCGAGGCGGCGGATGCGCTCGCGGTCGAGGGGACGTCGGTTTCGGTCGACGTG
The DNA here is from genome assembly GCF_000877395.1 of Jannaschia aquimarina. Classification (GTDB taxonomy): domain Bacteria; phylum Pseudomonadota; class Alphaproteobacteria; order Rhodobacterales; family Rhodobacteraceae; genus Jannaschia; species Jannaschia aquimarina. Next base: position 30,511 of record NZ_JYFE01000027.1, on the reverse strand, counting down.
CTCAAGGGCAAGCTCGAACATGCCGAGCGCTCCGAAGGCGTCGAACTCGGCCTTCGAGTGCTGATCGGCAAGCGGCAGGCCTGCATCTCCGCGTCCGACATCCGGCCCGAGACGATGGCCACCATGGCCGAGCGTGCCGTCGCCATGGCCCGCGAGGCGCCCGAAGATCCGCATGTGGGCCTCGCCCCGGCCGACGCGCTGGCCGAAAGAACGGACGCGGCGTCCCTCGACCTCGTGGACACGGCTCCCGCCCCCAGCCCGGCGGACCTTCAGGACATGGCACTGGCGGCGGAAGCGGCCGCCCTCGCGGTGGACGGCGTCGCCCAGGTCAGCGCGGCGGGCGCCGGCTGGGGCGAGCGCCGCATCCATCTGGCGGCGACCAATGGCTTTTCCGGCGGCTATGCCCGCACCGGCACGTCCCTCTCCTGCGTCGCCATTTCGGGCGAGGGCCTGTCGATGGAACGCGACTATTACGGCGACAGCCGCACCCACGCCGCCGATCTGGACGACCCCGCAAAGGTCGGCCGCCTCGCCGGAGAGCGGGCCGTCGCCCGCGCCGGATCGCGCAAGCCGCCCACCGGCGCATTTCCCGTCGTCTATGACGAGCGCGTGGCATCGACCCTGATCGGCCATCTCCTCGGGGCGATCAACGGCAGCTCGGTCGCGCGTGGCTCCAGCTTCCTGCGCGACGCGATGGGACAAGACGTCCTGCCCGCAGGGCTTTCGGTCTGGGAGGATCCGCACCTGCCCCGCCTGGGTTCGTCCAAACCGTTCGACGCCGAGGGGCTGGCGACGGCGCGGCGCGATCTGGTGGCCGACGGCGTCCTGCAAGGCTGGGTGCTGGACTTGGCCACGGCACGTAAGCTCGGCCTCGACAGTACTGCGAACGCGACGCGGGGCACGTCGTCACCGCCTTCGCCGGGAGTGACGAACATCCGCATGACGGAAGGGGCGATCGGGCGCGACGCGCTGCTGGCCGAGATGGGGACCGGCCTCCTGATCACATCGCTGATCGGATCCTCCGTGAACGCGACCACGGGTGACTATTCTCGCGGCGCCTCCGGCTTCTGGGTCGAGAACGGTCAGATTTCCTATCCGGTCAACGAATGCACCGTCGCGGGCAATCTGCGGGACATGTTGCGGACGCTGACGCCCGCGAACGACGCGCGCCCGCACCTGTCGCGCGCCATCCCGTCCCTACGCGTCGAGGGCCTGACGGTTGCCGGAAGCTGATCGCGCGCTCCTCGAAAGCGCGGCGCGATCCGCCGGAGAGATCGCGCGGAGACATTTCAAGCGCGATCCGAAGGTCTGGCAGAAGGGCGATCAGGGTCCCGTGACCGAGGCCGATCTCGAAGTGGACGCCATGCTCCATGACCGACTTCTCGGGACGCGCCCCGACTACGGCTGGCTCAGCGAGGAAAGCTACCAGACCGACCGGCGGACCGGACAGCGCACCTTCGTGATCGACCCGATCGACGGCACCCGCGCCTTCATCGAAGGGAACGGCGCCTTCACCCACTCGCTCGCCGTGGTCGAGGACGGCCGGACGGTCGCCGCCGCGATCTACCAGCCGATGCGCGACCGTCTCTGGTCGGCCCATGCCGGCGGTGGGGCGAGCCTGAACGGGGTGCCCATCGCCCCCAGCGGGCGGGCTGGGCTGGAAGAGGCGACGGTTCTCGCCGCAAAGCCGACCTTCCGCGCACAGAACTGGGAACGGATGCCGGATGTCCGCCGCACGTTCCGCTCCTCGCTGGCCTACAGGTTGGCGCTGGTGGCGCAGGGCCGGTTCGACGCGATGGTCACGCTTCGGGATTGCTGGCACTGGGACATCGCGGCGGGGGATCTGATCTGCACCGAGGCCGGCGCGTCCTGCACGGACCGCTTCGGCAGTCCGCTGCATTACGGAACCGGCATCCCAAAAGTCGTCGGTGTCATCGCGGGCAGTCCCGCCGTCCATGCGGGCCTTCTGGACCGTGTCGCGACACCGGGTTAGGCGAGGGGCGAACACCAACCCGGAGGCCCCATGTCCCAGCAACGCCTGCACCTCGTCTTCGGCGGCGAGCTCGTGAACCCCCAATCGACGCAGTTCGCCGATATGGACGCGATCGACATCGTCGGCATGTATCCCGACTATGCCAGCGCCTACGACGCCTGGAAATCGGCCGCCCAGCGCACCGTGGACGACGCGCACATGCGCTACTTCATCGCGCACATTCACCGGCTTCGCGACGAGGAGCGCGAAGCCTCTCCGACCGAGGAACTGGGCTGACCCCGCCGCGCTCCAAGCTGCTGCAAGCCTATCTGGCGGCATCGGCGCAAGCCAAGCCGCTGGCGGAGCGCGCGCTGCGCCGACGTCTCCAGGAAGGCAAGGAGGATCCGCAGCGCATCGCGGAACGGCGCGGCCACCCCTCCGCCCCGCGCGAGGACGGGCCGCTGATCTGGCTCCATGGCGCCAGCGTCGGCGAGGGTCTCTCGTTGCTCGAGATGATCCGCAAGATGGGAGAGGAACGGCCGGACCTGTCGTTCCTGCTGACCACCGGCACCGTCACCTCCGCCGAGATCCTGTCGTCCCGCCTGCCGCCCCGCACCGTCCACCAATATGCGCCGCTGGACGTCCGCCCTTGGGTCAAACGGTTCATGGCCCACTGGCGTCCGGATCTCGCCGTCCTGGCCGAGTCGGAGCTCTGGCCCTCGCTCATCGTCGAATGCCACGAACGCGACACCAACATCGCGCTCATCAACGCCCGCATGACCGCCGCCAGCTTTCAGCGTTGGAGCAGGTGGGGTCGGGGGGCCGCCGCCGCCCTTTTGGCGCGGATCGATCAGGTTCAGGCCCAGGACCCGGCGACCGCCGAACGCCTGCGCGAACTGGGCCTTCCCTCCGCCCGCCTCGAAGTGACGGGCACCCTGAAGGAAGGCTCCTCGGCCTTGCCCGTCGACGAACGCGAACGCGCGCGGATGGCCGCCGCGATCCAGGGTCGGCCGCTCTGGCTCGCCGCCTCGACCCATGACGGGGAAGAGGCGGCCGCGATGGGCGCCCAGGCCCATGCCCTGCGCTCCTGGCAACGGCTTCTCTGTGTCCTCGTGCCCCGCCATCCGGACCGCGCGGACGGGATCGAGGCCGCCCTGCGCGAAGGCGGCTGGAAGGTCGCGCGGCGATCCAAGCAGGAGGAAATCCAGCCCTCCACCCAGGTCTACCTCGCCGATACGCTGGGCGAGATGGGGCTGTGGTTTCGCCTGTGTCCCGTCAGCTTCATGGGCGGCTCCCTCGTGAAAGTGGGCGGTCATAACCCGTTCGAGCCCGCCGCCCTGGGCAGCGCGATCCTGCACGGTCCCCACGTTTTCAACTTTGCCGACATCTACGACCGGCTGGCCAAGGCCGGTGGCGCGCGACTCGTCCCGGATGAAAGCGGCCTCGGTCAGGCCCTGACAGCCGCCCTGGAACCCGACGAGGCGGCACGCATGGCCCACGCAGCATGGGAAGTCTGCAGTCAGGGCGCCGAAGTGACCGACAAGGCGCTGGATCTGCTCTTCGCCATGCTCGACGGGGTGGATTGATGCGCGCGCCCGGTTTCTGGTCCGGGCGCGGCCCGATCTCCACCATGCTGACGCCGATCGGGTGGCTCTATGCGGCGGCGACCGCGCGGCGCGTGGCCCGGCCGGGGGTCAGGCTCGACGTGCCGGTGATCTGCGTCGGCAACCTGACGGCCGGTGGGGCGGGCAAGACGCCCACCGTCATCGCCCTGCTCGAACGGCTGGACGGCGCGCACGTGGTCAGCCGAGGCTATGGCGGCAAGCTCGAGGGCCCGGTCCGCGTCGACCCCGCCCGCCACGATGCCACAGCCGTGGGGGACGAGCCGCTCCTGCTTTCGGCCTTCGCGCCCACCTGGGTGGCGCGCGACCGCGCCGCCGGGGCCCGCGCCGCGGTCGAGGCAGGGGCTCGCGCGATCGTGCTGGATGACGGCTTCCAGAACCCGGCGCTGGAAAAGGACCTCTCCATCGTCGTCGTCGATGCCGGGGTGGGCTTCGGCAATGGCCGGGTCCTTCCCGCCGGCCCGCTGCGCGAACCTGTCGAAACAGGTCTCGCCCGCGCCGACCTGGTCCTGCTGATCGGCAAGGGAGACGTCACCTTGCCCGCCTCGGCGCCGCCGGTTCTGCGCGGCACCCTCGAACCACTTGAAACCGGCATGCCGTGGGAGGGCCTGCCCGTCTTCGCCTTCGCGGGGATCGGGCGGCCCGAGAAGTTCTTCCAGACCCTGCGCGACCTCGGCACGGATGTCCGGGGCACCGAGGCCCTCGGCGATCACCAGCCGCTGACGCCCACCCTTCTGCATCGCCTCGGCGAGCGGGCGGCCAAGCTCTCCGCCCAGCCGATCACGACCGAAAAGGACGCGGTCCGCCTGCCCCCGTCCCTGCGTGGCCGCGTTCTCGTCCTGCCGGTTCGCCTGCGCATCGAAGACCCCGCCCCCCTCGAATCGGCTCTGGCGGCGCTGACCTGACCCCGAGGGTCACGCACAAGGCAGGTTTCCATGCCCCGATACCGCGCGGGATCTATGTTAGGCTCACGCTACGTCAAGCTGCCCCGATCCGTAAATCGTGACGAGTGCCCCGATGCCCTTCAATGCCAAACCGGTCTCCAGCTCCGCCGATCACGACGAGCTGGTGTCGTCGTTCCTCGCCGTCCGCCGCGCCCTCGGGCTTGCGGGGCTCAGCCTTCCGATCCTGCTTTACGGACACGCGCGTTTCTGGCCCGGCGGCCAGATGCAGCCGTCGATCTCCGAATTCTACCACACGGTGATGGGCGACATCCTCGTGGGGGTGCTGGTGGCGATCGGCCTCTTTCTCATCGCCTATGTGGGCCACCGCCCGCAAAAGGGTGACAAGCTGACCGACTGGTGGGTCTCGACCGTCGCGGGCGTGGGCGCCATCGGCGTGGCGCTGATCCCCGCCCTGCCGGCGGGCACGGATTGCGACGCCTTTCCGCCGCCCGAGGTGGTTCAGGGCTTCGTGGGCCATTGGTGCACGCCCCTCGGCGCGCTCCACTTCATCAGCGCGGCGGTGTTCTTCCTGGCGATGGCACTCATCTGCCTGTTCCTGTTCCCGAAGAACGCGGCGGGCGAGGTGCGTTATTTCGACGAGCCGGGGAACGCGACCTATCTCGCCTGCGGCATTGCCCTGATCGCGTCCATCGTCGGTCTGGCGATATTCTTCTTCATCGCCGACACGGATCTGGGACAGGCATTGGCAGAGCGAAACATCGTCTTCTGGCTCGAGACGCTGGGTGTGCTGGCCTTTGCCATCGCCTGGCTGACAAAAGGCAACATACTGGCCGGCGTAGGCTCGCTGCTGTCGACACGCAGATCGCAGAACCCAGAGGGCTGACCCAGCCCAAGCCGCATCTCTTGCCGCGATCGCAGGACGGCGAAGGTTCGGACCGGTCGCGATTCACATATTCCTAAGCCATTTTGCGCATAGCGGGCGCATGGCGACGTATGATTTTCCTGGTTACGACGACGATCAACTGACATGGCCGGGGGGCAGTCCGACGGTCGGCGACACGATCTCGTTCGATTTCCCGGCGGATCACGTGATCTCAATCACGGACAACGACAGCCGCCTTCAGGACGGAACGGACGACCGCGACGACGAGGACAGTAGCCAGACCGCCATCGTCTACGACGAGTTCGGCAATGTGGAAACGTCGGGGCAAGTCCAGCCGAGAGACGAAATCACGCTGAGCGATGGCACGAACACCTATTACGTCACCGAGGTCTTCATCGCGTCCACGAATTCCACCTACTACATCTTCCACGAACCGGCCCCGCAGCTTGGCACGACCTACACGGTCACCAATGTCAGCAACCCGAACTCGACCAACTATTCCGAGTTGTCGCAGCAGGGGGTGACCTGTCTGGCGGCTGGAACCCGCATCCAGACACCAGCCGGCCCTGTTGCGATCGAACGTCTCCAACCGGGCGCCCTGATCGAGACGTTGGACGACGGCCCGCAGCCGATCCTCTGGATCGGACGGACGCGGGTTCCGTCCTGGCGGATGCGGCAGCAGAAAGGCTTCCGACCGATCTCCATCCGGGCGCACGCATTGGGAGAGGGTCGCCCCCGGGCAGACACGAGCCTCTCACGCCAGCATCGCATCCTTCTGAGGACATGCGGTCCCGGTCCATCCTTCACCAAGGCACGGGAGGTCCTGGTCCCCGCTCATACCCTGACCGCGCTTCCCGGCATCCGGGAGGTGTGTCCGGCGGCGGGACTCGACTACCTTCACATTCTGACCGAACGCCATGCCATCCTCATATCGAATGGGCTGCCCAGCGAAACGCTTCTGGTCACGCCCTACAGCCGCGAGGCCGCAGGTTTGGGCCCCTCCGCATTGCTACGGGCGACATGCGACCTGTCCCCGGCAGAGATGACGCCCGCGCGACCGATCCTCGATAACAGAACCGCCCGCGCGCTTGCCCGTTCGATTGCCGCAGGGCGGGCGGCGATCCTCGACGTCACGGTGGAAACGGCCAACGCTCGCTAAGGATCGGGACGGAGCCGATCTTCGATCGCCGCCGATCCGCCCGATGCGATCCAGCGGCGACGCTCCGCGCCTTTTCAGGAGGCGGCTTCGTCCACCAGACGGCCCAGTTGCGACAGGCTCATATTGCCCGCATGCATCTCGCCGTTGATCAGGAAGGACGGGGTCGACCGGACGCCGTCGGACGCGGCGTTCTGCTCGTACCAGGCGACGAGCGACTGCGCCTTCTCACCGTCCTGCAGGCAGGCATCCAGCGTCTCGCGATCCATCCCGGCTTGCGCGCCGATCCGCTTGAGACTCTCGGCGACCGCGGCGGGGTCCTCCTGCCGCGACCATTCCGACTGGCTGTCGTAAAGCAGTTCCACGATCCCGAAATAGCGCATCGGGTCGGCGCAACGCGCGATCATCGACGCCCACAGGCCGTAGCGGTCGAAATAGACCTCCCGGTAGGTGAAATGCACCCGGCCGGTGTCGATGTATTCCTCCCGGAACGCCTTGAACGTGTCGAGGTGGAAGTTCGCGCAATGGGGGCAAGTGAACGAGGCGTATTCTACCACCTTCACCGGCGCATCCGGATCGCCCAGCGTCATTTCCGCGATCGATCCCGCATCCTGCGCGCGGGCCGAGCCGTCGCCTCCCGGCAACAGGGGCAGACCGTCCCGCCCGCTGGGCCAGAATGCCCAGGCCGCGCCCAAGGCGGCCCCGCCGCCGATCATCATCAGGTTCCGTCGGTTGATCATCGTCTGCTCCTGTCGGGGCCGTCTTCGCGGCCCGCTTTCGATATGATGTTGGCCCCCAGCCGTTCAAGCGCGTCCTTCAACGCCGGATCGGCGATCCCGCCGACCTGAGCGCGCGCCTTTTCTCGCGTTTCCGGGCTCGGCGCAGGCTTTCGCCGGGGTGGCCCCGCGTCGAAGCTCGCCTGTCCTTCGGCAAATCCGGTTGGGGCGGTCTGGGTGATGTTGATCCCGGCAATGGCCCTGTAGCCGTAGCAGGCATTCACCCGATCGCGCAGCTGCGGCAGGCGCATCTGCAGCATCGGGGCCTGCGCGCCGGTGGTCAGCAGCGTCAGGACGGATCCCTGCTCCCGGCGCGACCAGCTTACCTTCACCGGCCGGCAGATCCGCGCTACGTCAGCGCCCGCCACTTCGGCCCAATGGGTCAGCAGCCGCGATTCGGAGAATCCGCGCGTCTCGCCCGAGCGGCGGATCTGCCGCTCGACCAGCGCACCAACGGTGCGGACGCCGCCCTTGCGCGTCCTGTTGGGCCCTTTCGCTGCCATGGCGAGACGATTACATGATCCCCCGCCGGAAGGGATAGGGGGCTCATCACCGATGCGTGATTCGCGACAGGCGGCCGACCGGCTGATGGGCTGGTATGACGCCCACGCGCGCGACCTGCCCTGGCGCGTGCCCCCCGGCGCGGCAGCACGTCCCGACCCCTACCGCGTGTGGCTATCAGAGGTGATGCTTCAGCAAACTACTGTGGCGGCCGTGCGCGAGTACTTCCACCGGTTCACGCGGATCTGGCCCGACGTGCATGCCCTCGCCGCGGCGGAGGATCCGGATGTCATGGCCGCCTGGGCGGGGCTCGGCTATTACGCCCGCGCCCGGAACCTGTTGGCCTGCGCCCGCGTCGTGAGCCGCGATCTGGACGGCACCTTCCCCGACACCGAAGACGGCCTGCGAGCCCTGCCCGGCATCGGGCCCTATACGGCCGCCGCCATTGCGGCCATCGCCTTCGACCGTCCCGCCGTGGTCGTCGACGGCAATGTAGAACGCGTGATGGCCCGCCTTTTCGCCATTCGGACGCCTCTGCCCGCCGCCAAACCCGCGATTCGCGATGCGGCCGCGGCTCTGACGCCCGAGCGGCGCCCCGGCGACCACGCTCAGGCGGTGATGGATCTGGGCGCGACGATCTGCACCGCGAAATCCCCGTCCTGCCTGCTCTGCCCGCTCAAGCCGGATTGCGCGGGCCACGCCGCCGGGATCGCCGCGACGCTGCCCGCCAAGGCCCCGAAGAAGGCCAAGCCCACGCGGAGGGGCTATGTCTATCTGGCGCGGCGCGGCTCCGACTGGCTGACCGAGCGGCGCCCGGACAAGGGCCTCTTGGGCGGCATGGCGGCCTTCCCGACCTCCGACTGGTCCGAGGCCCCGGCCGAGGCCCCGCCCTTCGACGCGCCCTGGCGCGATGCGGGCGAGGTGCGCCACACCTTCACGCATTTTCACCTGATTCTGACGGTGCGCGTGGCCGAGGCCACCGGAAACCCCGACCGGGGCCAATGGACGCCGCTGGATCCGGCCGCGCTCCCGACTCTTTTCCGCAAGGCGCACGCCCTTGCCGTGACGTAGCGTCGCGTTTTGCGTCGTCGGAAACGGGGCGTTAACATCCGGATGGGAGGACGAAAGAATGACCATCACCGCCGTCTCCGAGAGCCAGCTTCGAAATCCGCTGCGCGCCCTGCCCTTCTGGGCATCGCTGACCATGGTGCCGATCACCTGGGCGGCCGCCTATCTGGGCGGATGGTGGGTGCTGGCCGTGCCCGCCTATGCCTGGGGGGCCTATTCGCTTCTGGATGTTCTCGCCGGGCTGGAAGAGGGCAATGCCGATCCCATGACGGATCGCCGGGCCTTGGGCTGGTATCGCGCGATCACCCTGATCTGGGCGCCGGTGCAGTTCGTCACGCTCTTCGGCCTGATCTTCTACGCGACCCGGGCACCGCATCTGGGCGGCTGGGAACTGGCGGGCCTGTTCTTCGGGGTCGGCGTGATCGGCGGAACGATCGGGATCAATTACAGCCACGAACTGATGCACCAGCGTACGCGGCTGGAACGCTGGCTCGGGGATATCCTGCTGTCGATGGTGCTCTATTCGCATTTCCGGTCCGAACACCTGCTGGTCCACCATCGCTATGTCGCCACGCCCCGCGATCCGGTGACGGCCCGCTACAACGAAGGGTTCCACCGCTTCTATCCCCGCGTGCTGTGGCAATGCCTGACCTCCGCGTGGCAGGCCGAAGCGGCGATGCTGGCCCGCAAGGGCCTGCCGTGGTGGCACCGCTCCAACCCGTTCTGGCGATTTGCCGCGTTGCAGGCGGCGATGCTGACGCTGGCCGCGCTGATCGGCGGTTGGGCGGGGCTGGCGCTGTTCCTGCTGCAGGCAGGCGTCGCGATCTGGCAGCTCGAACTCGTCAACTACATCGAGCATTACGGCCTGACGCGTCGTCATCTGGGCGACGGCAAGTATGAACCGGTCAAGCCGCATCATTCCTGGAACAGCGCGCAGAAGGCGTCGAACTGGCTGCTGATCAACCTGCAACGCCATTCCGACCACCACTTCAAGCCCGACCGCCCCTTTCCGTTGTTGCAGACCTACGAGGCGGATGAGGCGCCGCAACTTCCCGCGGGCTATCCGGTGATGACGGCGGCGGCGATGTTCCCTCCACTCTGGCGACGGATGATGAACCCCCGCGTGCGCGAATGGCGCAGGCAGCATTATCCCGACATCGAGGATTGGTCCGCCTACAAGACCGCCTCGAACCCGATGCCGCGCTGAAGCGGACGGATCGGACGGGGCATCGAGCCCCGTCCGGATCCGGGCCTCCGGCGGGAGCATTTGAGCCGAGAAGAAGCAGGGAGCGCGCAGCGGCCGAACGTTTCACGTCGATCAGGCGGGCCGCCCGCTCAACGCCGCGACTCCTGCCTGAAGAGCCGCCAGAAATAGACACCCGCCACAGCGCCCACGACCACCCAGATCGCAGGGTCGAGCCAGGCGTGGATCCGATCGTATTGCGACTCGAGGATGTAGCCCAGGATCGCCAGCCCCCCGATCCAGATCAGGCTCCCGGCCGTCGTCGCCAGCAGAAACGGGCCCATCGGCATCCGCGCCATACCCGCAGGCACCGAGATCAGCGTGCGCAGCCCCGGCAGCATCCGCCCCGCGAAGACGGCCATCAGGCCGCGTTCCCGGAAGTAGATCTCGGCCTTTTCGACATCCGTCGGAGAGAGGGTCAGCCATCGGCCATGACGCTCCGTCACGCGCCTCAGCCGGGCGGTGCCGATCGCCATCCCGACCCAATACCAGAAGAGCGCGCCCAGCACCGTCCCGACCAGCCCGGCAAGGATCGCCCAAGGCAACCAGAAATCTCCGCGTGCCGACAGGAAGCCGGCCAGCGGCATGACGACCTCGGACGGGATCGGAGGGAAGACGTTCTCGGCCAGCATCAGGAAGGCGAGCCCCCCGTACCCGGCCCGCGCCATGACGGATAGGACCCATTCGAACATGGGAAGTATCTAGGGAGGCCGTGCGCGAATCCACCCCCGCATGGCAAGGCTTTAGACCGGGAGGGGGGAAGAAGAGTGCCCGTGCGAGCGACCAATGCAGAAGGCCGCGCCGATCCGCCCTCTGGCGTTCCTGACCGCGGTCACGCACTCGGCTACGCCGGCGACCGGACCCGGAGGCGCTCCGGCCGACCTGTTCCGGGCGCGGATCGGTGGGGCGGCAAAGTCACCCGACCATCACCCTGGTGAGATCGCAGCCGGACCCGATCCAGCGGTCCGGCCCTGCGCGGTGCACATTGTGCAGACGGGGGGTGCACAGATGGTGCACAGGGGGTGCATCGGCATTCTCGCACCGATATCCCGAGCGGATGCCAATTTCGTGCGTCTATCAGCGACCTTTGCGCAGATCGTCGAAGCGTCTCAGATCACCGATCAGGGCTTCCATCCGCTCGATGGGGATCATGTTGGGCCCATCCGACGGGGCATTGTCCGGATCCTGATGCGTCTCGATGAAGAGCGCCGAGACCCCCACCGAACAGGCTGCCCGGGCGAGCACCGGCGCAAACTCCCTCTGTCCCCCTGACGAGCCACCCAACCCCCCCGGCTGCTGCACCGAATGCGTTGCGTCGAACACCACTGGATATCCTGTCGCCTCCATCTGCGGCAGCCCACGGAAATCCGTCACCAAGGTATTGTAACCAAACGAGGTTCCTCGTTCACAGAGCAGGATTTTCTCGTTGCCGGTGCTGGCCACCTTGGCCGCGACATTTGGCATGTCCCACGGGGCGAGGAACTGCCCCTTCTTGATGTTGATCACGGCACCGGTCTCGCCCGCCGCAAGCAGGAGATCGGTCTGCCGCGACAGAAAGGCGGGGATCTGAAGGATGTCGCACACCTCCGCCGCGGGCGCGCAATGGCCGGTCTCATGCACGTCGGTGAGAACGGGACAGCCGAACTCCGCCTTGATTTTCCCAAGGATTTCCAGCCCCTTCTCCATTCCCAACCCACGGGTGCCCGAAAGCGAGGAGCGGTTCGCCTTGTCGTAGCTCGCCTTGAAGACGAACCGTGTGCCGGTCGGCGCGCAGGCGGCGGCGATGCGCTCCGCCATCATCCGCGCGTGGTCCAGGCTTTCGAGCTGGCACGGCCCGGTGATGAGCATGAACGGCTCGGACCCGCCGCAGGGAATACCGGAGACATCGACCACGCGGGACTGGATCGGATCCATCAGCCATTCTCCTTCAGGGCGGTCTCGATGCGGGCGACATCGGCAGGGTTGTTGAGTTCCCAGAACGTGCGGCCCCGCGCTTCGACCTCGACGCAGGCGACATGGGCGCCGTTCTCGAGAAAGCGAAGCTGTTCAAGGCCTTCCCGCCGCTCCAGCTCCCCCTCGGGCCAGCTGGCATAGGATCTCAGCGCGGCTGGCGTGTAGGCATAGGCGCCGACATGGTGGAAGACGGGGACCGGGTCCGGGACCTTGGTGGGGTCGATCCAGGGAATGACCTCCTTGGAAAAGTAGAGGCCCCGCATCGCCCGGTCGAAGACGGCTGTCGTTCCTCCGACCCGCCCGGCCCGGCGGTCCTCGACGAACATGTCGTAGGTCTTGCGATCGCAGCGCAGGACGGGCGTCGCGACGTCGGCTTGTCCGATCCCGTCTATCAGCGCCTCGACGAACCAGGGTGGCGTCAACGGCGCGTCGCCCTGAAGGTTCACAATGAGGTCCGCGCCAACGGCCTCGGCCGCCTCGGCGCACCGCTCGGTGCCGTTGCGCGCCGCCTCGGAGGTCATGACCACGGACGCTCCGAAGGCTTCGCAGTGGTCGCGGATGCGGTCATCGTCGGTGGCGACGTGAATATGATCGACGCCCCCGACCTGCTGCGCGGCGTCCCAGGTCATTCGGATCAGGGATTTCCTGCTGCCATCGGGCAGGGTCAATTCGACGAGCGGTTTTCCGGGATAGCGGGTCGAGGCGTAGCGCGCTGGAATGACGATCGCGACGCTCATGAGATGGACCCGGCCTGTGACATGCTCAGCATGTCACGGGAATAGGCGCGCCACCCGATGGACGCAACCGGCGGCAACGCGGGCCAGATCAAACGTGGATCTGCTTTTCGAGCGGAAGGAGCGCGTTCATCTCTTCGAGATGCCGCGGCAGGCAGACCTTGAGAAAATCGTACTCACGCTCGACATGCCGCCTCGCTGCCGGGCCGAGATGCGCGAAGTCCTGTGGCGCGGCCAGAACGTCCACGACCTGCTGGGCCAGCAGATCCGGACGGAAGAAATCGACCAGCAGGCCCGTCTTGCCGTGCGTGATCGCTTCGCGGACCGGCGCCGTGTCGGAGGCGACGATGGTCGCCTCCATCGACATGGATTCGAGCAGGGACCACGAGAGCACGAAAGGCATCGTCAGGTAGATGTGGCAGCGGCTGATCTGGATGACCTTCTGGAAGGCGTCATAGGGGACGCGGCCCAAGAAATGCACGCGATCCCAATCCACCAGATGGCCGACCTCGGCCTCCATCTCGGCGCGGAAGCCGCCCTCCACGTCCGAAGCCTTACCGTAGCTCGACGCGTTGCCGCCGACGATCAGGACCCGCGCCTCGGGACGCGCTTGGAGGATTTTGGGCAGGGCGCGCATGAAGACGTGGAAGCCCCGGGTCCGCTCCATGTTGCGGGCCATGTAGGTGAACACCTCGTCCTTGCGAGTGATCTTGCCGATGCGGCCCAGCGAAAGCGACACGTTCGGATCCGGTCGCAGGCGATCCGCTCGGATCCCGTCGTGGCAGACGTAGAGCTTGGGGTGGAACATCTTGGGGAATGTGTTCCGTTGCCACCAGGTCGGGCAGGTCCCCCGATCGACGGCATGGATGTTCGTGTTCGGAACGGCGTTGCGGGCCTGAAGCAGGTACGGCGCCGTTTCGGCTGGCGGATCCTCGGGGTCGAAATTCACTGGACCGCCATGGAGCAGGTAGTAGTATTCGAAGAAGCCCAGGATCGGGGCCGCGGGCCAGACATGCTTGAGGAACAGAAGCTCACCCCAACCGGTATGGCCCAGGATGATGTCCGGTTCGAAGCCGTCCGCCTTCAGCTTGTCGCAGGCAAGGGCGGCCCCGTACCCATTGCCCGTCGCCTCCTCCCAGATCTTGGACAGGCCATAGGATTCCTTGGTCGGGCGGTTGTGCGAGCGATACACGACCTTGCGCACGCCCTTCGGCTCGGGGAAGTCCTCTCGCTGGGTGAGAAAGACGATCTCATGCTCGCCGGTTTCCCGGAGCACTTCCAGCAACTCCCGGTATTGGCCGGGCATGTTCTGGTGCACGATCAGGAGCTTGGTCATGCCTCGAACCCCGCGCGTCCGACGAAGGTCGCCGACCGGAACCCGGCCGAGGCGGCATCCTCCGGGCTGTAGACGTTGCGCAGATCGGCTAGGCGCGGGGTCGCCATGGCCGACGCGATCCGCCCAAGGTCCAAGGCGCGGAACTCGTTCCATTCGGTGAGGACGACCAGCAGATCGGCGTCCTGCGCCGCCTCGTAGGGATCGTCGTGCCACGCCACACCGGGCAGCAGCGCCTCGCCCTCTCGCCTACCTTGGGGGTCCACCACCCGGACACGCGCGCCCCCGCCGACCAGCGCGGGCACGATCGTCAGGCTGGGCGCTTCGCGCATGTCGTCGGTATTAGGCTTGAAGGTCACGCCGAGGACCGCGACGGTTCGTCCATTGAAGCTGCCGTCACACAGGTCGCGCAACTTTTCAACCATACGGGCCTTGGTGCCCTCGTTGACCTGCATGACCGTCTCGGTGATCCGCATCGGCATGGCGTGATCCTGCCCGATCCGGGCGAGCGCAGACGTGTCCTTCGGAAAACACGAGCCGCCGTAGCCTGGCCCGGCATGCAGGAACTTGTTCCCGATACGCCCGTCCATGCCGATCCCCTTGGAGACCTGCTTGATATCGGCACCGACACGCTCGCACAGGGCGGCGATTTCGTTGATGAATGTGATCTTCGTCGCGAGAAAGGCGTTGGCCGCGTACTTGATCATCTCGGCCGACTCCAAATTGGTGGTCACGATCGGAAAGTCGCGCAGGTAGAGTGGGCGGTAGATCGCCTCCATCACTTCGGCCGCACGCGGAGTCTCGACGCCGACAACGACGCGATCCGGGCGCATGAAATCGTCTATCGCCGCCCCTTCGCGCAGGAATTCGGGGTTGGAGGCGACGTCGAACTCCGCTTCGGGGGCTGCGGCAGCGACCGCTTCGCGCACCTTCCTGTTCGTCCCGACGGGCACGGTACTCTTGGTGACGATGACCGCGTAGCCGGTCAGGGCGCGACCGATCTCTTCTGCGGCGGCCATCACATAGGTGAGGTCCGCATGGCCATCGCCGCGGCGAGTCGGGGTCCCGACTGCGATGAAGACCGCATCCGCACCGTCGACCGCGCCGGTCAGATCGGTCGTGAAGGAAAGGCGTCCGGCCTCGACGTTGCGCGTCAGCAGGAGGTCCAGGCCCGGCTCGTAAATGGGGATTTCTCCGCGCTCGAGCCGCGCGATCTTGCCCTCGGACTTGTCCACGCAGACGACGTCATGTCCGAAATCCGAAAAGCACACACCGGACACGAGGCCCACATAGCCCGTCCCAATCATCGCGATGCGCATCTGAGAACTTCCTTGTCACCCGAACCGTCGCGCCCCGCGCGCAACATTCCGACAATCGCCGCGAACCGCAAGCCGGAGCGCCTCACGCGCGCCCTTCGACCTCGATCGCGGTCAGTGGCGGGCGCGTCGCCTCTGCGGCTTCCTGCGGGAACCCCTCGAGCCCTGCCGCGAGAATGCTGCGCAGCTGTCCGATATCTCCTTCGTCCAGCGCCGCGAAGAGGTCGCGCTGCAAGGCCGCGAGCTGCAATTCAGGCATCCCGTCCTCGCGCGCGCAGCTGATCTTTGGATGCGCCGTCGCGATCAGGTTGCCGTCATAGGACAATTCCTCGAACAGCTTCTCGCCCCGGCGCAGACCGGTGAAGACGATCTCGATATCCCCCTCCGGGTTCGCGCGGTCGCGGACGGTGTATCCAGCGGCCTCGATGGATTGGCGGGCGAGCTGGGCGATCATGACCGGCCGCCCCATATCCAGAACGAACACCTCGCCACCAAGCGCCATGGCGCCGGCAGTCAAGACCAGGCGTCCGGCCTCTGGGATCGTCATGAAGTAACGGCAGACCTGGCTATGTGTCACGGTGACCGGTCCGCCCCGTCGGATTTGGTCCTGGAACAGCGGCACCACCGAACCCGAAGAGCCCAGCACGTTACCGAAGCGCACCATGGCGAAGATCGTCCCGCCCGGCTGCGCGCGGGCCGCCAGGTCCAACAGGATCAATTCGGCGAGACGCTTGGACGCCCCCATTACGCTGCGCGGCCGCACGGCTTTGTCGGAGGAGACAAGGATGAACCGCTCGACCCCGGCATCCCGCGCGGCCCGCGCGGCGATCCGTGTTCCCTGCACGTTGTTCCAGAGGCCCGCCTCGACATTGGTCTCGACGAGGTGAACGTGTTTGTAGGCAGCCGCATGCATCACGATCTGCACGCCGTTCCGCTTGATCGCCCGCGAGACGAGGCGCGCATCGCAGACAGAGCCGAGAACCGGGACCAGATCGACGCCGGCCCGGCGCGCGATACCACCGAGTTCACCGGCGATGGTGAACAGGGCGAACTCGCTCACATCCATGAGGATCAGCTTCGCGGGGCGGCACGACAGCACCTGACGGCAGAGCTCGGACCCGATCGAGCCGCCCGCCCCGGTCACCATCACGACCCGGCCCTCATAGGTTTCTTCCGTCCCGTCTGGGGAATGGTCGATCTCGTCCCGCGCCAGGAACGCCATCGGGTCGAGGGGACGCAGCCGATCCTCCAGCCGGCCTTCACCGACGAGTTGCGAGAAGGACGGCACCGACTGGACTTCAAGCCCCAGCGCAACGAGGCGGCGCGCCATCTGCGCCTGCTTCGGCGGGCTGACCGAAGGCATCGCAAGACAGACCCGGTCGATGCTGTACCGGTTCACCAGGTCGGCGATCCGCGCAGGCGGATAGACGGACAGGCCCGCGACGGTAACCTTCTGGAGGGTAGTGTTGTCGTCGATCATCGCGACGACCTCGATCTCCGGATCGGTCTGGAGCGCCTGAGCCAGTTGGCGCCCCGTCGTCCCCGCCCCGTAGATCAGAACGCGAGCGCGGTCGCCCGAATGGGCGTTCAGGGTCTTCACGGTCCTCAGCAACCCTGCGCGAACCAGCGAAATCAGCGTGAACATCGCCGCGCCGACGGCGATGTGGAACAGCGGCGTGACCACGAGACCGGCCAGTGGCGCCACGAGCCCGGACGCCAAGGCGACCCCGCCGACCATCGCGGCGCGGCGCACCTGCGACGCTGCGTGATGTTCGAACAGCGAGAGCCACGGCAGGCGCAGCACGAGGCTCAGGAAACCCGCGGACACGGCGAGCGCGGCGAGCCATGGAAACAGCGAGATTCCGAGGGACTTGTAGAGCGGCAGGATCGGAAGCATCGCGAGGCCGCCCAGCGGCGCGGCGACCGTGTCGATCGTCCAGAAGATGACCGCCTTGCGGCCACGGCTCAGGCTGCGGATCCAACGCGCCAGATCATCAGACTTCAAGTCGTCGCCCCATTCCCAAACCCGATGCGACCCGCCCGGACGCTCGCGTTTTTCTTTTGTTCAAGGGCACATCGCATAGGATACGCCCCCCGCGCAAAGAGCCTTCGCACCGCTCCGCACGCGATGCAACCTTGGCGAGACGACTTGTTGCAATTGCGCAGATGTCCCCCCAAAAGGGATGCGATTCTGCCGCTTGGGGGAGTGCGCGAACATGAATGGCTCGCTTCGGGCGGCATGTCTTGTCGTCGCCTGCCTCTTGTCCGCCTGCGCTCTTCCGCGCGGCGCGGCGATCGAATCGGAGGTCGTGAACGCCGCCGATGCGGAATCCGCGGACTTCTCCGTCTATCCCGTGACGCGCGCCCTGCTGCCCACGATTGCGCATTGGCCCGTCACCGGCGCGAAGCATTACGGCTGGATCACCGCGAGCGCCGGATCGAGCAGCCGGATCATCCGCGCGGGCGACGTGATCGACATCATCGTCTGGGACGCGAGCGAGAACTCGCTGCTGGTCGCGCCCGAGCAGCGCCAGCTTTCGCTGCCGCAGATGCGCGTCTCTCCGGCCGGTTCGGTCTTCCTCCCTTATGTGGGCAACGTCCAGGTCGCCGGGAATACCCCCGAGACGGCGCGGGAACGCGTTCAGGACGCGATGAGCGCCGTCGCCCCGTCCGCGCAGGTCCAGCTTGCCCTGACCGAAGGACGGGGGAATTCCGTCGATCTCGTCGGGGGCGTGGGCGCTCCGGGAAGTTATCCCATGCCCGACCGCAACTATACCGTTCTCTCCCTGATCGCGCAGGGCGGAGGTGTGGCGGCCGGCTTGGCGAACCCTCAGATCCGGTTGGTCAGAGGCGGAAGCATCTACGGCACATCGGTGAACCGTCTATTCGAGGAACCGCGCCTCGACACCCGGCTTCAGGGTGGCGACAAGGTCATCGTCGAGGCCGATGAGCGATATTTCCTGTCGGTCGGAGCCGCAGGCCGTGAGAGCCTGCATCCGTTTACCAAGGATACCGTCAGCGCGATGGACGCAGTCGCGATCATCGGCGGCGTGAACGACGCAAGTGCCGATCCCGCCGGTGTCCTGATTTTGCGCGAATACCCGCGCGCGGCCTTGAGCGCGGGCCAACGCGGGCCTCTCAAGCAACGTGTGGTCTTCACCCTCGACCTGACCGAAGCGGACGGCCTGTTCTCGGCGCGGAACTTCCCGATCTATTCCGGCGACGTGATCTATGTCACCGAAAGCCCGATTGGCGGAGTGCGCACCGTGTTCGGCCTGATTGGCACGACGTTCGGTCTGGCACGGCAGGTCTCACAGTAGACCTGCCTCAGGCGACGCCGATCTCTCGCAACGCGGCATCGGTGCCCTTGACCAACTGCTCGGCGATGCCTGGCTCTGACAAGGCGTGTCCCGCGAACGGCACGAGATGAAGTTTGGCCGACGGCCAGGCATCGGACAGCAACCGGGCAGAGAGCGGCGGGCAGATCATGTCGTAGCGGCCCTGCACGATCAGCCCCGGGATAGGCGCAAGCGCCTCGGCATTGCGCCGGATCCAGCAATCCCCGTCGAGAAAGCCGAGGTTCGTGAAGTAATGGTTCTCGAGGCGGGCGAAGGCGCGGGCATATTCGGCATTCGCCTCGCCTCCGCGCCCTTGGCTGCCCATCGAAGCGAGGGCGTTTTCCCACGCAGCCCAGGCGCGGGCAAAGCGGACCTGGTCATGCGGGGTCGAGTCGAACAGGCGGGCGTTATACGCCGCGATCATGTCGCCCCGTTCGGAGCTTGGAACCATGGCGCAGAACTTCCGCCATTGATCCGGCCAGAACTGCCCCGCGCCGCCGCCGTAGAACCAGTCGAGTTCGCGCTGCTCCATCAGGAAGACGCCGCGCAGCGAAAGATGCAGCGCGCGGTCCGGGTGGGTGATCGCGTAGATCAAGGCCAGCGTCGCGCCCCAAGAGCCGCCGAACAGCGCCCAACGGTCGATCCCGAGCACGGTGCGGATCGTCTCCATGTCTCGCACCAGGTGCCAGGTCGTATTCGCGCGGACCGATGCGTGGGGACGAGAGCGTCCGCAGCCCCTTTGGTCGAAGAGGATCACGCGCCATTTCGCAGGGTCGAAGAAGCGGCGCATCATCGGGCTGCAGCCGCCGCCAGGCCCGCCATGCAGAACGATGACCGGGACTCCGTCGGGATTGCCGCATTGCTCGACATAGATCTGGTGCCCGTCGCCGACATCCATCATCCGCTGGTCGAACGGGTCGATCGGCGGGTAGAGAGCGGCGGCGCTGGATTGTCCGATGCTTCGATCCATACCGCGCCTATATAGACCGGTGCGGATCAGTCACCATGGCCCGCGGAAGAATAAGTAGGAGGACCCGATGAGCACCGTGGACGCCAGCGAAGTCGGGAAGTTCGAGGCGATGGCCGCGGAGTGGTGGGATCCGAACGGCAAGTTCAAGCCGCTGCACATGCTCAACCCCTGCCGACTGGATTATATCGTCGCCCAAATCGCCTCCCAGTTCGGTCGGGATCTAAGCGCGGCACGCCCCTTCGAAGGCCTGCGCATCCTGGATATCGGCTGCGGCGGCGGTCTCCTCTGCGAACCGATGGCCCGCCTCGGCGCCAGCGTCGTCGGCGTGGATGCCTCGGGCAGCAGCATTCCGGTCGCCCGACAGCATGCCGAAACGTCCGGCCTGCGGATCGACTTCCGGCAGGCCAGCGCAGAGGATCTGGTCGCCGCTGGCGAAGCGCCCTTCGACGCGATCCTGAACATGGAAGTCGTCGAGCATGTCGCCGATCCACAAAGCTTCCTGACAGCCTGTGCCGACCTGCTGCGCCCCGGCGGGGTGATGATCTGCTCGACGATCAACCGGAACCCGAAATCGTATCTCGTTGCCATCGTGGGCGCCGAACGGGTGATGCGCTGGCTGCCCGCAGGGACGCATGACTGGTCGAAGTTCCTCACCCCGGACGAGCTTTACGGTCTTCTGTCGAAAGCTGGCCTGGAGCCGGTCGACCGTACCGGATTCGTCTTCAATCCGGTTTCGTGGACGTGGTCGCTTTCCAACCGGGACTTGTCGGTCAACTACGTGACGACGAGCATTCGGCCGGGCTGATCTTCACGGCCCGTAGCGGGCCATGAACGTCTCGACCGCTCCGTCGATCACACGGTCGATTTCGGCTTGCGTGGCGGATGTCCGGACATTGAAGACCATCTCGACGAAAAGCGTGGCGTGGCACAGTTCGACGAACTGGTCACCGGCAAGGTCGATGTCGTCGATCTTGAGTTCGCCACGCTCTACGGCGCGGGTCAGGTACTCGGCCATCTGGGCGCGGAAGCGCGCCGGACCCGTCCTGAAGAACTCTCGTCCGAGTTCGGGAAAGCGCTCGCTTTCGGCGACGCACATCCGGAAGATGCTCTGACCGAATTCCGAGATGACGAAGCCCACGATCTGGCGGGCCGCCCGTCCAAGCGCGACCCGAGGCGCGCATTCCATGAACAGGAGCTCTCCGGCCTGATCGATCTGAGCGCCGCACTCGGATTTCGCCACCTCCATGAAGAGGTGCTGCTTGTCGGGGAAATAACTGTAAAGGGTCGCTTTCGAGACACCTGCGGCACGCGCGATGGCATCCACACTCGCTCCTTCGAACCCGTCGGCCAGGAAGACTGCTCTCGCACCTTCGAGGACCTGATCGAACTTGCGGCCGCGTTTCACCACGCCCGTATCGATCGGCGTCGCCTCGTTCATGACCCCTCCCAATTACACCAACGGTTATAAACCGTTCGGTTCAGCGCACAAGCAAAAGCGGGGGCCGACGGCCCCCGCTTCCGAAGCGTCACATGGGATCTCAGCAGTTCGGAACAACCGTTCCGTCAGCGATAACTGTCGTTCCGACGCAGTCGGGGGCATTCTGCGTCCGATCCACCTGGACGCCGTCGACGCGGCTCCAGCCATCGTCGTCGATGTCGATCATCATGCCGTCCGCGCGGCCGAGTTCCTCTCTGGACCAACCATCGTCGTCGATATCGACCGTGAAGCCGACCGAGCTGGGATCGGGCTGCATCGACCAACCGTCATCGTCGATATCCACGCGGTCGGCCATCGCTGCCTGCGCTGTCAGAAGGCCAGCACCAAGTGCGGTGATAAAGCGGATCATGGGGAGCTCCTCAAATCTGAAAGTCACTGCTAACAGAACCGAACAGTTCAGTTCATAATTCCATCCCTAGAGATCGGTTGACATCGGATACAAGGGGAAAAGTGAACCGTTCAGTTCACCTGCGCACAACCGCCTATGCGGCGGTGTGGGATGGGCGGCCGGCTGAAGGGAGTTACAACATCTGTGTCTGCGGGGTAGGGCTCCAACGATAGACAGGCGAACGACCTGTCGATAGCTCTGCGGGGAAATCGTCGGAACGTCAGGCCCCAACCATGCAATGCGTCTTCGTGCAGATCCGCTGCCGCCCTGGAACCACCTACGCAGTCGCCGATGCGATCGCCCTGCGCGAAGTCCACTCCGAACTCTACTCGACCTCGGGTGAATACGACCTGCTGGTAAAGCTCTACATCCCCCGGGACGAGGATATCGGTCACTGGATCAACGAGCATCTGCTCGACATCGACGGGATCGAGCGCACGCTGACGACGCTGACGTTCAAGGCATTCTGATCCGCGCGCGGCCCGCTTGGTGATAGACACACGGCGACGCCGCCGCTAGCGGTTCGGCGTGCTCGCGATTTTTCTGAAGACGCTGCCCTTCTTCGCCCTGATCGGGTTGGGCTACTTGGCGGGGCGAACCCGCTTCTTCACAGCCGAAGCGACGGCCTATCTGACCAAGTTCGTCTTCTTCTTCGCCCTGTCGGCGATGCTGTTCGACTTTGCGGCCAATCTGACATTGGCGGAGATCCTCGATCTGCGCTTCATCGCCGCTTATCTCTGGGGAACGACATTCGTCTACCTGATCGCGACAGCGGTCGGGTTCCTGCGCGGCCTGTCCGTGGCCGAGTCGGCGGTCGAGGCGCAGTGCGCGGTGATCGGCAATGTCGGCTTCATGGGCATTCCGATGCTCGCCCTGCTGCTCGGACCGCAATCGGCGGGTCCGATGCTGATGATCCTGGCCACGGACCTGATCGTGTTCTCGTCCCTGATCGTGATCCTGATCACCGGATCGCGGGGCGAGGCCGGATGGGCGACCCTACGGACGGTGGGGCTGGGCCTTCTGAAGAACCCCATGATCGTATCGATCGCCCTCGGGATCGCGTGGTCGGCGACCGGCCGCGACCTCTGGGTCCCCGTCGCCGAGTTCGTCGACATATTGGGGGCCGCCGCCACGCCGGGCGCCTTGTTCGCCATTGGCGCCAGCCTAGCCGGAAAATCGGCGGAACGCCTTTCGGTCGCCGGCTGGCTGAGCTTTGCGAAACTCGTGCTTCACCCGCTCGCGGTAGCGGTGTCGGCATTTTACTTCTTTCCGGTTTCCGATCCCTACGCCGCGACCGTGATGATCTCGGCGGCAGCGATGCCGGTTGCCGGTAACGTCTACATGCTCGCACAACACTATGGGGTAGCTCCACAACGCGTTTCCGCGGCTATCTTGGTCTCGACTGCCATTTCGATTCTCACGGTCTCTGCCGTGGTCGGCATCCTCACGGGGGGTACATGAAGGAAAGACCCGGAAGTCTCTGCCAAGTCCCGCATCGCGGCAGACAAACGACATGACGGACGAGACGGTCGTCGTGCTGGACGTAGGCAATGTCCTCATCGAGTGGCAACCCGAGCGCTACTACGACGCCCGGATCGGACCGGTCCGCCGCCGCGCGTTGTTCGCGGCGGTGGACCTGCCTGAAATGAATCTTCGGCTCGATCGCGGCGAAGGGTTCCGCGACGTGATCTACGAGACCGCCGACGCGCATCCCGAATGGCGCGACGAGATCCGGCTCTGGCACGATGACTGGCTCGCCCTCGCCAGCCCTGCGATCGACAGATCCGTGCGCCTGATGCGCGCGCTGCGCGCCAAGGGCATTCCCGTCCATGCCTTGACCAATTTCAGCGACGAGAGTTTCGAACTCGCCAAGCGGCACTACGAATTCCTCGATGAATTCGACGCGGCCCATGTCTCCGGACGGCTGGGCGTCATCAAGCCGGCGCCCGAGATCTACGCGGCCGTCGAAGCCGCGACGGGACGGCCCGGCCCCGCGCATCTCTTCGCGGATGACAGGCCGGATAACATCACCGTCGCGGAAGGGCGAGGATGGCGCACGCATCTCTTCGAGGGTGCGGACGGCTGGGCGGACCGGCTGGTGCGCGAAGGCCTACTGACCGAGGCAGAAGCTGCCTGACATATTCGGGATGGAGACATGATGCCGCCTTTCATCGACGCCTCCGCCGAACGCCATCTGGACTGGATCGCGCTGACCGATGCCCTCGCAGCAGGGCACTCGCTCCCGCGCGCCGAGATCGGGGACACGTTCCTCTACCGCGATCCCGACACGCTCCTCAGCCGGGCAGCCTGGATCGACGGATTGGGAAGTCTGGTGAAGACGGCGACGATCTTCCCCGAAAACGTGGGCCCCACGATCAACGGGGCGGTCAGCCTGTTCTCCGATACCGACGGCACGTTGGCCGCGATGCTGGACTTTCACCTGCTGACGAAATGGAAGACGGCAGGGGACAGCCTTCTCGCCGCGCGGCGTCTGGCACGGCGGGATGCGCGGACGATCCTGATCGTCGGCTCCGGCACCGTCGCGGCCTCGTTGCGGGCGGCCTATGGCGCCGCCTTCCCCGAGGCGCGCTTCCTCGTCTGGTCGCGAGCAACAGAGAATGCCCGCGCCTTTGCGGATGGCCGGAATTGTGAAGCTGTCACGGATCTGGCGGGGGCCGTTGGCGCAGCCGATATCGTGACCTGCGCCACCATGGCGACCGAACCGGTGATCGAAGGCGAGTGGCTCAAACCGGGCCAACACCTCGATCTGATCGGAGCATACCGCCCAGACATGCGAGAGGCGGACGATGCCGCCCTCCGCCGTGGCCGCATTTTCGTGGATAGCCGAGAGACAACATTCGATCATATCGGGGAACTCAAGATCCCGCTTTCGACCGGAGCCATAGACCGCGATGACGTCATCGCCGATTTCTACGACCTCGACCGCTTTGATCGAAGCGACGACGATATCACGGTCTTCAAGAACGGTGGCGGCGCCCATCTCGACCTGATCTGCGCACGCTACATCCTCGATGCGGTCGAAGGCGCCAAGTAACGCTGCCATTCAGAGGATCAGCCCCAGCAGCGCGCGTTCGTCCATCTTCAGGCCGGTAGGCGCGTCCGGGACTTCTATCTCGCTCCAGTCGGAGGCGAGGTCGATGACCGCGGGATGAATGTAGGAATTCCGGGCGATGGTCGGCGTGTTGTGCAGCCGCTCCGCGGCGGCCTCGGACATTTCCTTGATCGTGACGCCCTCGCCCGCCTTCCGCGCCGCCGCGAGGGCCGCAACGGAGCCGTTCCAGGTTCGAAACGTCTTGGCGGTCGACCCGTCCGGCGCGCCCGCCTCGGCCAGCCAGTCGTTCACCTGCACGGCCTGCACGCGGTATCTTTCGTCCCCGTCGATCCATTCGAAAAGCGGCGCGCCCGGCAATTCAGACAATCTGTCGAGCGCGCGCGCGAGGGTCCGATCCGAGACCTGCTTGCGAACCCGCTGGCCGCCTTTCGCCCGCCAGGCGACCCGGACCCCATTTCCGTCGAGCCGAATGTTCCCGGCCCGAAGCGTCGTGGCGCCCTCTGTCCCGTTTTCGGCGCGGTAGGCTTCCGACCCGATCCGGATGCTGGAGCGGTCGATCAACCGCAACACGGCGGCGATTGCGAAATCGCGCTCGCCCGCTTCACCCTTGAGCGCATCGGCGACACGGCGGCGCAGGCGCGGCAGCGCCTCTCCGAAGGCGGGAAGCTGGTCGAACTTGCGCCGCTCCTGCCAGGCCCGGAACTCGGGATGGTAGCGATATTGCTTCCGCGTTCGCGCATCCTTGCCGGTCGCCTGGAGGTGTCCAAGCGGCTTGGGGCTGATCCACACGTCGCTATAGGCGGGAGGAACGGCGAGCGCGTCGATCCGCGCACGCTCCCGCGCGTCGTCTATGGTCGTGCCATCGGGGGCCCGATAGGACCAGCCGCGCCCCGCGCGCCGGCGGGTGATGCCGGGCTGATCGTCCGGGTAG
Source organism: Jannaschia aquimarina (assembly GCF_000877395.1). GTDB lineage: Bacteria > Pseudomonadota > Alphaproteobacteria > Rhodobacterales > Rhodobacteraceae > Jannaschia > Jannaschia aquimarina. Next base: position 4,851 of record NZ_JYFE01000027.1, on the reverse strand, counting down.
TAGATGAGATCGGGCGTCATGCACAGGCAACGCGCAGGGTGCCTTGCGGTTGCGTGTGCCCCGTGACACCGTGCGCCATGTCGCCCGAGACCCTTCCTTCCTGGCCCGACGCCGCTCCTGATCTCATCGCCATCGCAGCCGGACGCGCCCCGGCGGACACCGTCATAAGGGGCGCGAAGGTCGTGCTCGTACAGACGCGCGAAACCGTTGAGTGGGACGTCGCGATCGCCCGTGGACGTTTTGCCTATGTCGGCCCCGATGCGTCCCATTGCATCGGTCCGGATACGCGTGTGGAAGAGGTCGAGGGCTATCTGGTCCCGGGCTTGTGCGACGCGCATATGCATGTCGAGTCGGGCATGCTGACGCCAGCGGAATTCGCGGCCGCCGTGATCCCCCATGGCACCACCGCCATGTTCACCGACCCGCACGAGATCGCCAACGTGCTCGGATTGCGCGGGGTGCGCTTGATGCACGACGAGGCGCGAGGCCTGCCCTGCAGCATGTTCGTCCAGATGCCGTCCTGCGCCCCGAGCGCGCCGGGACTGGAAACGACGGGCCACGAGATCGGTCCGGACGACGTGGCCGAGGCGATGACCTGGCCGGGCGTGATCGGCTTGGGCGAGATGATGAACTTCCCCGGCGTGATCGCGGGCGACGCCAAGATGCTGGCCGAGATGGCAGCGACCGCGGAGGCGCGCAAGACGATCGGCGGGCATTATGCCTCGCCCGATCTGGGGCCCGCCTTCCACGCCTATGCCGCCGGCGGCCCCGCCGACGACCACGAAGGCACCAGCGAGGAGGATGCGATCGCGCGGATGCGGCAGGGGATGCGCGCGATGATGCGGCTAGGCAGCGCCTGGTATGACGTCGAAAGCCAGATCACCGCGATCACCGACAAGGGGCTCGATCCGCGCGGCGCGATCCTCTGCACCGACGATTGCATGGCGGCGACCCTTGTCCACGAGGGGCACATGGACCGCGTGGTCCGCCATGCCATCGCCTGCGGCTGCGATCCGCTGATCGCCCTGCAGATGGCCACGATCAACACAGCCGAGCATTTCGGTCTGGGTCGCGATTTGGGCAGCATCGCGCCGGGCCGGCGGGCGGATTGCATCCTGACCTCATCGCTGACCGACCTACCCATCGAGAGGGTCTGGGCTCTGGGCCAAGAGGTCGCGCGCGACGGCGAGCTTCTGGTCGAGTGTCCCCATCTGGACTGGCCCGAGGAAGCGCGCGCGACCGTTCGCCTGAAACACACGCTCGACGCGTCCGCCTTCGAAATTCCCGCGCCGAGCGGGGCCAATACCGTCACCACGCGTGTCATCGGGGTGGTCGAGAACCAGGCGCCGACCAAGGCGCTGAGCCGCGATCTCCCTGTCCGGGACGGGTTGGTCGAGGGGGAGGGCGACACGTGTCAGATCGCGCTGGTCGAGCGGCACCGTGCGACCGGCGGCGTCACCAACGGGTTCGTCGCGGGGTTTGGCTATCGCGGCCCGATGGCGATGGCGTCGACCGTTGCACACGACAGTCACCACATGATCGTCGTCGGCACCGATCGGGCGATGATGGCCGCCGCCGCGAACCGGCTGGCCGAAGTAGGGGGCGGCGTGACGCTCTGGGCAGACGGATCCGAGCGTGCGCTCGTCGAACTGCCGATCGCGGGTCTCATGTCGGACCGTCCCGCCGCCGAGGTCGCCGCGAAGGCGGGGAACCTGATGGCCGCGATGCGCGAGGCGGGCTGCACTCTGAACAATGCCTACATGCAGCACTCGCTGCTTGCACTCGTGGTGATTCCAGAACTTCGGATCAGTGATCTGGGGCTGGTGGACGTCACGAAATTCGAACTGACCGACCTTATCGAGACCGCATGACCGACCCAAGGCTGATCCCCGTCTGCTCGCCCGACGACACCGATCCGAAATCCTTTACCGACGCCGCAGAGGCGGTGGCCGAGTTGCAGCGTCTCTATGAGCAGGCCATCGACTACCTGCGCAGCAACTTCGCGCAGGCCGTCGAGGAAGGCCGCCCGGAATGTCGCTACCGGGCGTTCTACCCCGAGGTCCGTTTCTTCACCGCGACCTTCGGGCGGACCGACAGCCGGTTGAGCTTCGGCCACGTCGCCGAACCAGGTTACTACGCGGCGACGATCACCCGGCCAGACCTTTTCGCCGGGTATCTGACCCAGCAGATCGGCCTGCTCCTGAAGTCTCACGACGAGCCGGTGACCGTGGGGTGGTCACGTACGCCGATCCCGATCCATTTCGCGATGCTTGGCGACAGCGACCTGACGGTGCCGCAGGACGGAGTGCTGCCGTTCCTGATGCGCGACGTCTTCGACGTGCCCGACCTCGAGACGACGAACGACGACATCGTCAACGGCACTGGCTTCACGTTCGAAGACGGCTCCCGCGCGCTGGCGCCGTTCACGGCACAGCGGGTCGACTACTCTCTCGCCCGGTTGGCGCATTACACGGCGACGGATCCGGCGCATTTCCAGAACCACGTCCTCTTCACGAACTACCAATTCTACATCGACGAATTCATCGCCTATGCGCGGGACGCATTGCGTGATCCGGACTCGGGCTACGAAGCCCTGGTCGGGCCGCTGAACCAGATGGTGACGTCGGCCAATCCGGATGCACCGATCACAGAGCCGGCCAAGATGCCCCAGATGCCGACCTATCACCTGACCCGAAAGGACAACCAGGGGATCTCGCTGGTCAATATCGGCGTCGGCCCGTCGAACGCCAAGACGGCCACGGACCATATCGCGGTGCTTCGCCCCCATGTCTGGCTGATGGTCGGCCATTGCGCGGGCCTGCGGAACAGCCAGTCGCTGGGCGATTTCGTCCTCGCTCATGCCTATCTGCGCGAGGATCACGTGCTGGACGACGACCTGCCGGTCTGGGTCCCGATCCCGGCCCTGGCGGAAGTGCAGGTCAGCCTCGAGCAGGCGGTGGCCGAGGTCACCGCCCTCGAAGGATACGAGCTCAAGCGGATCATGCGCACCGGAACCGTGGCGACCATCGACAACCGCAACTGGGAGTTGCGGGAGCAGGCCGGTCCCGTTCAACGCCTGTCGCAGAGCCGCGCCATCGCCCTGGACATGGAATCCGCGACGATCGCCGCCAACGGGTTTCGCTTTCGCGTCCCCTACGGAACCCTCCTGTGCGTGAGCGACAAGCCGCTGCATGGCGAACTCAAGCTGCCGGGCATGGCAAGCGAGTTCTACAAGACACAGGTCGCCCGCCATCTCCTGATCGGGGTCCGCGCGATGGAGCGTCTCAGGGACATGCCGTTGGAGCGACTCCACAGCCGGAAGCTGCGTTCCTTCGAGGAAACCGCCTTCCTGTGAGTGAAAATAAGGCGCTTTGAGCGGGTTCTGGCCCATTCAAACTGTTGTGAACGCGGAAACGCGTGTCTAGTGTCCCGCCAATCAGAACACCCTGGGGGAGAGGAGAGACCCGCATGGCTACCAAACCGATGACCAAGACGCAGCTTGTCGCCGCACTGGCCGAGAAGATGGATTCGGACAAGAAGACGGCGACGTCCGCGCTCGACGCGATCGTTGAGGTCATCACCGAGGAGGTATCCAACGGCGGCGCCGTCACCCTCCCGGGCGTGGGCAAGATCGCCTGCCGTGAACGGCCCGAGCGGATGGTCCGCAATCCCGCCACGGGCGAGCAGTTCAAGAAAGAGGCCGACAAGGTGGTCAAGATGACCATCGCGAAGGCCCTGAAGGAAAGCGTCAACTCGTAAGGGCGCCGGATCCGGACAAGAACCGGCCGTCCTTCGGGGCGGCCTTTTCTTTTGACCGGACGGCATCGCGATGGATCTCCGCGCCCTCGTGCTGGGGCTTCTCTTCGCCCTGATGTGGTCGTCGGCCTTTACGTCGGCGCGCATCATCGTCGCCGAGGCCCCGCCCATCCTGTCGCTGTCGCTGCGTTTCGCGATATCGGGCGTGCTGGGGCTGATGCTGGCCTTGGCGACCGGAGAGCGGCTGCGACTCGACAAGGCGCAATGGCGGGCGGTGATTGCGTTCGGGATTTGCCAGAACGCCTTGTATCTGGGGCTGAACTTCGTCGCGATGCAGGAGGTGGAGGCATCGCTGGCGGCGATCATCGCGTCGGCGCTGCCGCTCTGCGTCGCATTGGCGAACTGGATCCTCTTCTCGGAACCCACGAAACCCATTGGCGTCATTGGCCTTTTCGCCGGAACGCTTGGGGTGGTCCTGATCATGGGGACGCGGGTGTCCGGGGGGGCGCCGGTCTGGGGGATCGCGTTGTGCCTGATCGGGGTGGTCGCTTTGACGGTTGCCACCCTGTCCGTTCGGGGCGCCTCGGGCGGGGGCAACCTGTTGACGGTGGTGGGGTTGCAGATGCTGGTCGGCGCACTCGCCCTCTTGCCAGTCGGGCTGGCGACGGAGGTCTGGGACGTGACCTGGAGCCTGCGGCTGACAGCGGCTTTCGCCTATACTACGTTGGTTCCAGGGCTGTTGGCGACCTGGGTCTGGTTCCTGCTTGTGGCGCGGATCGGAGCGACGCCCGCGGCGACCTTCCACTTCCTGAACCCGTTCTTCGGCGTGGTGATCGCCTGGGCCCTGCTGGGCGAGAAGCTGGGTCCGGTGGACGTGGTCGGCGTCGCGATCGTGGCCGGGGGAATCCTCGCCGTGCAGGTTTCACGACTGCGCTGAAGGGGCCGATCGGCGGAAATCCGCTGTGCACCCCCTGTGCACCCCCTGTGCACCCCCCGTCTGCACAAGCGGCACCGGTCCGGTGCCCAGGGCTCCGCCCGCTCGCAGGCGGATCGCTCCACCGGAGCGATCCCGGGGAGCCTGCTCGCCCCCCCCCG
>NZ_JYFE01000026.1 GCF_000877395.1 Jannaschia aquimarina | reverse complement strand
GCCGTCGTCGCCGCGAACGGTGCCGCGCCGGGGCTGGTCGGATCGACCGGTGCGCCCAAGGGGGCGTGTCCCAGCCCGCCGGTCGGCATCGTCGGCGGGGCGCTTCCGGCAGGGGGCTGACTGGCACCGGGCGGCAGGGCGAGCCGCCCGGTCACCGGCGCGGCGGTCGGCTGCGTGACCTGAGGGGCCGGAGGCACCGAGGGGGGGCGCGTGCCGGGCGTCTGGATGACGGTCTCTTCGTTGCCGCCGGAGGTGACCTCCAGCAAGGTCAGGACCTCATCCATGCTGACGGGCCTGTGTGCCGGATCGGGCGCCAGCATCTGCGTCAGCACCGGTGCGAGACTTGCTGGTATCCCGTCGAGGGCAGGCACGCTGCGTCGGGCATCGACGGCCTCCGCGACCGATTGGCCCATATCGAGCGCCGTGCCGCGCAACGCGGCGGCCATGAGCAAGGCGAGGCCATAGATATCCGTATGCGGACCGACCTTGCCGCCGAAGAGACCAAGCTGCTCCGGAGAGACGTACCGGAACTTGCCGGCGAACTTCCCGAACAACGTGGCGTCGCCCATGTCCTCGGCCGTGGCGATGCCGAAGTCGATCAACGCTGCGCGTTCGACCTTGCCGTCCCGGAGCATCACGTTGTCCGGCGACAGGTCGCGGTGCACGACGCCCCGATCGTGCGCTTTCTGCAGGCCGCGGGCGAGGCGAGCCATGAGAAGCCGCCCCCGAGCCTCGTCCAGCGCGCCATAGCGGGTCAGGTGATCCGAAAGCGGCGTCCCCTCGATGAACTGCGTGACAAGGCAGTACCGGCCCGAAGCGGAATGGTAGAAGCTGTCGAGGTAGCGGACGATGGCGTCGTCGGCCAATTCGAACAGGATCCGGGCTTCCCTGCGGAACAGCGAGACGATCGTCTCGTCCTTCGACAACTGCTCGAGGATCATCTTGATGGCGACGCGGTTTCCCGTGAACAGGTGCTCGCCTTCATAGACCTCGCCCATGCCGCCGGCGCCGATCAGGCGTTCGATCTTGTAATTCTCGTTAAGAACGGTGCCGACCGGGCTTGCCGTGACGACCTGAGGGTCAGGTTGCGGCGCAGAGACCGCTGTCGCGGAATCGTCGATCGGTTCGTGATGCGCCTCATCGTCTTCGTGAAGACCGCGCGGATCGGCGCCGTCATCCGAAGGCCGTCCTGTCGGAACGGCCGTGCCAAACGGGTCGCCCGGCCCCGTCCCCATCACCGTCCGGCGATAGTCTTCCTTGGACGGTCCATCCGCCGGCGATCCGGGGACGATGACGCGGGTGGCGTCGTCGTCCTCGGCCGGCGGCTCGGGTTTTCGTCCGGGGGGATCGGTGCTCATTCCAGCTCCCATCCGGGTTTCACGCGCACCACCAGGGCGGTCACATTGTCTCTGGCGCCTCGTTCCAGAACCTCGGCCACGAGCGTCGCGCAAATCGCCTGCGCGGACGAACCGGTGTTTAGATGCTCGGCGATCTCGCGGTCGTTCAGATGCTCCGTCAGGCCGTCGGAACACAGCAGAAAGACGTCGTCGGCCGCCAGAGTGCCGCGGACGATCTCGCAGACCGGATCGCCGGTGACGCCGACGGCGCGGGTGATGACGTTCTTGCGCGGCCAGACCGCCGCCTCTTCGGGCGTCAGCTGCCCGGCATCGACGAGGGCCTGTGCCTCGGTGTGATCGCGGCTGATCCGTTCCAACCGACCGTTCCGAAGCCGATAGAGACGGCTGTCGCCGGACCAGGCGCAGGCCCATTCCGCCTCGTAGGTCAGCAGCGAGACGACGGTAGCGCCGACGGGGGCCCCCAATTCGGCCCCCCGCTCCGCGACCAGTTCGTGGGCCCGGACGAGACGCTCTTGAAAGCGCGACTCGAGATCCGGAAGCGAGCTGCCGACCCCGACAGAAGAAATCGTGTCCACGATCGTCTGGCTGGCCCAGTCGCCGGCCTCATGTCCCCCCATCCCGTCCGAGACGACGAAGACGCCGAGATCGGGACGGGACAGGGCCGCGTCTTCGTTGTGATCGCGCACGCGGCCGACATCTGTCTGCGCGGCTGCGTCATAAGCATTAGTGCGGAGCATCCGCTCCTCCCCCCTGTCCCGTCATCAGCCAGGCCAACGCCGTTCCGTCGACCAGCCCATCGCACCCCACCATCGCCGACGGACGTCCGGCGCCCCCATCCGTCCACCAGTAGCTCCGACCGCGCGCAGATCGGGTATAATCGGCGGCCGCCGCGTCTCCTAGCAGGATCGAGGCATCGGCATTCTCGTTCACGGCCCAGATCAGGTCGGGTAGCCGCGGTCCGGGTCCGGCCTCGTCTCCGTCCTCGGCCCCCTCGATCAGCGCTAAGGCGCGTACCTGCAAAGCCTCGTGCAAGCCCTGATCGGTGACGAGGGTCGGCGGCTCGACCGGACCCGCCGTCATCACAATCAGCGGATAGCGGCGCCCGACACGATCCCGCGAGGGGACGATAACGCCGATGGCGGTTCCCCAGGACATGATCTCTCCGCCGATCCAGAACCGGATCGCCGGCGACGCGTCGAAGGCGTCCTTCCAGCCGGGGCCGAGCGCGTCGCGCGCGTCCGTCATCGCCCCGTCAAGCCAGCGCGACATCTCTTCTCGCACGTCCTCGTTCAATCCGGCGAAGACGAAATCGCCCTTGTGCGGCAGCTTTCCGAACCAGCCCGCCGCGACCGGGGGCAGGCCGATGCCCGACGGCAGCGGCGTGCCCGGCTCCGTGCGCTCTGGTTGCTCCGACACCGCTTCAGTCCAGCGATTGCGGGCATTCGAACTCCCGCAGCTCGCGCATGGTGAACGGATTGGTCACCGCGTTGATCGTGAAGTCGTAGGTGATGTTGCGACCGCCGACCATGAAGGTGGCCCGCAGGACATCCCCCCGCTGTTGCTTGGCCGAGGCCGCATCGAGGAACTTCATGAACGTCCAGGCGGATCCGGTGAAGCCCAGCGTCGAGGGCCGGTCCAGCGAAGGGCGCAACACGAGCGCGGTCGCCTTGCCCGGCCCGGGCCAGGTGACGGTCTTCGGGATCTCGTAGCGGACCGTCTCGACCTCCTGGTCGTTTATGACCAGGAGCGCGCTCTCCACGGTCGAATGATTATCGACCTGCTGTATCGTGATCTCGACGGCAGGCTGGTTGCTGCCCCCTTGGAAGAAGGCCTGGCGGATCCGCTCGGCCCGCTCGAACTGACGCAGCGCGCCGGGGCTGAGGCGACCGGCCAATGGACTGTCCGCGCGATAGCGCAAACCTTCGGACGTCCGCTCCACATAGGGGGCGAGGTACTCGCTGAAGAACCGGTCCATATCGCCGCCCGGCCCGAAGAAGGACGAGAAGTCGGCCATGCCGAGGTTCCGCTGCGAATTCGCGAAGGGATAGGCCGCCGTGATCGTCTCCCGGCACTTGAAGGCGATCTGGTTCTGCAAGGCGCGGTTCATCGTCTCGATATTCGCGTCCGTGGCGCCCTGCCGGAAATCGGCCTCCGCCTCGTTCACGAGCGCGGCGACCGGCTGCGGAAGCTGGCTGTTGTAGCGCGTCAACTCGTTCAAGAGCTGCGGCAGCAGGACCGCCGCCTGTTCGGGGTTGGACTGGCTGGCGTTCAGCGCCGTCCAGATCGAGCCGAGGTTGCCGAGCACTGCGTCGATGGGACGTTGCCCCGCCTGCCCGTCGAGCAAGGCATGCCAGCCCGAGAATTCCTCCTCGATCCGCTCGATCGGCGCCATGATGCCGCCTTCGGCCGATGCGCCGCCGCCCCCGACGCCGCCCGTGCCCTGACGGCGCATGACGATCTCGGCCAGCATCCGCGTGACGCCGCGGGTCCGGGTCAGCGCACGACTCGCGACCTCGTTTCCGACTTCGCTCCCGACGGACCCGCCAGCCGCTGCAGAGGCCAGTTGCTCGGGCGACAGACCCGCGACATTTTCCAACTCGGTCGTCAGGCGGGTCTCTGTGGCGACGGATTTCACGAGGTTCAGCAGAGGCGAGACCATTTCGCCGGCCAGCAGCCCGAGCGCCTCGTACCGGGGGGCGTCGGCCACCAGGCTGTTGAGGGAAAGGTTGCCCAGGACCGCCATCCAGGCATCCCGATGCTCGCGCCGGTAGCGGTCGAGCAGGCTCCGGTCGAGGGTCCGCATGCGGGCTTCGAATTCCTCGCCCACGCCATTCTCGCCCAAAACCCACTGATCGGCGCGCAGACGCTCGGCAGAGGTCGAGAGGGCTGGATAGAAATAGCCCCAGAACCCTTCGTAGGTGTAAAGCGCGTCGACGGATTGCGTCGACAGGTCGGAGCCGTCGCGCGTGGCGAAAACCCGCTCCGCCGAGTTGCCCGCCGCTTCGACCAGGTCCCAGTCCGGCAGGCCGGTCCCGGCCACGCCGTCCTGGATGATCGCCCAGGCCTGTTCCGCCGGCGAAAGCTGCGCGATGGCCTGGCGGGCGTTCTGCACCGTCTGGTCGTCGATCGTCAGCAGAAGCGGGCGGTCGTCATCCATCGCGAGCATGGCCTCGAGATGGGCCTGCAGTTGCCGCTGGGTCTCGAGCCCGGAGAGCCCTTCGTACGCGCGACCCCAACGCTCGCGGAAATAGGTGACGATGGCGGCATCGTCTGTCACCGCACCCTGCCCGCCCAGCAGGAGATAGATCTTGAGCGCGCGATAGATCTCGGTGGTCTCGCCGCGCGCGATGATGAGGGGGATCTCCTGCTCCAGCGCCAGGATCAGGCGCGGCCGCAACATCCTTTCCAGTGCGTCGGAATAGCTTTCGGCCGAGGCGGCCTCCAACCGATCCCATTGGCCCAGACCGATCCCCTCCCAGAAAGTCGGTTCTTCATCTACGGCATAGCCTGCCGGGACGAAGGCCAGATCCTGCAGCAGCGGCAGGACCGGCTCCAGCGACGTGTCGGTGATGACGGTCCGGTCGGCCTCTCCCTGGGCGGCGCGGGCATAGGCCGCCGTCTCGGCCCGGGCGACCGAAACCAGTGTCGCATTGCGCCAATAGCTGTAACCCAGCGCACCAACGGCCCCCAAGGTCGCGATGGCAACGGTCGCGAACCCCACGCCGCGTACGATCGCGTCGCGCCGTACCGCGCGGCGATCGTGGCTGACCCAGTCCTGTTCGGCGAAGATGACCTTCTCCAGAAGGTCCCGCAGGAAATAGCTCTTGCCCCGGCCCGACATGAACCCGCCGCCGAAGGTCCCGGCCCCTTCACGGGACATGGCGCCGAGCACCTGGTCGATGGGCGTCCCTTCCTGGGTGCCCGACGTGAAATAGAAGCCGCGCAGGATGGCATTCGACTTGTAGCGCGTCGGCTCGAAGACCCGGCGCAGGAAGTCGCCGATCCCTTCGCGCAACATCGCCATCTGTCCCGGCAGGCCGAAGATCGCGACGCGGCTGATGCCGTCCGGTTCCTCGTTGAGGCGGTCGATCACCTCTTCGGAGAGGCGCGACAGAAGCGCGTCGAATTCCTGCGGCACCGACTCGTGCGTCAGGGCCTTCCGGTCCTTCGTCTGGAACGTCGCACCCCAGACCGCATTTCGGCGGGACTGGCTGAAGCTGCCGAAATACTCCCGGAATCCCGAGATCAGATCGGCCTTGGTGAACAGCACGTAGACCGGGAAGTCGATCTTCAGCGTCTCGTGAACCTCGGCCAGCCGGGCCCGAACGGTCTCCGCATGACGCCGCCGCTGATCGGCGTCGGCGGTCATCATGTCCTCGACCGAGAAGGCGAGGATCACGCCGTTGATCGGCTGCTTGGGCCGCGTCCGCTTGAGCAGGTTCAGGAATGCCGTCCACGAGGCGCCATCGGCCTCGGCGTTGGAATCCTGTGTCGTGTAGCGGCCGGCGGTGTCGATCAGGATCGCGTCCTCGGCAAACCACCAGTCGCAGTTGCGCGTGCCGCCGAAGCCTTCGACCGCCTCGCCCGTCTTCGACAGCGGGAACTCGATCCCGGAATTGGCCAGCGCGGTCGTCTTGCCCGCACCGGGCGGGCCGATGATCACGTACCAGGGCAGATCATAGAGATAGGTGCTGCCGCCCGATTTCTTGAGCGTCGCAAGCGCCTGCGTCATGCGCTCGGACAGGATCTTGCCGTCGCCGACCTCGCGTTCCTCGACCAGCGCGTCTTCCAGCGCCTTCGCGGCCTTGCGGCGGCGCCACCATTTGATCCCGACGATCAGCAGAACGATGCCGAGGATCGTGCCGATCACCGTCGCGCGCAGCCAGACCGTGCCCAGCAGCGCAACGCCCGTCATCGGGCCGCCGAACCAGATGGCCGCGCATAGGGCGATCAGGCCCAGAACCGTCAGCGTGATGCGGAGCCAGGCATGCCTGCCTGCGGCGCGGACAAGACGGCGAACCATCAGAACGTCCCCTCACGTGCGACCATGACCTCGACCCGGCGGTTCAGGGCCCGGCCTTCCGGCGTCTCGTTGTCGGCGATCGGATCGGCGGCCCCGCGTCCTTCCACGGTGATCCGGTCCGGCACGCTGGTCAGCGGAGCGATCACGTCCCGCACGCCCTCCGCGCGGGCGACCGACAGGTCCAGGTTGGATTTGAATTGCCCCCGCCCGGAGGGCGGGATGTTGTCGGTAAAGCCGAGGATGCGGATCGGCCCCTCTTCGGCGTTCAGCGTCTCTGCGATACGCTGCGCCACAGGGGCGAACTCGGCTTTCACCTCGGCACGACCGCTGTCGAACAAAAGCAGGTTGCCCACCCGCACGTAGATGTAATCGCCCTTGGTGCCGACCTCGACCTGCCCGGCCTCGATCTCTGGGGCGAGGCTTTCGCGGATCCGTTCGAGCTGGCTTTGCGTGACCGGGTTGACGAAGGGCTGCGCCGCGGCCGTCCGCTCCAGCGACACCGGCTCGCGGGAATGGACGGAATAGAGCGCATCCGCAACTTCGGCGCCGCGCTGGTTCAGCAGCGTCGAGAGCGTCGCGTAGAAAGCGACCACGATGGCCAGCGCAATGCCCGCAGCCGCCCAGACCGGAATGCCGCCGAAACGGCGCTTGCCGCGCAGGATGACGGGCATCCAGCGGGGACTGACGTCCTCGTCGGGGCGCGGTCGGACCCGCCGCAGGGTCTCGTAGATGGCGTGCCGAATCCGGGCCAATTCGGTCGCGCCATTCGGGCGCGTGCGATACTCCCCCTCGAAGCCGAGGCTTAGACAGGTGAGCATCAGCTCCAGCAGGTTGTAGTACTGCGCCGGGGCCTGCATCGCCTTCTCGGCCTCATGGAAGAAGCCGACGCCGGTTTCGCGCGTGTTGAAGAAGCGGGCCGCCATCGAGTATTCGGCCCATTGCCCCCGATCCGCGCCCGGTAGGTTCTGGACGATGTCGTCGGCCGTGCCGCAGAGCGCGTATTTCGCGACCTGAACCTCTTGCGCGGGAACGCCCGCCTCGAGAGCGTTCCGCTCGAAGGCCTCGATCTCATAGTAGACGTGGCTCATCAACGGGGCGGCCTGCATCTCGACCAGACCGGTCCGCAGGCGCCCGAAGAGGATGAGCAGGTTCGCCGCCGCCGCGACCAGCGGGTTGGAGGACCCGCCCGCGCCCAGCCCGGTCGCCTTGAGCGCCTCCTGCAACGGAATGCGCGGGGCCGCCTGCTGGACGGGGCGCTCCTCCTGCCGGGGCATGTCGGGAAAGAAGCCCTGTTCCTGCCCCGCTCTCTGCCCAAGACCGGAGGGTGCGCCGGGTCCGAACCCGGCGCCGGCCCCCGTCCCGAAGCCCGGCCCGCCCCCATAGGCAGGCGG
>NZ_JYFE01000025.1 GCF_000877395.1 Jannaschia aquimarina | reverse complement strand
GGGGAGGGGCCGCGCGGGGAGGGGTGGCTTGGCTTACTCGTCCTCGAGGCTTTCTGCGCGGATGTTCGCGAAGATCTCGGCGCCGTAGGTCGGGCTGCCCGAGACGACGGTCCCGCCGGTCAGCGGCACGCGGTCGCCTGCGTCCAGATCGGCGTTGAAATGCGCGATCGCCTGGGCGACCGACCCGGAGCGCGAAGAGACGGTGACGGTCTCGCCGCGGACGATGTCGAGCGAGGCGCGGTCGTTGGCGGTGTCGATGTCCTGGTTGAAGTGGGCGATGGCACCGGCGGGACCTGCGGGGACCTGAGCGGCGGCCGGCAGGGCGGCGACGAGGGCGGAAGCGGCGAGGGCGGAGGCGATGAGGGTTTTCATTGGTCTTGTCCTTTGCGGTGTGGGCGGTGGCCCGTTTCGTGTTGTCAGCGGGGCGTTGGGTGCCCCGTTTGGGATGAGATGAATGTGGGGGAGGATGGCCTCACATGCGATGCACGTGGGCGTGAGAATTGGCGCATCTTCGCGCGCTGGCGCACAGACGAATGACCGTCGCGCACGGGCCTCACGATCCGTGAGCCCTCGCGCGCGCCGCCGTGAGCGCGGGGGGGATTTCTGAAACCTGTCCGCTCAGACGGAGGCGCGGCGGATCACCCGGGGCGCGGCACGCTCCGCCTCGATCTCCATCGTCTCGAGGCGCGGGGTGGATCAGGATCCGCCGTCGAGGCAGCCGGGCTCGAGAGAGACGAGATGCGTCATCGTGGGCAGCGGCGGCGGCAAAGCTTCGCAATCGGATGCGGTGGCGGCGCCCGCGGGACATTTCAACGCGAAGGCGAATTGAGCCGCTTCCGAATTGGCGCCAGGCTGAGGGACGAGCACCGCAAATCCGCCGGCGATCGGATTATGCGTCAGGTGGAGATCTCCGCCTTCCGGCCACGGACGCAATCTGAAGACGCCGTCGCTATCTTCGGCAACCAGATGCCATTCCTCGCCGGACCGCTCGAATGCGAAAGCATCGTTCGCGCAGGTGCCGGAATTCGACTCCCGGCCGAAGCCCAGAAAGATCTCGCCCCGTTCCGCGGCGGCCTCTGCGAGTTCGGCGACGGGATCCGCAGCCGCGGGGAGAGCGGAAAGAATAAGGATCGGCAATGCACGCATGACAAGTCTCGCTGTTGGTCTGGCGACTGCGCCCAGTCTAGGTGCAACACGGTCGTGAAACGACGATCTTCGGGCGCCTCGGCAGGTCTTTGCCGGCACCCGCCCGGAGAATGGCCGAGGCCCTAGAGATGCTGGTTCGTGGCCCGCCAGCCCGCAAATGCAAAACGGCGCCCCAAGGGGCGCCGTCGGTCTCGATCGGGATTGGATCAGTTCAGTGCTTCATCCGTGATCTCGGAGGTCCAGGCGCCCTCGGGCTGCGCGGTGATCACCGGGTCGGAACCACCCGCCAGAAGGGTGTCCACCGTGCGCTGGAAGTCGGCCTCGTCCAAGGCGCCGTTCGATCCAGCGGTCAGCTTGGCGATCTCGCCCATCATCCGCTTCTGATGCGCTTCGGTCTGCGCGCCGGTCTCGTCATATTCGAGAACGATCTCCGCGGCCTCATCCGGATTTTCCTCGGCCCATTTCCAGCCGCGCATCGACGCGCGGACGAACTTCACCATCTTCTCGCGGAAGGCGGGATCCTCCAGGTTCTCTTCGAGCACCCAGATGCCGTCTTCCAGCGTGGCGACGCCCATATCCTCGTACTTGAACGTGACCAGCTCTTCCTCGGTGACGCCCGCGTCGAGGACCTGTCCGTATTCGTTGTAGGTCATCGTCGAGATGCAGTCGGCCTGCCGTTGCAGCAGCGGATCCACGTTGAAGCCCTGCTTCAGGACGGTCACGCCTTCCTCGCCGCCATCGGTCGGAATGCCTTCCTGGCTCATCCAGGACAGGAACGGGTATTCGTTCCCGAAGAACCAGACCCCGATGGTCTTGCCGCGGAAATCCTGCGGCCCCTCGATGCCCGTGTCGCGCCAGCAGGTCAGCATCAGGCCGCTCGACTTGAAGGGTTGGGCGATGTTGACCACCGGCACGCCGCGTTCCCGCGCGGCCAGCGCCGAGGGCATCCAGTTCAGCATCGCATCCGCGCCCCCACCCGCAAGAACCTGCGGTGGTGCGATATCCGGGCCGCCTGGCTGGATCGTGACGTCGAGGCCCTCTTCCTCGTAATAGCCATTCTCGAGTGCGACGTAGTAGCCCGCGAACTGCGCTTGGGTGACCCATTGCAACTGAAGCGTCACTTCGTTGTCGGCATGGGCGTCCGACAGTGCCGGGCTGGCGAGTGCGGCGAGTGTGGCCGCAGCGATGAGGTTCTTCATGTCTTGGTCGTCTCCCGTTGGAACTCTCCCGGTCTAGCGCCGGGCTCTTAGCGAAGGATGCCAGAAGGTCAGGCGCTTTTCCAATGCGGCAATCGCGGCATAGGAGAGCGACCCGACGACAGCCGCGACCACGATCTCGGCCCAGACGAGCGGCAGGTTCAAGCGGCCGACCTCCGTACTGATGCGAAAGCCCATGCCGACCGTCGGACTGCCGAAGAATTCGGCGACGATGGCGCCGATCAGGGCGAGCGTGGTGGCGATCTTGAGACCGTTGAAGATGAAGGGCAGCGCCGCTGGGATCGACAGGTGGCGCACGCCCTGGCCGGGTGTCGCGGCATAGGTGTGCAGAAGGTCCCGCTGCATGGCCGTCGTGTCTGATAAGCCCGCGACGGTGTTCACGAGGACCGGGAAGAAGACCATCACGACGACGACGGCGGCCTTCGACTCCCATCCGAAGCCGAACCACATCACCAGGATCGGCGCGGTGCCGACGATGGGCAGGGCGGCCATGAAGTTGCCCACGGGCAGCAGGCCGCGGCGCAGGAAATCCGACCGGGCGACCAGCAGGCCGGTTCCGATCCCCGCGGCGCAACCGATGATCCAGCCGGACAGCGCGCCCTTGAAGACGGTTTGCACGAGGTCGGCCCAGAGGATCGGGGCATTCGCCGCCATGGCCTGCGCGATCTGGGTGGGGGCGGGAAGGATGACTTCCGGAATGGAAAACAGACGGACGGCCATCTCCCACAGAAGCAGAAGGGTCAGCCCGAAGAAGATGGGCGCGGCGTACCGGCCCCAGGTCCGGCTGGCGATAAAGACATTGCCCGCCCAGAGCGTCGCCCAAACCGCAAGGACTGCGGCGAGGGGGCCCACCCAAATCGTGCTGATCGCGAGGCAGACGACCGCCCCGACAGTCCAGATCAGCCAGTCAGAGCCGTTCGGCCAACCGCGCATCGCGGCCATGCGTCGCGCAGTGTCATTCATCGTTGCAGACCCATCTGCTTGAGGGTTGCCCGTTCAATCATTGACAACGTCGCCACCAGCAGCGCCGCCACGATGGCCGCACCGAACAGCGCCGACCAGATCTGGATGGTCTGACCGTAATAGCTCCCTGCGAGGAGCCGCGCGCCGAGGCCGCGCACCGCGCCCGTTGGCAACTCGCCGATGATCGCGCCCACAAGGGCTGCGGCGATCGCGACCTTCAGGGAGGCAAAGAGGTAGGGCAGCGAGGTCGGCAGCCTCAGCGAGATCAGCGTCCGCAAACCCGACGCGTTCCACGTCCTCATCAGATCGAGATCGGCCGGTGAGGGCGCGCGCAGGCCCTTCACCATCCCGACCGTGACCGGAAAGAACGAGAGGTAGGCCGAGATGATCGACTTCGGCAGCAATCCCTGAATGCCGACCGAGTTGAAGACCACGATGATCATCGGCGCGATGGCGAGGATCGGGATGGTTTGCGACGCGATCGCCCACGGCATGACGCTCAGATCCATGACGCGGGAATGCACGATCCCCACGGCCAGCAGGATGCCCAACGCCGATCCGATGGCGAAGCCCAGCAGCGTCGGGGCCAGCGTCAGGCCCGCATGGAATACGAGGCTGCGGCGGGAGGTGAAGATGTCGGCGCAATCCTCGTCGATCGGGGTGGAGATCGCGCGCGCTTCCCCACTCACCGGATCGCCCGGCAGGAAAGGGAGGGGAATGACGAGGCGATCCCGCTCTTCCTCGGCCAATCCGCACCCGTCGAGATGGCCGGCTGTCGTTTGCCAGAGTTCTGCGACGATCTGGTGGGGGGCGGGCAGGCGCGGCCGTTCCTGTCCTAAGGCACCCGACAGAGCGGCGGCCGGATTCGCAATCGCGAGAGAGACCCCGCCAACCCCGCGCCTTTCGGCCGCGGTGGCGGGAGTGACCTCGGCCCCGGCGCGTTCGGCGGCCAACAGGCTCTCCTGCGCGTTCATCGGGATGCAGGCGACGTACCAGAGTGCGATCAGCGCGGCCACGACCGTGACCACCGGCGCGACCGTTCGGGGCAGCCGTCTGAGCCAGAGCGCAACCCGGCCGGAGCGGCCGACGGCGGCGCCCGATGCGTTGAGCGACGTATCGGTCATGCGGCGGTCTGCCGGATGGCGAGGGGCGCCGCCCCCCAGCCTGTCCCGGGGCCCGCCTCGCCAGCGGCGGACAGGAATGCGACGAGGCCCGTCTTGGCGGTGCAGGTCATCGGCGCCACTCCATCCGCACTTCCGGAACGCCGTCGGTTCCTTCGAGATCCTGCTCGACCATCACGAAGCCCTCGCGTTCGTAGAACCGGTGCGCGGCACGGTTGGGCAGATGGCTGTTGAGCTGAAGGTAATCGCGTTTCCCCTTCGCATGGTCCAGCAGGGCCTTTCCCGCGCCGCTCCCCGGCTCGCTCGTGTAGAGCCCGATGATGTGGTCCTCGTGCGGGCGCATTGAAAGATAGCCCGCGATCTCGCCGTCTTCGGTCTCCGCGACCCAGGCTTCGCGGATCGGGAACCCCTTGCGCATCATGGCTTCCAGATCGTCGCGAGAGGGGCCGCCGGGCATCCAGTCGGTCGCCTCGATCCAGGCACTGACTATTCCGGCGCAGGCGGGGGCATCGTCGGGCGTGGCGGGACGGACGATCATCCGATCCTCCGCCGGATCAGACGCAGGATCGCATAGGCCATGACAACGATCGCGACCGCGTCCGTCGCGGAGTTCCGGATGTCGGCGAAAGCCCCGCCAAACAGGAACCACAGACCGACGAGAAGCGTGATCGCATCCACGATATCGTCACGCCGCCCCGTGCTCACGCCGCTTCCATCCCTTCGCGCAGGCCTTCGCGGACGCGGTGGGCGATTTCCAGGAATTCGGGCGTGTCGCGAATGTCGAGCGGACGGTCGCGGGGCAGGGGGCTGTCGATCACGTCGGTGATCCGGCCGGGGCGCGGGGACATGACGACGATCTTGGTCGACAGGTAGACCGCCTCTGGGATCGAGTGGGTCACGAAGAGGATGGTCTTCTGCGTGCGGGCCCAGAGGTCGAGAAGTTCCTCATTCAGCCGGTCGCGCACGATTTCGTCCAGCGCGCCGAAGGGCTCGTCCATCAGCAGGATATCGGCATCGAATGCGAGCGCGCGGGCGATGGAGGCGCGCTGTTGCATCCCGCCCGAGAGCTGCCAGGGGTACTTGTTGGCGAACTGGTCCAGTTCGACCAGCTCGAGGACGCGGTGCATCCGCTCGATCCGCTCCGCGCGGTCGTAGCCCATGATCTCCAGCGGCAGGGAGACGTTCTTGCCGATGGTCCGCCACGGGTAGAGCCCGGCGGCCTGGAACACGTAGCCGTAGGCGCGCGCGCGGCGGGCCTCGTCGGGGGTCATGCCGTTGACCTGCAGCGTGCCGCCGGTGGGGGTCTCCAAGGCGGCCACGCAGCGCAGGAAGGTGGTCTTGCCGCAGCCCGAGGGGCCGATGAAGGAGACGAACTCGCCCGGGGCGACGTTGAGCGAGACGTCGCGCAGCGCGTGGACCGGCCCGTCGGCGGTCTGGAAGGTGAGGTCGAGGGATTGGGCTGAGATGGTGGTCATTGGGGACGACGGTGCGCGGGGTCGGGGCGGAATGTAAGGCCGTAGGGCGGGCGAGAGCCCACGATGTCATAGCCGGGACGCGTGGACTCTCGCCCACCCTACGCTTGCTCGTCGAGAGATGTAAATTGGTAGTGGTTGAATATCGACCCCGCCAAAACTAGTGGTTTGCGCTCCGTGGAACTGAATCTAGGGCTATTGCCGCGCCCACCGAACTGATTAATTTCATGACTTGATCAACGGGTATCTTCATTGGTTCTTTATTTTTATCAAAGAAGATGACATTGGTTTCTTCGAGCCTAATCTTTCCATGCGCAATGCTATTTCGCAGGAGTGTTACCACGTATTGCGGCTTTCCGTACTCCGATCCTGGGTCCCAATCAGAAAAAACTTCATTGTATACACGCCTCTGAATTGCTTTATCAAGCCATAATTCTTTCGGAAAAACGAAGATACAATATAGGAGGCTCAAAATACGGGTTTGTCGGAATTGGCAATTTTGAGCACATCCGTTCGGCAGCCCAGATTTCGACTCGATATTCCTGACAGTTTCTTTCCAGCCTGCGGTATTTTCAGATGCTATAATTGCATTGTGTTCGAGAATTGCCATCATGGGGATACTCCGCAGATAAGGTGATATCTCCTCGAAGTTCGCGCTCTTCCTGGGAGCCTTCATCTCAAACCCCCGCCGGGATGTTCATCGGGTCGCGCTCGATCTTCCTCGGGGTGTTCAGGGCCTTCCACTTCGACAGCGCCTTCGAGGCCGACGCATAGGGCGACCGCTTCACGAACTTGCCCCGGCCCGGCTGGGGCTGCGAGTTCTGTCCGGCGGCCCAGACCACGTCCCCGCGCGATAGCGTGTAGCGTGGGGAGGCGCTGACCTCGATGCCCTCGAAGACGTTGTAGTCGAGGATCGACTTGGCCGTCGCCGTCGTGATCGTGCGGCCCAGCGTCGGGTCCCAGACCACCACGTCGGCATGGCCGCCGACCGCGATGCCGCCCTTCATGGGATAGATATTAAGGATCTTGGCGATGTTGGTCGAGGTCACCGCAACGAATTCCTCGGGCGTGAGCCTTCCGGTTTCGACGCCCTTCGTCCACAGCATCCCCATCCGCTCCTCAAGGCCGCCCGTGCCGTTGGGGATCATGGCGAAGTTGTCGACGCCCATCCGCTTCTGCTCGTCTGTGAAGGCGGCGTGGTCGGTGGCCACCACTTGCAGCGACCCGGCCGCGAGGCCGTTCCACAGGCCGTCCTGATGGTCCTTGGACCGGAAGGGCGGGGACATCACGCGCCGCGCCGCGTATTGCCAGTCCTTGTCGAAGTATTCGGACTCGTCCAGCGTCAGGTGCTGGATCAGCGGCTCGCCATAGACGCGCATCCCCTTCTGGCGGGCGCGGCGGATGGCCTCGTGGGCCTGCTCGCACGACACGTGGACGATATAGAGCGGCGTGCCGGCGGCGTCGGCGATCATTATGGCGCGGTTGGCGGCCTCGCCCTCGACTTCCGGTGGGCGGGAATAGGCGTGGCCCTCGGGGCCGGTGATCCCCTCGGCCAGGTATTTCTGCTGAAGCTCGGCCACGATGTCGCCGTTCTCGGCATGGACCAGCGGCAGGGCGCCCAGCTCGGCGCAGCGCTTAAAGGAGGCGAACATCTCGTCATCCTCGACCATCAGCGCGCCCTTGTAGGCCATGAAGTGCTTGAACGTGTTGATGCCGCGCTCCTTCACGACGGCTTCCATCTCGTCGAAGATGCTCTCCGACCAGCCGGTGATCGCCATGTGGTAGGAGATGTCGCAGCAGATCTGGTCGCGAGACTTTCGATCCCACTCGTCGATTGCGTTGAGAAGGCTGCCGTCCTCGCCCGGAAGACAGAAATCGACCAGCATCGTCGTTCCGCCTGCCACGGCTGCGAAAGTGCCGGATTCAAAGGTCTCGGCGGCGGTGGTGCCCATGAAGGGCATTTCCAGGTGGGTATGCGGGTCGATGCCCCCCGGAATGACGTAGGCGTCCGATGCGTCGATCGTCTCGTCGCCCTTCAGGTTCTCGCCGATCTCGGCGATGTGCTCGCCTTCGATCAGGACGTCCGCCTTCCATTGGCGATCGGCGGTCACGATGGTGCCGTTCTTGATGACCTTGGACATGGGCACGGCCTCCTCAGCCTTGGCGGTTCTGTTCGATCAGAGCGACGATCCGGGCCAGATCGCGCTCGCGGGAGCGGGCGATGAAGTCTTCCCGTTCACTCGTCGGTAGGGCGCGGGTCTGGCGTGACAGGATGAGGTCCGTATCTTCGCGGCATGCGTCGTAGACGCGAGGCGCAAGGTCGGCGGGCCGGCTCGTCCCGTCGTCGATCTGCGTCGCCTGCCCGCGGAAGCAGATCGCCTGAAGCTGCAGGGTCCTCTCGGTGAACTGGTCGGTCGCGCCGCCGCCCAGTTCGGGAAACTCGTCCTGGAATTCAGCGCCGCAGGCGGACAGGGCGACCAGAACGGCAAACGCGATAAGCGGAGTAGAGCGCATGGGGATCCTCAGAGGCAGATGGGCACGCCGTTTCGGGTGACGGGAATGGTGAGGCCGGCGAGGTCGTAAACCCAGCATCCGTCCTGTTGGCGCACGTCAGTGGGTGGGACGTCCTGTGGCAAGGAGGCCAGGACCGCGGCAGGCAGGCGGGGGTCGGCGGCTTCGGGCGTCGTGACAGCGGCTTCCGGTCCGGCGCCTTGGCACGCTGTCAGAAGCAGGATGAGAGGGATCAGCCGATACAATACTGGCCTCCGTCGGGGCGTTGGACCGGATAGAGGGTGCCCCGCAGGCTGTAGGCATAGCAGCCGTCCCGTTCGCGCACATCCGCTGCGGTGATCCCGCGCGGGAGCAGCGCGCGGATCGCGAAGGGGACCGCGTAGTCCGGGGTCACGTAGCCGGCCGGATCGACGGGCTGGGCAGGGGGCGCCGTGCAGGCGGCGAGGGCCCCGATGGCGACGACAGCGACGTATTTCATGGCTTCCTCCGCATCGAGGCGATCAGTCCGATGGCGGCATAGGCGGTCGTCGCGACCGACGCGGTCATGAAGGCCGCCAGCAGGGTGGTCCGGTCCAATGTCCCGGTCTCGGTCCACAGGAACCCGGTTGCACCCGCCATCATGATCACCCCGTAGAGCGCGACATGCGGAGGGAGCACGCGGGTCAAGCGACCACCTCGGCCTTCTCGAGCACGGCATGCAGCAACACGTCCGCGCCGGCCCGTGCCCAATCCTTCGTGATCTCTTCCGCCTCGTTGTGGGACAGGCCGTCCACGCAGGGACACATGATCATCGAGGTCGGCGCGACCCGGTTGATCCAGCAGGCGTCGTGGCCCGCGCCCGAGATGATGTCCTGGTAAGAATAGCCGAGACGTTCCGCAGCTTTCCGGACGGCGGCGACACAGCTTTCATCGAAGGTGACGGGATCGAAATGGCCCACGGACTCGATCTCGATCCCCAAACCCAATTCCTCGGCGATCTTCGGCGCCTCGGCTTCCAGGCGCGCCTTCATGCCGTCGAGCTTTTCCTGATCGGGCGAGCGAAAATCGATCGTGAAGACCGCCTTGCCCGGGATCACGTTGCGCGAGTTGGGATAGACATTGGCCTGGCCAACGGCACCCACGGCATCGGGCTGGTTTTCCATCGCGATTGTGTGGGCAAGCTCCATGATGCGCGCCATGCCGAGGCCCGCGTTCACCCGCATGTTCATGGGCGTCGACCCGGTATGCGCGTCCTTGCCTGTCAGCGTGACCTGAAGCCACCAGAGGCCCTGCCCATGGGTCACGACGCCGATATCCTTTCCTTTGGCTTCGAGGATCGGGCCCTGTTCGATGTGCAGCTCGAAGAAGGCGTGGATGTCGTCCCTGCGGGCGCCGACCTCCTCCTCGCCGCGCCAACCGATCCTGTCGAGTTCGTCGCCGAAGCGTTTTCCATCGGCGTCGGTGCGGTCTTCGGCCCAGTCCTGCGCGTGCATCCCGGCGAAGACGCCGGAGGCCAGCATGGCGGGGGCGAAACGGGTGCCTTCCTCGTTCGTCCAGTTCGTGACCACGACCGGATGACGGGTCCTGATGTTCAGGTCGTTCAGGGTGCGGATCAATTCCAGACCGCCCAGGACGCCCAGGACGCCGTCGTACTTTCCGCCTGTCGGCTGTGTGTCGAGGTGGCTGCCCACATAGACTGCTGGCAGATCCTCGGTCCCTTCGCGGCGGGCGAACATGTTGCCGATGCGGTCGACGCCCATCGTGCATCCGGCCGCCTCGCACCACGACTGAAACAGCGCGCGTCCTTCGGCATCGGCATCGGTCAGGGTCTGACGATTGTTGCCACCGGCGACGCCCGGGCCGATCTTCGCCATCTCCATCAGGCTATCCCACAGCCGGTCCGCGTCGATGCGCATGTTCTGCGCCGGTGCCTGCCCGTCCATCGCGATCATCCCCCATGCATTTGACCATGCGGTCAAACGGACGTTACCACGGGGCAAGGGTTGGTCAACCAGGCCTGATCCGGTCGGACGGGAACCGCCGGGCAGGCGCCCACAATCCGGGCAGATGGGAGGCGCGAGATTGGACAGTTCCGGCGAGACGCGGATCCAGCGCGAGAACCGGTCGCGGATCCTGTCGGCAGGTCTCGAGGTCTTTTCGGCCGCAGGTTTCAACGGCGCGACGCTGGATGCGATCGCCCGCGCGGCGGAGCTTTCGAAGCCCAATCTGCTCTATTACTTCCCGTCCAAGAAGGCGATCTACACCGCGCTTCTGGACCGGCTGCTGGATACCTGGCTCGATCCGCTGCGCGCGCTCGACCCGGAGGGCGAGCCGATGGACGAAATGCTGAGCTATGTTGGCCGCAAGCTGACGCTCGCCCGCGACTATCCCCGTGAAAGCCGTCTCTTCGCCGGCGAGATTCTGAGGGGCGCCCCGCACCTCAAATCGGAGCTGTCCGGCCCGCTGCGGGTCCTGGTCCTGGAGAAAGGGCGCATCGTCCGGGCCTGGATGGACGCGGGTCACCTTGCCAAGAGCGATCCGCGCCATCTCATCATGTCGATCTGGGCCCTGACGCAGCACTATGCGGACTTCGAGGTGCAGGTCAGGGCGGTTCTTGGGCCCGGCCACGATCCATGGGTCGAGGCCGAGCAAGAGGTCATCACCCATTTCAGGCGGGTTCTGGCTCCGTGACGGCGGCCGACCCGATTGGGTTCAACTCGCCGACGAAGTTGATCAGATCGACCATCGTGAAGTGCCCTGGCGTCTGCGATGGCAGCGTCGGCGCCCAATTGGCGTGCTGCCAGAGGAACGAATTGGTGTCGCCGTGGACGATGCCCAGGAACACTTCCGCGATGATGGTCGAGCCGACCGGACCGAGCCGTTCGCCGTCGTGATGCACCTCCGCCTCTTTGAGGATGTAGAACCAGAGCGGCGTATGGTCCGCGAGCCCCGCATCCTTGGCGGCCTGTCCGTCGCTGCCTGTCGAGATGTCGCCCACCGATAGCGGCGTGACGCCCATCGCCCGCGCGACATCCTGACCGGAAGGCAGTTCGAGCTGGACGCCGCGGCGCAGATTGCGGAAAGCGAGGTTGGCCTCGCGGCCCTGAAGACCGGGCAACGTATGCAGCGCCGGGACGATCCGCGCATCCAGCTTGCGCGAGGCATTGAGCTCGAACCCGTCCTCGGCAGATGTTTCGAAGTCGTAGAAACGCCGCCAGTCGATCGTCCAGTTCGAGGGGAGCGCAGGGATCCCGCCTTCCAGTTCCCCGACGATGTTGCCGGATTTGCCCGTGAAGCTGAAAAGCAGGTCCAGCGTCGCGGGGATCGCGCCGGGATGGAAGAAACGGTTGAAGCCGTACACCTCCCGCACCATCGAGTGCCCCAGGCGGTAGGCCGCTGCCGCGAACTCCACAGGCATGTAGGGCGTCGTCTTGAAGCGATAGAACCGCCGCCCCTCGTGCTTGATCCGCTTGACGAAGCCCGGTTCCGTGAGACGCTCGACGAAGTCGAACAGCACGACCCACTGATAGTGCCATGTTGTGACACGCCGTGCCTCTTCGAAGAGTGCGCTGCCCGTCAGATCGGGACGGGACGCGTGAATGTCGTCGACCACGGCGTTATGGAACTTGAGCATCGCAAGGTGGGTCTGGGCGACGGCGAGGTTCTCGTCGTTCCTCTCATCCCCGATCAGGGCCCGTCCGACTTGGTTGCGCGGCAGATCGCTGTCGAAGGCGGGAACCGTTCCGCCGGCGAAATCCGTCGATTCTTCGCTGTGTCCGATGAGCAATTTCGCAGACGGGGCGAAACCGCGATCCCGATCGCGCTGGTAGAGATGTGGAGAGATGCCCGGACCCTGTCCATAGAGGCTATCGAGATCCAGCGTCGGTGTCCTGAAATTCACCGTGCCGAGCGGGTCGTTCTTCTGCTCGCGCAGGGGCGTGGTATCGAGCGTGATGTCATGGTCGACGAATTGGCCGAAATAGGTGAACCCGGCGGGGATGTTGGAATTGTCGCCGCTCGTTCCGTCGTCGTCGCGCATCGCCTCTGCCAGCGTGAACAGCGCATCGTCATCCGCGATGAGCGGATCCAGTTCGGGAAACATCCGTCCGAACTTGCCGGGATCGCCGTGGCCGGCAAGCGCGCGCAGGGCAGGGCGCGACATCTCGCGGACGTGGTGGCCATGGGTAATGGTCATCGGGGTCTTCATCGCTTGGCACTCCTCCTCCGGGCGGGTGCCTGGCGTGCAGGCACCCGCTGAACCATGGGTCGGACTACCCCGAACCCTCGGGCCGACCCGCTACGTGAAGTTCGGAAAGGGTGGCATGGTAGCGGGTTTACGCAAAGTAAGGTTTCCATGCCCATCACGCGCCGATATTGGGCGGCGTGGCGTTTCAGCGACTTGCCCGGTAACAGTTCGCGTGTCGATGCGATCCGCCCCGCAACCTATGCGGGTGGTCGAAGGTCCGATGTGCTTGGATCTGCGGCGCCCTCCTCGCGGCCGCGCGCCGACGGGTAGCTCCATCGGGTCAGATCAACCCCGAACGTCTCTGCAAAGCCGTCACAATCGGACGCATGCGCCGCCGCCAGGCGGTCTTCAAGGGATTTCGGAATTGGGCTGCTCTTGAAAGGAAGGTCAGGAAGTGCGCCGACCAGACGAGAGATCGCACGGCCCGGCAGGTTGCCACGTCGAAGCCGCTGGGTCGCCCGAAGGAGTGCCAACTGCGAGGCGGAGGGCGATGGGTTGATCCTGCCACCTTCTTCGCGCGCGGCCCGCTCGAACGGGTCAGCGTCGATCCCGAGCCAGTCTGCGAGGCGCGACAGAACCGCCACGGGATCGGCCCGAAACTCTTCGAACAGGATCACGAAGATCGCTTCCCTGCCGAAGGCTTCGACCCACGCCCGGCCGATCGCGCCGATCCGGGTTGCGGCGACGTAGGTCTCTTGCCGGTCGGGCTCCGACAGGCCGTGGTTGAGCCAGACGTCGTACCGGGGGACCGGTGGGATCCCCGGCCTGGGATGGCGCAGGTGTTGCGCGTAATTCGAGCGCAGCAGCGAAAGGGGGTTTCGGACAGAAAGGATGATGCGGGCCCCTGGAAAGTGACGCGCCGCGAAATTAGCCTTCGCATTGATCCCTGCACCCATATGGCCGGTGAAGCGTTCCTCGGAGAGCAGCGCAATCGGACGGTCGGTGGAGGCAAGCCGCTTGCGAACCTCCTCCACACCCGCCTCGGCCGCACCCAACGCGTGATCCTCCCGGATCGACGTTACGAACCGCTCCAGCACGTCGTCCGGATCCGGAGGTCCCGCCTTTCGCGGCAGGGCGAGATAGCCGATTTGCGGATGGCGCGACAGATAACGTTGTTGCAGCGTCGAGCTTGCCGCCTTGGGCAGCCCGACATGCAGCACCGTCTGCGGCGCCATGCGATCCTACTCCGCCGCCTGAGCCATCGGATTGTTCGGGTGCGTCGTCCAATCGGCGGGTGCAGCCTCCACCACCTTGCCCGTCCGGGGATCGACGGTGCCGGCCTCCAGCCGCTCCATCGTGATGCAGGCTTCGACGGGACAGACGTCGACGCAGAGATTGCAGGCCACGCATTCCTCGTCGATCACCTCGAAGACCCGTCCCGGATTGATCGCGATCGCCTGATGCGACGTGTCCTCGCAGGCGGCGTAGCAGCGGCCGCACTTGATGCAGAGGTCCTGGTCGATCCGCGCCTTGGTGACGTAGTTGAGGTTCAGGTACTGCCAGTCCGTCACGTTCGGCACGGCCATGCCGCGAAAATCCTCGATCGTGGCGAAGCCCTTCTCGTCCATGTAGCGTTCTAGGCCGGCGGTCATTTCCTTGATGATGCCGAAGCCGTAGGTCATCGCGGCCGTACAGACCTGAACGCTGCCGCAGGACATGGCGATGTACTCCGCCGCGTCGCGCCAGGTGGTGATCCCGCCGATGCCGCTGATCGGCATATCGCGCGTCGCCTCGGCGCGGGCGATCTCGGAGACCATGGAGAGGGCGATGGGCTTGACCGCGGGGCCGCAATAGCCCCCATGGCTGCCCTTCCCGTCGATCGTCGGCTCGGGGGCGAAGCTGTCGAGGTCGACTGAGGTTATCGAGTTGATCGTATTGATCAGGCTGACCGCGTCGGCACCGCCTTTCGCGGCCGCTTCGGCGGGCTTCCGGATGTCGGTGATGTTGGGCGTCAGCTTCACGATGACGGGCATCCGGGTGTACTGCTTGCACCAGCGGGTGACCATTTCGATGTATTCCGGCACCTGGCCTACGGCCGATCCCATGCCGCGCTCGCTCATCCCGTGTGGGCAGCCGAAATTGAGCTCGATCCCGTCCGCGCCGGTCTCTTCGACACGGGGCAGGATAGCTTTCCATGCCTCTTCTTCGCAGGGGACCATGATGGAGACGACCATGGCACGGTCTGGGTAGTCTCGCTTGACCGCCTTGATCTCATTCAGGTTCGTCTCAAGCGGCCGGTCGGTGATCAGTTCGATGTTATTGAGCCCCAAGAGCCGGCGATCTGCGCCGTAGATCGCGCCGTAGCGCGGGCCGTTCACGTTCACGACGGGCGGGCCTTCCGCGCCCAGCGTCTTCCAGACGACACCGCCCCAGCCCGCGTCGAAGGCACGGCGGACATTGTATTCCTTGTCCGTGGGCGGCGCCGAGGCCAGCCAGAAGGGGTTCGGGCTCTTGATGCCCACGAAGTCGGTGGTCAGGTCGGCCATGTCTGTCTCCGGTCGCAATTCGATAATTGTACACCCATTCGGATGCGGATTTCACGTCTCGTCCATGTCGCAGGTGGCGGCTTGTGCGACCTGCCCACGTCCACCCGATGGGCGGTCTCGGAAGCGCATGGGTTCATCCGCCACCGCCCTGATGGTCCGGACAATAGTAGCTGGTCCGTCCTCCGACCTTCTTGCTCTCGATCTTGCCGTCGCAGCGGGAGCAAGCCCGGCCGGTTTCGCGACGATGGATGAGCCAGGCGTCGGGAAGTTCGGAATAGGTCGCGTCGGTGTCGCAGACTGTCCGCAGGATCCGGATCGCGGCGCGGTGCAGGTCGGCGATCTGGCCGTCCGCCAGCTCCGGCAACTTTACGTCCGGAGCGATCCCGGTCTGGTAGAGCGTCTCATCCGCCCAGAGATTGCCAATCCCGGCGATCCTGGACTGATCCAGGAGCGCAGATTTGACCGCGCCCCGCCCGCCGGAGAGCCGCGAGATGAACGTGTCGCGGTCGAGGTCGAGCGCGTCGGGTCCCAGATCATGGGCCGCAATCTCATCCTCCGGCGTCTCGACGACCTTTGCCCAGCCGAACTTGCGCGGATCACGGAAGGCGAGACGGCGCTCGCCCTCGAAAGCGACGATCAAACGGGCGTAGTCGGGATTGCCATCCGCCGCGTCATAGACCCGGACCGAGCCCGCCATGCCCATATGCAGCGCAAGCCACGGCCCCGACTTGGACCCGGCGAAGAGATACTTGCCGTGACGGCGCGCCTCGGTGAATTGCGTGCCCTCCAACCGCCCGCGATCATCCGGGCCGGGCAGGTCGATATGGCTGGTGTCGTTGCCCAGATCGACGCGTTCGATCGTGCGGTTCAGCGCACCCTCTTCGACACGCCGCCGCAGCGCTTCGACCTCAGGCAGTTCAGGCATTCAGCCGCGCGTGGATATCCTCGGCCGCGTCCCGACCCTCGGCCACTGCCGTCACCGTCAGATCCTCGCCCCCGGCGGCGCAGTCACCCCCGGCCCAGACACCGTCCAGCGATGTCCGGCCGGCGCCGGTCACGGCGATCTTGCCTCCATCCAGGTCGAGGCCTTCGACCGCCTCAAGCTTCTGGCCGATGGCACGGAAAAGCTGATCGGCGCGCAGGGTCACCTTCTCGCCGGTGGGCGCCATGTCGTCGCCCAGATAGGCCAGTTCCACCTCGCGCAGCTTGCCTTCGCCATGCAACGCATGGGGTGCGACGTTGAACATCAGGCGGACGCCGTGGCTGGCGGCGAGATCCTGTTCCCACCGGGAGGCGGGCATCCGCTCGCGGGCACGGCGATAGGCGATGGTCACCGTCTCGGCCCCGAGAAGCTTGGACTGCACGGCCGCGTCCACCGCGGTCATGCCGCCGCCGATCACGACGACATGGCGACCGATCGGAAGCTGGGTCAGGTCGTCCTGCTGGCGCAGGGTGGCGATGAAGTCGACCGCGTTTTCGGCTCCCGTCAGATCCTCGCCTTCGAGGCCCAGCGCGCCGACACCGGTCAGCCCGAGGCCGAGGAAGACCGCGTCATGATCGGCGCGAAGCTGTTCCAGCGTCAGGTCGTCGCCCAGCTTGCGGCCCGTCTCGATCCGGATGCCGCCGATCTTGAGCAGCCAATCCACCTCGGCCTGGGCATAGTCGGCGGGCGTCTTGTAGGCGGCGATCCCGTACTCGTTCAGCCCGCCGGGCTTGGGACGGGCGTCGTAGATCGTGACGGCATGGCCGTGCATGGCAAGCCGATGCGCACAGGCCAGACCGGCCGGGCCGGCCCCCACGACGGCGACGGTCTTCCCGGTCTCGGCGGCGCGGCTATAGGGATGCTCTCCGGCCTGCATCATGCTGTCGGTTGCGTAGCGCTGAAGGCGCCCGATCTCGACCGGCTTGCCCTCGGCCGCCTCGCGGACGCAGGCCTCCTGGCAGAGCGTCTCGACCGGGCAGACGCGCGCACACATTCCGCCAAGGATGTTCTGATCGAAGATGGTCTTCGCCGCGCTTTCCGGTTGGCCGGCCTGGATCTGCCGGATGAAGAGGGGGATGTCGATCTCGGTCGGGCAGGCGGTGACGCAGGGCGCATCGTGGCAGAAATAGCAGCGATCCGCAGCGACCAGCGCCTCGTGCGGGTCGAAGCGCGGATGCAGATCGTCGAAATTGCGGGCCAGATCCTCTTCTCCGAGGCGGCCGGGCCGGATCCCGTCGAGGCGCATCGCTTCGGTCATCGTGTTCTCCCTGCGAATGATCTGGACAGCGTGCCACGAGAAAGGATTTTATCAAACGGTAAAATCTAGGCAGGACGAAAACATGCCCAAAGCATACTGGATTGCCCATGTGACGGTGACGGATCCCGACCCCTACGCGCTTTACGCGAAGGGGGCGACCGAGGCGTTCGCGGCCTTCGGCGCGAAAGTGCTGGCGCGGGGTGGCGAAGTCGTCGGGTTGGAAGGAGAGACGCGGCCGCGCAACGTCATCATCGAGTTTCCGGACATGGCCACGGCGCGCGCCTGCTACGAGAGCGATGCCTACCAGGCGGCACGCAAGCACCGGATCGGTGCGGGAGAGGCGCAGATCATGTTGTTGGAAGGCGCGGAGTAACTCCCCGTCCGGACTTCTTGGATCGGGAACATGACGCCCGCTGCCGCTACGATGCGACACTGGCATCCTCGGCGGTCGCATTGACCGCGACCGGCCGTCGCTTGTCGCCTTCGAGAGGGGCGCCTAGAAGAGCCCATGACCGACGCATCCGAAGAACCCAGCCTGATCCGCATCGCGCGCGAGAACGGGGAAGAGGCCACGCCTGAACCCCTGGATCTCGGGACGCGGGTGCGGGATCTGCGCAAGGCACAGGGCTGGACGCTGGAGCAGGCCGCGCAGCGGGCAGGGTTGGCGCGCTCGACCCTCTCGAAGATCGAGAACGGGCAGATGTCGCCCACGTTCGAAGCGATCCGCAAGCTGGCGACGGGACTTGGCATCGGGGTGCCGCAACTCTTCACGCCGCCGACAAAGGGGCAGGTCACGGGCCGCCGCGCGATTACGCGGGCCGGTGAGGGCCAGACCCATCTGACCACGACTTATGAGCATGAGATGCTGGCTGGTGCGATGACGCGCAAGCGAATGCTGCCCTATCGCGCCCGCATTCATGCCCGCGCCTTCCAAGAGTTCGACGGTTGGATCCGCCATGACGGCGAAGAATTCCTGCTGGTGCTGACCGGGACGATCCGGCTGCTGACCGAATTCTACGAGCCGGTGGACATGAAGCGGGGCGACAGCGCCTATTACGACGCGTCGATGGGGCACAACGTGATCAGCACATCACCCGAGGATGCCACGATCCTGTGGGTCACGTCGCTGGACTGACGATGGCAACCGTCCTGAGGCGGGATCATTCGTCGGCGCCGTCTGCGCTTGGCGGAAGAGACTACCCGCGACCACGGCCGCCTCGCGATCAGCGGCGGGGGATGGGATCCGTCACGAAGCTGGTGGGCAGGCCGGTGGAGGTCGGCGCGACCACAGCGTGCCAGGCGCGATGATGCGCCTCACGTTCCGCCCGGTGAACCGGCATGTGGAACGACAGATGCGTCAAGGCCCGCCGGTAAGCGTTCTGGTAGCGGGTATACTCCGGCACCGTGAGCCGCGCTGCCACTTGGGGGCTGTGCGGATGGGTCACAAGCCGGACCGGCCCGGCACCAGTGCGGTGATTGTCGAGAAAGAGCGGCTGCATCACGACGACGGTGCCGCTTGGGATCTCGGGCCGCAGGGTGTCATGTGCCGCGGCCGGCGTCGCCATCAGGATGGCGAGGGCAAGTGCTCTCATCTGTCGCGTCCTACGGGGTTGGCCATCTTGTCGTCGTCTCCGAAGCGGCGATCGTCGGCCAGAGGGTCTTCGCCCTCGGGGATGTAGTCAACGGATTTCAGCGTCGCGCGGTTGTCGTGACTGGGATCGGCGAAGGCATCCGCCGGCATCGGGCCCGATAGAACCTCGTGCAGACGGCGCTGGGCCTCGGCGGGCGAGACGTCGTCGACCTCTGCGATCCGCTTGGCGAGTTCCGCGGTGGAGCCGTCAGCATCCTGCATGTCGCCATCGGTCAGATCGGGCCAGCGGGTCAGGATGGCGTCGCGGTAGGGAACCCAGTCGCGTTCGAAATCGGCCTTGGTCATGGTGCGGTCTCCTTTGGCTGGAAAACGCCGCCCCATCCGGGCCGGTTCCGGTCAGCCGAACATCGCCGCAAGGTCCACCGTGGAGCGTTCGCCCAGATCCTCCAGATGCGCCGACAGGAACGCATCCGCTGCCGCGTAGCCCGCTTCGCGCAATTGATGGATCACGACGGGGTTTGCCACCAGCTTGGTCGCCACCGAGAGCTGCCGCATCAGCGCGTCGTCCGCGATCATGTGAACCAGCACGTCTTTCATCGCATTGCCGGGGATCCGGCCCGTGTGGATGAGGCGCTGCACGAATTCGATCGCCCTCAGCTCCCGCAGCAGCGAGGAGTTGAAGCTGATCTCGTTGATGCGGTTCTGGATGTCGCGTGCCGTCACCGGCAGGTCGGCCCGTTCCAGCGGGTTGATGTTCACGATGAGGATGTCGCGGGGCAGGCCCTTTTCGAACAGGGGAAAGAGGGCTGGATTGCCGGTATAGCCGCCGTCCCAATAGGCCTCTCCGTCGATTTCGACCGCCGGGAAGAGCGTGGGCAGGCAGGCCGAAGCCAGGATCGCGTCCGGGCCGATCTCGTTTCGGGTGAAGATCCGGATCTTGCCGGTCCGGACATTCGTCGCGCAGATGTTGAAGGCGGGACCGCGTGCGGAGCAGACGGCTTCGAAGCTCAATTCCTCCGAAACGAGACGGCGCAGGGATCCGGTCACGGAATCGGGCCACAGATAGGGAGAAACCGCCCGGCTGACCGTATCCGCCCACTGAAATCCGGGCGACATCTCTATGGCGTTGCTGATGGCGAGCGGCGAAAACGCGGTCAGCCACGGCGCAAAACGCTCGTCGGTGATTGCGCCGATCCGGGTCCAGACGCGGTGCAGAACCTCGCGTGCGGACTCGGCGTCGCCACCGGCCAGACCGCATTTGATCGCGGCGCCGTTCAGGGCCCCCGCAGAGGTGCCCGAGATGGCTGCGATCTCGATCTCCGGCTCGGCCAGAATCCGGTCCAGGACACCCCAGGTGAACGCACCATGCGCTCCGCCGCCCTGGAGCGCGAGATTGATCCGGCGCTTCTCAGCCATCGCGCCACCTCGCCAGCAGGTCGGTGACTGGAATGCCTTCGATTGTCATGCCGTCCAGCCGCGCGTCCGAGATCTTGACGTTCGAAAGATCGACGTCACGCATTTCGGATCCGGACAGGTTCACGTCTTCGAAGCTGGCCCCCGACAGGCGGCAATCCGTAAAGCGGATGCGTTCCGCAGCGACGTCTTCCAGGCGGGCACCATTCAAGGTGCTCTGCTCTACCACTGCATCCCGCAGGCTGACGCGTGTGAAGGTGGACCCGTCAAGGAAGCTGTCCGCGAGTTCCAACCGATCCGGTGACGGCGCGCCGCTCTCACCGGGATCGTTGTCGAAGAGATCGGTCACAATGCCGTCCAGCCGCCGTCGACGCTGATCGTCGTGCCGGTGATCTGGGCCGCATGGTCGGTGCACAGGAACAGGGCGGTGCCGCCAAGCTGGTCAGTGGTGGCGAACTCCTTTGATGGCTGGCGCTGCAGCAGGACCTCGCGGATCGCGGTCTCACGGTCCATGCCGTATTTCTCCATCGTGTCCGGGATCTGGCTCTCGACGAGAGGGGTCATCACGTAGCCCGGGCAGATGGCGTTGGCGGTGATCGGTTCCTCGGCCGTCTCGAGGGCGACGACCTTCGTCATGCCGACGACCCCGTGCTTGGCTGCCACATAGGCCGACTTGAAGGGCGAGGCGGTCAGGCCGTGGGCGGAGGCGATGTTGATCACACGGCCCCATCCGGCCTTTCGCATCATCGGAAGCGCGGCGGCCGTGGTGTGAAAGGCCGAAGACAGGTTGATCGCGATGATCGCGTCCCACTTGGCGGCCGGAAACTCGTCGATCCCGGCGACGTGCTGGATACCCGCGTTGTTGACCAGGACATCGCAGGCGCCGGCCTGTTCGACCAGCGCGCGGGCCTCATCGCCATTCGACAGATCTGCCTTGATATAGCGCGTTTTTGTCCTTGTTTCTGCCGCAATCTCCTTGGCGAGGGCGTGGTCTTCGTCCCTGTCGGTGAAGGAGTTGAGCACCACATCCAGCCCGGCTGCGGCGAAGCTGCGGGCGATGCCCAGGCCGATCCCCGAATTCGATCCGGTGACGATGGCGGTCTTGCCCTTCAGGGCGGCATAGTCGGACATTGGGGCCTCCGAAGCTCTCGTCTCGCGTTTGCAGAATAGATGCTGCGGCGCCGAAGGGAAGATGGAGGGCATCCAGCCAGAAGGAGTCGCGCGTCGGCGGAAATCCCGTCAATCGGCGAAGATTGGCCGATCGTACAGCGCGCACCTCGCTCTCCTCACTTCTGCCAAAGATCCCGGACGACCTGCTCGCATCTGCCATCGGGTGTCAGATAAGAAAAAAACGCCGGCACAAGGCCGGCGTTAAGTCATTGAGGCAGGTTTCATACAGGCAAGAAACCTATCGAGCAGTGACACAAACATAGACGTTCACGTCACGGAGTCCAAGAGAAAGTTTTGCAACGGCTTTTTCGGCTCGGTAGGGTCTGCGCCAACCAGACAAGGATCCGGGGACAATCGAGCAGATGATACGACATAGTTTCCTGACAGCCGCGCTGTCCACGGCGGTCGCGTGCAGCGCGGCTTTCGCAGACGGCCACGGCATCGCGCTCTACGGCGAGCCCGCGCTTCCGGCGGATTACGAGCACCTGCCGCAGGTCAATCCCGATGCGCCGAAGGGGGGCGTTTTCGCGGACGGTCAAGTTGGCTCTTTCGACAGTCTGAACCCCCATATTCAGCAGGGGCGGGTGCCGTGGCAGCTACGTTTTGTGGCTTATGAGAGCCTGATGGGCCGCGCATACGACGAACCCTTCACCCTCTATGGCCTGCTTGCGGAGCGGGTCGAGGTGAACGACAACGACACCCAGATCACCTACACGTTGCACCCCGAGGCACGTTTCTCAGACGGCACGCCGGTGACCGTGGAGGATGTCATCTGGTCCTGGAACATCCTCGGCCAGGAGGGGGCGCATGGCCGCTATCGTGCGGCGTTCGACAAGGTCAAATCTGTCGAAAATGTGGCGGACAATCAGGTTCGATTTTCGCTCGACGAGCCCGATCGAGAGCTTCTGATGAGCACCGGATTGCGTCCGATCATGAAAAAATCGCAGTGGGAAGGGCGGGAAGATTCGTTCTTTGATTCGGGTGTCAGAGAGGCACCGATCAGTAGCGCGCCCTATGTGATCACGGACGTGGATCCGGGCCGATAC
This sequence comes from Jannaschia aquimarina, assembly GCF_000877395.1. Lineage (GTDB taxonomy): Bacteria > Pseudomonadota > Alphaproteobacteria > Rhodobacterales > Rhodobacteraceae > Jannaschia > Jannaschia aquimarina. The sequence goes on along the minus strand of NZ_JYFE01000025.1, from coordinate 125,253 downwards.
GTGGTTCTGACCCGCGACGAGGACTACTGGGGCGACAATCTTCCGTTCCGGCGCGGAACGAACAACATCGACACCTTCCGGATGGAGTTCTTCGGCGACGCGACTGCCCATTTCGAGGCGTTCAAGGCGGGCGAGTTGTCCACCATGCGCGAGACGAATGCCGCGCGCTGGGCCCGTGATTACGATTTCCCCGCCGTACAGGCAGGCGATGTCGTCAAATCCGAGGTCCCGCATCAAAGACCATCGGGCATGACGGGCTTCGTCATGAACACGCGCCGGGCGCCGTTCGACGATTGGCGCGTGCGCCAGGCCATGATCGAGGCCTTCAACTTCGAGTACATCAATGGCGTCGTGAATGCGGGCGTCCAGCCCCGGATCACATCGTACTTCTCCAACTCGCCTCTCGGGATGGAGACGGGCGCGGCCGAGGGACGTGTGGCGGACCTTCTCGCGCCCTTTGCCGACGACCTGCTGCCCGGCACGATCGAGGGCTACGAGCTGCCGGTGACGGACGGACGGGCCGCGAACCGCCGAGGTCTCCGCCGGGCGACGGCCCTGCTCGAAGAGGCGGGCTATGTTGCGGGCGATGACGGACGGTTGCGGGGGCCGGATGGCCCGGTCTCCTTCGAGATCCTTCTGCCCCAAGGGTCCTCCGAGGTGCGGGCGATCACCGATATCTACACCGAGGCCCTGGAACGCCTCGGCATCGACGTCTCGGTCGCCACGGTCGATAGCGCCCAATTCAAGCAGCGCACGGCCGAGTACGAGTTCGACATGACGTGGTATAGCTGGGGCCTCAGCCTGAGCCCGGGGAACGAGCAGTTGGGCTATTGGGGGCCCGACGGCGTGACGGCGACGGGGTCGCGGAACCTGATGGGCACGGCGGACCCGGCAATCGTCGCCATGATCGACGCGATGCTGTCCGCCGAAAGCCGCGACGACTACGTGGCCGCGGTCAAGGCGCTGGATCGCGTGTTGACGGCGGGCCGCTACGTCGTGCCGTCCTACCACAATCCGGTCAGCTACATCGCCCATGACGCCGCGTTGAGATACCCGGCCGACCGGTTGCCGATCTATGGTGACTGGATCGGGTTCCAGCCGGACATCTGGTGGTTCGAGCAATGAGGGGCAGGGGCGCTTCGGGCGCCCCGGTCACGTCCAGTGCGGCAGGTCTCCGCCCGGCAGGGCGGCCCGCGCGCGCAGCAGGCCTTCGTAGGGAAGGTCCTGCGCGTCACAGACGCCCTGGACCCAATCGTCGCGCATCAGAACGAAGTCGAGAACGGCACCGAGGAATTCCGGCTGCCCGGCGGCTGCGGCGATCTGCGACCGGTCGGCGCCGGTGGCACCTTGAAACGCATCGAGGAGTCCTTCTGATGCGAGCCAAGTCAATGCGTTAAGGGCGACAATCTCCGCCTCTTCCTGCAACATTCCTCAATTTCTCCCCAATGGAGTTACGTTTTGTTAACTCCTCGCCGTCATAGCTTCGTTAACAGTTCCGCAACCCAAAGTCCGAGTCGCAGATGCCTGGTCGAATCCTTATCGTTGATGACGTTGCGACCAACCGGATCGTGATGAAGGTCAAGCTTGCCGCGGCCTGCTACGAGGTGGAACTGGCCTCGTCGGGGAAAGAAGCGATCGAGATCGCTCGGCGCGGCGGGATCGACGTCATCATCATGGACATGCTGATGCCGGGGATGTCGGGCGCCGAGGCAACTCGCCATCTGCGTGCGGATCCGGCCACCTCCTCCATCCCCGTCGTGCTCGTCACCGCGCTCGAAGAGCCGGCGGTGCGGCTGGAGGGATTGGAGGCGGGTGCGGACGATTTCCTCACCCGCCCGGTGGACGAGGTCGCTTTGCTCGCCCGTGTTCGCAGCCTTCTCCGCTCCCGCGAGGAGGAGCGGGATTTCGAGGAGCGCAGCGGCTGGCTCTCGGTCGGTGTCGACGGCAGCGGCGGCGTCTCGACGATACCGCCGACCGCGCTGCCTGGCTTCGGGATCGCGTCGCGTGGTCCCGCGACCCCCGGACTTGCAGAGGCGCCCGCCCGCTTCGAAGGCGCGCGTCCCGCAGCCCTCCCGGCCGTCAACGGACGCGTCTCCCTGGTCCTTGCCGGTCGGGAGGAGGGTGCGGTTCTGGCCAAGGCACTGGCAAGCTCGTTCCGCGAAACCCCCAGAGTGACGGATCGCGAAGGCGCGTTGGGCCTGACGGAGGGTGAGGCCCCTGACGTGCTGCTGATCGACGCGGATCTCGATGGTCCCAATCAGGGGCTGCGGTTGATGTCGGAGCTGCGGTCGCGACCGACGACCCGCCATTCCTCCTGCGTCGTGGTCCTGCCGCCCGGTGATAGTGAGCGTGCGGCAACCGCACTCGACCTCGGCGCGGCGGATGTCGTCCATCGTCCTCTGATCGCGCGCGAGCTGGCGATGCGCCTGCGGACGCAACTCGCACGCAAGGAGCGGGCGGACCGGATGCGCGCCGCTCTGGACCGGGGCCTGAAGATGGCGGTGATCGACCCGCTGACGGGCTTGCACAATAGGCGCTACGGTCTGCATCAACTCGAACGGATCGCGACCCGCTGCCGCGCCGCGGAAGAGCCGGTCGGTCTGGTGCTGATGGATATCGATCACTTCAAGTCGGTCAACGACACCCACGGCCATCCCGTCGGCGACCGTGTCCTGACGCAGGTCGCGCAGGTCATGCGCGACAACACCCGCCTTCAGGATCTCGTCTGCCGTCTGGGTGGAGAGGAGTTCTTGGCCATCCTGCCCGAGACGTCTCCGGCTCAGGTTCAGGCCGTGGCGGAACGGTTGCGCAAGGCGATCGAGGCGATGGATCTGCGCCTGTCCGACGGCGCTCGGCTTCCGGTGACGATGTCGCTGGGCGTGACGATGCTGGAGCCGCGCGAGGATGCGATGTCGCGCGCGCTGGATCGGGTCGATCGCGCCCTCTATGGCGCCAAGTCGGGCGGACGGAACCGCGTCGTCGAGATTGACGGCGACATGCGCTCTCACTGAGAGCGGGGGAACCGGCGGCCTCTCTCCAGGTGGTCCGCGAGCGCGGCGCGCCGCTCGGGCGACAGCTCCGCGATCAGGGTGGCCAGCGCCTCGATGCCGCGCGCGGCCCTCGCACCCTGGATCGCACGTCTCGCGTCCAGCGCTTCGCGGAAGGCGACCTCATCGAAAGGCTCCTGCCTCAGCATCGCGGGCAGATCCAGCTGCGCGCCGGCTGTGCGCTGTTCCCGAGGGCCGATTGACGATCGCAGGGCACGCCGCTCCTCACGGGTGAGCCCGCGCAGAAGGGTCGGGACACCCGCCGCCCGATCCCGCCGCAGATCCGTTCGGTCGCCAACCAGCCATGCCCCGCCGATCGCCCCCAACACGGCGAGATTGATCGCCACCGAGACCGCAAGTGCCCATGGCATCCAGCCGCGTTTCATTCGGACCCCCCGCCGAGATCGTCCCACTCCGCCGCGAAAGTGGTGTAGATTTCCGCATCGGCTGCCGCGTCCCAGGGGGCCACGTCGCGGATCAGGGCGGGGTTGGACAAGCCGACGGCCAGTCCGGCCAGCGCCGCGCCGATGGGCATCGCGCCAAGCGGCATCCACTCGATCCGCCGTCGCCCGGATCGTCGCGCGGCCGGAGCAGAGGCCGCGAGGCGGGCCGCGAAGTCCGGCTCCAGCGGGACCGGCTCGTCGCGCAACTCCGCCAGCCATTGCTCGAGCTCGCGGTCCAAAAGTTCACGATCCGGGTCCATAACCTACAACTCCTCTTGCCTCGGCCGCAGGAGCGCGGCCAGCCCCCGCTTCCCTCGTGCCGTCAGGCTTTCCACCGCTTCGACGCCGATCCCCATCATGGCCGCGATTTCGGGATTTGCGTAACCCTCGATATGGCGCAGGACCACCGCTTGCCGCTGCCTTTCCGGCAGCGAGGCGAGCGCCGTATAGACCGCGTCGTGTCGTGCGGCCTGCTGCATTCGCCCCTCGCCCCCCGGTGCCGGATCCGCGATCGGCGGCGCCTGATCCAAGGGGGCATCGCGCCGGCGCCGCGACCGGTCGATGGCGAGGTTCGCCGCCACGCGCCCCAGCCACGTGCCAAGCCCGGCCGCCCCGTCGGCATCCCAATCGCCGGACCGCGCCCACAGACGCAGAAACGCTTCCTGGACGATATCCTCGGCCGCGGCCCGGTCGCCGCCGGTCATGCGTAGCACGAAGCCCATCAGACGCGGGCCAAGACGGTCGACCAGAGCGCGGGCGGCTCTCCGATCGCCGCGTCCGGCCGCCGCCAAGAGGCCGGCCTCGTCCCGTCTGTCGTCCTGCACGCGCATCCCCGGCCGTCACGGGGACGTGCCCCGCGCATGGCGACCCTAGTCCCGGCGCCGCCGCTCGGTCCATTCGGCTTCAGTGATGCGGCCGTCTCCGTCCGCGTCCAGCCGTCCGAAGCGGTCGCCCCGTCCTTCTGCACCCCGCCCTTCTCCGCGCCGGCCCGGCCGGAAGGCCGCAAGTTCGTCGCGGGAAAGCGCGCCGTCGCCGTCGGCATCCGCGCGCTCCATCATGCGGTCGAGATGGTTGCCGCGCCGCTCCTGCGCCTGGGCCTCGATCTCGGCACGGGTCAGCAGGCCGTCGCCATCGGTGTCGGTCTCGGCGAAGCGGGCATCGCGCCGCGCCTCCATGGCCGCCTGCATCTCGGCCCGCGTGATCGCCCCGTCGCCATCGGTATCCAGAGCGCCGAAGCTGGCGCCGGGCCCGCGCGCGGCGGCCGGATCGGCAAGTGCGGTCAGCGCCGCAGCCGACAGCGCGGCCATCGCAAGCATCGTCTTGGTCATGGATCAGGTCCTTTTCGTTCGTCATCCGATGCGCCTTTCACGCAGGCCGCGGGACGTTCCGTCGCAGCGCGTGAAACTTTTTTGCCGGTCTCGCGCTGGTCCTGCGTCCTTTCCAGCCCTATGCCCGTCCCATGAGCGAAACCGATCGACCGATGCCGCCCGCCATCTGGCGCGGGTTCCGCCGCCTCTGCCCGAATTGCGGCGAGGGGCGGATGATGCGCGGCTACCTCAAGGTCCGTGACGAATGCCCCCAATGCGGCGAGGCGCTGCACCATCACCGGGCCGATGACGGGCCGCCCTACCTGACGCTGCTGATCGTCGGGCATATCGTCGGGCCTCTGATGTTGTGGGCCTACATCCGCTACGAGCCGTCTCCCCTCGTGTTCATCGTGGTCTTCGGGGCGATGTCCGTCCTGATGTCCCTGTGGTTCCTGCCGCGCCTCAAGGGGGCGATCGTCGCGGTGCAATGGGCGGCGCGGATGCACGGGTTCGGCGGCCGCGCGGCGTGATCCGCGACGCTGCCACGATCGTGCTCCTGCGCAAGGGGCCGAGCGGACCCTCGGTGCTCATGGGGCAGCGGGGGTCGAAGGCAGCCTTCATGCCGTCGAAATTCGTCTTTCCCGGCGGGGCCGTCGATGCGGGCGATGCCCAGGTGCCGTTGGCCCGCCCTCTGGCGCCGGCCTGCCGATCGGCGCTGGCCCGTGCCGACGGGCCGTCGCCCGAGGCGCTGGCCGCGGCCGCAATCCGCGAACTGGCCGAGGAGACGGGGCAGATCCTGGGGCGTCCGGGGCCCGCGCCGGCCTGGCCGGGCTTCGAAGGGCACGGCCCGGATGCCGGCGCGCTGCGCTTCATCTTCCGCGCGATCACGCCACCGGGCCGGCCGCGCCGGTTCGACGCGCGGTTCTTTCTGGCGGATGCCGGGGCTCTGGCCTCCGATCCCGACCGGCTGGACCCGCCGGACGCGGAGTTGTCCCACCTGCAATGGGTTCCCCTGCACGAGGCCCGTGCGCTCGACATGCCTTTCGTGACCGAGGTCGTGCTGGCCGAGGCCGCCGCTCATCACGAGGGCAGTTCTGCGCCGGGGGTGCCTTTCTTCGACAATGGCGGCCCGTCGAGCGTTTTCCGTCGCCTCTGAGGAACGCCGGTTTCCGCACCGGCGACAGTTTATCCCGCCGAGGGTTTTCCGCTTCGAATCGTGGACTTGCCATGGGGCGACGGCCATATTGCCGCCTACAAAGCGAACCGAATTCGTCTCGGTTTCGCCACAGGGGGCCAGATGCAAGCGACCGCGATCGACCGAGAGACGCCATCCGCGCCGCGCGTCATACCGCGAGAGTTCGGACCGCGGAGCCGGTTCGAGGCGGGCATTCTGGGGGCCGGTCTCGGTATGCTGGCGCTGACATTGGGGATCGCCGCTGTCGAGATCTATAGGGCCGAGCGGCCTCCGACCGAGGCGGATCTGCATCGCCTCATCATCTCGACAGAGTTCGACCGCTCGCCCTGTCCGGACGGATGGGCGTCGGATCACGCCCGGCATCATGACCTGACCGAGGCGCAGATCGCGGCGTGGTACCTATCGGACGCCATGAGTCGGACCGACGGGGAGATCGTGCGCGAGACCGTCGCCTATCTCGACAACCCACAGGATTATCGTTGGGTCGACGGGTTGGCCCTGACGCAGACGCAGATCACGCTCTGCATCGCGGAGTCACGCCGCCTGCTCTGATCTTCGTTGACCTTGCGTCCCCGCGGGCCACGCCAAATGGCAGCGGGGTCTAGGCGCGGCCATCGGGCTGGACTATCCCCGTGGACAAGAACGGGAGGGTTCATGAGCACCGATGACGACGGCCTGCGCCAGGCGGCGCTGGATTACCACCGCCTGCCGCGCCCCGGGAAACTGGAGGTTCGCGCCACCAAGCCTCTGGAGAACGGGCGCGATCTGGCCCGCGCCTATTCGCCCGGTGTGGCGGATGCCTCTTCGGCAATCCATGAGGATCCGGCGGCGGCGCGCGACTACACCGCACGCGGCAACCTCGTCGCGGTGGTGACCAACGGGACGGCGGTCCTCGGTCTTGGAAATATCGGTGCGCTCGCCTCCAAGCCGGTGATGGAGGGCAAGGCGGTCCTCTTCAAGAAGTTCGCGGGCATCGATTGCTTCGACATCGAGGTGAACGAAAGCGATCCCGAGAAGCTGGCGGATATCGTCTGCGCGCTCGAGCCGACATTCGGGGCGATCAACCTCGAAGACATAAAGGCGCCCGACTGCTTCGTCGTCGAAAAGCTGTGCCGCGAGCGGATGGGCATCCCCGTCTTCCATGACGACCAGCACGGGACCGCCATCGTCGTGGGCGCCGCGGCGCTGAACGCGCTGCGCCTGACGGACCGCAAATGGGAGGAGATCAAGGTCGTCTCCACCGGCGGCGGCGCGGCGGGCATCGCCTGTCTGAACATGTTGCTGAGCCTCGGCGTGCGGCGCGAGAATGTGTGGCTCTGCGATCTGGCGGGCCTGGTCCACGAAGGCCGGGAAGAGGAAATGACCCCCCAGAAGGCGGCCTTCGCCCAGCCGGGCGGGCCGCGCAAGCTGGACGAGGTGATCGAGGGGGCCGACCTGTTCCTCGGCCTGTCGGGTCCGGGCGTCCTGACACCCGACATGGTGGGCCGCATGGCCAGCCGTCCGATCATCTTCGCGCTGGCCAATCCCAACCCGGAAATCGGCTACGACGCCGCGCGCGCCGCGGCCCCCGATGCGATCATCGCCACGGGACGGAGCGATCACCCGAACCAGGTCAACAACGTGCTTTGCTTCCCGTTCATCTTTCGGGGCGCGCTGGACGTGGGCGCGACCGAGATCAACGAGGCGATGAAGATCGGCTGCGTCGAGGGCATCGCCGCGCTCGCGCGCGCCACGACCAGCGCCGAAGCGGCTGCGGCCTACCAGGGCGAGGCGCTGACCTTCGGACCGGACTACCTGATCCCCAAACCGTTCGATCCCCGGCTGATGGGCGTCGTCGCGTCGGCCGTCGCCGAGGCCGCCATCGAAAGCGGCGTCGCCACCCGGCCCGAGCCGGATATCGCGGCCTACAAGCGGCGGCTGGACGCGTCGGTCTTCCGTTCGGCCTTCGTGATGCGCCCGGTCTTCGAGGCCGCCGCTCAGGCGGAGCGTCGCATCGCCTTTGCCGAAGGAGAGGACGAGCGCGTGCTGCGCGCCGCCCAGGCCATTATGGAGGAAACGACGGACACGCCGATCCTGATCGGCCGTCCGGACGTGATCGCGACTCGGGTGGAGCGGTTGGGCCTGACGCTCGAGCCGGGCCGGAATGTCGAGATCGTGAACCCCGAGAGCGATCCGCGCTACCGCGACTATTGGGAGACGTATCACGGCCTCATGTCACGGCGCGGCGTGGCCCGCGATCTGGCACGCGCGATCATGCGCACGAATGCGACTGCCATCGCCGCGATCATGGTCCACCGCGACGAGGCCGACAGCATGATCTGCGGCACGTTCGGGCAGTTCCTCTGGCACCTTCGCTACGTGTCCGAGATCCTGGGCCGGGACGGACTGCATCCGGTGGGCGCGCTGTCGATGATGCTGCTGGAAGGCGGCCCGCTCTTCATCGCGGATACCCATGTCCACCCCGAGCCGACGCCGGCGCAGGTCGCCGAGACCGCCGTCGCTTGCGCCCGGCATGTGCGCCGCTTTGGCATCGAACCCAAGGTGGCGCTGTGTTCCAGCTCGCAATTCGGCAATCTCGACAGCGCGTCGGGCCGCACGATGCGGGCGGCCAAGGGGTTGCTGGACGCCCAGAGCCTCGATTTCGAATACGAGGGCGAGATGAACCTGGATGCCGCACTCGACCCAGAGCTGCGCAACCGATTCCTCGCCGATTGCCGGATGGAGGCGGCGGCCAACGTGCTCGTCTTCGCGTCGACCGACGCGGCCGGCGCCACGCGCAACGTGTTGAAGGCGCGCGCGGGCGGGCTGGAGGTGGGGCCGATCCTGATGGGGATGGGCAACAAGGCCCATATCGTGACGCCGTCGATCACCGCGCGCGGCCTTCTCAACATGGCGGCGCTGGCCGGGACGCCGGTTGCGCATTACGGCTGACGCGCAGGGCGGGCGGAACACTTTCCCGATCGGTCGGGCATCCGGCCCGCCGGAGTGCGCGCCGTACCGGTTGTTTTGCGCCTGTACGGTTAAGGCCGGGTAAAACGGCAGGGGCACTCCGTCGAACTGCCCCCGGCGCTCTCAGCCGCGCGGGACCTGCGCGCGAAACACCGTCCGCAGATGCACCGCATCCGGTCCGTCGACCAGACGCAGGGTCCGCAAATGGCCCCAGAGGCGGGCGAGTTCGGTGTCCTGGCTGACGCCCGCGCCGCCATGGAGCTGGATCGCCATGTCGCAGACCTCCAGCGCGACGCGGGGGACCAGCACCTTGGCGGCGCTGATCGCGGGGGCCGCGCGCTTCATGGTGCCGGTCTCGCGTTCGGCGGCGTCCATCTCCCACGCGGCGCGCAGGGTGACGAGGCGGGCGCCGTCGATGGCGATGCGCGCCTCGGCCACGCGTTCGGCATTGCCGCCCAGCGAAAGCAGGTCCGAGCCGAAGGCCTGCCGCGCCCGGCCACGCGCCACGGCCAGCTCCAACGCCTTCTCGGCCATTCCGATCGCGCGCATGCAATGGTGGATGCGCCCCGGCCCCAGCCTGCCTTGCGCGATCTCGAACCCCCGGCCCGGTCCCAGCAGCATCGCCTCGCCGGGAACGCGCACATCGGTATAGCGGATATGCATGTGGCCGTGGGGGGCATCGTCCTCTCCGAAGACCTGAAGCGGGCGCAGGATCTCGACACCGGGCGTCTCGGCGGGGACGACGACCATGGAATGCCGCCCGTGGCGGGGGCCATCGGGATCGGTCAGGCACATGACGATGTGCACGGCGCAGCGGGGGTCGCCGGCGCCGGTGCTCCACCATTTCTCGCCGTTCAGGATCCAGCCGTCGCCGTCCCGCTCGCAACGCATGGAGATATTCGTCGCATCCGACGAGGCGACCTGCGGCTCGGTCATCAGATAGGCGGAGCGGATGCGGCCCTCCATCAGCGGGCCGAGCCAGCGATCCTTCATCTCGTCGGTGCCGTAGCGGGTGAAGACCTCCATGTTGCCGGTATCCGGCGCGTTGCAATTGAACACCTCAGGCGCGAGCCAGGAGCGGCCCATCTCTTCGGCCAGCCAGGCATAATCCACCGTCGAGATGCCGGGGCCGCCGGGCAGATGCGTCTGCCAGAGGTTCCAGAGACCCCGTTCACGGGCGCGGGTCTTCAGCCCCTCCAGGATCTCGGTCTGGCGGTGCGACATCTTCCAGCGGTCGCCCGTCTCACCCACGGCGGCATGAAACGCCGCGTCCTGCGGAGCGATCTCTTCGCGCACCATGCGTGCGACCGCCTCGTGCAGCTCTGCGCCGCGGGCGCTCAATCCCAGATCCATATCGGTCCTCCCTGCGGTACAGCCTTGCCACTCGGCGCGGCGCGCGCAACCCTGCGCGCATGGATCAGGATATGTTCGACTGGCTCGCCGCACGGCTGGGCACCCCGGTCACCGGCGCGGAGAGGTTCGGCACGGGGCAATCGAACCCGACATGGCGGCTGGAGACGGGGCAGGGGGCCATGGTCTTGCGCGCCAAGCCGCCCGGAAAGCTGCTGCCCAAGGCCCATGCGATCGAGCGGGAGTTCCGCGTTCTGGCCGCATTGATGGAGACGGGGGTGCCAGCGCCGGTGCCGATCCTGCTGGAGGAAGGCGACAATCCGCTGGGCCGCCCCTTCTACGTGATGGAGTACCTGGATGGCCGCATCTTCTGGGATCCCGCCCTGCCGGACCTGGAGGAGCGGGGCGCGATCTACGAAGAAATGGGACGCATGCTGGCCGACCTGCATGGCCTGGACCCGTTCGGCATAGGCCTGGGCGATTACGGTCGTGCGGAGGGCTATTTCGCCCGTCAGGCGGAGATCTGGAGCCGGCAATATGCCGCGAGCGTCGAGACACCCGCCAAGGGGATGACGCGTCTGGGCGCCTGGCTGCGCGCGCAGGACCCACCCGAGGCGGAGCCGGCGCTGGTCCATGGCGATTGGCGGCTGGACAACCTGATCTTTCACCCGACGCAGCCCCATATCATCGGTATCCTCGACTGGGAGCTGTCGACGCTGGGCCATCCGCTGGCGGATGTGGCCTATCAGATCATGCAGTGGAACCTGCCCCACGACTCGCCGCTGAAAGGGCTGGGCGGCGTGGGCCGGGCGGCGCTGGGCCTGCCATCGGACGAGGCGCATCTGGAAGTCTACGCGCGGCGGCGCGGGATCGAAGTGCCGGATCTGCGGCCTTGGCTGGCGCTGGCGGCCTTTCGTCTGGCGGCGATCCTCGCGGGGGTGGGGGCGCGGGCTGAGGCGGGCAACGCCTCCAACCCCGAGGCGGGCCGGGCCTATGGCGCGATGGTCCCCGAAGTGGTGTCGCTGGGTCTGCGCTGGGTGGACGGATCGCGGGGCTAGAGCCCGGTCAGAAGACGTCCCGACGGGGTTGCCCGCGGCGGTGCCTCAGCCGGGCGAGGACGTCGATCCCCATCTGCGCCATCAGGCCCAGCGTGTCGTTGGGCAGCCAGTTCTCGGCGATGCGGCCGTCGGCGCCGAAGCGGTAGAAATCCATCACCCGAAAGCGCAGGCGCCGCCCTGTGGGCGCAAGGCCGAGGTATTCGTCGCCCGCATGGGTCATCGTCACGTCGCCGCCGGTGACCGCGTAGGGGCCGTCAGACAGGCGCGCGAAATGCCCCGCGCCCTGTGCGTCGGGGAACGCGCGGCGATAGGGGATCTGATGGTGGGCACGGAAGCCCTCGATCCCCCGGCAGGCGCCGATCGCACCGCCCGCCCAATAGGTGAAGTCGGGATGCCAGTGCCGCATGTCGATCCCCTTGATGGAGTCGTTGCGGTAGCCGTTCAGGATGGCATGCATGTCGAGCACGGTGCCCAACGCCTCGGCCCGGTCGTCCGGTGTGGCGGCCATCCGCAGACCGTCCTGCGTGCGTGGGCCCGGCCAGTGGCCCGGTGCGCCTAGAGGATGCGCCAGAGGCCAGCAGCCGGTGCGCAGCATCAGCCCGGCGAGGTCCCAGACGAGCCATGAGGCGCGGATGCGCCCGTCCTCGATCCAGTGCGCCTCTCCGTAATCGAGCGTGGCGAGGGCGCCGGTCGGCGGGATGCCCGCGAAGGGCGCGTCAAACGTGCCCAGATAGGACCCGAGGCAGGCCACGAGACGCGGTGCGCGCCACTCCGTGATGCGGTCGTCGGAATGGTTCTGGCCCGCGACGAAGATGGTGTCGCGACGCTCCAGATCCGGGAAGGCGGCGTGCAGTTCGGCCCAGGGGCGCCGGGCGTCGGAGCCTGTCAGGCGCCCGAACGGATGCGCCGCGTCGCAGGTCGCGTCTGGGGCGAGGCGATCCAGATCGCCTTCGGACAGCGCCTCCAGCGCGGCCTTCGCGTCGTGTCTGTCGATCTCGATCCGTGCCGCGCCGTCCGCCATCGGGTCCTCTTGCATACGATTGCAAAACGCTTGTCGCGTCGTGGGGCCCGTGTCTAGTCTGGACCCGACAGCGGGGGTGCGGATGGCCGAGATCAAGCTCAAGAATGTCACGAAGCGCTGGGGCGACTTCGTGGGTGTGCAGGCCTTCGACCTGGACATCGCGGACCGGGAATTCCTGGTCCTGTTGGGGCCATCGGGCTGCGGCAAGACGACGACGATGCGCATGATCGCGGGCTTGGAGGATCCGACGGCCGGCGACATCTATATCGGGGACCGCCGGGTCAACGATCTGGATCCGAAGGACCGCGATATTGCCATGGTTTTTCAAAGCTATGGCCTCTACCCGAACCTGACGGTCTACGAGAATATCCGCTTCCCCCTGAAGGTCCGGAAGGTCCCCCAGGCGGAGCATGAGGAGCGGGTGATGCGCGCCTCGGCGATGGTGGAGCTTGACGACTTCCTGCACCGCAAGCCCGCCGCGCTGTCGGGCGGGCAACGGCAGCGGGTGGCGCTGGCCCGCGCCATCGTGCGGACGCCGCAGGTCTTTTTGATGGACGAGCCGCTGTCGAACCTGGACGCCAAGCTGCGGGTCTCGACGCGGGCGCAGATCAAAAACCTGAGCCACGAGCTGAAGGTGACGACGATCTACGTCACCCACGACCAGATCGAGGCGATGACCCTGGCGGACCGGGTGGTCGTGATGAAGGCGGGCATCGTGCAACAGGTTGGAACGCCGACGGAAATCTACGACCAGCCCCAGAACACCTTCGTTGCGGGCTTTATCGGCAGCCCCGCCATGAACCTGATGGCCGGAGAGATCCGGGACGGCACCTTCCATAGCGAAAACGCAACGATTCCCGGGGTGTCCGGCCCGCCGGGCAAGGTGATCTGCGGCTTCCGCGCCGAGGATGCGAGCGTCGCCGAGGAGGGGCAGGGCGAGTTGCGCGCGCCGGTCTATTCGATGGAGCTTCTGGGCGACTCGACCATGGTCACGGTCCGCACCGGGCGCGACCTCGTGGCGGTCAAGGCGCCCAAGGAGTTCCGGGCCGAGATCAAGGCGCCCTTCGCCGCCCATATCCCAGCCGAGATCTGCCATGTCTTCGACGCCGAAAGCGGCGAGCGGGTGGTCTGACCTGCATGGAGCGGGCGGAATGTCGTCCCTATTCTCGTCCTGAAGCCGGCGATTCCGTTCTCGGCCGGTGTGCACCCCCTGTGCACCCCCCGTGCACCCCCTGTCTGCACAATAGGCAGACGGGACGTTTTCCCCGGCCAAGAACGAATCAGGAGCGTACGGTGTGAAGCTGCCCCTCCATCAGGTCGACGCCTTCGTCACGACCGGCGTCTTCACCGGCAATCCGGCGGCGGTCGTGCAACTGCCGGGCGACTGGTTGGACGATTCCGTAATGCTGGCCATCGCGGAGGAGAACAACCTGGCCGAGACGGCCTTTCTGACGGGCGAGGGGAATGCGCGGGGCCTGCGCTGGTTCACGCCCGCACTCGAGGTGGCGCTGTGCGGACATGCGACGCTGGCCTCGGGCCATGTCATATTGGAGGCGACGGGGGCCGAGGAGGTGCGCTTTGCCACGCGGTAGGCCGGCGAGCTGGTCGTGCGCCGTGACGGCGACCGGCTGGCTCTGCGGCTGCCGCGTCTGGACCCCGCTCCGGTGGATCCGCCCGAGGGGCTGGGCCGCGCGCTGGGCGCCGCCCCGACCAAGGTGCTGCGCGCCCATTACGCGCCCGACGAATGGGATGACGTGGCCGTCTTCGCCACCGAGGACGAGGTGGCGGCGCTGGCCCCTGACTTCGCCGCTCTGGTCCGGGTGGGGGGCGGAGCGGGCCGGTCGCGGGGCGTGATCTGCACCGCGCCGGCGGCGAAGGGAGGCGATTTCGTCAGCCGCTATTTCGCCCCCGCCGCCGGGATCGACGAGGACCCGTTCACCGGATCTGCCCATGGCGTGCTGGTGCCGTTCTGGGCCGCTCGGCTGGGGCGCGACACCTTGTCGGCCCGCCAGATCAGCGCCCGCGGCGGCGCAGCGGACTGCCTGCTGGGCGACACGGTCGTGACCCTGACCGGCCGCGCGGTAACCTATCTGCGTGGAGAGATCGAGATCTGATAGGTGGCCGGCCAATAGGGTTGCGCCCGGATCCGCCCATTCGCCCGGGCCGAACCGGATGCCGGATCCGAACGGCCCCATCTTGCCCGTCTGCCGGTCCGTCGGCACGCGGTGAAACCGGCGGATCCGCTGGCCCGGCCACGGGGCCGAACGGGATTGTCGACGAAGGCCCGAGTTCGGCCGCAATTCTGCACATCTTTTAGGCTTTGTTGAAACGGTAACGGGTGGGCACGAGCCCCGGGAGCAGTTCGAACGCGCTGTCGGCCTTCCCATCGTGGTCAGGTCAAGAGTGAGTTTTGACAATGAGTATAGGCATAACGCCGCGCGGCCCTCGCCGCATCGCCCTCCTCTCCTTCACAGCACTGGTTTTCGTCGGATCCGCCGTCGCGGAACAGGTCTCGTTGCGCTCTGGTGACGGTGAAATCGCCGTGGATGGAGAACTGATTTCATTTGAGGACGACACCTATATCGTCCGGGTGCCGAACCTCGGCGACCTGCGGTTGGGGGCCGGCGGGCTTACCTGCTATGGACCGGGTTGTCCGGAAACCGCCTTCGAGTTGGGCGGGCAGGTCACGCTCACGGCCAAGACCGGCGGAGAGACCTTCTCTGGTCGTCTGGTCGACATCGCCGACGGAATGTTCAGCGTCGAGAGTGGCGGCGTGATCCTGTCGGCGGCGGTCGATACGGTCACCTGCTCCGGCCCCGGATGCCCGCCCCCTGCGGTGCTCGCCAGCAGCACGGTCGAGGATACGGTCGAGGCCGAGGAGGTCGCAGAGGCGCCGCCGCCGGTGCGCCTTCCCGCCGATCTGGTGATGGTCGGATCCGACAATGTCGGCGAAGACCTGATGCCGCTGGTGATGGAGCCCTTCGCAGAGATTCTGAACGCGACCGTCTTGGAGCCGATCGAGTTCCCGGACGCGATCGCCCAGTACATCTTCACCCCGAACGATGGCGGCGATCCGTTCGTCATAGAGGTCGAGTCCAACGATTCCGAGATCGGCTTCGACCGTCTGGTCGAGGGCACCGCCGACATCGCCATGGCCTCGGGGCCGCCGGACCAGTATCAGGTCGCGGCCCTGAAGGCGCAAGGGCGCGGCGATCTGTTCGACCCGTCACAGGAATACATCATCGGCGTCGACTCGGTGCTGATGACGGTCCACACCTCCAACCCGATCGAGAGCCTGTCGCGTCAGCAACTGATCTCGATCTACACCGACCGGACCACGAACTGGGCCGAGGTCGGCGGGCCCAACCTGTCGATCATGCCCGGCGCGCGGGATGGCGGCTCTGCCCGCAGGAATTTCGAGAACTGGGCCTTCGGCGGAAAGCGCGACCTGTCCCCGCGCACGACCGAACTGGATCGCGGCCGGGACATGCGCGCCTTCGTCGAAGAGAACCCCGGCGCCATCGGCTATTCGATCAGCGACAATGTCGGAGACACCAGGACCATCGACCTGATCCTCGATTGCGGCGTCGTGACCGAAGCCACGCCATTCAAGAGCAAGGCCGAGGAATACCTTCTGGGCCGGCGGATCCGTCTGTATATCGACAACCAGAACCCCAAGCCGGAAGTGCAGCAGCTGGTCGACTACATGATCTCGCCGGCCGCCGACCAATATGTCGCGGAGTCGGGCTATTTCAGCCTGGGCATCGTCGAGGACGATCGCGCCCTGGCGCGCCTGATCAACGCCGCCCGGATCGGCCAGCCGGGCCCGGTCGTGCGTGACGTGCAGGACCAGATCTCGGCGCAACTGTCCGGGGCCAACCGGCTGTCGATGACGTTCCGCTTTCCCACCGACGAGTTCCGGCTCGACAGCAAGGGCCGCCGGGATCTGGACCGCCTGGTCGAATTCATGGGCCGCCCCGAGAATGCCGGGCGCGAGCTGATCTTCGTGGGCTTCGCCGATACGGTCGGGCAGTTCGCCTACAACACGCAGCTTTCCCGCAACCGGGCGGAGCAGGTGCTGAACGAGCTGCGGTGGCATCCCGATGCGGGCACGCTGCGCGACATGCGGATGTCGGCCGTCGGGCTGAGCGAAGCGGCGCCGATGAGCTGCAACGACAACCCCTATGGCCGGTCGCGCAACCGCCGCGTGGAAGTCTGGGTGCGGTAGGCGCGCAGCCAGGAAGGACAGGGCGCCGGCCTTCGGGCGGCGCCCTTTTTCGTGCGGGCGGCGGTTTTCTTGCAGGCGGCGGTGGAGGGGTCACGTAGCCGCCTTGGCCGGGCAGGGATCTGGTCTTACGAGTTAATTTGGGGTGAGACCTGTCACGTATCGACAAGATCCTTGTCTTATCGCCGCATAATTCTATTGAACAGCATGGACAAACCGGAATGCTGTCGTTTCAGTTTTCCAAACATGGCCTTCATTTCTGGTATCTGGTCAAGGTTTCCGTTCTCGCGGGCCATCTGGCATAGATCGATAAAGAACGCGCGTTCGATCTTATTGCTCAAGTCTATAGACTTGGCGAAAGGCTCTTCGTAAGATCCGTTAACGAATATGTCGGGTCGTTCGTCAACGGCGGCGAACATAGCTTTGGTCCTCAAACACTTCTTGCATGTCCCGCAATTCTTTGGGCGAAACTCTCCTCGCTTGCAGAATGAGACAGCCTTGATTGCAGTAGGGTGGTGAGCAACCGTCCGTGCTTTCATTGCGCGTGTTCTATCTTCGCACAGACCCGCAAGGTGGAAATTTTTACCGCGCAAGTAGCGATTGGTAACATGATTCAGGCCCCAAGGGAAAGCGACCATGTCCTGCTCCCAGTTATAATCTGAAGCGAAAAAGCCCCTTCGAAAGCGGTCGGATAAAAGAAACCCTGCAGCGGCTAGCTGCAGCGCCCATGAGTGATGTCCTCCCGATACTCGCGATATCTTGAGTACTACCTGCTTGTAGTTTAATTCTTCGAGGAGAGGCGCAACCTGCTCGCGTAGCTGGCGGAATTGCTTATCTGCGGAGGTGCCATAATCAAAGCCCTGTACTGTAAGTGCTGTGGTTTTCCGCGGCTGTTTTCCTAGCTGCAGAAGCATGTCTGTGGAATCTAAGCCTCCAGAGTAGAAAACAAAATCTTCGTTCCTTTCTTCCAGGGCAGTTATTGAAGATGATCGCATTTTGACCGGATGAAAGTTGTGCGGCTCCCATAATTCCCAAGCGCGTGAGAATCGCGCTATATTTTCGATTGCTACAGGATCGACCGGCCCGTCAACTTCAATGGATTACCCGGTCTTCATCGCCCATGGTAACATTGGCCACGCTGCAAAAGTATGATCGCGTAGTTCCTTCAGTTCGAGGCCATCTATCTCGAAACTTGTAGGCTCACCATACCCGATAACCTCGACACGATTTCCAGACTGTTTGACGGATACTCGCATTGGTGGACCTCAAGTCGTATGTGCTTCCGAAAGTTTGCAAGAAGGTATTCGACATTCTGCCCGGATGCCGTCTTCCGCCAAGCTTTATCTGATTATTTCACAGATTACGACGGCGCAACTATCGCGATTAAGCGACGGCGGTACTGTCCTAATGCCGCTGCGGCATTCTCGGGTGGCGTAATCGGTGCGGTTCTCCCTAGATCCGAAAAGAAGACCCGCCGACGCGACCCAATCCTATCGCGAAATCACCACATCCGCCTTCACGTCCAGCCCCTGCTCGACCGTGTCGACCAGATGGCGGGCGACGTCGGTGCGGGGGATGAGGCCGTTGCGCCAGGTGGCGGGGTCGCGGAGGACCTTGATGGGGGCGCCTCCCTTGCCGTTGGTCAGGATGACCGGGCGGACGATGGTCCAATCAAGCGCGCTCTCCATGATCATCTCTTCCTGACGGTCCTTGTCGGCATAGGGGCGGCCGAGGATGGCGCGATGGCCCATCCGCTCCAGCGTGCTCATGGCCTGCTTGCTGCGGCCCGCGCCGAAGCCGGTCACGGCGACGAGGCGGGTCACGCCGGCCTCTTCCATCGCGGGGAGCAGGACACGGGTCGTGTCGGAGAAGAGCGTCTCCTCCTCCCACAACATCGACAGGCGTTCGGTGATGCCGAGCGCGTAGATCACGGCGCGACAGCCCGCCAGCCCCTTGCGCACGTCGTCCGCGTCGCGGGCATCGCCGGGGCAGGGCTCCAACAGGTCGGTGGCGGAGAGGTCTCCGGCGCTGTGGGCGAAGGCGCGCACCGGCAGGCCCCGGCCCGTCGCTTCGTCCACCGTCAGGCGGCCGATGCCCGACGTCGCGCCCATCACGAGTATCGGCGCGGTCACGACAGAAGGTCGTCGTAGAGCGCCTGGAACCGGCGGTGGCTGGACCGGTCATGGGCAAGCGTCAGCGCACCGCGCCGGGCCCGGGTGAGCGACGGGTCGTCGGCCCGGTCGATGGAGGGGACCGGCCGATCCTCACGCTGGTCGATGCGGCCGTCGGGGGAAAGGGTTGGCTGTGTCATGCCCTGTGAACGCACACGAGGCGGGTTCGGATCACTCCCATTTCGTCGCAGGGGCGGGCAGGGCGGCGGCGGTCATTTCGACCAGAAGGTCGAGGAAGGCACGCACGGCCGGGATGCTGGCGCGCTTCGGCGGGAAGGAGGCGAAGATCTCGATCTCCGGCCCGTGGAAGTCGGGCAGGATCCGGGCGAAATCGCCTGACGCGGCACGGGGCTCTCCGAAGACCTCGGGCAGGAAGGCGAGGCCGGTGCCCGCACGGATGATCCCCAGAGCGACGCCGGGATCGCCCACCAGGCAGGCCGGATCGGAGCGGAGCGTCAGCGTCTCGCCTGCCGCATTCGTCAGCGTCCAGTCCGCGGGCGCGCCGGGCACGTCGATCACCACCCGCCGCAACGTGTCGATCGCCTCGCGTGGGGCGTGGGCCAGACGCTCCGCATCCTCCCGCCCGGCATAGAGCGCGAAACGGGAGCCGATGATGCGGCGGGCGATGAGGTAGGATTCCTCGGGGCGGCCGAGGCGCAGGACGAGATCGAGCTCCTCCTCCAGAGGGTCGGGGCCGACGCCGCTGATATGGATGCGGACGATCACCTTAGGGTGGCGTCGTGTGAACTCGGCGACGACGGGCCCGAGGATCTGCTGGGCCGACAAGGCGCTCGCGGCGATGCGCAGCAGGCCCTCGGGCTCGCCGCGGGCGGTCCGCAGCACGTCCTCGGCCAGCGCGCCCGCCTCGGTCGCGTCGCGGGCGGCCGGCAGCATCAGCGCGCCCGCCTGCGTCAGCTTGAGGCCCCGCGATGTCCGGTCGAAGAGCGGCATGCCCGCGCGGTCTTCCAGCCGGGCGAGACTGCGGGACAGCGTGGCCTTCGCGATCCCGAAGCGGCGGGTGGCCCCGCTGATGCTGCCGGCCTGATCCAAGAGGAAGAACAGGCGGAGGTCATCGAGGCTGGTCTGGAAATCCTCGTCCATCGTCTCTCATGCATACCGTTCCGTTATCGGAACGGTAAGTCTCATCCCGGTCACTATTCAAGGCCGCAGAGGATTGGCACGTTCAAGGCCACGCAACTTGAGAGGAGGCCGATATGCCGGAGGATTTCGACATCCGACCGGGTCCGGTGCCCGGTTCCGGGCAACTGGCCCTCTTGCGGCCGGACCGCCTGACGGCGCTGGTCTACGCGGCCGCGATTCTGGTGATCGGGCTGGAAGGCATGCCGTTGCATCCGGTGAGCGCCGGTGCATTGCAGGCCGACGATTTGCTCAAGCTGGCGGCGATTTTCCTCCTGCTCGTGCGAGCGACCGCGCTGGTCGGCATCGTCCTGACAGCCTGCATCGTGGTCGGCGGGGCAGCCACGACGACGCTTTTGACCGAGAGCGGCACCGTGCCCGTGCCGGACCTTCTGTCGGTCGCGATGCTCGCCTTGTTCGTCCGCGCCATCCTGCGCGCCTGACCCCCATTTCCAGACAGGTTTCCCCACATGTCCTTCGATTTCGTCTTCCTTCTCATCCTGATCGCATCGCTCTGGCTCGGCGCGCTTGGCGGTTTGCTGCGAATGGCGGCCGCCGCCGTTCTCCTTGCCGCAGCCGGGCTAGCGGCGCTGGCGGGACAGGCCGGGCTGGCGATGGCGGGGCTGGGGCTGTGGGTCGCGGCGATGGTCGTCCTGGGCATGATCCGGAGGCCCGCATCGGCAGGGCGCGGCATGCGCCTGAGCGGTGCGGCGCTCGGGCTGGCGCAGGCCGGGGGTGCGATCCTCTTGCTGCCCGGCCTTTTGCTGGGCGGCGTCTACCGGGATGCGCCCGACGCGGCGCAGCACCTGCGCGGGGCGACCGTCTACGGCCCGATCGCCGGGATCGCTCACTCGGTGGCGCTGGGCAGCCGGTCCGGGGCCCTCGCCTATCCCGCGCCGCTGGCGGGAACGGCCGCTCCCCGCGAGGCGATCGTGCCGATGATCGACTGGGCGGCCGCCATGCCGTTTGGCGACGATGCGATCCGGGCGCTGCCGGGACAGGTACGGGCTCTGGATCGCGCGCCGCTGGCCTTCGAGGTGGATGGGCGCGTCAGCCGGGTCACCGTGGATATCGGCGAGCGGTTCGAGGAGGGCGACGTTCTGGCGGAGCTGGATACGCACCTGCTGGAGATCGCCCTTCAGGAGCGCCGTGCCGCGCTGATCGAGGCGGAGGCCCGCCTTGAAGAGTCGCGTCAGGAATTCGACCGCCAGAGCGTCCTTTTCGCACGGGGCGTCGTTTCGGAAGCGCTGCTGGAGACCGTGCAGGCCTCGCTGGATGCGGCACGCAGCCGCCACGAGATCGCACTCCGCGGGATCGAGACAGCCCAGGATCGGCTGAATGACGCCACGTTGCGCGCGCCCTACGATGGCAGCGTCGCGGCCCGACTGGTCGAGCCGGCGCAGACCGTCGCATCCGGACGTCCCGTGCTGGAGATCCAGAGCAATGGCGGCGGCTTCGAAATCACCGCGACGGTTCCCGATACAGTCGTCTCGCGCCTGCGCATTGGCACCGAACATGACGCCGTTCTGCTGGACGGCTCCGAGGCCACCTTCACGGCGACGCTGAGGGATATCGGCGCGCGCTCGATCAGCACGGCGGGGTTTCCGGTCACACTGTCGGTGCGCGACGCCGAAGCGGATCTACGGACCGGAATGAGCCTGGAGATCGCCTTCCGGCTGGCCAATGCGCATGGCGGGACCGACTTGCTGGCGATCCCCGTCGAGGCGATCGCCGCCGATGCGGATCAGGGCCACACGGTCTTCCGCGTCGATGCGGAGGACGACGTGCTGCGTCGTGTTCCGGTGGTCCTGGCCGGAACGGAGGGCGGCCTCGCGCTCGTCTCGGACGGGCTTGAGCCCGGTGACCGGGTCGCCACGCGCGGCATCGTCTTCCTCGAAGACGGCCAGAGGGTCCGCCTGCGCGGCACCGGCGTGGCCCGCTACGACCAATAAGGAGAAACGGCATGTTGACCCGACTCGCTCATAGCTACCAGCGCCTCGTCTTCTTTGTCGTGGCCGTCCTGATGGGGTTCGGCGCCTACAGCTACTTCACGCTGCCCGCGCAGGAGGACCCGCAGATCACGATTCGCGAGGCGATCGTGACGACCGCCTATCCCGGCCTGTCGCCGGAACGGGTGGAACAGCTGGTGACCAAGCCGCTGGAGCGCGCGATCCGTCAGATCCCCGAGGTGGAGGAGATCCGCTCCTCGTCGCTGCCGGGGACGTCGATCATCCATGTGGAGGTGTTCGACCGGTTCTTCGAACTGGATCAGATCTGGGACGACCTGCGCGCCGAGGTGGAATTGGCGCAGGCCGATCTGCCGGACGGCGCGCGCCCTTCCGTGGTCTCGGACGATGTGGGTGACGTGGCCGTGGTCACCGCGGCCCTGCGCTCGACCGATCACGATCTGGCCGAGCTGGGGGACATGGTGAACCACGTGCGCGACAGGCTCTACGGCGAGGCCGGGGTCAAGAGCATCGACGTCGTCGGCCGCCAGCCGGAGCGTATCTACATCGAGACCCGCAACGCGCGGCTGGCCGAGTTGGGCATCAGCCCCGACGCCATCACCGCGACGCTGGCCAATCAGAACATCATCCGTCCCGGCGGGCAGATCGACATCGGCCCGCGCGCGCTCATCATCGAGCCCACGGGCGACTATCGCAGCTTGGAGCAAATCGCGGAGACGCTGATCTCCCTGCCCGACGGCACGTCGATCCCCCTGCGCGATATCGCGCGGATCGAGCGCAGTCTGGTCGATCCGGCCCCGCAATCGGCCTTCTACAACGGTGATCCGGCAATCGTCTTCGCCATCGCCATGCAGGAGGGTAACAACGTCCTCGAGTTCGGGCCTCGCATCGCCGAGGCGCTGGACGAGATCGAGGCGGGTCTGCCGGTGGGCATGACCTTGGACATCGTCACCTTTCAGCCTGATCAGGTGGAGCAGGCCGTCCATGGCGTGACGATTAATGTCTTGCAGACGCTTGGCATCGTGCTGGCGGTCGTGGTGTTGCTGCTGGGTCTGCGGACCGGCTTGATCGTCGGTGCCATCGTGCCCCTCGTGATGCTGTCCACGCTGGCAGTGATGGGTTTTCTGGGCCTGCCGCTGGAGCGGATGAGCCTTGCCACGCTCGTCATCGCGCTGGGTCTGCTGGTGGATGCGGGGGTCGTGGTAGCCGAAGACTTCAAGGCGCGTCTCAGCGACGGTGCCGACAAGGACGAGGCGCTGGAGCGGACCGGGCGGGAATTGTCCCTGCCGCTGCTGTCGTCGACGGCGACGACGATCCTCGTTTTCCTGCCGCTGATGCTGGCCGAGCATGTCGCCGGGGAATACACGCGGTCGATCTCGATCGTGGTGGCGATCGCGCTGTCGATTTCGTGGCTTCTGGCGATGACGGTGACACCCGTCCTGTCGCACCGCTTCGCGACTGCCGAGACGGACGGCGCGCGCCCCTATTACGAGCGCATGTTCGACCCCCTGGTGCGCGGTTACGGTCGCCTGATCGAAGGCGTGCTGAAAGTGCGCGGCCTCTTCGTCGGCACGATGCTGGCGGGGCTGGCCGGAGGGGCGGCGCTGGTCGTCACCTCGCCGCAGAGCTTCTTTCCAGACAGCGACCGGGCGCAGCTCATCACCTATGTCTACCTGCCGGCCGACGTGACCACCGAGGCGACCGAGGCCGAGATGGCGGCGCTGCTGCCGACATTGACGCCCGAGCGGTTCGACTGGCTGGAAGATCACGCCGCCTATGTCGGCACGGGCGGGCCGCGTTTTGTGTTGTCGCTGACGCCTGTCGATCCGGCGCCCAACCGGGCCGTCCTGATCATGAACGTGGACGATCCCGCGAACGTGGACCGCGCGATGGACGAGTTGCGCGACCATCTGGCGGCCGAGTTCGCCCACTTGCAGGCGCATGTCACGCGCATGTTCCTCGGGCCGACCGACAGCGCCATCCTCGAGGTGCAGGTCAAGGGGCCGGACCGGGCCTTCGTCTACGAGACCGCGTCCCGCGTGGAGGAGATCATCGCGACCGTTCCGGGCGCCCGCGACATCCGTCAGGATTGGGAGAACCGGATCCCGCGCGTCGTTGTCCATGTCGACCAGACCCGCGCCCGCCGGGCCGGGGTCACCTCGGCCGACGTGGCCCGCTCGATGTCCGCCTATTTCTCGGGCCGCGCCGTCTCGGAATTCCGCGAGGGCGACGATACGATCCCCATCGTGGCGCGCGCCGTGGATGCGGAGCGGACCGATCTGGACCGCGTGCGCAGCCTGTCGGTCTTCGGGCAGGACGGATCCGTCGTTCCGCTGATGCAGGTCGCGGATGTGGAACTGGTCAACGGCTATGCCCGGATCGAGCGCGAGGGGCTGACCCGCACGGTGACCGTGCAGGGGCGGTCCGAGGTGATGGGCGCCGAGGATATGGCGCCCCTCATCGAGGACGATCTGGACGCGCTCCGCGCAGAGCTTCCGCCCGGCCACACGATCGAATTCGACGGCATCCTCGTGCAATCGGGCGAGGGGCGAGCTGCGCTGCTGGCGAGCATGCCGCTTTGCCTGGCCGTCGTTGTCGTGCTGCTGATCGCGCAGTTCAACTCCTTCCGCCGGCCCGCGATCATTCTCGCCACGGTCCCGCTGGTGGTTCTGGGGGCAGGGCTGGGGTTGCGGCTCTTCGATGCGGAGTTCGGCTTCATGCCGATCCTGGGCTTGCTGAGCCTGGCGGGCATCATCCTCAACAATGCGATCGTCCTGATCGACCGGATCGACATCGAGCGCGCGGAGGGCCGCGAGGGCGACGACGCCATCGTGGAAGCCGCGAAGCGCCGCCTCCGACCCATCGTGATGACGACGGTGACGACCATCCTCGGCCTGCTGCCGCTGATCCTGTCGAACGACCCGCTCTTCTACGGGATGGCTGTGGTCATGGCCGGTGGGCTTGCGGTGGGGACGGTGCTGACGCTGGGCTTCGTCCCGGTGCTCTATTCGCTGTTCTTCGCCGAGCGCGGCGCGCGCGTCGCGGCGCGGCGGCAAGCCGCCTGACGCGGGCGGCGCGCCTGCCCGCAAATCGTAACCAGGACGAAAGGAGAACCGTCATGACGGATGTGAACTGGACCATGAACGAAGACACCATCGTGCGCCGCGTGTCAAAGGCGCCCCGGCAGGATACCCTGCCCGATCCGAGCTTCGAGAAGGTGAAGCGGGGGGGCCGGATGCGCTTCGACGCTCATGTGAACGTCGAGAGCATGCCCGAAGGGATGCACCTGAAGCGGGCGACGGTCTTCTCGAATGTCCCGAACGGTGGCACCTGGGAGATCGTCAGCGACGAGGGCACCGCCGTCGGCGGGCGCGGATCCGCCCCGTCACCGCTTATGTACTTCGCCGCCGGTCTGGGGCTCTGCCTGATGAGCCATGTGGAGATGCTGGCAAAGTCCCGCGGCTTCCGGATCGACCGGGCGCGCCTGGAACAGCGCGCGAGCTGGACCACGACGCTGGATCTGGGCGACGTCCATCCCGAGGACGTTCAGGGCCTGCCTGAGGGGGCGGAGATGAACCTGATCATCGAAAGCTCCGACAGCGCCGAGAAGGTGGCCGAATTCGTCGGCCATTGCCGCCGGGCCTGCATGGCGCTGCAAGCCGTCGCCTCGGCCACGCCCGTCGCGACGACGCTGGTCCTGAACGGACAGGAAATCGGAGAGATCGGCGGCCGTCGCGCCGCCTGACCCGTTCCGGTGATCGGACAAGGCGCGAAGGGGGGGCTAATAGAAGGGATCAGCGCCGGAGCCGGGCCTCGTATCGCAGAATCCCGGCCACCCCGCCTCCACCGTCCGAGGGATGGTTTATCCCGTCCATCACCTCCACCTCCGGGAAGTCGAACGGGCTCACGCCCTCTAGGATAGCGACGTTTATGCCGTACTCGTCTGGGTTGGACCGGCGCTTGTGGTGGGTGTAGATCCCGCACGTTCCGCAGAACCAGTGCTCCGCGACACCGGTGCCGAAGCGGTAGGACCGAAGCGTCTCGCCGGACAGGATCTCCACGCCCGACAGCGGCGCCGACACGGCGACCGCGCCCCGCATCCGGCAGAAGGAGCAATCGCAGCGCCGCGCTGTCGACAGGCCGTCGGAGAGGGTCACGCGAAGACGGACGGCGCCGCAATGGCACGCTGCGGATTGAGGCATGGGCCGATCTCCGGTCGGGGCTAGGTCAGAGAGGACGATAAGCCCGAGGGGGATCGAGATGAAGGGCACACGCCCGGAGCAGGCCGCGCTGACGCGCGGCACCGACATGAGCAAGACAGAAGAGACCCGCGCCGTGATCGAAGGCATGGTCGACGGTCTGAACGATCACCGGATCGCCGACATGGGCGAGTTCTTCGCCGAAGGTTTCCGCTGGATGGGCAATCGCGGCTGCGGCACGAAAGAGGGACTGCGCGCCTTCCAGGACAATTGGCAGAAGCCGTTTCAGGCCGCGTTCGGCGACAAGGTCTGCATCGACGAGGCGCGGCTTTACATGGGCGAATGGGCGGCCGCGTTCGGGCGGCAGGAGGCGACCCATCGCGGGATCTTCATGGGCGTGCCCCCGACGGGCAAACGCGTCACCATTCGCTACATGGATTTCTGGAAGGTCGAGGACGGCCGGATCGTGGACAATTGGGTCATGGTCGATTTCGCCGACGTCCTGGCGCAGCTGGGCGTCGACGTCTTTGACGGCGAAGGCTGGGAGCGGTTCGACAGGGGCGAAGCCACGCCGCCCGAGCCGCCGGGGTGACCGGTCAGATCGCCTGCTGCCGGATCAGGTGATCGAGGTGCTGCTCCAACTCCGTCCAGGGGGTCGGCTTGGAGAGGGCGGGCGCGTCGGGGAAGCGCTCGGCCACGTCCTCGGGACGGGTGTGGCCCGAATGGAAGAGGAAAGGGATGCGGCGGCGCGTCAGGTCCTCGGCCAGGGGGGTCGAGTCGCCGTCCGGCAGGCGCATGTCGAGGATGGCCGCGTCGATGCGGTCGCTTCGCTCTTCCAGAAGTTGGGCACCTTGCGCCACGCTCTCGGCGATCAGGGCCGCTGCGCCGGCATCCTCCAGTTGGAGGGACAGGTCGAGCGAGATCAGGACCTCATCCTCGACCACCAGAACGGTCCGGCCCGAAAGGCTGCCTGCATCACTCATAAGACCCCACCGGCCGCACCGGCCCGCCCTTGCCAATCCCGTTCGCAGCAACCTGATCCGGCCGCTTCGCAGGTCAAGCCGTCAGGACAGGAAGACGCCCAGGACCACCATCATCAGCCCGATCGTCGAACAGGCCAGTGCGCCCAGATTGATCGCGACGAGGCCGCGCAGGCGCGCCTCCATCTCGGGGCCTTCCAGCCTGGCTCGCCGGGCCCGCAGGGCCACGAGGATGCACCAGCCCAGCCCGGCCAGTCCCGCGACCGTGAGGGCCGCTCCGATCCAGACCAGTGCCGTCATGCGTGCCTCCGTTGCATCGTCCCCGCGGGGGCGCTAACCCGCGGGCCTGACCAGAGGCAAGGGCTGCGGGAGACAGGCATGAGCGATACGGGTGCGGGACAGGGATCGGACGGAAATTACGGCGTGGCCGCCGAGGAATTGCGGCAATTCGTCGAGCGGATCGAGCATCTGGAGGCCGAGAAGAGCGATATCGCCGAGCAGATCAAGGAAGTCTTCGCCGAAGCCAAGGGGCGCGGCTACGACACCAAGGTGATGCGCAAGGTCGTCGCCCTGCGCAAGCGCGAGCCGGACGACATCGCCGAGGAAGAGGCCGTGCTCGACATGTACAAGGAAGCGCTGGGGATGCGCTGACCGGACCACGGCCCGCGGCGGCGCGTCAGGGTGTCAGGAAGGTGATGCCCGGCAGGTGCTGGAGGCGGGCCACGTCCTCTTCGTAGATTTCCGACAGGGCGGCGACGGCTTCGGAGGTCCACCCCTCGGTCGTGATCTCGGGCTCGACCGCTTCGGGATCGGCGAACTTGCCCAGGAAGGCCGTGGCCACCTTGCGCCAGGTTGACCGGGTCGCCGCGGGGTTGTCCGCCAGATAGGTCTGCATCCGGCGGAAGCCGACATCGGTCATCACGTGCTGCGCCATGGCGTCCGCCCCCTCCATCGGCTCCTCGACGCCCGAGAGCAGGGCCAGCACCTCGGGCAGCAGAAGCGGCAGGTCCTCGTGGCACCAGACGGTGAAGGGCACGTCCGGGCAACTGGCCCGGATCGCCTTGATCGGCTCGGACCAGCGCATGGCCGTCAGGTCGTGGCCGTCCAGGAACTCTTCCAGTTGGTCGATCCGCGAGGCCTCGAAGATCGCGGGGACGAAGGTCGCCGGGTTCCGGATCGCCATGAAGAACGAGACGTCGTGTTCGGGGAACAGGTTGCGCAGCAGCGCCGCCCGGCGCCCGGCATCGGAATACATGCGCGTGCCGTCCAGAACCTTTGCGTAGATGCCGAGAAACGCTTCGTAGGACAGGATCACGCGGGCGGGTTCGACGCCGTCCTCAAGCATCTCGGCCAGCAGGGCGTTCTGCGCATCGGGCATCAATCCGCCCGATCCCGCCGATTGCGCCGCCTTGCGGATCGCCGGCCGGGCGCGGCCCGGGGGCGGCACGGTGACGCCCGCGGCGTCCAGCGCGCCCGAATTGCGCTGTAACGTCCTTAGGATCAGGTCCTCGTCGGTCCGGTGCGCCCCGAGATGGATGGCGATCTGCATGAGCCTCGCTGCCGCTTGTCCTTCGCGGCACCCGACCGCGTCCGCCACGTTAGCTTGGCGGGCGGTGGCGGGGCAATCCATGTGGATGGCTTTGGATAATCCAGCTTGCGCGCGCTTGCCCGATCCGCCCGCGGGCACTATGGCAAGGCTGCGGGCCGGTATAGCTCAGCTGGTAGAGCATCTGATTTGTAATCAGAGGGTCGGGGGTTCGAGTCCCTCTGCCGGCACCGCCATCACTTGACCGGGGATCACGGGGGGCGAGGGTGAGCACCGCCTGTCTGAACGGATGGGGCGCCACGCTTCACGAGACGCTTGTTGGTTGGGTCGCGGAATGGGGCCCGACATCCGGTGTCTGCAAGAGGTGGTGCACAGCCCCGCCAGCGACAGGGACGTCCTGACCTATCGGGACGTCGTTCACAAGGATTACGAGCCGGAGGGCTACGGCGATCATCCGCGGTCGCGCAGCGCACATGGCCTGCGGGTCCACGATCATGCGGCCGGTTGGGCGATTTGTGTCGTCCACGTGCACGGTCTTCGCGACCTGCGGGGCAAGATGGACACGCCCGCACGCGCGGCTCAGGCAGACCGGTTGATCTGGATGGTGGAACGCCTCTCGCAGCCCGACGACATGCTGGTCGATCCGGTCGCATCCGTCCGTGGCTTCGAGGTCGTACGCTCACCCGAGGTTTCGGACCATTGCCCGCCGGTTCTCGACCTCTGAGCGGGGTCAGTAGGTCGCGCGCCCGCCGCTCAGGTCGAAGACGGCGCCGGTGGTGAAGCTGTTGGCCGGGGAGACGCACCAGACGATCATTTCGGCGGCCTCCTCGACTTCCAGGAACCGGGCGCGGGGGATCTTGGAGAGCATGTAGTCGATATGCTCCTGGCTCATCTGCTCGAAGATCGGCGTCCGCGCGGCGGCTGGGGTCACGCAATTCACCGCGACATCGACATCCGCCATTTCCTTTCCCAGCGACTTGGTGAAGCCGATCACCCCGGCCTTCGACGCGGAATAGGCGCAGGCATTCGGGTTGCCCTCTTTCCCGGCGACGGAGGCGATGTTGAGGATCCGGCCGTAGCCGCGCTCCCGCATCCCCCGCGCGACGGCGCGATTGACCAGGAAGGTGCCCGTCAGGTTCACGTCGACGATACGCCGGAACTCTGCCGGGTCGTAATCCGTGACGGGGGCGTTCGACCCCGCGATGCCCGCCGAATGCACCAGGATCGAGGGCGCGCCCAGGTCCCGTTCGGTCGCTGCGAGCGCCTCGGCGATGGATGCCTCGTCGGTCACATCGCAGGCGACCGCCAGCGTGCCCAGCGCCTCGCATGTCTGGGCGTTGTGGGACGCGCTGTCCCAGCTTGCCACCCGTGCCCCCGCTTCGGTGAGGCCGCGCATCACGGCCGCTCCGATCCCCTGCGCGGCGCCGGTCACGACCGCGATCTGTCCGTCCAGTGTCATGGCATTCCTCCCGGCCCGAGCCTAGGCGCGAGGGCGCTTTCGGTCCACCACCGGGAACCGCGAGGCGGGCTGTCGCGTAGAACTTCAATGGATGACCTCGTGACCCGACTGGACCGGCTCGACCGTCTTGCCCACAATCTGGACAGCCGGTTCCGCATTCCCGGAACCGGGATCCGGTTCGGATGGGACTCGATCCTGGGCCTCGTGCCGGGGCTCGGCGATGTCGCGACCGTGGCGCCGGCGGCCTACATCTGGATGGAGGGGCACCGGTTGGGTGCCTCGAACGCCGTCAAGGGGCGCATGGCCTTCAACATCGCTTTGGACTGGGTCGTGGGATCCGTGCCGCTGGTTGGCGATCTGCTGGATCTGGGCCTCAAGGCCAATCGCCGCAACGCAGCCTTGTTGCGAAAGCATCTGGCGCCCGAGACCATGGACGCCCCGGCGCCGGACCTGTTGTCCGCCGCCTGACGGCGGCCGGTGCGACGGAACATCGCGGCCCCTCGCAAGTTCCGTCTTCAGAACGGGATTGTGAGCGAGGGAAGATCATGGCCGACCGGAATCGACCGGCAAGCGCGCGACAGGCCGCCCGGCAACAGCCGGGGCGGGGTCGGGATGCGGCATCGCCGATGGCGATTCCCAAGGCCGGATGGAAAGACATCTTCTGGCGGGTAAAGGGGCAGATCGCGGCGGACCACGTTGCGCTCGTCTCGGCGGGTGTTGCGTTCTACGGGCTTCTGGCAGTCTTCCCGGCGATCACGGCTCTCATGGCGATCACCGGCCTCATCTACGCCCCGGCGGAACTGGTTTCGGCGTTGGAGGGGATCACCAGAGTCGTCCCCTCGCAAGTATCCGAGATCCTGCTGGGTCAGGCCCGGGAACTCGCGCAGGGGGAGACGGCAGGGTTGACCCTGGGCGCCATGCTGGGTTTCGGGCTTGCTCTCTGGTCGGCCTCCGCAGGCGTCGGCAGCCTGATCGAAGGGATCAACCTGGCCTACGATGAAAAGGAGACGCGCAGCTTCGTCCGTCTCAAGCTGACGACGATCGGTCTGACGCTGGCTATGATCCTTGGGGTGATTGCCGCGCTGGCGCTGGTGGTCGCGCTGCCGGTCGCGCTGAGCTTTCTGACCTTCTCGCCCACGATGGAGTTGCTCGTCCGCCTTCTGTCCTACGTTCCGCTGGCGGCGATCGTGATCGGCGGCCTGGCGGTGCTCTACCGCGTCGGTCCTGACCGGGCACCCGCGACCCTGGGCTGGTTGTCGCCGGGGGCCGTCGCGGCGACGATCCTGTGGCTGGTGGCGTCGATCGGGTTCACGATCTATGTGTCGAACTTCGCCTCCTACAACGAGACCTTTGGCAGTCTGGGGGGCGCTGTGGTGCTGTTGATGTGGATGTGGATCTCGGCCTTCGTGATCCTTCTGGGGGCGGAACTGAACTCGGAGATCGAAGCACAGACCGCGCGGGATACCACGACCGGCCCGCGCGAGCCGATGGGCCATCGCAATGCCGTCAAGGCGGACGAGCTTGGCGATGTCGCCTGAAGACGGCCGCACGGCGCGGGACGCTCAGTCGGCTGTCCGAAGCGACCGCCACGGAGCGGAGGGCCGGCCCCATCCGCTGACCGTGCCCGTGACGGGTATCTTCATCATCTTGCTGATCCAGGCTCTGATCGTGGCGGCTGGGTTCCTGCTTCCGGTGACGGCGGCCTTGCTGGGGTACTTCATTCTGAACGCCCCGCGGCGCGGGCTACAGCGATTGGGCGTGCCCGCACCGATCGCCGCGGCCCTGTTCACGCTGACGATCACCGCGGTCGTCGTCTTCGGCGTCACCGCGCTCGCAGTGCCTGTCCAAGCCTTCGTCACCGACCTTCCGACCCTGATGGATCGGGCGATGATCCAGTTGACCGGCCCCGGCGGCCCGCTGGAGGCGATCTCGCTGGCGGCAGAGGCGACCGAAGAGGCGATGGACGAGGCAAACGGAGGCAATGCTCCGATGCAGGTGGAGGTCGTGTCCGACTCGAGTATCGCCTCTTCGGTCTTCTCGGTCGCGCCGGGCCTCTTGAGCCAGATCATCTTTGCGGTCTGTCTTCTTTTCTTCCTCGTCGCTTCTGGCGACACCTTCATCCAGAAGGCCATTCAAATCGCCGACCGGTTCGAAGACAAGCGCGCGACGCTCCAGACGATCCGGATGATCGAACGGGGCCTGGGGAATTACCTCGGCTCGATCACGCTGATCAATATCGGGCTTGGGATCTCCATCGGCGTGGCCATGTGGTTCTGGGGAATGCCCACCGCCTACCTTTTCGGGATCATGGCGACCGCGCTGAACTTCGTGCCCTTCGTTGGCGCCGTGATCGGGGCGGCGGTCGCGGGTATCTCTGGCTTCGTCTTCTTTCAGGACACGTTCGCGGGATTTGGAATCTTCCTGACCTACTATGCGCTGACCGCGTTCGAGGGCCAGTTCGTGACGCCCGCCCTGTTGGGACAGCGGCTGCGCCTCAACAAGACGATGGTCTTTCTGTCGGTCGCATTCTTCGCATGGATCTGGTCCGTCATGGGGATGGTCGTTGCCGTGCCAATGCTGATTGTCTTGAAGGTCATCTGCGACTCGATCCCGCGCCTGAACAAGGTTGGCATGTTCCTGGGCGACGCGGACGGCATCGTCAGCCCGATGGCCGGTAAGGGCCGCCGGGCGTCTTAGCCGATGTCGCGGCGGCAGGGCAGCCGAGCCGATCCGGGCGCCCCTGTCGCGCCGCGTCAAGCAGCCAGCGCGGGACTGGGCGGCGTTTCCCATGCCAGACCGGGACGATAGCGCGCATCCACGCGGCCGTCAGACAGCGTGAGCAGGTGCAGCCAGCCATTATCGAAGAGCGCACGGACGTGGGGGTGCCGCTCCAGAACGTCCGCGATCGCGTCTCGCGGGGCCTCGATCATGACCGTCAGGCGCAGGGGCTCATGACGCAGGCTCTCTCCGTCGTGGATCGCCTGCCACGGCAGACCAGGACGCAGGCGGCCGCCATTGCCCTCGATGACCCCAATGCCGCCCACGACGTTGTGGATCAGCTTGTTGCCCCCGCCGAACACTTCGGGCGCCACCGATGACCCATAGTATTGCAGGCTGATCCAACTCGCGACGACCACGGGCGCGGTGAGGATCAGCTCCAGAGTCGCGAAGGCCTCATCGGCGCGCCAGTCGTAGCTGTGCAGGAAGGCCCGGCCGCCCAGATCGCGACCGGCGGTCGCCCCGCGCGGCGCCGCGATAAAGGCGGCACAGCCCGCGAGGCCCCATTCGGGCCGCGTCTCGGCCCAGTTGAGTGCGCGCGCGGCGACCGTTTCGGGCGTCGCCCCAGGCAGCGAAGGCGCGCGTTCGGCCCGCGCGATCCGGCCTGCCTGCGCCAGCCAGCGGCGGGTTTCGGTCAGATCGCCCTCGGCTACATCGTAGAGCGTCACCTCGTCGGTCGTGGTGTCGTGAAGGCCGGCCACGAAGCGTGTGTCATGGGGCAGGTCCACGCCTCGGTCAGCGAGACCGGCCCGCGCCTCAGGATCGTTCAGAAGCGAGGCGAGTAGCCGGGCCGAGACGTCCCCCGCATAGCCGCCACACGCGCCACAATGATACGCGCTCTCATGCGGGTTGTTGGTGACGTGGCCACCATGGCCCAGCAGCAGGACGATGCGTCCGTGCCCGCCGGTGAGGCTCATCGCCTTGAGGACAGTTGCGGCGGTGTCGGCCTTTGTCTCGGCGGAGAGGCCGTCGGCCACGCGCGGAGCCGGGTCCGGTGCGGGCGCGCCTCCGCCAAGGCCGAGCGCGTCCTTGACCAGCTTGCCCGCATAGAGCGGGCCCGCCGCCTCGACGAAGGCGAAGGAGGAGACGGCCGCCTGCCGGAACCGGTTCCAGGCCCGGCCCGCGCGGGCGGTGATGCGGGCCTGCCGGTCGGCGGCCTCGGAGGTCTGGGTCACCGTTTCCATGGCCGGGTTCAGCAGCACCGGCAGCCGCGCCTCGGACACGTCCGAGCCCTTGGCGCGGTGCGACAGCGGCAGGCCGAAGAAGCCTGCGAAACCGATGGTCTGGATGGTGGGATCGACGCTTTCGAGCGCCCGGCGGAACACCTCGGAGCGCACATCGATGCAGAAGGCGGCCTGAAGCGCGGGCCGCTCGGCGCCCGGGGCGGCGCCATCCAGCGCATCCGTCAGGCGGCGCTGATGCGCGCGGTCGGCGGCCTCTTGCAGGATGGCGAGCGCGACCTCCGTTTTGGACGGCTCGATTGGCCTGGAATGGGCGGCGACGGTCTCGGCCCAGGCCTCGGCGATGGAGGGCACGCGGGCAAGAAGCGCCTCTTCCCAGATCAGGCGAATGGCCAGCAGGTCGCGCATCGTGCCGTCGGTCCCGCCTGCGAGTTCGGCCTGCCAGAGCAGCCAGCGCGCATGTTGCGACCAGCCGCCCAGATCCATGTAGAGCCGGTGGAAGGCGCTCTCGGCGGCGTCACCCGTCAGGCCGAGGGCCCCGGCCGCGCGCTCGATCGCCCGATCGGCTGTGTCGGGCGCGCTGACGACATGGGCGCAAAAGCCGGTGAGTCCCGCGATTTCCGGCGTCAGGTCGTGGCCGGCCCAGGCGCGCCAGGCGGCAAAGCAATCCTGACCCGGCGCGGGTGCCCAAAGCGCCTGACCGTTGTCGAACCGGCCCGCCGCCCAGAGGCCGATGGTCTTTTCGACTACGGATGGCCAGTCCGTGCCGGTCGCCTCCGCCGCGAGGTCGGCGACCGTCGGCAGTGCCTGTATCGGGGTCGCGGGTGCGGCTTTGGCCATCGCCGTCAGCGCTGCGACATCCTTGGGTTTGAGCGGCGACGTCGCGGCGGCGAGTGCGTCGGCGAGGTCGTCCGTCCCGATCCGGCCCGATGCGATGGCGGCGGCGTAGTCCGTGAAGTCCTGTGTCGCACGCGCCCCGCTGGCACGGGTCAGGCGAGCCGACGCGGTGGCGAGATCCTCGCCGGTCTGGCCGAGGAACGGGTTGACCGCGACCGTCGCCTCCAACGGGAAAGCCGGGGGGATCAGGCGGGCGGCCGCATCGGCGGCGCTGAGCAGGTCGGACGTGGCCTTGGACATCATAGGCTCCATGGGTTCAGGAGGATTTCGCGGACCGGAAGCCGCCGATCCAGCGGTCCAGCAAAGCGTTCAGGTAGAGGCCGTTGGCGAGATGCACGCGCAGCCCCGCCGTGGCCGGATGATGGGACCAGAGCGGAAAGAGGGCCTGCGCGAACGCCACGAGACCAAAGGACAGCACCGTCAGCACGATCAGCGCCCATTCCAGCGCGCCCGGCACCGGGGCAGGGGGCAGGCCGGGGCCCCAGATCGCTTCGGCAACGGCTTGGAAGGTGAAATAGCCGATCGCCGCGGCGAGAGAGGCGAGCGCCGTGCGCTTGGTCAATGCCGCCGGGGCCAGATCCGCCAAACCCTGTGCCACCAGATAGGCGACGCCGAAGATCAGGATTGCACCCAGCGCGAGGGCTTGCGCGCTCTTTGGGCCGACAAGCAGGGTGAAAGCGGTCGCGATCGCGCCATAGAGCAGGAGGGCGAGCCCGAAGGATTTCAGCACCGCTCCGAGGCTGGGAACGGCTACAGGGCCGGGCCGGCGGATCGAGGACACCGCCGCCACGGCGCCCCCCGAGGACAGGAAGGCATGGGCCTTGTAGAGCGAATGCGCCACGATATGCAGAAGCGCCAGCGCCCACAGGCCAAGGCCGCATTGCAGAAGCAGGAACCCCATCTGTGAGACGGTCGACCAGGCGAGAGACGTCTTGACGGCGCTTTGGGTTAGCATGACCGCCGCTCCGAACAGTGCCGTCAGGCCCCCGATCATCACCAGCGCCGCCATCGCAGCGGGGCTCAGTTGCACCAAGGCGGCCGCGCCGATCAGAAGGACGCCGCCGGAATTGATGATGCCCGCATGGAGCAGCGCCGAGACGGGTGTCGGTGCTTCCATCACTTCGGTGAGCCAGCCGTGCAGAGGGAAGGCCGCCGTCTTGAGAACGGCCGCCAACAGGATCAATGCGACACCCACGCTGCCTGTACCGCCCAACCCATCCTCGGTCGCGCGCGAGGCGAGTTCCGTCAGGTCGCCGGTCTGGAACCGGGCCGAGAGGACGACCGCGGCAAGCAAAAGCGCTGCGTCGCCGCCATGCCAGGCCAAGGCGAACTTCGTGGCCGCGCGGCCTGCCTCGGGGCGGTCCGGATAAAAGAGCAGGAGCCGACGCAGGCAAAGCCCCACGGCGATCGTCGCCAGCATCATCAGCCAGATATTGGCCGCCTGAACGAAGACCAGAACGGCCGCCAGCGTCGCGAGCATCAGCCCATGGAACGCGCCCTCGTTCGCTTCGCCATCCAGATAGGTCCGGCTGTAGCGCATCACGACCCAACCGATGAACGCGACCAGCAGACCAAGCGTCAGCGAGACCGGGCTGGCATGCAGGCCCAGGACGCTCGTTTCGGCGTTGCCGAAGGCCAGCGCCTGAACCACCCCGACGACCGCGAGCGCCAGCGCGCCGAGTGCCGCCAATTCCGCCAAACGAGGGACATTCCCCGGCCGCCGGCCGGGAGACGCGAAGGCCGCCCCGGCCCCGATCAACAGAAAGATCGGGCCGATGAAGGACAGCGAGAGGTCGAATGGCATGATCTGGCTCCGATCCGAATATGTCGGGAAGGGAGGTAGAGCGTGACGGGGTGAAATAAAATTGCATATATTGGGATAAACCGTTCTATCATATAGAAGCATGTCTTCCCTCAATCTCCACCATCTGCGCCTCTTCCGCGCCGTCGCCCGGGACGGCACCCTGACCGGCGCGGCGCGCCACCTGAACATCTCGCAATCGGCGGTCTCGACGCAGATCAAGGCGCTGGAGGCGTCGTTGGGTCATGCGCTGTTCGACCGCGTCGGCCGAAACCTCGCCTTGACCGAGGCGGGGCGCATCGCGCTGGATCACGCAGAACAGATCTTTCGCGCCGCCGATGACCTGTCCGCTACTCTGCGGGCGGCGGGCAGCCCGCGGCGGGCATTGCGGATCGGGGCATTGGCCACGCTGTCGCGGAATTTTCAGATCGGCTTCCTGCGACCGCTGATCGGGCGCGGCGATGTCGAGATTGTCCTACGCTCAGGTTCGCAGGCGGACCTCTTGCGCGCGCTCGACGCGATGTCGCTGGACATCGTGCTGACAAATCTCGTGCCCGCCCGCGACGCGTCCAGCCCCTACCTCGTCCAGCGGCTGGACGAGCAGCCCGTCAGCATCGTCGGCAGCCCCGCGCGTGCATCGGGCAGGGCGGACTCCGTCCGGGAAATACTGGAAACGCATCCGCTGGTGGTGCCCACGCCTGAGACGGCATTGCGGGCTGGGCTGGACGGATTGCTCGAACGGCTGGGTATCCTGCCCCGCATTGCCGCAGAGGGCGACGACATGGCCATGTTGCGTCTTCTGGTGCGCGAGGATGTCGGCGTCGCGGTCATCCCGCCCATCGTTGTCCGCGACGAACTATCGTCAGGCCGGTTGGTGGAACTGGCGCGCCTCGACGACATCACCGAGATGTTCTGCGCGGTGACCACGCAGCGGCGGTTTCCCAATCCGCTTGTCTCCGAACTGCTGGATCGGAGCGGAGGTGGCTAGCGGACGCTGGCGCGGAGACGGGCTGGCCGGAGGCCAAATCCGGCGTTTGCGGGGCATCGGATTGGCCGGGGGGGCCGACCATGTTCCAAAGGCCGCAATCTTGAGACGATGATGGGCGGGTTGAGCCCGGCCGCTTGCCAGGCGCGGACGGCTTCGGCATCACCTGCCGGGCAATCCGGCGTCTTTTCGCCCACGATGCGTTCCGATCCGGTCGAGCTTCATGACGATGTCCATCCCCGCCTCCGCTTTCGTGACACCGGCCCCGGTCTGGGCCTGCCGTGTCACGGTCAGGGACTCGGCGGGGGTCGCCTATTCCGGCCTCGGGCTGGCCCGCGCGACACGTGCCCATCTGGGTCTACGTGCTTTGCTGCGGCAGGCCGAAAGCGAGCGTGGGGGCGAAGCCGAAGGCGAAGTGATCGCCGAGGCGTCGGAGGCGCCGCTCGACGAGATCGTGACCCTTGCGGCCTCGCTGACCGACGGCCAGGACGTGCTCCTGGGGCCCCTCGGACTGGACGAGCCGGCCCGCGCGGCGAATTTGGCCGGTCTGACCGGAGGCTTCGACCGGGAAGAGCTTGCAGATGTCTCTCCGTTCGACGCGCGCACCGAGGATCGGTCATGCCCGGCTTCCCTGCGGGACGTCCTGTTTCCGGAGACCCCCGACCGTGTCGGCGCGGCGGAGGATCACACCTATGCGGTCCTCGATGCGGCGCGCGTCTTCGGCTTGGCGGACCGAATTGCCGCGTCGGGTCTCGATCATGCCTGTCTGTTCCAGGGAGAGGCCGCGCGCGTCCATGCCGACAGCGCCCCCTACGTCGTCCGGCTGATGCCGGGGAACGGCTTCGTCCGTGCCCTGTTCAGCGCCTTCCCCGACGACGATCTGCATGCGGGCCTCTGGCCGTCGCAACCCGGTATCTTCGTTCGCACGCCGCTGAGCCTGAAAGGGCTCCGCGCGCAGATGCGGCGTTTCACGATGGTTCGTGACAGCGCGACGGGCCGTCGCATCTATTTCCGGTTCTACGAGCCGACGACCTTCCGCACGCTGATCGCCAATTCAGAGCCCGGCGTGCTGTCGCAATTCGCGCGGGGTTGCCGGCTCTTCGTCGCCCCCGGCCCGCGAAACGGCGCAACGATCCTCCGCCGACGGCGGGAAGGACCGGCCTCTAGCGGCAGTTCGACGCCAGCGTCTCTGTAACCACGGGAGGCGGAGGGGTCGTGCTGCCCTCGCGGATCGCGACGGTATAGGGTCCGGCGTCCACCGTCAGGGTCGCGACGACGGGACAGCCCAGCTCGTCCGAGAACACGGCGCCGCGAAAGACGTATGCGCCCGGTCCGTCGCGCGTGAAGTCGATGAAATCCATGACCTGACCCACTTCGACAAGGTCGGCATAGGCGAGCCGTCC
The DNA here is from genome assembly GCF_000877395.1 of Jannaschia aquimarina. Lineage (GTDB taxonomy): Bacteria > Pseudomonadota > Alphaproteobacteria > Rhodobacterales > Rhodobacteraceae > Jannaschia > Jannaschia aquimarina. The sequence goes on along the minus strand of NZ_JYFE01000025.1, from coordinate 86,154 downwards.
ATCGACGATGAAGGTCGTGGAGATCATCAGCGAGACATTCGGATCGATCCCGTCGGACAGCGTCGCGAAATCGGCCGCGACGTAGCTGAGCCGCAGCAGACCCAATTCTCCATCTTCGGTCGGACGCATCGCGGAGACGAAGGTCTCTGCGGCCCGGATAGCGTGTACGCAATCGGCGAAGGGCAGGGCGCCCGAAAGGCACCCCTCACGGTTCCATTCCGCCGCCTGAGCAGCGACTGGCGCCAAAAGCGCGAGGGAGAGGGCGCTAGCGCGTACCATCGTAACCGTTCGCGCTGCCCGATTCAGCGCCATACTTCGCTTCGACCTCTGCCGCCGTCATCTTGGGGATCTCCAGGTATTCGGGGCAGGGGGTGAAGCCGGACGGTTTGCGGATGGATCGGATGGTCGAGCCCTTCGCATAGCGCGAGACATTCACCGCGAGCCCCGCGCGCGAGCCGTCATTGGCGATGCCCTGGTTGCCGCCCAGGCCCCACCAGCCATTGCCGTCAGTCGTCTCGCCGACGAGGATGGTGTTGTGGCCTTCCCAGCTGTCGGGGCTCCACTTGATCACGATGAGGGCGCCGACGAAGGGCTCGGTCGCGGTGCCCCAGTTCATCCAGCTCTGAGATCCGGCGCTGTTGGTCGACGGGAAGGCCTCGCCCGTGCGGGGATTGGTCGTGTTCTCCATCACCCAGTTGACGAAGCTGGAGCACCACGCCGTGTCATCGGTAAAGGAGTTGCCGGTCGACGCGTGGTATTCCTCGACCCGTGGGTTGCTTCCGCTGCCGCCGAGGATCTCCAGCGTTCCAAGCTCCGCCTCGGCGGTCTGGAGCCAGACCGGGTCGTCGCAGCAATTGCCCGTGGTGCAGTCCGGCGCGCGATCGCTGCCGGCCGTATCCGCGCCCTCGGCCGCGGCATCCAGTGGCGATGCACCGGCCGTCCCGCCCGGTGCGATGCCTGCGGGCAAGGGGACCTGAGGCAATCGAGCCAGTGCTGACCAGAAGGAGCGGCATCCCTCCTCGATCTGCGACGTGAAGGTGCTCATGCGCGTTCTCCTTCGACCAATGCCGTCCAGTAACTCAAAATGCCGTTGCCCAGGGCCAGGCGCCGCTCGGGCATCGAGCGGCCGTCCATCGCCAGCGCCGCAGAGATCCAGGGCTGGGCCGGATCGTCCAGAAGGCCCATGCCGTAATAGGGGGCCAATCCGACGACAGCCATCAGGTCCGGTCCGTCGAGTTTGAGCGCGGCGGCGGAGCGGCGGACCGCGTTGCCCAGATCCAGCCAGGCGGTCTGCGGGCGCGCCGTGTAGAGACGAGGCCAGGCGTCGGCCAGAAAGGCGAACAGCCATTGCGCGTCCGGGTCCCGGTCCTCGTCCCGGTAGAGGTCGGCGAAGGCGCGGCGAAGCCGGGCCATGTCCGCGGTGTCGGCCTGCATCGTCTCGAACCAGCGGCCGAGTTCATCCCATAGAAGCCCGGTGCTCTCGACGCGCCGATGGGTGCCGTCTGGCTCGATCCAGAGCGCGGTCTCCAGCATCGGGCGGTGCTGGGGATCGTGTTCGAACTCGACCCCCAGGATGCACGCGATCGCGAAATACCGCAGCAACTCGCACTCGACCTCGATACCGCGCGCTGCGGCGCGGGGCTGGCAGCGGCGAACGAAAGTCAGCAGGTCGGCGTCGCCCGTCTGCGACAAGCGAGGCCCGAAGGTCCGTCGGAGGTAGTCGCAGGCGATCCACTCGAACCGGTCCTGCCGTTCCGCGGAATAGGCCGCCGCGCCGGCCTCGGTGATGAAATCGGACGTGCTGAACATCAGTCGATCCTGAACCTCGTCTTGCCGGTCCGATAGGCTTCGGCGGCGGCGGCCTTGTAGGCCTCCGAGTCGATGACGGGCGGGGTGCGCATGGCGTCCCTGATAGCCAGCGCCGTTGCCTTGCGCATGGGATCGTCCAGATTGGGGCCGCGGAAGAGCGCGAGGTTGCGACAGATCCAGCGCAGCGGGTCGGCGGGACGGAAGCCCCCGGGCGGCTCGGGCTCGAATTCTTCGCCGATCGTCAGCTTTTCGAGCTGCCGCGCCAGATGAACGTTCTGATCATTCCTGGTCGGCGGGAAGGCCCCAATCATCATCGGGAGAGCCTTGTTTTTCTCGGTCCGCAAGTTGATCAGGACGGGGCCGAAGCCGACGTCGAATTCATCCAGTCGCTGATAACGCCTCATAACTGGTGATCGGTAAGGACCCGGATACACGCGCTCCAACGGCGCGGCGGCGACCCGCCCGCGATGGACGGTCCATACGACTTCCTCCACGGTGTCGAACCGCACGGGGGCGTGGCGTGGTACGACCAGCGCGAAGAGGATTGAGGAAAATGCGAGACCGAGAGAGAGAAGCAGACCTCCATGTACATGGAGCCAGCCCATTTCTAACGCCGAATTTCCCATTCGCGCGAAAGTCTCGTAGGTCATGAGCGATCCGTTTCGCACGGCGTCCTCATAGTTGGCCCGCATCGCGCCTTCCCAGTCGATTACGGCATGTAGCGACCTCAAGAGCGTGAAGCCGAATGGGTCGGGGAAGAACAAATCTCTGACGATGAACCCGGCAAGTATTCCAACCGACCCGAGAACCATGAAGAAGCGGAACTCCATGTCGCGAAAATCGACGACATCGAAGACGCCCGGCCCGCGAATGATGATCGAGCGGGAGAGATCGGGCCCAACGCTCATATTTCTGACGGCGAGAAGGTTTCGCTCGCCTCGAAGCTGTCATCACCCACCGTCCGTCCCAGAGTCGCCTCGACGCGGACAATATCGAAATGCAGCGAGCCGTTCGGGTTCGGCGGAGGTGAAACCGTGACTGCGGCTACGCCGGTCCGCACGAAACGCAGTCGCCCGAGTGTCGCGGGACGCTCACGCTGCATGGACCAATCGTTGTCGTATCCGACTTCGATCCGCAGACGCGCCACATCACCCGTGCTGCGCAACGCGTTGGAATGGAACTCGAGGATCCCGTCGCCTCGCGCACCGGTCTTGATCTCGAGCGACGAGAAGACGTCAATGAACCTAGCGAGTTCCTCGTCAAACTCTCTCCGAATGCTCTCGTAGCCAGCATGCGCTGGATCACCAAGCACGCGCGCGACCTCGAGACGCTCTGGCAAGCTTGCGCGTTGCACGCCCCAATATCTCGGCGAACGGCCCCAGAACGACGTTGCCACCCAGGCTTCGGCGTCGGAATTGCCCATGAGCGTCAGGATGAACCCGACCAGTAACACGGCGAGCGCGATGATCGCACCGATGCCGGTAGCCGCCAGCAATGCAATCCCGGCAATTGCCATCATCGCGTTCCCGACCATCATTCGCGTATCGGCCCGCTGATAGCCCTCGACCATCATCGCACCGGAAATCGCGACGCCGATGATGCCGAGGCATCGCACAAAGAGCTTCATGCCCCCGACTGCGACGGTTCCCCGGGCGCTCTGGATGCGGACGGCATTGCTCAGATTCTTAGCATTCCCGAAGAGCCGCGCCCGAGCCAACGCAGAGGCGGCGCGTTCCCTGACGGGCGAGAGCGTGCGCAGATTGTATGCGGAAGAGAAAGCGTCCGAAAAGCCCGCGATCAGCTGGACCAGGGGGTCCTGCACCGCGCGCCCCGCTCTCGTGATGTTGCGGTTGGGGGTCGCCCCGTAGCCGGTCGCCGTCGTGAAGAGCGACAGCATCGCCGCCATCAGGCCCAGACCGTTTGCGGCCGCATCGAAGGAGCGTGCGGTTCGCATGTTGTTGACCGAGGCGCTGTCGGGACGGATCTCGATGTCGACCCAGAACGTCACCATCCCGGGCCGCTCCGCTGCATCGGACGCGGTCAGGAAAAGCCGCGCCGTCTGGGTCACGCCCGTCGACGGGCGCAGCGTGAGATGGGCGGGCCGGACGTCGGTCCATTCCTGGTTCATCACCCTCTGGAACTCGGTCGACAGGCTGTCGACGCTGGCATGGCGGCCGAGATCGAAGCTGAACATCTCTTCGATGACGGACCTGACTTGCGGAGAGCTTGAGCCGTCGGCGAAGGATTGTGCCATCTCGCGGCCGTAGAAGGTCATCGCCGCGTTGATGGCCGGCAGCATGGCGTCGTGCCATTCCTGTCCCGCCTGGAGAAAGTCCTTCAGGCGCGCCATCGCGTCCAGGAACTTCAATCCGGGCTGACCGCCCTCGCCGCGGACCTTGGCGAGCAGGTGGTCCGAGCCGACCGGCGACGCGCCCAGCTTGGCCGCGCAGCGCGCGCAGACCGCCAGGGACGCGGCCAGCAACTCGTTACCGTAGGGTCCGGAATGATTGGCCGCCTCCTCCTCGAGCAGGGTCAACAGCTCCATCATGGTGCCCTTGCCGGTCCGCTCCTCCATCCGGGCGATGTTGGCGACGAGCTGTTCCTGTTCTTCGCTCATCCGGGCGAGCGTCGTCTCGATGGCGGACATCTGGGACCCGTAGGCCGGATCGAGGATAGACTCGTCGAACCCGCCGCGGTTGAAGATGATCCCCGGATCCGCATCCTCCATGATGCGGACCTGTTCGACGCATTCCTTGATCTTGATGGGATACTGGTACTCGGCCAAGAAGTTCTGCTTGGTCTGCTCGTACATCATCAGCGTGTGCGCCATGTCGAGATGCTCACCCACCGGGTCATGCACGGCGACCACGAGGCCGTTCTCCCATGCGTTGAGACAGTCGCCGACATTGCGCAGCGGAACCTGGTCGGCACCGGTCTGGCGCATGATGTTGTCGAAATCGAAGGCCGTCGAACTTCCGGCGGTCTGGCTTGTATCCTCCGGGGCGAAGGCGCGGCTGACGGACGCCAATTCTCGCAGTCGAACGGCCGTCTGGCCGTCTGGCGCGTGGACGTTGACTTCGGTCATCAGACGGTTGCGGAACGCCGCATCCGCTGCCGCCTTGTGGAAGAACCAGGACGGCCAGCGGTCTTCGCTATAGGCGACCCAGACCCGGCTGACCTGAGCCGAGACATAGGCATAGGTGAAATTGCGCGCGCTGCTCTCAAGAACCCAGGGGCCCTCGACGGTGCCGTCCTCCCATTCGTACTTGGTGAACGTGTAGCCCGTCAGCGTTCCCCGCGTGGCCGTGTCCTCGCGCAGGACGGACGAATTGTCGTCCTCGGGCGAGGTGACGTATCGCCAGATCTGCCAGCGCAGGTCCGGGCTGGTGGCGTTCTCGACGTGGTTGTCGGCGAGGATATAGACGAATCCCTGCCGCAGCCGCAGCAATTCGTGGTCCTTCTGTCCGGCCGGCTGGACCGACGGGATCGTCTGCGGCGGCATCGGAGCGCGGCTGCCTTTCAGCATCGCCTCGATGGCGTTGCCGGTCAGGCCGAAGCGCATGGGATAGATGGGAATGATCGAGGGATCGCAGGGGGAAACCCCCTGACCGGCCTCGTCCGTCGTCGAAAACGTCATGGCAATCCTTGCCTTCCAATATCTTCCACCGCCGTCTCGTAGGCGCGGGCACGATCCAATTGCGACAGGCCCCGCAGGTGCGAAATGGCACCCCATGCGGTGTCCGGATGGATCTGGAGATGCCAGGCCCGGACGGTCGCACGCACGAATGTATAAAGCGCCAGCTCGACGCGCAATCCAAGCGCGAAGCCGCGATGGCACAGTTCGGAGATGCGGCCCGGCGTGACCTCCATCTCTGGGACGTCCGCCCGCAATTCGTCCGCCACCGCGCGCTCGAACTCGATCCAGCGGGCAAGGCGCAAGGCGTCGTATTCCCGGTCCGACAGGACCAGAGAGCCGGTCGGCGCAGCTTCGGTCCGGGTCGGGGTCACGATGCGGAAGCGCCCGTCATGGGGCACGATCCACGTCAACGCCGTGCCGTCGCGCATCTGACACAGGCGAACCGCCGTATCGAGCGGGAGGCGGTCGTCGGCAAGGAAGTGGAACAGTCCGCCGGCATCCCAGAAGCGGAAATAGTACCACCTGTCCCGCCCGTCGCGGATCCGGGTGAAGCGGCGGAGTCGGTCGCGGATCTCGGCAAGCGTGCAGGGAGCCGTCACGACGACCCCCGCGTTGCGCCCCAGCAGGTCCAGCGGATCCGAAGACCGCGTCACGACATGTGCGCGCAGCCTGGCGTCATCGGTCATGTCGACCAGATACGGGGCGGCCTCTGCGTAGTCTTCGGCGGCCTCTCCGTCGAAGAGGCAGGCGAATTCCGCGCCCAGCCCCTCCAGACGCTCGGGCAGGCCCGGGATCTTGGCGGCGTCGAGCAGGGCGAAGACCCGCGTCTCGGCCGAAGGTTCGAGGAGGCTGGCGCCCTCCGCATCCGGCACGTCACAATAGCTCAGATACCCGCGTCGAGGCGGGCGGCCGTCGGCGGACGGAAAACGGGGCGGGACGGAGCTGTCCATGCCGCGCATCCTTCACGTGAATCCGTCGACTTCAAGGCAAGGCGGCGCGATCCGTGCAGGGACCCACACGGCGGTCAAGGGCGGGCGCAGGCACCGGACTGACGCGCCACAGCGGCAAGAAATTCGTTCGGGCACTCTGGCCTTCCCGATCCGGTTGCCTTTCGGTTATCCCTGACCACGGGGGCGTGGACAGTTGGGAATCGGCGATGGACCTATCTGCGGCCACGATCGCGCGGATCGACGCGGCGCTTGCACCGATTGAGCGGGGACCGGAGATCGAGATCACCGAGCGCTGGATATCCAGCCTGCCGCCGGCGCTTCTGCATATCTGGTCCAGCCATGGTCTCGTCACCCTCGCGGGGGGGCGCTTGCGTCTGGTGGACCCCGCCCTCTTTCGGCCGTTCCTGAGCTATCTGACCGAGGGGGACGTCGATCTTCATGGTGACACGCATGCCATCGCCTTGGGAAACATGGGCGAGCTTGCGGTCTGGTCGGAGCGATACGGGTTCGGGTTGCTGACCTGGCCGATCCCGTCGCTGCAGATGACCTACATGATGGATCGGTCGCCGCCGCCCTCCGAAGACCAGATCGTTACGGAACTCCTGAACATGCCGGCGGAGGTGCTGGACGTCTGGGATGCGAACGGGGATCCGATGCACGACCGCATCGCGGCGAAGCTGGGCCCGATTGAGCGCTGGGAGATCTATGGCGCGACCCCGACACCCGCACGACCGCTCGAGGTGCCCGTCGAGGACTATGTCGTCGCCGACGCGATCGAGTGGCTGGAAGCGCATTACACGCAGATGACGACACAACTGGTCGACTGGCTGCGGCCCGGGTCGCCGATTCTCCGCGCCGTCGGTCGTCCGTGGCCCGAAGGTGCCGCACGGCCCCCGTTGGCCGAAGAGGTCCGCCCGTGAACCGCCTGCTCGCCCTGGGCGCTCTGCTTGCTCTGTCCGGATGTCAGGCGGGCGGCAATATCCGGACGCTCGACCTGTCCTTCGGGTCCTACGAGTCGTCTCCGGCGGTCCTGACCCATCTCTCGTTCGAGCAGCCGCTTGCGCGCACGCCGGAGATGATCGTCGCCTCGTCTGCCGACGTCCCCGGTACCTTGGGGGGGCGGACGAATTCCGCATCTGTCCTGAGCCCCCCGACCGATACGGACGGGGACGGCGCCTGGACGATCCGCGCGCAATGGGTGGAACTGACAACGGACAAGGCATGGACCGCGACGGCTGTCGTCCCGCTCGACCGGATCCGGATCGACGAGAATGTCGCCGTGATCGGGATCGTGTTCGGGCCGAATGGGGAAATGCTGATCGCATCCGACGAGCCGACGCCGGATCCGTCGGGCTATCGCGATGCCGCGCGGGTGTGCGGCAGCAGGGCGCCCGACGGAGACAGGGCCTGGCGCCTTGATACGGACCGGTTTCCCGAGATGACCGACTTCCTCGATCCGCCGCCACCATCGGTGCGCGATCCGTTCTGCCCCGCCGGAGAGACAGGCCGATGAACGATCTGACGAAGATTGATGCGGCGGCAAGCGCGGCGGCCGGAGAAGAGGGCCTCGGCGGCGAGTTGGGCAATGTCGCGCAGACCTGCCCCGCGATGACGCTGGAAGTGGGCGTCTTCTTTGACGGCACGCTGAACAACCGGTTCAATACCCGGTCCCGCGCGCGGAACGACGACAGCTACCGGAATGCGTTGTCCAACCCGGCCCTTCTCTTCGATCGCTACAAGTTTCGGAACGGGACCAGGAACGGCCACGACATTCCCAATGCTTGCGGCGGCGTGGCGCGACGGTTCCGTCGGATCTACGCCGAGGGCGCCGGGAGTGTTCGAGGTGAGGAGGACGACCAGACCGGTTACGCATTCGGGATGGGGCGTCGTAGCGGTGTGGAAGCTCGCGTGCTGGATACATTCCGGCGCCTGAACGCCGAGATCCTTTTGCAGGGCGGGCCGCCCAACCTCGAGAAGGTCATTCTCGATGTCTTCGGCTTCAGCCGAGGGGCCGCTTCGGCGCGGTACTTCGTCAACGCGATCCGTGCGCGCCGCATCCGCTACGATCCGTGGGGCCCGGGCGACTGGACGGAAACCCTGCCGGCGGGGCTGGACGTCGAAATCCGCTTTCTGGGGATCTTCGACACGGTCGCCGCGATCGGAGACGCGGCGGATGACGATAACGACCCGATCAATGTTCACCTCAAGACCGAGCAGGCGACCGGGCGTATCTATCACCTGACGGCAGAGGACGAGTATCGCCGGAACTTCCGCCTGAACCACAACCTCGAGAGGGCGAAGATGCGCCGTACGGTGGGTCTCATATCGGGGACAGGCGGGGACTCGCTGGGCCTGCCCGGGGCGCATTCGGATATCGGCGGCGGCTACGAGGTTGCGCTGCGGCTGCCGGGCGACCCGCCCCCCGGTGAGGGCGGGTCGGCCCGCACGGGCGATACCGCGCCTCTGGGCAGAATGGAGCGGCGCGTGTTCTATTCGCGTGAAGAGGCGCTGGCCGCACAGGCGCGAACCCGCGCCGAAGACCTTCGGCCCGGCGCGAACGCCGAAATCGAAGCGGATTTCGTCCGGGAAGGCTTCTTGCGTCCGAACGAGACGCAGGGCGGAGTGGTCCGGCACATGGGGGAGATCCAGGTTCGGACCGTGCGGGTTTCTGCGCGTGGCCAGACCTTCGTCCGGACGCTTTACGAGTACGACGAGCAGCTTGCGCTGCATCGCCCCTGGGTCAAGCTTGGCCTGTCTCGCGTGGCGCTCAACATGATGTACGAAGCGGCGGTCGAGCAGGTCGACGGCGCCTTTCTGGATCTGCCGAATACCGAGGATTACCGCATTCCGTCCGACATGCCCCACGTGGCCGCGATGCGGGCCGGAACGGTCACGCCCGCTCAAAGGGCCGACATCCTGCGCAATTTCGGACACGTCTCGATGAAGGATGGGCCGATCACCAGTTCGGAATGGCTGGGTCACAGGCCGGACGAGGACCGTGAGCGGATGATCTATCCGAACTTGTCAAACCGGGCCATCTGAGGCGGCCGGTTCCGACATCTGGGTCATGCGCTCTGCCAGGCGCCGCATCTTGTCTGGCTCCGGCGCGGTCGAGCGCAGGATGTCGCCCAACCGGCCGGTCGCGTCCGTTCTCTCGAACGGACCCGTCGAATGCAGATCCCAGGCAATGAAGCGAAACAGGTTGTCCTTCTGCCGGATCCCGAAGTCGCGGGCGCGGGATGCAGATCGCGCAATGGCCCGGTCGAGGTCCGGTCGGGAATGTGCCTCGGCCAGATGCGGAAACGTCCGGACGATCAGCGCGCTCAGCGCCTCCAGATCGCCGGTCATCCGCGCCGCGCGGATCGCGTCGATATCCGCCGGTCTCAGATGGAATCGCTCGGCGCTCGTGGCGCGGTCGGTCGCAATCCCTCGAGAGGGCAGGAAGATCCGCATCGCGTTTCGTGCAGGATCCGGAACCAGGATCATCTCGATTCTGGTGGCGGCGTCCAGGCCGAACCAGCGTTGCCGGAACTCGTCCTCCGGCGGCAAGCGATCGAGATAGGCGCGCAGGGGCGATGGCTCCCAGAACCGGAAGTAGAGCCAGGCGCCCGTCTCGTCCGGCACCTTCGTGAACTTCCGCAGATGCGCACGGATCTGATCGATCGATCCTCTGGAGCGCAGGAAGATGCCTGCCGCCTTGCCCCAGAGTTCCCACGGTGCGTCGCCGGCGGTGAAGAGGCCGCGGACAAATCTGTTCCCCTCTTCCAGACGCACGATCCATGGCGCAACGTCGCGCAGCTCTCGGGCGGCATCGCCGGTGAAGAGGCAAGCGTGATCCAGCCCGGAAGCCTCCAGCATCTCGGGCAAGCCCGCTCCCTTCCCTGCGTCGAGGACAGCATAGCTGTGAAGGGGCGGCGATCCTTCGTTGTCAGCAGGGTCGGGCTGACCGAAGAGTGCTTCGTGAAGGGCGGCCGGAACCGTCAGAGGATCGCTTTCGCCGATCTGCGGCCCCAGCGGTTCCAGATCGCCGATGGTCAGGGAGATGCCCAAGGCCTCCGAGGCCGCGCCCTTGCCATCGCGATCCGCCGCATCCGTGCGATTGGTCTGCCCTTCTTCAACCTTCATCTGACTGATCTCGTGTCATTGGGTGGACAGGCTATGCCGGGCGGCACCGCGCGAAAAGGGGCATGCATCCGGCCTGTGCCGTCTCGGTCAGCCAAGACGCGCATCCGCCGTCTCGACCGGATCCTTCACGGTTTCCATCGACACGAAAGTGGAGGTTGAGGCGACGTGGGGCAGGGCCGAGATACGCTCCCCGAGGGTGCGACGGTAGGCGGCGACGTCGCGGGTGCGGACCTTGAGCAGGTAATCGAAAGCGCCCGCGATCATATGGCAGGCCTCGATCTCGGGCAGGGCGCGGGCTGCCTCGTTGAAGGTCTGGAGGGCCCGTTCTCTGGTATCGTCGAGGCGGACTTCGACGAAGGCGACATGGGCGCGGTCTAGGACCGACGGATCCACAAGCGCGGTATAGCCGCGAATGATGCCCGCGCGCTCCATGCGCCGCATCCGCGCCAACGTCGGCGTCTTCGATAGACCGACGGCGGAGGCCAGCGCGGTCGCGGTCTGACGTCCGTCGCGCATGAGTTCACGAAGGATGGCATGGTCGAACCGGTCAAGTGTCTCCATCGGGGCAGAATGACGAGATGATTGACCAGATCAAGGCATAAAGACGGTCCGTTTGGCTGCGCGAATGACCATGCGAGCCAGATTGGCTGTCTCGGATGTGCTACCATCAAGGCGGTTCGACCCACGTCCCGGAGCCTGACATGTCTCTCGAAGCGCCCGGCGGCCTCTCCGTCATGACCGATCCTAATACGGGCCGATCCGATATCCGCGCGGCGATCCGTGCCTGTCACCGTGCGCCCGAGGGACCGCTCGTCTCTGATCTGGCCGAGGCCGCCGCGCTCTCGGATGCCGCCCGCGCCGCCATCGTCGCGCGGGCGGCGGATTGGGTGCGGGCGGTCCGTGCGAAGGGCTCACTCGGCCTGATGGAATCCGTTCTCTCCGAGTACGGGCTCGACAGCGAAGAGGGGCTGGCGCTGATGACGCTGGCGGAGGCGCTGTTGCGGGTCCCGGATGCGACGACTGCCGATGCGCTGGTTGCCGACAAGATCGCGCCCGGCGATTGGGCGGAGCATATCGGGCACTCGGCTTCTCGGCTCGTCGACGGCGCAACGCTGGGGCTGGCCCTCACGGGTCGGGTGATCGGACGCGACGATGCGCAGGGGGTGATCCAGAGAGCGACCCGGCGGCTGGGTGCCCCGGTGATCCGGCAGGCCACACGGGCGGCGATGCGGCAGATGGGACGCCAATTCGTCTTGGGCGAGACGATCGAAGACGCATTGTCGCGCGCCCGCGCCGAGGAAGCGAAGGGCCGGACCTACAGCTACGACATGCTGGGCGAGGCGGCGATGACTGCGGCTGACGCAGGGGGCTTCTTCGATGCATACCGCGCCGCGATCCACGCGATCGCCAAGGTGGTGAACGGTCGGCCGATCGAGGCGGCGCCTGGCATTTCGATCAAGCTCTCCGCGCTGCATCCGCGCTATGAGGCGGCGCAGCGGACCCGTGTCATCGCCGAGCTCGTCCCACGTGTCGCGGATCTTGCCCGCGCGGCGGCGGCGGCGGGTATCGGCCTAAACATCGACGCCGAGGAGCAGGACCGCCTGGATTTGTCGCTCGACGTGATCGAGGCAGTGGCCACCGATGCGGCGCTCGACGGCTGGGACGGGTTCGGCGTTGTGGTTCAGGCGTATGGGCGCCGCGCCCTGCCGGTGATCGACTGGTTGGGCGATCTCTCCTCACGCACGGGACGCCGGCTGATGGTGCGTCTGGTCAAGGGCGCCTACTGGGATACCGAAGTCAAGCACGCGCAGGTCGAGGGGCTGGCGGATTTCCCGGTCTTCACCGCCAAGGGCGCCTCCGATGTGAGCTACCTCGCCTGCGCGCGGAAATTGATCGGGAGTCCACGGCTTTACCCTCAATTCGCGACGCACAACGCTCACACGATCGCCGCCGTCCTGCACATGGCCCGCGAGGCGGGTCGCACGGATTTCGAACTTCAGCGTCTCCACGGAATGGGCGCCGCGCTGCACGATCATGTGGCCGAGGCGGCGGGCGCGCCGACGCGTATCTACGCGCCCGTCGGCCGGCACCGGGAGCTTTTGGCCTATCTCGTGCGGAGGCTTCTGGAAAACGGTGCGAATTCCTCGTTCGTGAACCGGCTGGCGGATCCCTCCGTCGCGCCGGAAGACGTCGTCGCCGACCCGTTCGATGTGACCGTGCCCGGGTCCGTGACGCCGCCCGCCGAGATCTTCGCACCCCGTCGCAACAGCCGGGGCTGGGAGCTGAACGATGTCGGTGAGTTAGCCGCTCTGGACAAGGCGCGCGCGCCCTGGCGCAAGGCAACCTGGACGGCTCGCGCGGTGCTGACGGATGGATTGGCGGAGGGAGACGCGCGCAAGGTCATCTCTCCGTCCGATCCGAGCGATATAGTCGGAACTGTCCATGAGGGCGACGCGGGGACGGCCGCGCGCGCAGCAGGGCTGGCCGAGATCTGGGATGCGCCGCCATCCGAGCGGGCCGCCGCCCTGCGCCGTGCCGCCGATCTTTATGAGGAGGCCCATGGCGAGGTTTTCGCGCTGCTCTCCCGCGAGGCGGGCAAGACCCTGCCCGACGCCGTGGCCGAATTGCGGGAAGCCGTCGATTTCCTGCGCTGCTACGCGGACGAGGCAGAGCGGTTGTCCGGCGATGCGCCGCGCGGCGTGATTGCGGCAATCAGCCCGTGGAACTTTCCGCTCGCGATCTTCACCGGCCAGATCGCCGCCGCTCTGGCAGCGGGCAATGCCGTCATCGCCAAGCCCGCGGATCCCACGCCGCTGATCGGAGCGTTGGGCGTGCGTCTGATGCACAGGGCGGGGGTGCCCCGATCGGCGCTGCAATTCCTTCCCGGCCGCGGCCGTGTCGTCGGCGAGGCCCTCACGGAGTGTTCACGGGTGGCCGGGCTTGCCTTCACCGGCTCAACCGGCACGGCGCTGGCGATCCACCGGCGCATGGCCGAACATCTCGACCCCCATGCGCTTCTGGTGGCGGAGACGGGCGGCCTGAACGCGATGATCGTCGACAGCACGGCCCTGCCCGAACAGGCGGTGCGCGATGCGATTGCCTCGGCCTTCCAGTCGGCCGGGCAGCGATGCAGCGCGGCCCGGATCCTCTACGTCCAAGAGGACGTCGCCGAGGACCTACTGAAAATGCTGAAGGGAGCCATGGACGAGTTGTCCGGCGGCGACCCCTGGGATCGCGCCACGGATCTCGGCCCGATCATCACGGAGACCGCGTGCAAGCACTTCGAGGATTATGCCCGGCGGGCCGAGGCCGAGGGGCGGCTCATCCATCGGGCCTCCTCCACGGGGAGCGGGAACCATTTCGCCCCGGTTTTGATCCGCGTGGCTGGCATCGCGGACATGGCCGAGGAGGTGTTCGGCCCGGTCCTGCACGTCGCGACCTTCCCCGCCGGCGGATTGGATGCGGTTGTGGATGCGGTCAACGCGCGGGGCTTCGGCCTGACGATGGGTCTGCACAGCCGCATCGAGGCGGTCGCGCGACGTGTCGAGGCACGGGCACGGGTCGGCAACCTGTACGTCAACCGGAACCAGATCGGCGCCATCGTCGGGAGCCAGCCCTTCGGCGGCGAGGGCCTGTCCGGGACGGGACCCAAGGCCGGTGGGCCGGCGTATCTGCCGCGCTTCCACGCGCCGGAGCGGGTACAGTCGGCGGAGGTGGGTGGACCGCCGCTAGACTCAGCCGACGTTCAGGACGCGCTGGATGCGCTTCGCTCGTCCGTCGATCTGCACGGCTCATCCGACCTGCCCGGCCCGACCGGCGAGCGCAACCGCTTGCGTCGCTATCCCCGCATGCCGATCCTGTGTCTCGGACCGGGCGCAGAGGCCGCGCGCGCGCAGGCGGAGGCCGTGCGCGCTGTTGGGGGCATCGCCCTCGCCATCGCCCCGGGCTTGACACTGGATGAGGGAGTGGATGGAACTGTCGAACCCGAAGCGCTTACCGATCTCGACCGCCTTGGTGGGGTGATGAGGGACGGCACAGACGACCGTCCCTATCGTCGCGCCCTGGCTGCGCGCGAGGGGGCGATCCTGCCTCTGCTGACCATGGCCGAAGCCGGGATGTCCCTGCTGGAGCGGCATACCTGTGCGGATACGACGGCCGCAGGCGGAAACGCGTCCCTGCTGGCGGGGGAGGGCGTCTGAACACGGGCCGCAGCGTGGGGTGGCGGCGGCGAGAACATAGCCCCGCGGTGAGATCGAGGCGTTATGACGCCGGAACGCCCACTCCCCGATCCGGCGGCACGGCCAACAGTCCGAAAGGCCAGGCTCACATGGAGCCGGGCCGGGCGTTGTCAGGCGGTCGCAAGGACCGGGCGCCTCAGAGCAGTGACTGAACGTTCACGCTGAAGATCATCACGCCGATCGGCTCACCCGTCTCGGGATCGGGCACCGGGGCCGAGATCTGGGCCTGATACACCCCGTTCTCGACATCGAGATGCGTCTCGCCGAAGTGCGTGGCGTTGCGGCCGTTCTTGATCGTCTGCTCGTACTTGGCTTCGTCGCCCTGCCAGTAGTCGCCGGTCACGCCGCTTTGGCCCACGTTCAGGCCGCGGTTGTCGATCGCGAAGATCTCGACGACCAGACCGGCGGTGGCGCCCACACGCTCGCGGAACCAATCCGAGAGCGGCCGGTCCACGAGGCTCTGCACGAGGGGGCCACCACCTTCCTTCATCTCGGCGCGCCAGTCGAGGTCGAGCTGATCGATATCCGCCTGGGTCAACGACGCGTGGCGTGCATTCTGCTCACGGATCGCGTCGATGAGGATCGGTTCGGAGAGCCATTTCGGCACTTCGGTCTTGGCGTAGTTCTCCAGCGCGACCTGGGACACGTGCTCGGACTCGCCGGAGGAAAGCATGTAGACCGTGACGGTGTTGCCCATCAGCAGCTTGGTGTCCGAGACGAACGCCTCCATCGCCTGCAAGGTGTCGTTCGTCACCGCGCCGGTTTCGACGGCTTCTTGCACCGCGGGGCGAACCTCGGTCCATTCGGCGCCCGCCTGCGCCAGCATTTCGGCAGCGAGATCCGATGGGGGCGGCTGAAGGCCGGCCGCGGGCATCCCGGTCTGGAGCGCCGCAAGCGTCACGTCGAAAAGCTCGGCGAATTCGTCGAGTTCTTCCGGAGAACCCACATCCGCCATGCCGCCATACATGCCGCAAAGCGAGCGGGTCATCTTGTAGCCCAGCATGCGCTGGCGCCCCGCGAAGTTCAGCGAGAGTGCATCCCGCTGGGTCATCTCATGCGGGTCGGAATAGTGGTTGAGGATGTCGGAGGCGAGAAGATACGTCGCTTCGTGCAAGGGCACCTGGCTCAGGCGGATCGCTGTGGACGTCGCGTCCGGATCTCCGCTGGCCATCGCGTCGATCGCACCGTCGACCTCCGCCCAGATATCCTCGACGGCCTGGATCCGGCGCAGGATGCGGCCGCTCGTCTCTCCACTTGGAATACCCAAAGCGGGAGAGCCGTTCTCCAGCCCATCGAGGATCAGGCGAAAGTCGTTGCGCACGGATTCGAGTTCTTCGCGCGCGTCCTCCGCGTTGAGGCCGGTCTTGATCTTGCAGCTTGCGGCGCTGGCCTGCTCGGCCAACATCACCAGCGTGTTCGACATGTTGGTGCGGATCTTGCTGCCGTTGAATACGTACTCGTCTTCGGCGCTGGCAGGAAATGCGCACAGGGTCGTCGCGGCGGCGAGCCAGGCGGCGACCCCGGGTTTGAGAAATTCAGGCATATGGCGTCCTCGTTCGCGTTCGGGGCGGTCTGTCCCGAAACGCCCGGATTCGTGGTGTCTAAATGGATAGGTCCCGAAGTGGTTCGGGCTGTGACGACAATTGGAAACAATTTGGCCCGGTGTCGCCCTGCATCCGTGTTGAGTTGGGAAATATTCCGACAAGCCTCAGAAAAGCTTGCCGCGGGCGGTCACCGGCCAGACCGACTCGACCGTCCCGCCGCGTAGGCCGACATAACAGTCGTGCAGGTTGCAGGTCGGATCGCAGTGGCCCGGTACGAGGCGCAGCCTGTCCCCGAGGCGGAGGGTTCGGTCCGGATCGGCGACGATCCCGTGTTCGTCCGACCACCCGACATAGTCCAGATCCTGCCTGTCGTGGACACGCGGCGGCCCGCTATCGACGGCATGTGCCTTGTGTCCGGCATCCACGACCGCCTGACCGGGGCGGGCGACACTCATCACCGAGGTCAGGACGAATAGCGCCGTCTCCCACTCGTCGCACAGAACACGACCGTAATGGGCGTCCATGAAGGCGTAGGACCCGCATTGTACTTCGGTATAGACACCCGAGGCGGCTTCACGGCGCCAGCTTCCGGTGCCGCCCCCCGTCACCGTCCGACAGGTCAGGCCCTCCGCCTCCAGTGCGGCGAGATACCGGCGCACGGTTTCGATGACGGCATCGGCCCGTTCCGCCCGGGCTGCTTCGTCCTCGATATGCTGCATTGCGCCGTTATAGGCCTGCAGGCCCTCGAACCGCAGTCCGGGCGACGCGATGATCGCTTGGGCGAGTGCGATTGCGGCGTCCGGGCTGCCCACGCCACAGCGCCCGGCGCCGCATTCGATCTCTACGAGGACATCCAGGTCGGTTTCGGCCGCGACGGCCGCCGCCGACAGGTCTGCCACATTCATTGCGTCGTCCACGCAGACGGCGATCCGCGCGCCGAAGCGGGGCAGGGCGGCCAGACGTTCGAGCTTGGTGTCGCCGACGACCTGGTTCGAGATGAGGATATCGCGCGCGCCCGCCCGCGCAAAGGCCTCCGCCTCGGAGACCTTCTGACAGCAGACACCACAGGCGCCGCCGAGGGCTTCCTGCAGCTTCAGCACGTCGATCGACTTGTGCATCTTGCCATGGGCGCGATGGCGCACGCCGAGCCGCCGGACCTCTTCGCCGAGGCGACGGATGTTCCGCTCGAGCGCATCGAGGTCGAGGATCAGGCAGGGCGTGACGATGTCCGCTTCGGCCATGCCGGGCAGGGCAGGGATGTCGTAGCCGAGTGTGCCGCCCATCAGCCGGTCTCGGCTGTCAGACCCTGTCCCTCGATCGCGGCGACGGCGCAGGCCTCGTCGTTGTCCGAGGTGTCGCCGGTAATCCCGACCGCTCCGACAAGAACGCCGTCACGCTTGACGAGCACACCGCCGGGAACGGGCACGAGGCTGCCGCCGGCCAATGCGTTCATCGCCTGAATGAAATAGGGCTGCTGTTCGGCCCGGTTGTGGAGCGCACGGGAACCGAGTCCCATGGCCACCGCGCCCTTGGCCTTGCCCTGTGCGATTTCCGCCCGCAGGTTCGATGTCCCGTTTTCCCGCTGCAAGGCGACGAGGTGGCCGCCCGCGTCGATGACGGCGATGGTCAGAGGCTTCATTCCGTTCGTGCGGCGATGCTCCAGCGCGGCGGCGATCAGGGCGTTGGCGAGGTCGAGATCCATGGTCGGCGATCCTTTGGCGAAAAGCGTCCGCCCGCAAGCGTTGCGGACGGACGAGTCGGGGAGAAAACCCTTAGCCGTAGAAGTAATCCACGAGGAAAAGCGGGATGGCCGGGATGTAGGTGCACATCAGCAGCACCGCCAAGAGGACGGCGATGAAATACACGTTCACCTTGGTCACGTCCCAGATGTTCGCTCGTGCCACCGCGCAGGCGGTGATGAGAACCGACGCGACCGGTGGCGTCTGCTGGCCGATGGCGAGGTTCAGCGTCACGACCAGGCCGAAATGGATCGGATTGATCCCCGCCGCGTCGATCAGGGGGATGACGATGGGCACGACCAGGATGATCGCCGCAGCCGAATGAAGGAAGAAGCCGATTACCAGGAAGAAGAAGTTCAGAATGAGCAGGATCAGCCACTTGTTCTCGGTGATGCCGAGGATCGCGGCGGCCAGTTCCTGCGGGTATTGCGCGCGGGTGAGGAAGCCGCCCATCACCACCGAGGCGGCGACCAGCAGCATGACGACCGCCGTCTGCATCCCGCCGTCGAGCATCGACCGCTGGAGGTGCTTGAAATCGACCTGCCGATAGTAGAGCGAGATCGCGATGGCGGCCAGCACGGCGAGGCCCGCCGCCTCGGTCGCGGTCACGTAGCCGCCGAAGATGCCGCCCAGGATGATGACAGGCAGCGCGAAGGTCGGCAGGGCGTCGACGAAGGCCCGCCAGAGGACGCGGCCTGAGAACGCATCCTCTCGCGGGAGGTCGTAGCGCCGCGCGAAATAGTAGGAGACGCCCATCAGGCCCGCCGCGCCCAGAAGGCCGGGAATGACCCCGGCGACGAAGAGCTGTTCGACCGACACGTTGGCCGAAGTCGCATAGAGGATCATCGGGATCGACGGCGGGATGATGATGGCGAGGGAGGCCGATGACGACGTCACCGCCGCCGAGAAGGCCCCGGAGTAGCCGCGCTTCTTCATCTGCGGGATCATGACCGACCCCATCGCCGCAACGTCGGCGACGGCGCTGCCCGAAATCTCGGCGAAGAAGAGCGAGACGCCGATATTCACGTGCGCCAGCCCGCCCCGAATGAAACCGATGAGCGCTGCCACGAAGTTGATCAGACGGTCGGTGATGCCGCCGGCATTCATGATCGCGCCGGCGAGGACGAACATCGGGATCGCGATGAGCGAGAACTTGGTCGCGCCTCCATACATGTCGAGCGCGACATTCACGAGCGAGCCGGTCCCCTCCAGCACCACGAGGCCGAGGATGGCCGACACGGCCAGGGCAACGGCGATCGGCACGTTCAGGCAGATCAGCGCCACCATCAGCACGAATATCGCGAGCATCAGCATATCAGGCGTTCCCCGCTTTCTTCATCTCGGTTTCGACTTCTTCCTCGATCTCGGCATGTTCCAGCGACACGCCGCGCGCGGTGGTGACCCAATAACCCGGAAGGCTGAGCGCCTGGCAGATCAGGAACAGGATCGCGCCGATGGGGATGACGGATTGGGTGACGCTGACCGGCATCCAGGTCAGCGAGACCAGGCTCATTCCGCCGAGGATCATCATCACCGTCCAGCCCGCCCAGGCCAGCAGGATGAAGAAGGCGGCGGTCACGGCTTCGGCGACGGCGACGGCGACCATCCGGGCCGGCATCGGGATCGCCAGCAGGACGGTGTCAAATCCGATATGTCGCCGGCGCAGTGCCGCCAGGGCCGATCCGTAATAGGTAATCCATGCCAGCAGGATCGCGGCGACCTCGTCGTACCAGGCCAGGCTGGATCCGAGCAGGCGGTAGACCACTGCCACGATCACGATGGTCGTCAGCACGACCATCAGCAGAATGACGAAATATTCCAGGACCAGCTCGAAGAACCGTCGAAGCGCGTCAAGCATGATGGGTCCTTTCCGGGCGGACCCGGCAGTTGCGGTCGTGGTCACGTCGACCTCGGTGCATCGGAGGGGGAACGGAGGGCCTAACGCGGCCCTCCGGGACGCGTCAGCTGTCGGGGGCGAGCGCCTGGATGCGCTCGATCAGGTCGGCGCCACCATCGACGGTCGAGGCGAATTCCTCGTAGATCGGAGCGGACGCGTCGATGAAGGCCTGCTTGTCGGCCTCGTTGACGGAGACACCGGCCTCGCGGATGACTTCAAGAAGTTCGTTCTCAAGCCGCTCGGCCGTCTCGTAGACGACCGCCTGTGTCTCCGAGCCGCAGGCCTCCAGATCGGCGCGCACATCCTCTGGCAGGCGCTGCCACTGGTTCTCGGCCACGAGCACGTAGCCCGGCGTGTAGACGTGCCCCGTGATCGAAAGGTATTCCTGCACCTCCTGGAACTTCTGCGACGCGATCTGGGCGTAGGGGTTTTCCTGCCCGTCGATGACGTTCGTCTGAAGTGCCGTGAACACTTCGGACAGAGCCATCGGCGTCGGGTTCGCGCCATAGAGCTGGAACATCTTCACGCGCCATTCGCCGTTCGGGGTGCGCAGCTTGATGCCGGACAGATCCTCGGGCGTCGTGATCGGGCGGGTATTGTTGGTGATGTGGCGGAAGCCGTTCTCGAAATAGCCGATGATCCGGTAGCCTTCGCTGAGCGCGGCCTCCTGGAAGACATCGCCCAGTTCCGCCTGAACGGCGCGCATGTGGTCGCGGGTCTGGATGATGTAGGGCATCTCGAAGATGCCGAATTCCGGCGCTACCGACGACATGACCGAGGACGGCAGCGAGAAGTCGACTTGACCGAGCTTCAGCTTCTGAAGCAGTTCCCGGTCGTTGCCGAGCTGGCTGGAGCCGAAGACCTGAACCTCGGCCCGGTCACCGAGCCGTCCGTTCGCGCATCCCGCAAAGGCATTGGCGGACGCTTCGAACAGCGATCCGGGGCCGCCGACATGGCCGAACCGCAGCGTCAGGTCCTGCGCAGCCGCCTGGAGCGGCAACACCGCAGCCGCGATTCCGGCCAGCAATGTGCTCTTGATATTCATGGGTTTCCCCTCCCTCTCTGATGCTCCCTGTTCCGGAAGCTCATTCGGCGGCGACGCGCGCCTGCGGATTGTCTTTCAGATGCTCCATCGCGGCTTGAACGCCGCCGGACTCGTGTGGAACGCCGGCCTTCGCCAATCCCATCTCGACCCCGGACAACGTTGCCATCAGCATCAGATCGTTGAAATCACCCAGATGACCGATACGGAACACCTTGTCGGCGACCTTCGACAGGCCGTTGCCCAGAGAGATATCGTAATGCTGGAGCGTCGTGGCGCGGAAGGCGTCGGCGGAATGTCCCCGAGGCATCAGCACGGCTGTAAGGACCCCGGATTCCTGTCCCTGACGCGCACACAGAACCTCCAGGCCCCAAGCGCGAACGGCCGCCCGGGTCGCGGCGCCGTGGCGCGCGTGCCGGGCGAAGACGTTGTCCAGCCCCTCCTCGTGGAGCATGTCGATGGCTTCGTTCAGGCCATAGAGAAGGTTCGTTCCGGGCGTGTAGGGGAAGTAGCCCGTCTCGTTCGGGCCGACCATGTCGTGCCAGTCCCAGTAGCTGCGCGGCATGGTCGCCCTCTCGGCCATCTTCATCGCGCGCTCGCTGACGGCGTTGAAGCTCAGGCCGGGGGGCAGCATGAGGCCCTTCTGAGATCCCGATACGCAGACGTCGACACCCCATTCGTCGAAGCGGAAGTCGATGGAGGCTAACCCCGAGATCGTGTCCACCATCAGAAGGGCCGGATGCCCCGCTGCATCGATCGCGCGCCGGACATCCGCGATCGGAGAGACGGAGCCGGTCGAGGTCTCGTTGTGGACGACGCAGACGGCCTTGATCTCTTGGTTCGTATCTTCGCGGAGACGGGCTTCGATCCGGTCAGGCTCGGCACCGCCGCGCCAATCGCCTTCAAGGAATTCCGTCCGGATGCCGAGCTTTGTGGCCATCTTGTTCCAGAGAGTGGCGAAGTGCCCCGTCTCGAACATCAGAACCTTGTCGCCCGGGGACATGGTGTTCACCAGCGCGGCTTCCCAGGCGCCGGTCCCCGATGACGGGTAGATGAAGACATGCTGCTCGGTCTTGAAGATGGACTTCATGCCGTTGAGCGCCTTGAGGCCGACTTCGGCGAAATCGGGCCCCCGGTGGTCGATGGTCTGGCGACCGATCGCGCTCAGGATCCGGTCCGGGACGGCGCTCGGTCCCGGTATCTGAAGAAAATGCCTGCCTGCCTGACGCATCCGTACCCCTCCCCTGGCGCCATCTGCCGCGGCGCGTTCCCCATTGCGAAAACCGTAATAATGAATTCATAATTCAGTCAACCGCTATTTGACGGGGATCGCAGCCTCGCTAGGCTGACATCGGGGAGAGAGGCGGATGCGGGAAAATAGTAGAATATCCAGAAGTTTGCGTGCTTCCGTCCAAGGCGACGTCTTGTCGGACCCTGCATCGCGGGCGCGCTATGCGACCGACGCATCGATCTACCAAATGGTCCCGGATGCGATCGTCATCCCCCGATCCGAAGACGACGTGATTGCTGCGATGGAAGTCGCGCGAGAGGCGCAAACCTGTGTGCTTCCAAGGGGGGGCGGTACATCGCAATGCGGTCAGACGGTGAATCGCGGGGTCGTGCTCGACAATACGCGCCACCTGAACCGAATCATCGAGATCGACGCCGAAGGACTGACGGCGCGCGTGCAGCCGGGCCTCGTACTGGACGAATTGAACCGTGCCCTGGCGCCCCATGGGCTGTGGTTTCCGGTCGATCCGTCCACGGCCTCGCGTTGCACGCTTGGCGGGATGGCGGCGAACAACTCGTCCGGTGGGAAATCGCTGCGCTACGGGATCACCCGCGACAATGTCCGTGCGATCCAAGCGGTCCTGCCCGACGGCACGAAGGCCCGCTTCAACGGCGCCGATCCCGAACCGGGTCCCTATGCAGATCTCGTCGCCGACATGCGCGCCCTCGGTCAGCGCGAGGCCGACGAGATCGAAGCCCGCTTCCCGAAGGTGCAGCGGCGTGTCGGCGGCTACAACATCGACGCCCTGACCGGCAACGACGTCAACATGGCGCATCTCCTGGTCGGATCCGAGGGCACGCTCGCCTACTTCACCGAACTGGAGCTCTCGCTTGCGCCTCTGCCCGGCGAAAAAGTCCTCGGCGTCTGTCATTTCCCAAGCTTCTACGCCGCGATGGACGCGACGCAGCATCTGGTGACGCTGGACCCGATGGGGGTCGAGTTGGTCGACGACACGATGATCGCGCTGGGCCGCGACATCCCGCTCTTCGCAAGGACGATCGATGCATTCGTCCAGGGCGAGCCGGCCGCTCTGCTGCTCGTCGAGTTCGCCGAAGGATCGGCCGAGGCGAATGCAGCCAAGCTTGCGCAGCTTGCGGACCGCATGGGTAATCTGGGCTTCGCCTTCACCGGCGCGGGCGATCGCTGGGGGGGTGTGGTCCCGGTGACGGACAAGAAGCTGCAATCGGCGATCGCAGAGTACCGCAAGTCGGGCCTCAACGTGATGATGTCGATGAAGCAGGCCGGCAAGCCGATCTCCTTCGTCGAGGATTGCGCAGTCGCCTTGCCGGATCTCGCCGAATACACGGCCGGCCTGACGGAGATCTTCAGTCGCCACGGCACCAAGGGGACGTGGTACGCCCATGCCTCGGTCGGGTGTCTGCACGTCCGGCCCGTCCTGAACATGAAGCTCGATAAGGACGTGTCGACGATGCGCGCCATCGCCGAAGAGACCTTCGACCTCGTCAAACGGTACAAGGGCTCCCATTCCGGAGAACATGGCGACGGCATTGTCCGGTCCGAGTTTCACGAGAAGATGTTCGGGGCGCGGATCGTTTCTGCCTTCGAAGAGGTGAAGGGCCGCTTCGACCCGCAAGGCCTGATGAACCCCGGCAAGGTTGTCCACGCCCCCGCGATGGATGACCGACGCGTCTTTCGCTACGGCCCCGATTACGAGGTGCCCGATTTCGAAACCGCGCTGGACTGGTCGGCCTGGCCCGGGGCCGCTGGTGGATTTCAGGGCGCCGTCGAGATGTGCAACAACAACGGCGCCTGCCGAAAGCTGAAGGGGGGCGTCATGTGCCCGTCGTTCCGCGCGACACGGGCCGAACGCGATACGACCCGCGGCCGGGCCAACACGCTGCGCTTTGCGATCTCGGGCCAGTTGCCCGGCGGTCTGACATCGGATGCGATGGCCGAGACGATGAAGCTGTGCGTCTCCTGCAAGGGCTGCCGCCGCGAATGTCCGACGGGCGTCGACATGGCGCGGATGAAGATCGAGGTGTTGGCGGCCCGCCGGAAGGAAAGCGGGCTGACGTTGGCCGACAAGTTGGTTGGCTACCTGCCTCGTTACGCACCAAGCGCGGCGCGAGTGGCTTGGCTGATGAACCTTCGCAACAAGGTCCGCCCGTTGCGCAATCTGACGGAGGGGATCACGGGCATGTCCGCGCGCCGCGACCTTCCGATCTGGTCCTCCGATCCGTTCCGCGACGACGAGGCGCAGGACGCGTCTCCCGACCTTCTGCTCTGGGCGGATGTCTTCAATCGTCACTTCGAGCCCGAGAACCTGCGCGCCGCATTGCGGGTCTTCCGCGCCGCAGGTCTGAAGGTCGCCGTGGCCCGCGACGGAACGGGCCGCGCGCTGGATTGCGGGCGCACGCTGCTTTCGGTGGGCTGCGTCGAAGAGGCCCGCGAGGAAGTGCAGCGCGTCATAGATGCGACGCGCGATGCTGTCGCGAACGGCATTCCGCTCGTCGGGCTGGAGCCGTCGTCGATCCTGACCTTCCGGGACGAGGCGCTGGCCCTTTGCCCCGGTCGCGATGCCGAGGCACTTGCCGCGGCCACCCGTACCTTCGAGGAATACCTCGCCGACATCTCCGACCTGCCGCTGGCGCCACTCGAGCGGCCGTTGCACGTCCATGGCCATTGCCATCAGAAAGCGCATGACGCGGTTTCGCCCATGATGTCGGTGCTGCGCCGCATCCCCGGTGCGGAGGTTTACCTGATCGAGAGCGCGTGCTGCGGCATGGCCGGTGCGTTCGGCTACGCGCCGGACACGGTGGACGTCTCGCTCAAGATGGGCGCGCTGGACTTGTTCCCCGCGGTCGAGGCGGCGCCTGACGACGCCCTGATCGTCGCCGACGGGACGTCCTGCCGTCACCAGATCGCGGACGGGACGCCCCGCCGCGCCGTACACGTGTCGCGTGTGCTGGACATGGCACTTTCATCGTAGGAGGGTTGCGTTATGGCCCTGACAGAGATCCTGAATCGTCCCACGCTCCACGAAGAACTCGTCGAGCGGCTGCGCGCGCTGGTGGTCGACGACACGCTGAAGCCGGGTGAGAAGATCGCCGAGGCGCAGCTTTGCGAAGCCTTTGGCGTCTCCCGCACTCCGCTGCGCGAGGCACTCAAGGTGCTCGCCTCCGAGGGGCTGGTGGTGCTCCAGGCAAATCGCGGAGCGCGCGTGACCGAGATCACCGCCGAGGAACTGGCAGAGGTTTTCCCCGTTATCGCCGCCCTCGAACAGCTTGCGGGCGAGCTGGCTGCCGAACGCCTCGACGATGCCGCCATCGCTGCGATCCAGGCGCGTCACGACGAGATGATCGCCGCCTTTCGGAAGGGGGATCGCAAGTCGTATTTCGAGGCCAATCAGGATATCCACGGCGCGTTGGTCGAAGGGGCCGCGAATGCCGTCCTGTCGGCCCAGCACCGCACGCTCGCGACCCGGATCCGCCGCGCGCGCTTCATGGTCAACCTGTCCGAGGCACGCTGGTCCGAAGCCATCGAGGAGCACGAGCGTATGATGGAGCTGCTTCACGCCCGGCGCGGGTCCGAATTGGGCCAGCTCATGAAGACCCATATGATGAACAAGTTCGCGGCCCATTTGCGTGCCCTGGAGGAGGGCGCCTCGGCCGACTCCGTCATCTCCTGAGGGTCCCCTGCGGCGTTCGGCAGTCGGACTTCCAACCGACTCGTCCGTCGCCATGCCGCCCGCGCCGATCTGCGCGCCTGGCTCCGGCCTTAGGCACGCGAGTGGTCGATGAACGGATGAATAGCGCGAAATGGTGGGCGACCCTGGAATCGAACCAGGCATGGCTCTCGCCGGCGGAGTTACAGTCCGCTGCCGCACCTTGCAGCACGTCGCCCACTGGAGGCGCCAATTAGGCGCCCGCGTCCGAGGGGTCAAGCGGTGACGTGACCTTCCTCGGGCCGCACGCTAAGGCGGGGCGACCGGTGAGGGATACGATGGCACAGAAACCGAAATGGGTGGTGGAGAAGGAGCGTGGACGTCGCACGGCGGCGCAATCGACCGTTTGGCTGTTCGGTCTGCACGCCGTGCGGGACGCCCTTTCGAACCCGGCACGCGAGAAGCTGCGCCTCGTCGTGACGCGAAACGCGGCGGACCGCCTTGGTGATGCGTTGGGAGGCGGGCCCGAACCAGAGATCGCGGATCCACGCAAGTTTCCGGTGCCGCTCGACCCCGCATCCGTCCATCAGGGCGCCGCACTCGAGGTCAGGCCGCTGGATTGGGGGCGGCTGGACGATCTGGCGCGGCCCGGCGCGGGGCAGGCGCCCCGGATGGTTCTGCTGGACCGTGTGACCGATCCGCACAATGTCGGCGCCATCCTTCGCTCGGCTGAAGTCTTCGGGGCGAGGGCGGTTGTCGCGCCCATGCGGCACTCTGCGCCCGAGAGTGGCGCGCTGGCCAAGACCGCGTCCGGGGCGCTGGAGCGTCAGCCCTACCTGCGTGTGGGAAACCTCGGCGATGCGATGGAGCGATTGCGGGCGATGGGCTACGTGACGATGGGCCTCGACGAAGAAGCGCCGCAAACGCTCCATGAAGCGGCCGTCGACGTCGCGGACGTTCCGCTCGCACTGGTACTTGGCGCCGAGGGGCCGGGGCTGCGCGACCGGACCCGGAACCTGTGCGACCGCATGGCGAGGATCGACCCCGCCGGGGCGTTCGGGTCGCTGAACGTGTCGAATGCGGCGGCGGTCGCGCTGTACGCAACGAGGAAGGGCTGATGTTCGAGATCAAGAAGGCAACCTGCACCTATTGCGGCAAGAAGACCGTCCTGCGGAATACCGCCCATGGTGGTCACGAACTCGCTTGCGGCTCTTGCGGGGCACCGCTGCACATGATCAAGCCGCTCAAAATGGATGCAGCAAGGTCGGCGAACACGCATTCGCCAGATCGAAAACCGCACAAGATCGAGCGAGACACCGGCTACAAGAAGAAAAAGAAGAAGAAGGACAGACCTTTCTGGATGAAGATCGCCGAGGAGGTGATCGACGAAATCTTCGACTGACCTCGCCATGCTGTCAGTCGAAATCTCGACCGTACGAAATATTTTCCACAAGCCGGGAACAATCCGGGGCGGGGGCAGTTACCTCGTTGTCTGTGGAAGGCGGATCCGGAACCTCCGCTCTTCCGTTCACTGTCCCTCGTTCCGTACCTCGGGCCCGCGCCGATTGTGTCGCGGGCCTTTTTTTTGGAGCCTCCCGGTCTTTTCTTCGGGACGCCCCGCAATCATTCTTCGGGAATGACGACGACGCCCTCTGATGACTTGTTGCGTGCGATGCTGGCCCGGCCGGCGACGTTCGCCATGGTGGGCGTGTCACCGAACCCCGTGCGTCCCTCGAACTACGTCGCGAGGTATCTTGCGCGACGGGGATACCGGCTCCAGGCGGTGAATCCCGGACATGCCGGCACGGAGATGTTCGGGGCGGTCTGTGTGGCGGGCCTTTCAGATTTGCACGAGGCACCGGATGTCATCGATATCTTTCGCCGCCCTGAAGCAGTCCCGGCGATCGTGGATGAGGCGCTTTCGCTTTACCCGAGTCTGCGAGGGATCTGGCTTCAAATCGGTATCGTCAGCCCGGAGTCCGAGAGGCTCTGTGCGCAAGCGGGCGTTGCGATCGTGCAGGACAGGTGTCCGAAGATCGAACACCAGCGCCTGTTCGGAGAGCTCCGCATGGGCGGCTTCGCGACCGGCATCGTCAGTTCCAAGCTGCCGCGATGACAAAAGGCCCGGCAGAACATGCCGGGCCCAAGAGTTCAGTGGTTGAGAGGTCAGCCCTCGTATTCAGGCATCGCTTCGAGTTCTTCCCGCGTCATATCGATGTAGGCTTCCAATTCGCCCCCGTCAGAGCGGAGAAAGACAATCTCTTCCAAGGGCATCAGCACGCTGTGCTCGCCGAGGCCGAGGAACCCGCCGATGTCGACGACAGCCTGTGCCATGTTGTTCTCACCCATTGCACCATTCACGGTGTAGCCGATCTCGCCGACGATCTCACCCGTACTGTCCCGGACGTCTACACCCTCGATCTGCGGCAGGGTCAGCGTGTCGCTTTGCACGATATCACCGTCGCGGCCGAGACTGGCTGCGAAATCGATATCGTTGGTGACGGTGCTGCCTTCGCTGTCGGCGGCCTGTGTGGGATCGACGGTCGCTGACCCTTCATCGGCGCCGCCGGTCGCGGCGGCTTCCGAGGTGCTATCCATAACCGGCGTCTCGACTTGGCCGTCCGAGATCACGGCGGTCGCAGGCGTTTGCGGATTAGCGACGACTGTGCCGTCATCCAAGTCAGGCACGTCCACTGGCGCCTGCATGACTGCGCCTTCTACACCCGCTTCGGGGTCCGTCCGCGGAACGATCGCCGTGTCGATGGTTCCACCACCGCTGGTATAGGTGCCGCTGGGAACGCCGCCCGGGGCCGGCACGACCTGCGTCGTGGTGGGCGCCTGCGTCGTCAGGCCGGACCCTTCGGAGGTCACATTCATGACGCCTTCCGCGCGCGGTGGCATCTCTACGTCGTCGGTCATCGACGCGGCGTGATTGTCGGCCTGTGCGAAGCCGGAAGCTGCGAGAACGATAGCGGTAGACGTGAGAAAGAGTTTCATCCTAGCCTTCTTGTGTTGTGGTTGTAACCTGTTTGCAGGTTGGTTGTGATCGCAACACGCAAGGCGACGCGAAGGTTCCGCACCCCGAGCGTCGCCTTGCACATTGCTTTTCAGAAACAGATACTTGCGCGGCGGCATTGATCCTGCCTGCCTGGACGCACCGGTCTGTCCAGCGGCTGTCAGCCCGTGGCGCCGCCTGATTCGTCGCGGCGAGCGGCCTTCTCTTCCAAGCCGGATCGGCCGGCCCGGGCGTCGAGTTCGCGCGCCACATCGTCCAGGGTGACGCCACGTGCAGCAAGCATGACGAGCAGATGATAGAGCACGTCTGCCGCCTCGGAAGTCAGGCGCTCCGGATCCCCGCGGACGGCTTCGATGATCGCTTCCACGGCCTCCTCGCCAAACTTCTCGGCGCATTTCTCGGGCCCCTTCGACAGAAGGCGCGCGGTCCAGCTTTCATCGGGCGAGGCGTCCCTGCGGGCTTCGATCTCGGTCCAGAGCCGGGTGAGCGCGTCCATCAGGCGTCCACCGGCCGGATCGGAATTCCTGCGGCGGCCATGTGAGCCTTGGCTTCGCCGATGGTGAATTCCCCGAAATGAAAGATCGAGGCCGCCAGCACGGCGCTGGCGCGGCCCTCGGTCACGCCTTCGACCAGGTGATCCAGCGTGCCCACGCCGCCCGACGCGATGACCGGTATGTCGACGGCGTCCGCGATGGCGCGCGTGAGGGGGAGGTTGAACCCCGCCTTGGTCCCATCCCGATCCATCGAGGTCAGAAGGATCTCTCCTGCGCCTTTCGTGGCGACGGTGCGGGCGAATTCGACCGCGTCGATGCCCGTGGCGCGGCGCCCGCCATGGGTGAATATTTCCCATCGGCCGGGCTCGACGGTCTTCGCGTCGATGGCACAGACAATGCACTGGCTGCCGAAAATATCGGCCGCGCGGGACAGCACGTCCGGATCCGCGACGGCGGCCGAGTTGAAGCTCACCTTGTCGGCCCCGGCCAACAGAAGGTTGCGCACGTCATCCACGGTCCGGACGCCGCCCCCGATCGTGAGCGGCATGAAACATGCCTCCGCCGTCCGGGTGGCGAGGTCGTACATCGTGCCGCGGTTCTCGTGCGTGGCGTGAATGTCGAGAAAGCAGAGTTCGTCCGCGCCCGCCGCATCATAGGCGCGCGCGCTTTCGACGGGGTCGCCCGCATCGACGAGATCGACGAAGTTCACGCCCTTCACGACCCGTCCATCGGCGACGTCGAGACACGGAATGATGCGGGTCTTCAGCATGGTCCGGGTGATGAACCGGGTGGCGTCCGGTGACAAGGCCCGGCGACAGCGCGGGCATCGCGCTCATGCTCGCGGGATCCTGGGAAACTTCAATTGTCGGGAAATGGGCTGCATGCCGTCGACGGCTGTTAATCCCGCGTTCATGAAACCTTCATATCGGTTACAGGACATATTTCAGCGCCAAACCACCTCTTCGAATGTGCGTACGCCACCCCACCACGCCGCACCAAGAGAGGAGCTCGGAAATGTTCATCGACAGATCGATTTCACGACGCCCCAGGGTCGCGCTTTATTCGCACGACACGCTCGGCTTTGGACATTTGCGCCGCAACCTCCTTCTTGCGCGTCGCCTCCGCGACCTGCCACAGGCGCCCGATGTCCTGCTGATCGCCGGAATGCGCGAGGCGGGGGCCTTCGATCTTCCCGAAGGCGTCGATCTGCTCAGCCTGCCGGGCTACGCGAAAGATTGCGGCGGAACCTACGCCGCGCGCCATCTGGGTCTGTCGCTTTCGGAATTGGCGTCCCTCAGGTCGCAAACGATCCGCTCTGCGCTGCTTGGCTACAAACCAGACCTCGTGGTGGTCGACAACGTGCCCCTTGGGGCTCAGGGAGAGTTGGAGCCGGCGCTTCAGGCGCTGCGCGCCGCAGGTGAAACGCGGATCGTGCTCGGCCTGCGCGACGTGATCGACGATCGGCGCAAGGTACGCAGCCAGTGGATCCGCGCACGCAATTTCGAGACCCTCCGCGAGCACTACGACCAAGTCTGGATCTACGGCGATCCCGGGTTCTACGATCCCGTCGCAGAATATGGGCTGGGCGAAGCGATCGCGGCGAAAACACGCTATACTGGGTATCTGCGCCGCGATGTGCCTGCCACTTCGGGCGTGACGGATGCCGGGCGCGCCTCGGACGAGGCGCCGCTCGTGCTCTGCACCGTCGGGGGTGGACGTGACGGCGTCGCGCTGGCCGAGGCCTTCGCCCGCGCCGCGCTCCCTGACGGAATGCAGGGCCTCTTGGTGACCGGGACGCAGATGGATGCGGCCGCGCAGGATCGGATCGCAGACCTGGCCGCACGAAACCCGGCCATCACCGTCGTTCCGTTCATGAAGGATCTCGTGTCCGTGATGTCCGGCGCCGAGCGGGTGATCGCCATGGGCGGCTATAACACGATCTGCGAGATCCTGTCGCTCCGCCGGCCGGCTCTGATCGTGCCCCGCACGGCACCCCGCCGTGAACAGGCAATTCGCGCTGAACGTCTGGCGGCGGTCGGTGCGCTGGACATGCTGCTGCCCGACGATCTGACGCCCCGCGCTCTGACGGATTGGCTCGCCGGACCGGCTTGCGCCGGGACGGGCGACCTGCGGTTCGATCTGAATGGGCTGGACCGCTTCGCGGCCTTCGCATCCGAAGCGCTGAGACTCGCCGAAATCGCAGTGCAAGCCGCCTGAGGAGAGATGCCATGCCCATCGAGCCGCCCAAGGTCGGATACGTTCTCAAACGCTATCCCCGCTTCTCGGAGACATTCGTCGTCAACGAGATCCTTGCCCACGAAGCGGCCGGCTGGAACCTGGAGATCTTCGCGCTCGGCCCCGTCGAAGAGACGCACTTCCAGGATGCGATCGCACACGTACGCGCGCCGGTCACACGGTTGATCCGTCCAGAACGTTCCGGTGCGGGTTGGTCGATGCTCATGCGGGCGGCGCAGCGATTTCCCGGCGCGGTCGAGGCGCTCGCGGCGCAGGGCGCTTCCCATGGCGATGGCATGCAGGCGCTCGCCTTGGCCTGCGAGGCGCGGGAAAGGGGCGTCACTCACCTTCACGCGCATTTCGGGACGCAGGCCGCCAGCGTCACCCGGCTCGCGGCCAGGATCGCAGGCCTGAGTTGGAGCTTCACCGCACATGCCAAGGACATATACCACGACTATGCCGAACCGGTGCGTCTGAACCTCAAGATGCGCGAGGCGGATGCGACGATCACCGTCTCCGACTACAATCTCGCCCATCTGCGGACGCTGGCGGGCAGGGACGCGGATCGGACGATCCGCATCTACAACGGCCTCGACCTTAGCCGCTTCGACCATATGCCGCCCGGATCCGACGCGCGCGAGATCCTCGCCGTAGGGCGGCTGGTCGAGAAGAAGGGGTTCCATATTCTCCTCGAAGCCTTGCTGGTGATGAAGGAACGGGGCCGCCCCCACCCGTGCCGGATCATCGGATCGGGCGAGGAGGAGGCCGCCCTGCGCGAACAGATCGCTGCGTCCGGGCTGGAGGATATCGTGACCCTCGCCGGTCCGATGGCCCAGTCGGACGTGATCGCGGCAATGCGCGGGGCGGCCGTTCTGGCATGCCCCTGTGTGGTCGGGCGCGACGGCAATCGGGACGGGCTGCCGACCGTCGTGTTGGAGGCCATGGCCCTCGGGCTCCCGGTCGTGTCCAGCGACGTGACGGGCCTGCCCGAAATCGTGCGCGATGGGCAGACCGGCCTGTGTGTGCCCGAAGGCGATCCGCTCGCACTGGCGGATGCGCTGGGGCGCATGGTCGGGAACGACGACCTGCGCATGTCCGTCTCGTCGGCGGCTCGCCGTCTGATCGAGGCGGAGTTCGATATCGACCGGAATGCCGCCCGACTGCGCGAGGTCTTTTTAGGCGCGGCGGCGCCCAGGCTGGAAGGCGTGGCGTGATGCGGATCGCTTATCTCTGTACCGATCCAGGCATCCCGGTCTTCGGCACCAAGGGTGCCTCGGTCCATGTCCAGGAAGTCTGCCGCGCCTTTCTTCGCCGCGGCATGGACGTGACGCTGATCTCACCCCGGATGGAGGGCGATGTTCCCGACGGCCTGCAAGGGCTGACCCGCATGCCGCTTCCGGCTTTGCCCGGAGGCGATGCGGAAGGCCGGGCGCGCGCCCTTCTCAGGCAGAACGACACCGTCACCGAAGTGCTGGCGAAAGCGCGGCCCTTCGACATGATCTACGAGCGGCATGCGCTCTTCGCTCATGCCGGTATGGAATACGCCGACGCCACCGGAGCGCCCGGCCTCTTGGAAGTGAACGCACCTCTGATCGAGGAGAGCCGGCGGCATCGCATCCTTCCCTTGCCCGGCGAAGCGGAAGTGGCCGCTCGTCGCCAGTTCCTCTCGGCTCGGGCGGCCATCGCGGTCAGCTCCCCCGTGGCCGACTACGTACGGGATTTCGGGGCGGACCGTGTCGAAGTGATCCCCAACGGCATCGACCCCGCGCGGTTCCCGCCGACCGCACCGGCGGATGGTCCGTTCACGATCGGCTTCCTCGGAACCTTGCGACCCTGGCACGACGTCGCCACGATCATCGACGCGCTGGCTCTGATGGAACGCGCGGAACCGGACGCCAGGGTGCTGATCGTCGCTGACGGGCCCGAGCGGGCAGCGTTGGAAGCGCAGGCGCGCGATCTCGGTGTTGCGGACAGGGTGAAGTTCACTGGGACCGTCCGCCCCAAGGACGTCCCCGGCTGGCTCGCCCAGATGCATGTGGGTGTCGCCCCCTATCGCGCCTCGGATCCCTTCTATTTCTCTCCGCTGAAGCTGCGGGAATACATGGCGGCTGGTCTGCCGGGGGTGGTTTCGGATGTCGGCGATCTGGCCGAAGCGGTCCGCGAGGGCGGCATCGCCGTGCCGCCGGACGATGCCGAGACACTGGCCCGCATCCTGATCGCACTTGCCGCGGATCCCGACTACCGGCACCGTCTGGGTGCCGCGGGCAGGGCGCATGTGCTGGCGCATCATTCCTGGGACCGAGTGGCGGGACGCGTCCTCGACCTCGCGCGCGAAAGTCGGGTCACGGCCGGCGCAGCCTGATGGCGGACCCGTCCCTGACCGACAGCCTGCCAGGCCTGCGGCACGTCCTGCGCAGACTCGCCCCCTATACCGCGCGCAACAAGGCGCTCGTCGCGGGCGGGGCAGGGGCACTGCTGGCCGGTGTCGCATTCAAGCTGCTGGAGCCGTGGCCGCTCAAATTCGTGATCGACCATGTCGTCACATCGGCGGGCGGGACCGATCCGATGGGCACGGCGCTCGATCCGATGACGCTCTTGCTGAGTTGCGCGGCGGGGCTGCTTGCAATCGTGGCCCTGCGCGCGGCGTTCGAGTATCTTGCCACGATCGCCTTCGCGCTCGCTGGAAGCCGGATCTTGACGGAGGTCCGGGCCGACCTGTTCCGGCATTTGCAGGCCTTGCCGCTCTCCTTCCATACCGGAACGCGGACCGGAGATCTGACGGTGCGGCTGATCTCCGATATCGGAATGCTGAAAGAGGCCGCGGTCACGGCCCTGATGCCGCTTGCGGTAAACGTCCTTGTTCTTGCGGGCATGGTCGCCGTGATGCTCTGGCTGGATTGGCAATTGGCGCTGATAGCGCTTCTGCCTCTGCCGATCCTCTATCTCGCCTCGCTCCGCATGGGACGGCGGATCCAGGGGATAAGTCGCAAGGTCCGCAAGACCGAAGGCGCCATGGCCGCGACCTCGGCCGAAGCGCTGGCCGGCATCCGCACGGTGCAGGCGATGGGATTGGAGGAGAAGGTCGCCAGCCAGTTCGGCGCGGCGAACGCGCGCAGCCTGGGCGAGGGGGTGAAGGCGAAGCGCCTCGCCGCAGGATTGGAGCGGTCGGTGGACGTTCTCGTGGGCGTGAGCCTCGCGCTCGTCCTGCTCTTCGGGGCGCGGTCCGTCCTCGATGGGCGGATGACGCCCGGCGACCTTATCGTCTTCATCACCTACATCAAGAACACGTACCGCCCGGTCCGAGGCTACGCAAAGCAGGCGGCCCGCCTCGCGCGCGCGACCGCCGCCGGCGAGCGGGTGATCGAACTGCTCGACCGGCCCGTCGCCATCGCCGACCGTCCCGATGCAAGGGCGGCCTCGTTTCCGAACGGCG
Organism: Jannaschia aquimarina; assembly: GCF_000877395.1. Taxonomy (GTDB): domain Bacteria; phylum Pseudomonadota; class Alphaproteobacteria; order Rhodobacterales; family Rhodobacteraceae; genus Jannaschia; species Jannaschia aquimarina. The sequence continues at coordinate 51,079 of NZ_JYFE01000025.1, read as the reverse complement.
CGATATCGCTGGAACGCGTGTCGTTCCGGTATGACTCTGAAGGCGCCCCGGTGCTACAGGACGTATCGCTCGACATCCCCTCGGGCCAGTTCGTCGCTGTCACCGGCCCGTCGGGTGTGGGGAAGTCGACCCTGGCCTCTCTGATCCTGCGTCTCGCCGAACCTCAAGCTGGCGCGTTGCGCATCGACGGTGAGGACGTGCGGGACGTCACGCTCTCCGGCCTCCGTCGTCATATCGCCTTCGTCCCGCAAGAGACGTTGCTCCTCCGTGCGAGCGTGGCGGAGAATATCGCACTTGCCTCCGGGCGCGACGTCACGCGCCAGGAGATCGAGGACGCAGCCCGACTTGCCGAAGCGCATGGTTTCGTCTCGGCGCTGCCACAGGGCTATGACACCGAACTGGCCGAGCGGGGCGCGACCCTCTCCGGGGGGCAGCGGCAACGGCTCGCCATCGCCCGCGCGGCGCTGCGGAACGCCCCCATCCTGATCCTGGACGAACCGACGGCGGGACTGGATCGGAAGGCATCCGTCGCCGTCGAGGAGGCGCTCATCAGGCTGGCCCGGGGGCGTACGACCATATTGGTCACCCATGACCTTGCCCTTGCGTCCCGCGCCGAAAGGGTGGTCGTACTGGATCGCGGGCGGATCGCCCAAGATGGCGCGCCCGGCACGCTGCGCGACCGGCCGGGCGCGTTCGCGGATCTTCTCCAGACCGGTGGCCGAAGTGATATCGCCGCCGAATGAGCAATTGATCCGCCGTGACTCGGCGCTGCCTGGCCTCGCGCTTTTGCTGGACGATGTGGCGCTGGCCGAGGCGCTGGGAACGTCCAGGATCGAGCGCCTGTACCTGCGCTACAAACCCGGTACCAGTTGCCGCGTCGCGGTCCGGAAGGCGGACCACAGTATCGAGGTTCTCAAGGCCGTGCCGCGCAAGCGCTTTGCCCGGAAGCAAAGCTCAGGCGACCTGTCCGGGCTGGCGATCCATCGCAAAAACCCCGCGAAGGATCAGGCGCTCCCCGGCGCACGGCACTTCTTCGGCAAACCGCACCGCATCCTGCGCCCGCTGTTCGGGGATCATCCGCTCGCCAGAGGTCGGATCGAGATCCTGCGATACAAGGCCGGGCGGCGCCTGGTCGCGCGCGTCACGACATTCGGCCAGGCGGCGCTCGTCAAGCTGCACACGCCCTCCGGGTTCGCACGCGCGCAGGCGGGGGCAGTACGCAGCGATCTGCTGGGCCACGCCCCGCTTCTGGGGGCGGACGCTTCGTTGTGCGCAATTGCATGTGGTTGGCTCGACGGGGCGCCGGTCGATCTGGCCGGGCATCGCGCAGCGGGAGAGGCCTTGGTCCGCCTCCACGCCGCGCCATCTCCGGGGGGCTTTGACGAGGCTCCGGGTGAAAGTGCCGAAACCCTGCGCCGGATCTGCGCGTACGCCGCCAATCTATTGCCAGAATTGGAGGACCGGCTGGCATCCGCCTGCGACGCCGTCCTGCGCAGCCTCTTGGCCTCCCCCGGACGCTTCGGATCGGTCCACGGCGATTTCAGTGCCGATCAAGTCCTCGTCGCGGCGGACGGCGCACGGATCGTCGATTGGGACAGGGCAGGCCGGGGCGATCAACTCGTCGATCTGGGCAGCTATCTGGCCCGGCTGGACATGGACGTGCTGGACGGCACCCGATCGGCCGCGGAGGCGCGGCAGGCGGCGGCGTCCTTTTTGTCCGGATATGGTCCGGACGCCGCCGCGATGGCCTGGATCGCCTCGCAGCACGCCGCGCATCTACTCCGGCTGGTGACAGAGCCGTTCCGCCGCCAACTGCGCGACTGGGACGAGATGACGGCGGCGCTTCTGCGGCGCGTCGCCGATGTGGTGCCCCGCACTACGGAGCCGATCGATGCGGCGATGCCGACGCTGGCGGAATGCCTCGACCGCAGGGCCATGGCCTCCGTCGTCGCGGCGACCGGGGTGGAGTTGACGGGCTCACCGGAATTGCTGCGCCACAAGCCGGGACGCCGCGCGATTGTGCGCTTGCCCTGCGCCGCAGGGGATCGGTTGATCAAACTCCGGGCCAAGGGGCCCGACCGCGCGACACCGGCGCTGCATCATACGCTCAGAGAGGCGGGCTTCGACGGAAGGGCGGCCCCCTTCGCCATCCCCCGTGCGTGGCCCGGCCCGGACCGGTTGGACGCCTTCCTGATGGAGGCCGTTGCGGGAGAGCCACTGGCGGATCATGCCCGGCCGGGCCGGGATGCCGCGCCGTTCGAACGTGCAGGGCGCGCCCTCGCCGCACTGCATCGTCTGGACGTTTCGCTACCGCAAGACTGGGGCCTGGCCGACGAGTGGGCCGTCCTTTCCCGGGCTCTCCGTCAGGCGGCAGAGCGCGAACCGAAACACAAGGATCGCATCGACAAGCTCGCTTCAGAACTCAGGCGCGAACTCGACCGTCTGTCGGATGCGCGGCCGGTGCCGCTGCACCGGGACTTCTATTTCGATCAGATCCTCATCGACGGCGAGCGCATGTGGCTGGTCGATCTGGACCTGATGGCGCGGGGACACCCGGCGATCGATCCCGGAAACTTCACGGCGCATCTGGAGGAGCTGGCCCTGCGCCGAGATGGCGATCCGACGACGCTTCGGCCCCAGATCCATGCGTTTCGAGAGGGGTATGCGGATGCCGGTGGCCCTGCATCGGGGGACGATATCGACCTGATGCATCGGATCTCGCTTGCCAGACACCTCGCCATCTGCTTGCGGATCCCTGGGCGGACAGAAGCGTTTCCACGGCTGTTGCACCATCTGGCCCCGACCGCCCAATCGCTGTCCGCAGCTTCCGCGCGATCAGCCTGACCGGCAGATCTCTCGCGCATTGCAGCGAACCGCGCATCGCGCTTCCGTCACCGCGATGTGATCGGGACGGCGCGCAAGATCGTGCAGGGTGCTGTCACATCCCGATCACGAAGGAGCTTCGGCATGATCAGATCGCTTACCCTCGCCCTCATCCTTGCGGGCGCGCCCGCCATGGCGGAGATCGTCACCAAGCCGTCGCCGCATTCCGTCGGCGAGACGGCCGACCGCCTCGTCGCCGCGGCCGAGGGGGCGGGCGCCACGATCGTGGCCCGTGTGCTGCATTCTCAGGCCGCTGCCGGAGTGGACATGGAGCTTGCGGAGGCTGAACTGGTGATCTTCGGAAATCCGCGCGCCGGTACTCCGGTCATGCAGCAGGACCTTCGCGCCGGTGCGGTCCTTCCGCTGCGCGTGCTGGTCCATGCGGACGGGGACGCGGCGGCCGTCACTTATCAGAGCGCGGAAAGCCTCTTCGCCGGGCTGGATGTGGATCTGTCTTCGGAGGCTGCAATCCGGATCGATGGTGCGCTCTCGACCCTCACCGATGCGGCCGTCGCATCCGACTAGCAGTCGGACGGGCATGTAACCGGTGCCTTGCGGCGTTCCCCGTCCTGGCGACCCTAGCGGCGCTTCGCCCGCCACGGATAGGCCACCGCGAGGAAGGTGGCGGCCGCCAGGACCAGCGGCAGGGCGCGGTGCCAATCCGCGACCTGCAAGGCCCGCGCCGTCTGCACCCCTCCGTCATCGGCACAGAATGCCGCCCAAGAGGGCCACCAACCGGGGAGCCAGCCCACCGCACAGGCTTGCGCGTCGAGAAAGGCCGCCATCCCGAACCGGGCTGCGACATAGACCGCGCCCGCAAGAACGACTGCCAATGCCATCCGGGCGGCGGGGTTCATCCGCGGCAGACGTCGAGCGCGGCGCCCAGGTCGATCGCACCATCATAGAGCGCGCGCCCGGATATGGCGCCCGCCACGACGCCGGTCGCCTTGAGCGCCCGCAGATCGTCCAGCGACGAGACACCGCCCGACGCGATCACGGGGATCGAAACGGCACGCGCCAGCGCCTCCGTGGCGGGGACATTCGGTCCGCCCATCGCGCCATCCCGGTCAATATCGGTATAGATCAGCGCTGCGACGCCGGCATCTTCGAAGCGGCGCGCGAGATCGGTGGCCTCGACATCGGTCTCTTCCGCCCAGCCGCGCGTCGCGACCTTTCCGCCGCGTGCGTCGATGCCGACGGCCACCTGGCCTGGAAAGGTGCGCGCCGCCTCGCGAACCAGATCCGGGTCTTCGACGGCCACCGTCCCCAGGATTACCCGACCCAGCCCGCGGCCGAGCCAGCCCTCGATCGTCGCCATGTCCCGGATGCCGCCCCCGAGTTGCGTGGGCACGTCGATGGCCTGCAGGATCGCTTCGACCGCCTCGCCGTTCACGGGCCGACCGGCAAAGGCGCCGTTCAGGTCGACGAGATGCAACCATTCGCAGCCTGCTTCAACGAAGCTGCGGGCCTGGGCGGCCGGGTCGTCGTTGAAGACCGTGGCCGCCTCCATCTCTCCCCGCAGGAGACGGACGGCCTGGCCGTCCTTCAGGTCGATGGCAGGGTAAAGGATCATGCGCGCCTCCGGGATCTCGACCTCCTGTGCCGCAGCCTGACGGGATATTAAAGCCCGTGCCGGTACGTCACACTTGCGCCGGGCGCATCGGGCTGGCGATTGTCACCGCGGGAGGACCAAAGACATGAAGAGACTTTTCCTGATCGCCGCCGCCACGTTCGGCTTTGGAACCGCCGCGCTGGCCGACCCCGTCTTGGGGCTATGGCGCAGCGAGCCGGGTGAGACCGGCGGCTACGTCCACGTCCGGATCGCGGGATGCGGCGGAAAGGTCTGTGGCACGATCACCGAGGTGAAGGGCAATTCCAACACCTCGATCGTCGGACGCCAGATCATTTGGGACATGCAGGCACGGGGAAACGGCCAGTATCGCGGCGGCAAGATCTGGGCGCCGGATCAGGACAAGACCTACAACTCCAAGATGACCATGAACGGTAACTCCTTGAAGGTAGAGGGGTGCGTCACCGTCTTCTGTCGTGGCCAGACCTGGACGCGCATCAACTGATCCGCGATCACGCCTTACCGATCCGATTGAACGGCCCGCCTCGGCGGGCCGTTTTTCGTTGGCCCGACTTTTGGTCAGGCCTGCTCGGCAACAACCCGCCGCCCGGGCCAACTTCGTTCGACACGAATTCGTCTCAAGCCTTAACGAAGCCACGATTCGATCACGCGGACGGCACTGCGGTCCGCGACAAAGAGTCTGCGCCGATGATCGGCGATTGTAGCTGGTGTTCGAGTTGATCCGTGTTCAAGGCGAGAAAAAGACTGACTGACTTCCTGAAAGATGAGCGGGGTGCCGTATCGGTCGACTACGTCGCCGTCACGGCGCTTATCTGCGGCCTCGTCATCATGGTCGCGGCCCTGGTGAAGGCCGGGCTGGACGCACAGAGCGGGATTCTCGCGGAGAGGCTGACAACAATTGAAATCGAGACGACGTTCGATTCCACGAATGGCGGCGCAAGCAGCGGGGGCAGTTCCGGAGGGGCGAGCTCTGGTGGCGGCGGTGCATCTTCCGGCGGTGCGTCGTCGGGCGGTGCGTCGTCGGGCGGTGGCTCGAGCAGCGGAGGCGCCAGCAGCGGCGGCGCGTCCGGCGGAGGATCGGGCGGGAACGCGGGCAATCCCGGCAACGACAAGCCGGTCGGCAATGGCGGAGAGAACCCGAACGGCCAGGACGGCTGGGGCGGTGGCAGCAACGGCCAGGGCGACACCAACGGCGGCGGGAATGACGGCGGACGCGCGAACGCCACCGGACCGTCGGGGGGTGTCGGCAATCCCGGCAACGACAAGGCCGTCGGCAATGGTGGCGAGAATCCCAACGGAAAGGGCGGTTGGGGTGGCGGGTCGAATGGACGCTCCCGCTAGGGCGTCCATTCGAGGAAGTTGGCGATCAGACGCAGCCCCGTGCGCTGGCTCTTTTCCGGGTGGAACTGGGTCCCCGCGATATTGCCACGCGCGACGATCGCCGTGACGTCCCCGCCATAGGAGGCGTAGGCCAGCCGGTCTTTGGTGTCGGTCACCTGCATCGCATAGGAATGCACGAAATAGGCATGATCGCCGGAGCTCAGTCCGTCGAGCAGGGGGTGTGGCTGTTCGATCACCAGATCATTCCAACCCATATGCGGCACCTTCAGGCCCGGAGCGGGAATTCGGTCGACCGTGCCCGCGATCCAGCCCAGACCGGGCGTCTCCTCGAACTCAAATCCCGCCGTCGCCAGAAGCTGCATGCCCACGCAGATCCCCAGAAACGGCACGCCCCGGCTCTCCACCGCGTCGCGCAAGGCTTCTTCCAGCCCGTCCACGCCGGCCAAACCCCGTCGGCATGCAGGAAAGGCACCATCTCCGGGCAACACGATGCGATCCGCCTGTGCCACCGCGTCCGGATCGGACGTGACGGCGATCCGGGCGCCGGATCCTTCGGCCGCCATCCGTTCGAACGCCTTCTGAGCCGAATGCAGGTTGCCGTGGCCGATATCGACCAGGATGCAACTCACAACGTCCCCTTGGTCGAGGGGATGGCGTCGGATTTGCGCGGGTCAACGTCCAGCGCGTCGCGCAGGGAACGCGCGACCGCCTTGAAGCTGGCCTCGGCGATGTGGTGGCTGTTTATGCCGCGGATCAGATCCACATGCAGCGTGATCCCCCCATGGGTCGATAGCGCCTGGAAGAATTCCCGCACCAGTTCGGTGTCGAAGGTGCCGATCTTCGCGGACGTCATCTCCACACCCCAGCCCAGCCACGGCCGCCCTGACAGGTCGAGTGCGGCGCGGACCAAGGTATCATCCATCGGCAGGGGGCATTCGCCGTAGCGGCGGATGCCACGCTTGTTGCCCATCGCCACCGCAAGGGCCTGGCCGATGGCGATGCCCGTATCCTCGACGCTGTGGTGATCGTCGATATGCAAATCGCCCTTGGTCGAGACGGTCAGGTCGATCAGGGCATGGCGCGCGAGTTGGTCGAGCATGTGGTCGAAGAAGCCCACGCCCGTGTTGCAATCGTAGGCCCCGGTGCCGTCGAGGTCGATCTCGACCACGATCTCCGTCTCGGCCGTCCGCCTTTCGATCCGCGCCTTGCGCATGCCGTACCTCCTGAAGTCGCGCGGCTTATAGGCAGGGCAATCGGGGCGCGAAAGGTGATTCCTTTCGGTCCCGCTGCCACTCCGGGGGCCTGTCAACGCCAAATTGCGACCAGAAAGATAAAGTACGAGTCGAGTGTCCGAATAATTTAACGAGTAGCGAAACGGACCTGGATGCCCACCTACAACCTCCGCTTCTATGGCGCCGACCCGCGTCTGATCTTCGGCACAGGTGTCGGGGACGAGGCCGTCTATGGCGGCCCCTCCGTGGCGGACGTGCTGGCGACGGTGGTGGACAACGGCATCGGGACCGAAGCGGACTTCCTTACGGATGACAACCGCTCGGAGACGGCGACCGCGACCATCGTAGATGGCGGCACCACGACGACCGGCCTGATCGACGCCGAGGAAGCATGGCTGGTCCGCGACACCGTCACCGGAGAGACGATCCGCGTGGTCCGCGTCGACACGGTCGGCGACGATTACATGCTGACGTCGGCGCCCCTCGTCGAAGGCCGCGCCTACGAGACGATCGGCTACGACGGCCTGCCTGCGGACAATGACGGCTTCGGCTTCGCCTATGCCGAGTTCAACGATGGCATCGTCACCGGAACGAATGGCGACGACGTTATCGACCGGGACTATACCGGCGATCCGAATGGCGACGTGGTCGACGGGAACGACCAGATGGGGACAGGCCGCCAGGAGGGGTCGTTCCAGTGGTCGGATTACGGGACCGGCACCGATCTGTCCGGCAGCCAGACCCAGGTTTCGGGCGACGTCGAGGTTACCGTCACCACGGGCCTTGCGGCAGGCACGACCTTCACGGCCACCGATACGACGATCTTCGTTCCCGGCGATGTCGATATCGCGAGCGACAGCTCCGCCTGGCTCTTCGCGAACGGAAACCAGGCCGACAGCACGCTTCAGATCGACTTCGCGGCGGCTCAGGGCGCGGACGTCACGGGCGAGGTGCAGGACGTCCGCTTCCTGATCACGGATATCGACGGTGTGGTCGATGCCGCGAACAACTTCCAGGACATCGTCACCGTTCTCGCCTTCGATGCCGAGGGCAACGCGGTCGAGGTCGCGCTCACGGCGCTCGGCAATGACAGTGTGTCCGGCAATACAGTCACGGCCCTCATCGACAGCGACGAGGGGTTCCAGGCGGATGGGGCCGCCCTCGTCCAGATCGACGGACCCGTCGCGCGGATCGAGCTCATCTACGACAATGGCGGAAATACCCAGCAGGCCGTCTACGTCTCGGATATCCACTTCGCGACCGTCCAGACCGGCGGCAATGCGGACTCGATCGAAGCCGGGGCCGGAAACGACAGCGTCTTTGCTGGGTCCGACGATGATACCGTCGACGGGGGTGTGGGCAACGACACGCTGGATGGCGGATCTGGCGACGACAGCCTCATCGGCGGCGGCGGGCGCGATCTGATCGAGGGCGGAACGGGCGACGACACCGCCTTCGGGGAAGGCGGCAACGATACCCTGTCCGGCGGGGCCGGGAACGATAGCCTCGATGGCGGCGGCAATTCCGACAGCCTGCTGGGCGGCGAGGGCGATGACACCCTGATCGGCGGCAACGGCTCCGACACGCTGGAGGGCGGCGAGGGCGCGGACAGTCTCGATGGCGGCATCGGGTCCGACCAGCTCGACGGCGGTGCCGAAAATGACACGCTGGATGGCGGCAACGGCACCGATACGCTGAGCGGCGGCACGGGCGACGACCTGATCCTCGGCGGAGGCGGCGACGATACCCTGTCGGGTGGCGACGGCGCCGATACGCTTGATGGCGGCAACAATTCCGATGTCCTGTCCGGCGGTGCGGGGGACGATGTCCTGAGCGGCGGGACGGGTCGCGACACGCTGGACGGCGGTGCCGGGGCGGACGTGCTCGACGGCGGGGACGGCGACGACAGCCTGACGGTCGGAGGGGGCGATACCGCAACGGGGGGCGAGGGGGATGACCTCTTCATCCTTGACCCGGCCGCCTTGGATGGCGATCCGATCACCATCGTCGGCGGCGAAACCGGCGAGACCGCAGGCGACACGCTCGATTTCAACGGCCAGCTTCTGCAGGGCTCGATCGTCTACAGCAACACGGACGACGCGGCGGGCGGCTTCTCCGGCACGGCCGAACTGCTGGACGGGACGATCGTCACCTTCAGCGAGATCGAGACGATCATCTGTTTCGTGGCAGGAACGCGCATCGCGACGCCCCATGGTCCGCGCGCGGTCGAGACCCTGCGCGAGGGCGATCTCGTGTTGACGCGCGACGCAGGGTTGAGGCCGATCCGCTGGACCGGGCGCCGCGACGTGGCAGCGCGCGCGTCCCAGGCCCCGGTCACGATTCGCGCGGGCGGGATCTGGGGAAACCGGCGCGACCTGCGCGTCTCTCCCATGCATCGCCTGCTGGTCGCGGATTGGCGCGCGCAATTGCTCTTCGGAGAGCCTGAGGTCCTGGTCCCCGCGCACGTCCTCGTCGACGGAGAGCGCATCCTGCGCGCCGACGCGTCAGAGCGCATCACGTATCACCATCTCATGCTCGATGATCACGAAGTCATTCTGGCCGAGGACGTTCCCTGCGAGAGCTTCCTTGGCGGAGACGAGGCGCTGCGGGGCCTCGATCCCGCCGACCGCGCGCGTCTCATCGCGTTGCGTCCCGATCTGGCCTGCGGATGCGGTCTGCGACCGGCACGAACGCTGCCCAAACCTGCACATGCACGCGCGCTGGCTGTCGCCTGAGAGCCGGGAATATCGAAAATGAAAACGCCCCCGGCCATCTGCGGCCGGGGGCGTTTTCAATTGGAGCGGGCGATGAGATTCGAACTCACGACCCTTACCTTGGCAAGGTAATGCTCTACCCCTGAGCTACGCCCGCCCCTTTCGGTGAGAGCGGAGATAGGAAAAGCGAAAGACGGGCGCAAGGGCTATTTTCAAGCCGCTGCGCCCGTTGCTCAACCCGTGCTCCAGCCGTCAAAGTTCGAGGCCGGACCGGATCCGACTCCGCCGCGTATTCCAGTCCGTCAGGACTGGTCGACGCCCGTGATCGAAAAGTTGTCGATCCCGTAGCTCTCATAGTTGTGGTCGCCCTGGTTCTCGCCCTGATTGGCGGTGGAGCCAAAGCCGAACGTGACCGCGTCGTCGGGATCGTCCAGGGTGATCTTCACGATCGTATGGGTGTCGTCCAGTTCGCTGTCCGTGGCGGTGTTCGGATCTCCGTAGCCGCCGAGATTGTCACCGGTCGAAACAGTCGTCGTCTCGATGGTGACGCCGTCCACCGAACTCGTGACCAACGTCGCATCTCCGCCGGTGACCCGGCCGACTTCCACCCCGTTGATATAGAAGATCCCGGCGTCCCCTTCGCCGATGCCGTCGAAGGAGAAGAGATCGAAGGTGATCACTGACTCATCGACATTGGACGCCATGATGAAGTCGTGGCTCACGCTTTGCTCGCCGCCCGGTGTGCCGGTGATGTGACCGAGAATCTCCCCGAACCCCGGGACGTCGTAAACACCGCCGCCAGTCCAGCGGCCTGCTCCGTCCCCGAACGTATCGGAATGCGCCCCGTTTGCGCCGGCGCGGACGATCTCGGAATTGGTCAGCTCCTCGGAGATGTTGTCCGAATGAATTCCGAGCGCCGCCGCAAAGCTGTCCTTGCTCGCGATGATGATCCCGGTGATGAGAGCGGTGAGCACCACCCACTCGACCGTGATCGCGCCGATTTCATTCGACTGGAAACGAGAGAACGCATTTCGGCGCATTGAGAAGACTCCTGACTTCGTCGGCTTCTGTCCTCGCTACGTCGCAAATGCGGCGGGAACCGCGGCGGTTTGGTGGCGGAATGCGGGCGACAGGTTGCAAGTCTAGCGACGATAGGCCCGGCGCGCCCGGCATGTCGCCTGCGCGGCAACGTATCGGGTCACTCGAGTTCGACAAGCAGGTCCTTCGCGTCGATCTGGGCTCCGGGCGTCACATGGATGCGCGCAACCTTGGCGTCGCGCTCCGCATGAAGGCCTGTCTCCATCTTCATCGCCTCGATCGTGAGCAGCAGATCGCCTTTTTTCACGCTCGCACCCTCGGAAACCGTCACGCTGGCGACGACACCCGGCATCGGTGCGCCGACATGAGCCTCGTTCCCCAACTCCGCCTTCGGGCGCCGGGCCGCGCTGCCTGCGACCTTGCGGTCGGGCACTCGGATCACGCGGGGCTGGCCGTTCAACTCGAAGAAGGCGCGGACCTCGCCGTCGTCATGCGTTTCGGAGACCGCCTGGAGCCGGATCTCCAGCGTCACGCCGGGGTCGATCTCTGCCTCGATCTCGTCCCCCGGCTCCATCCCGTAGAAGAAGACGGGCGTCGGCAGGGCGCGGACGGGACCATAGGTCTGATGCCGCTCCGCATAATCGGAAAAGACCTTGGGATACATCAGGTAGCCGTTCAGATCCTCGTCGTCGATCGTCTGTCCCAGCTTCTCGGCGATCTCCGCGCGCACCGCTTCCAGGTTCACGGGATCGAGATGCTTGCCTGGTCGATCGGTCGCCGGTTTCTCGCCCTTGAGCACCTTCTTCTGCAGCTTGGCGGGCCAGCCGCCGGGCGGTTGTCCCAGATTGCCGCGCATCATGTCGATGACGCTGTCGGGGAAGGCGACCTCGATCTTCGGATCGAGGACCTGTTCCACCGTGAGCCCCTGCGCCACCATCATCAGCGCCATGTCACCCACCACCTTCGAGGACGGCGTGACCTTGACGATGTCGCCGAACATGGCGTTCACGTCCGCGTACATCTGCGCCACTTCGCGCCACCGGTCCTCAAGTCCCATCGAACGCGCCTGCGCCTTGAGGTTGGTGAACTGCCCGCCCGGCATCTCGTGCAGGTAGACTTCGGACGACGGCGCCTGCATCCCGCTCTCGAAGGCCAGATACTGCGCGCGCACCGCTTCCCAGTAGTCGGACATGGCCCAGACGGTCTTGAGGTCGATCCCCGTGTCGCGCGGATGCCCCCTCAGGGAATTGACTACCGTGCCGAAGGTCGCCTGCGAGGTGTTCCCCGACAGCGCGTCCATCGCGACGTCGGCGGCATCGACCCCGGCCTCGGCGGCCGCGAGGATCGTCCCGCAGGCGATCCCCGCCGTATCGTGGGTATGGAAGTGAATCGGCAGGCCGACCTCGTCCTTGAGAGCCTTGAAGAGGGCCGTTGCCGCGGCCGGCTTGAGCAGTCCGGCCATGTCCTTGAGGCCGAGGACCTGCGCGCCGGCGGCCTCAAGCTCCTTGGCCATATCGACGTAATACTTCAGGTCGTATTTCGACCGATCCGGGTCGAGGATATCGCCGGTGTAGCAGACCGTCCCTTCGCAGACCTTGCCGGTCTCGATGACGGCATCCATCGCGACGCGCATGTTCTCGACCCAGTTGAGGCTGTCGAAGACGCGGAAGACATCGACGCCGGTCTCGGCGGCCTGTTTCACGAAGGCCTGCACGACATTGTCGGGATAGTTGGTATAGCCGACCCCGTTCGATGCGCGCAGCAGCATTTGCGTCAGCAGGTTGGGCATCGCCTTGCGCAGGTCGCGCAGCCGCTGCCACGGGCATTCCTGCAGGAACCGGTAGGCGACGTCGAAGGTGGCGCCGCCCCAGCATTCGACGCTGAAGAGCTGCGGCAGGTTCGCCGCGTAGGCAGGGGCGGCCCGTACCATGTCGATCGACCGCATCCGCGTGGCCAGCAGCGACTGGTGCCCGTCCCGCATGGTCGTGTCGGTCAGCAACAGACGATCCTGTGCGAGCATCCAGTCGGCGAGGCCCTTGGCGCCCTCGCGTTCGAGGATCTGACGCGTCCCGTCCGGTGGCGTATCGCGCAACTTCTCCGGTGCGCGTGGCGCCCGGATGTCGGCGGGCGGGCGCGGCCGGCCTGCCGTTTCCGGGTGCCCGTTCACCGTGATGTCGGCGATATAGGTCAGCAGCTTCGTCGCCCGGTCGCGGCGGGGCCTGAAGTCGAACAGATCCGGCGTCTCGTCGATGAACTTCGTCGTGTACTGGTTCGACAGGAAGGTCGGGTGCTTCAGCAGGTTGATGACGAAGTCGATATTCGTCGTCACCCCGCGGATGCGGAACTCGCGCAGGGCGCGGTCCATCCGGGCGATGCAGGCCTCGGGCGTCTTGGCCCAGGCCGTGACCTTGGTCAGCAGGCTGTCGTAGTAGCGCGTGATGACCGCGCCGGAATAGGCGGTGCCCCCGTCGAGCCGGATGCCCATCCCCGTCGCGCTGCGATAGGTCGTGATCCGCCCGTAATCCGGGATGAAGTTGTTGGTCGGGTCCTCGGTCGTGACCCGGCACTGCATCGCGTGCCCGTCGAGCTGGACGTCATACTGGCTGGGCACGCCGGTGGCTTCGGTCAGGCTCTTGCCCTCGGCGATCAGGATCTGTGCGCGGACGATGTCGATGCCCGTCACTTCCTCGGTGACGGTATGCTCGACCTGAACGCGAGGGTTAACCTCGATGAAGTAGAATTCTCCCGAGTCCATATCCATCAGGAACTCGACCGTTCCCGCGCATTCGTAGCTGACATGCTCGCAGATGCGCTTGCCCAGATTGCAGATCTGTTCGCGCTGGGCGGGCGACAGATAGGGGGCAGGGGCCCGCTCCACGACCTTCTGATTGCGCCGTTGGACAGAGCAATCGCGTTCCCACAGGTGATACATCGCGCCGTGCTTGTCGCCGAGGATCTGCACCTCCACGTGACGGGCGCGCTGGATCATCTTCTCCAGATAGCCTTCGCCATTGCCGAACGCGGCCTCGGCCTCCCGGCGGCCTTCGAGGACCTTCTCCTCCACCTCCTCCTCTGAGAAGATCGGCCGCATGCCCCGGCCGCCTCCACCCCAGGACGCCTTGAGCATCAGCGGATAGCCGATCTCTCCGGCCTCCTTGCGGATTGCGGCCATGTCGTCGCCAAGGACCTCGGTCGCCGGGATGACGGGCACGCCCGCCTCGATGGCGACCCGGCGGGCGCTGGCCTTGTCGCCGAGTGCGCGCATCGTCTCGGCCTTGGGGCCGATGAATGTGATCCCGTTCGCCTCGCAGGCATCCACGAATTCCGGGTTCTCCGACAGGAGCCCATAGCCCGGATGGATCGCGTCGGCCCCGGACTCGCGGGCGACGCGGATGATCTCCGGGATCGAGAGGTAGGCCTGCACGGGCCCCATGCCCTCGCCGATCTTGTAGGCCTCGTCCGCCTTGAACCGATGCAGGCCCAGCTTGTCCTCTTCGGCGTAGACCGCCACCGTCCGTTTGCCCAGTTCGTTGGCGGCGCGCGCGATACGGATGGCGATCTCGCCGCGATTGGCGATGAGGATCTTCTTGAACTCGGCCATACGGTCCCCCCTGGGTCGATGACGGTTTGGTAACGTCAACGCTGCAACGCGGCAACTCCGGGGAAGTGGGGAGGGGGCGCGGCCTCTGCTCGATCGGGCTGGTCCGCCGACGGAGTGATTGGAGCGCACTAAGGACGTCGGGTCGATTGAGATCGCGGCGATAGTCGCCTTGTGGAACTTGGGCTAGAATCTCCGACGACTTCCGAACGCGGCCCGCAGGCATCGTCAGGGGCTCTGCGACGTGACCGTACCTCGCAATCCCGCATCGACCGCCTCGACCAGTGCCGCAAGCCGCCGGGTCCGTCGCTCGGGGGACCAGGCCAGGTGGACGGGCAGGGCCCGGTCCAGCGTGTCGAGGCGCACGACACGGCCGCTTCCCAGCGCGTCTTCCATGTACCAGTCCGGGGCGATCGCGACGCCGACGCCCTCGGTCAGGGCGCGCCCGACGACCGCGACGGAATTCGTGTTCAGGACCGGCTTCACCTCGAGCATCCGTCCGTCCAGCGGGATGCGACGCCCTTCGAACGGACCCAACGTGATCCACGGGCAGGCCTCCAACGGACGGCCTGCGAACCGCGGATGGCCCAAAACCGACCGGTGCACGTCGCCGACATGGCGCACCACGAGCCGGTCGTCGGGAACCGGCCCGACCCGGATCCAGAGGTCGCACCCCACCTCATCCATCCGGATCGCCTCATCGTTCAGTTGCCAATTGAGCGTCACGCCGAGGTTTTCGGTGCGGAACCGGGCGAGCACGGGCACGAGCGCGGTCTGACCCAGCGCGATGGGTGCGACGACATGGAGGGGGCCCGACAGCGCCTCGCTTTCAGACAGGTCTTCGGCCAGCCCCTCCCATGCGGCCAGCATCCGACGTGCGCGGGGGACCAGCATCCGTCCCGCTTCGGTCAGCGCGATGGAATGGGTCGTGCGGTGCAGAAGCGACGCGCCAAGATCGGCCTCCAACCCGTCGATGGCGCGGGTCACCGTCGGTTGGCTGACGCCCAGATCCCGCGCCGCTGCCGTGAGGCTGCCGCGCTCGGCCACGCGGAGGAACGCGCTCAGACGGTCGAGCCGGTCCGGCATGATGCAGAAAATGAATATCCACTTTTCATGCCATGCCTGTACCGTTTGGCCGCTTTGGCGTCCAGTTTGATCCCCGAAAGGAGATCCATCATGACAACCTTCATCTTCATGGACGGCAGGACCATCGACCGCATCGGCATGGGTGTGATGCGCCTCACGGGTCAGCCCGGGAACTTCGGACCGTATCCCGAATGGGACGCTGGCATCGCCCTGTTGCGCGAGGCCGCGAATGCGGGCGTCCGCCTCTTCGACAGCGCGCGCGCCTACGGTCCGCGCCATGCAGATCGTTTGCTCGGCGACGCGCTGGGCGAGGATCCGCGCGTGATGCTGGCTACCAAGGGCGGCATCGACAAGCTCTCCCCGACCGATCTGCAGCGCGATGCGTCGCCCGCGGTGCTGGATCGGCAGATCGCCGACGCGACCGAGGATCTGCGCCGCGTCCCCGATCTGTTCCAGTTGCATTGGGTCGACCCCGAAGTGCCGCTGGAAACCTCGGTCGAGGCATTGGCACGGGCGCAGTCCGATGGCCGCATCCGCAGGATCGGGCTCAGCAACGTGTCGCTTGACGAATTGGAGCGCGCCAGCCGGATCGCGCCCATTTCCAGCGTGCAGAACCGGCTGAACCTCGAAGATGCGGAACATCGGGAAATGGTCGCCGAGACCGCCGCGCGTGGCATCGCGTTCCTGCCCTACGGTCCGCTCGGCGCGGCCCCGATGAAACCGGGCGCCAAACTGGAACCGGGCGAGGCGCTGGGCTGGCTGGTCCGCCTTGCGCCGAACGTCATCCCCATCCCGGGCACCACGCAGGCCGCGCACATGCACGCGAATATCGAGGCGATGCGCGCCGCGGCCCTGGAACGGGCGTGACCTCGACGAGGCGGGCGGCGGTCCGTGGCCGCGTCGCCCGCCTCGGGTGCGGAGCAAGGTCGGCATGGCGGACGGCGCGCCGGCGCGGGGAAAGACTGGAACACATCGCGAACGCCTCCTTCCCATTCGGGTCCGGTCGCCCTACCTTGCGACCATGACCGATCTCGACGAATCCGAGGCCTTCGAGGGTGCAAGCCTGTCATCGCGTGCGATGGCTGCGCGGCCGGCGCCCTATCTGGACGGGCTGAACGAGGCGCAGTTGCGCGCGGTGAACACGCTCGACGGGCCGGTGCTGATGCTGGCGGGCGCGGGCACAGGCAAGACCCGCGCGCTGACGGCGCGGATCGCGCATCTGCTGATGCAGGGAAAGGCGCGTCCGAACGAGATCCTCGCCGTCACCTTCACCAACAAGGCCGCCCGCGAGATGCGCGAGCGGGTGGGCCGCATGATGGGCGAGGTCGCCGAGGGAATGCCCTGGCTGGGAACCTTCCATGCGATCTGCGTCAAGCTGCTGCGCCGCCATGCGGAACTGATCGGCAAAACCCAGATGGACCCGTTGCTTGAGGGCGCGACCCGCGACATCCACCTCAAGTCGAACTTCACGATCCTCGACACCGACGACCAGACGCGGCTGCTCAAGCAGCTCATCCTCGCTGCCGACATGGACGAGAAGCGGTGGCCCGCGCGGCAGCTTTCGGGGATCATCGACCACTGGAAGAACCGCGCCTGGACGCCCGACAAGGTGCCCGAGCACGAGGCGGCCGCCTTCGACGGTCGCGGCGTCGATCTCTACCGGCGATATCAGGACCGCCTGCTGACGCTGAACGCCGTGGATTTCGGGGACCTGCTGCTCCACGTCATCCGCATCTTCCAGGAACATGACGACGTGTTGGAACAGTATCGGCGGTGGTTCCGGTACATTCTCGTTGACGAGTACCAGGATACCAACGTCGCGCAGTATCTCTGGCTGCGGCTATTGGCAGGCGGGCATCGCAACATCTGTTGCGTGGGCGACGACGACCAGTCGATCTACGGCTGGCGCGGTGCCGAGGTCGGCAACATCCTGCGCTTCGAGAAGGATTTCGAAGGGGCCGAAGTCGTGCGGCTGGAGCAGAACTATCGCTCCACCCCGCATATTCTGGCCGCCGCCTCGGGCGTCATCGCCTCGAACAAGGGTCGGCTGGGCAAGACGCTGTGGACGGATGCCGATGAAGGCGAGAAGGTCCGCCTGATCGGCCATTGGGACGGCGAGGAAGAGGCCCGCTGGATCGGCGAGGAAGCCGAGGCCATGCAAGGGGGCACGCGCGGGATGCGGCCGTTCTCGCTCGACGACATGGCGATCCTCGTGCGCGCCGCCCATCAGATGCGCGCCTTCGAGGACCGGTTCCTGACCATCGGTCTGCCCTACCGTGTCATCGGCGGTCCCCGCTTCTACGAACGGCTCGAGATCCGGGACGCGATGGCCTATTTCCGCCTCGTCGTCTCGCCGGACGACGATCTCGCCTTCGAGCGGATCGTCAACACGCCCAAGCGCGGTCTCGGGGACAAGGCGCAGGGCACGATCCAGCGCATGGCGCGGTCGAACGGCGTCTCATTGCTTGAGGGCGCGAAGCTTTGCGTGCGCACCAAGACCATCGGTGGCAAGGGCGGGGCGGCGCTCAAGGAGCTGTGCGACGGCCTCGATCGCTGGCGGGCGGAGCTCTTGGATGGCCGCGATCACATCCACCTCGCCGAAGAGATCCTGGACGAAAGCGGCTACACGGGCTTCTGGCAGAACGACAAGACACCCGAGGCGCCTGGCCGCCTGGAGAACCTCAAGGAACTGGTCAAGGCGCTGGAGCAGTTCGAGAACCTGCAAGGCTTTCTCGAACATGTCTCGCTGATCATGGACAACGATGCGGGCGCCGAGGAAGAGCCGAAGATCACGCTCATGACGCTGCACGCGGCGAAGGGGCTCGAATTCCCGGTTGTGTTCCTGCCCGGGTGGGAGGACGGCCTGTTCCCCTCGCAGCGCTCGATGGACGAAAGCGGCCTGAAGGGACTCGAGGAGGAACGGCGGCTTGCCTATGTCGGCATCACCCGCGCCGAGGAGGTCTGCACGATCTCCTTCGCCGCCAACCGTCGGGTCTATGGGCAATGGCAATCGGCACTGCCCAGCCGCTTCATCGACGAGTTGCCGCAGGACCATGTGGAGGTGCTGACGCCGCCGGGGCTTTACGGTGGCGGCTTTGGCGCGACCGGGATGGCGGCGGCGCAGAAATCGGCGATGGGCGGCGGCGTGGACAGCGATCTGGAGGATCGCGCGACGCGCGCCGACGTCTACAATTCCCCCGGCTGGCGCCGCCTGCAGCAGAACGCGACGCGCCCCGTGCGTCAGCCCACCGAGGCCAAGAACCTCGTCATCGACGCGAGCGCCGTCAGCGCCTTCGCCGTCGGGGACCGTGTCTTTCACCAGAAGTTCGGCGGCGGCGAGGTGATGGGGATCGAGGGCGACAAGCTGGAGGTCGAGTTCGACCACGCCGGAACCAAGAAGATCGTGGGCCGGTTCCTGCTGGCCGAGGCGCAGGCGGGCGACGTTCCGTTCTAGGGCTTCCGGTGCCTCTGTCGTCTGTGCGTGCGCCGGCGAGGGGCCAGCCCCTCGCGCTCCCCGGGATATTTGAGAAGCGAAGAAGGGGCGATTTCTGCCTAGTCTTTACGCTTTGCTAACCGCTCTGGCCGATTTCTTTCGACCGTTCGAACACCGAAGAAGACGACAGGGGGCGCCCGACCCGGCGCTCCGCCCACATGATCATCGGGTGACGAGCCGGCATCGAGCCGGACGAGCCCAACGGGTGCCCGGCGGCGGTGACGCGTCGCGGGCCATGTCTGGACGTTCGCGTCCACGGCGCCGATCTTCCTCTTCATGTCTGCGTCCGCCTGCAGGCACATCCAGATCCGAGATTTCGCGGCTTCTGGCCGCTCTGGCCCGACCACCCCCCCCGTAGCGCCTGCGCTCCGGGGCCGGTGTCGTCGTTCGGGAAATCCACGCACGAAAACGGCGGCGCCGAAGGGAGGAGTGGCGCCGCCGTTCAAGTCGCGCACGGCCCCGATTTGGGAGGAGGAGGCCGCCGCTGCCCGTCTCGGACGCGAAGGGAGGAATGCGTCCGGACGGTATGTCTTGGACCGCGCGGCACCCCGAGGGAGGAGGGGGGTGCCGCCGGTCCAATCGCCGACCCCGATGGGAGGAAAGGGGCCGGGTCGTCCGAAGGGGTCCAAGGGAGGATGGACCGCCTCCGTCAGGATCCCCGCCGCGCCCAGGGAGGAGGGCGCCGGGAGATCCGTCGCTATCGCTCAGGCGCCGTAGGCTGCCTGCATGGCGACGTTGCGGATGTCGCCGGGCGCGAGGCCCAGATCGTCCAGCTCACGCTCGGACAACTCGGACAATTCGCTGACCGTCTTGCGGTAGGTCCGCCACTTGGCGAACCGGGTGACCAGCTCGTTGCGGAGCAGGGCAAGACGACCGAAGGTGGCGGTACGCTCGGCACTGCCGTAAGTGGTGAAGGCCATGTCGTTTCCTCTCGAAGTTCGGAGCCGTTTCGGCCCCCGGCTGTGCGGCCCCGCCCGGATGGCGTGGGCCGTTCGTTTCGTTGACCAACAGATGGGGCACATGCTGCAGCCGCACAATCGGTCTGTCGTCAATGCTGCTATGCAGCATCTGCAAGGCTGGCGCAGCGTCATCCAGACCCCCTTTCCCAAGTCGAATTAGGCCCTGTCCGCTTTCGCCCATACCGGCTTTCGGGCCTATTTCGCCGGCGCGGTGCCGCTGGTTCAGGCCATGTGGGCGCAGCGCGTCACCTTGGGCTGGCTGGCTTGGGAGGTGTCGGGCGATCCGGCTTTCGTCGGCTTGATCGCCGCGCTGGGCGTGGCGCCCATGTGGCTGACGGGGCCGGTCTTCGGCGCCCTCGTGGACCGGGCCGACATCCTGAAGGCCCTGCGCCTGACCTCCGGCGGCATGGTCCTGCTGCTGGCTCTGGCCGCGACGCTAGAGGGGACCGTCGGGCTGGGGCGGGGCGGATTGGTGGCGATGTCGCTGGCCATGGGCGTGGTCGTCTCGGCGCATCATCCGGTCCGCATGTCACTGGGGCCGCGTCTCGTCCCCATGGCCGAGGTGCCTTCGGTGATCGCGCTCTCGGCGTTGAACTTCAATCTCGCACGGCTTCTGGCGCCGGTGCTGACCGGTATCGCCCTGGCGACGGTGGGCGCCGTGGCGACGCTGTGGGTGGCGGCGGCGCTTTTCGCGCCGATGCTGTTCGTGACCCGGTGGATGAACCCACGGGCCTTGCCCGACGAGGATCCGGAGCCGTTGCGCGCCCGGCTGCTGACCGGCGCGCGTTATATCGCGCGCACGCCGCTGGCCCGGCGCGCGATCCTGCTGACCTTTCTGATGGCGGTCCTCCTGCGCGGTTATCTCGAATTGCTGCCCGTCATGGCCGAGGGCATTCATGGGCGGGGCGCGACCGGGCTGGGCTGGCTGACCGCCTCGGCCGGCGCCGGCGCAGTGCTCGCGGCCCTTGGCAAGGCGGCCGGTCTGCGGCGGCGCGGCCTGCTGGGCCTCATGCTGGTCGCCGGGATGGGCGCGCTTCTGGGGCAGGGGCTCAGCGGGTCGTGGGTCGCGACGCTGGCCTGGACCGGGCTGATGGGGTTCGCCTCGACCTTCGCCGGGGTCAGTCTGCAGGCGATGATGCAGGAGGATCTGCCCGACGGGATGCGGGGCCGGGTGATGTCGCTCTGGGTCGTCGTCGGGATGGGGGCCGTCGCCATCGGGGCGGGCGGCATGGGCTGGCTCGCGGGGCAGGTCGGGCTGCCGACGACACTGATCGCGGCCGGGGTCCTGGGCCTCTCGCTGCTGGCGCTGCTCTTGCCAAGATGGGCGGGGCGGACCACCTGACAGCCCGAACGGGCAGATGGAGAGAAAGATGGCGACCCCCGACGACGTGCGCGCGACCCTGTCCCGGATCGCGACCCCGGACGGGGGCAACCTGATCGCCGACGACATGATCCGGGCGCTGCGGATCGAAGGGGAGCGTGTCTCATTCATCATCGAGGCGCCCTCCGCGGAGGTCGCCCGGCTGATGGAGCCTCTGCGCGCGGCGGCCCAGGCGGCGGTCGAGGGGATCGCGGGCGTCGGCTCGGTCCAGGCCGTGCTCACCGCGCCGACCGACGCCAAGGCGCCCCCGTCGCTTAAGATCGGGGGACACCCGAAGCCGCAGGATGGGCCCAAGCGGATCCCGAACGTGGCCCGGGTGATTGCCATCGCCTCCGGAAAGGGCGGGGTCGGCAAGTCGACCATTGCCTCCAACCTCGCGGTTGCGCTGGCGCGGCAGGGGCGGAAGGTCGGTCTGCTCGACGCCGATATCCACGGGCCGAGCCAGGCGCGGATGATGGGCCTGACGGCGCGGCCCGCTTCGCCGGACGGCAAGACGATCATCCCGCTGCACGCCCATGGTGTCACCGTGATGTCGATCGGGCTGATGCTGGCCGCCGAAAAGGCGGTGATCTGGCGCGGCCCGATGCTGATGGGCGCCTTGCAGCAGATGATGGGGCAGGTGGCTTGGGCGCATCACCACGGGCCGCTCGACATCCTGATCGTCGATCTGCCGCCGGGGACCGGGGACGTGCAGTTGACGCTCTGCACCAAGGCGGTGGTCACCGGTTCCATCGTCGTCTCCACGCCGCAGGACGTGGCCTTGCTGGACGCACGCAAGGCCTTGGACATGTTCGCAACGCTGAAGACCCCGGTTCTGGGCCTGATCGAGAACATGTCGCTGTTCCATTGCCCCAATTGCGGACATGAGGCGCATGTCTTCGGACATGGCGGCGTGGCGGCCGAGGCGGAGAAGCTGAGCCTGCCGTTGCTGGCGGCTCTGCCGATCGATCTTGCGACGCGCGTCGCGGGCGATGATGGGCGGCCCGTGGCGAGCGGAGACGGGCCCATTGCCGAGGCGTTCGCGAAGCTCGCCTCTGGGTTGATCGAGGGGGGCGTGGCGTAAGCCATCGCCGACCGGCGCCGATTCGCCGAGAGAATCACGGATTCCCATGCCATTTCGTGGTCGTTCCGGCTGAAAATCCGGCGCGGAGTCCGATCGGATTTCGCAAGTCGTTCTCTGACAAAGCAGAATCCGGACGGGCGGATATCGGCCAGGGCGAGGGCCGAATATTGCCTTCCGTTACGGTAAGTCGTCGAAGGGGGCTTCCCCTGTGTTTTGGCTGCCACGCAAGAGATCAGGCACCTAGATTCTTCGTATCTTTTTTGAAGACAATATACCGCTTTAGACCACGCTGTGCGCACTACATATAGTATAAAACCATCGAAATGCCTCTTTTATCCACAGACTGTGGATCAACCTGTGGGTTAAAATGGCATGAAAAGGCTTGGCGTGGCGCGGGGTTCGTGGCATCACTCTCGACATCGGAGCACGGGGACAAGGAAAGAGGCGAAGACCTCACCCCAGACCCAGAAGAGGCAGGGCAGAACAGGCAACCCCCACATGTCTCCGGACGACGAAAGATCCGAAGCGCGCGGTGAGCAGCATCCCCCCAGGTGAGCGCGCGCGAAGGACGCCCGGTTTTCGGGACCCGCGGCGGATCGGGTTTGGCAGACCCCGATCCGCCGCTTTTCCTTTCAGGGGGCGGCACAACTGGCGGTTGCACTCGCGCGACCCCGCATGGTTGAGAGGTCATGGCCCAGAGGTTCCGCGGCACCAGCACCCATAAGGTGGACGCCAAGGGGCGGGTCTCGATCCCGGCCGACTTCCGCCGCGTGCTGGATGCGCAGGATCCCGACCGCGATCCCGGCACGAACCCATCGGTTGTCCTTCTCTATGGCGATACCCGGAACCCGTGGTTCGATTGCTACTCCGTCCAGGCGATGGAGGAGATCGACGAGCTGATCGACCGGATGGACGAAGGCGATCCCGATCGCCTGACGCTGGAAGAATACTTCTACTCGAACGCCGAGACGATGCGGATCGACGATAGCGGCCGTCTGGTCCTGTCCCAATCCCTGCGCGAGCAGATCGGGATCGGGTCGGAGGCTGTGTTCCAGGCGCGGGGCAAGACCTTCCGGATCTTCTCGCCCGACGTCCCGACACAGGCGACGAGCCGCCTCAAGACCCGCCTCGACGAGATGCCGCCCGAGGTGCCGGTCACGTCCCTCCTGCCGGCACGCCGCAGGGATCCTGCGGAATGAGCAAGGGCACGGCCCCGCACGTTCCCGTCCTGATCAACGCCATCCTGAGGGTCTGCGCGCCGATCCGCGGCGTCTGGCTGGACGGAACGATGGGGGCGGGCGGGTATGCGCGCGCCCTGCTCGACGCCGGAGCCGAGCGGCTGATCGGGCTCGACCGCGACCCCCTGGCGCACGAGATGGCCGCGACCTGGGCCGACGGGCGGGTCGAGACACATCTGACCGAGTTCTCGCGGCTGGACGAGTTCGCGACCGGCCTCGATGGTGTGGTGCTGGATCTGGGCGTGTCGTCCATGCAGCTTGACCGGGCCGAGCGGGGCTTCAGCTTTCTGCGCGACGGCCCGCTCGACATGCGGATGGCAGGCGAGGGGCCGACGGCGGCGGAGTTGGTGAATACCGCCAGCGAAGCCGATCTGGCCGATATCCTGCATCGCTACGGAGAAGAGCGCGCCGCCCGCCGCATCGCCCGCGCCATCGTCCGTCGCCGCGAGGACGCGCCATTCGAGCGGACGCTGGACCTGGCCGATGTGATCGCGGGCTGTCTGCCGCGTCCGAAGCCGGGGCAGGTCCATCCGGCGACGCGCAGCTTTCAGGCGATCCGGATCGCGGTGAACGACGAACTGGGCGAGTTGCATCGCGGCCTGATGGCGGCCGAACGCGCATTGGCGCCGGGCGGATGGCTGGCGGTCGTGACCTTCCATTCGCTGGAGGACCGGGCGGTGAAGCGCTTTCTGGCCGACCGGTCGGATGCGGGGGGCGGCGGCTCGCGTCACGCCCCGGCGGCGCCGGTCCGCGATCCGGCCTTTGCCGATCTGTCCAAGGCCATCTCTCCGGATGCGGATGAGGTCGCCGCCAATCCCCGCGCCCGGTCGGCGCGCCTGCGTGTTGCACGCCGGACTCACGCGCCGGCGGCCGAGGTGCCGCGGGCGACGCTGGGGCTTCCCGAACCGATTCGCCTGATTCACCAGTAGCCCATGCGACCGTTCCTCTACGCCTCCTCGATCCTCAGCGTCGTCGCCCTGGCCTTCTGGGCCTACGGCGAAGGCTACAAGACCCGCGCGACGGCGCGCGCGGTCAGCCACCTGTCGACCGAGATCGGTCGCCGTCACGAGGAGCTTGCGATGCTGCGGGCGGAATGGGCCTATCTGAACCGCCCCGACCGGCTGCGGGCGCTCGCCGAGATGAACTTCGAGCGGTTGCAGCTGATGCCGCTGGCCTCCGAGCATTACGCGCTGGCCGAACAGGTGGCCTATCCCGTCGTGCGCGACGCCTCGTGGGCGGATGGTCCCGCGCTGGACGAGAAGCTGGAGGCGATCGCGACGCTCCGCCACGAATTCGGGGCCGACGCCCCGCCGGCCTTGATCGCCCCTCCGACGCTTGCCGACGATGGAGAGCAGTTGCCATGATCGGACCGTTCCGCCGCCGCCGCATCGTGCCGACAGATCCGTTCCGACCGGTCCCGTCGCTGGAGGCTGCGCCGCCCAAGGCCCGGCCCGCGCCCACGCGCGAGCCGGCCGCCGTCGTGCGGGCCCGCGCCGAGCGGCGCCTGAAATTCACCGCCGGGTGCTTTCTGGCCGCCTTCATGACGGTGGGTCTGAAGATGGGCACGATCGCTGCGACCGACGCGCGCGAGCCGGTGACCACGCGTGGCGCAGGGGCGGCCATCGTCAACGCGCGCGCGGACATCGTCGACCGGGCCGGGCGTGTCCTGGCCACGAACGTCGACGCCACCGCGCTCTATGCGCAGCCGCATCTGATGGTGGACCCGAAGGCCGCCGCCGAGGGGCTGGCGCGCATCTTCCCCGACATGGATCCCGAGGTCTGGCACCGCCGGTTCACCTCGGACAGCCGCTTCTTCTGGCTCAAGCCCAACATCTCGCCCGAGCAGCAGCAGGCGGTGCACGATCTGGGCGAGCCGGGATTGCTGTTCGGACGGCGCGAGATGCGGCTCTATCCGAATGGGCCTCTCGCGGCGCATGTTCTCGGGGGCTACCGCTACGGTCAGCAGGACGTGCGCGCGGCCGAGATCATCGGGATCGCCGGGATCGAGAAGGTCTTCGACGACGAGTTGCGCGACCCCGCGCGGGAGGGGGCGCCGCTGCGTCTGTCTCTGGATCTGGGCGTCCAGTCCGCGGTCGAGAGCGTCCTCGCCTCGGGCATGCGCCTGACGAATGCCAAGGGCGCGGCGGCCATCGTGATGGATATCCACAGCGGCGAGTTGATCGCGCTGGCCAGTCTGCCGGACTTCGATCCGAATGCCCGGCCGCGCCCGCTGCTGGAGGGGGATCCGGCAGAGGATCCGTTGTTCAACCGCACGGTGCAGGGGCTCTATGAGCTGGGCTCCACGTTCAAGATCTTCGCCTCGGCCCAGTCGCTGGACCTCGGTCTGACGAACGCATCGACGATGATCGACACGAAGCCCGGCCTGCGGGTGAACCGGCGGCGGATCCGCGACTTCCACAATTACGGCCCCGAACTGTCGGTGACCGACATCATCGTGAAGTCGTCGAATATCGGGACGACGCGGCTGGCGCTTCAGATCGGCGCGGAGCGGCAGAAGGCGTTTCTGGCCTCGCTGGGGTTCTTCGATCCCTCGCCGGTCGAACTGATCGAGGCACGCGGCGCCCGGCCGCTGATCCCCGACCGTTGGCCCGACATCGTTACCGCGACCGTGAGCTACGGCCACGGGATGTCGGCCTCGCCGCTGCATCTGGCGACCGGATACGCGTCGCTCCTGAATGGGGGCACGCGGGTGCAGCCGACCTTGTTGGCGGGCCGGCCATCCGAGCCCGGGCCCCGTGTGGTCAGTGCGCGCACGAGCGCCGAGTCGCGCCTGATGCTGCGCAAGGTCGTGACCGAAGGGACCGCCTCTCTGGCCGAGGTGCCCGGCTATTATGTGGGCGGCAAGACCGGAACGGCCGACAAGCCAAAGCACACGGGCGGCTATTGGGAAGACAAGACGATCACCACCTTCGCCAGCATCTTCCCGGCCCACGATCCGGAATACGTGCTGGTGGTGACGCTGGACGAGCCGCAGGTCTTCGCCGCCGGAGAGGAACGGCGGACCGCGGGCTGGACGGCCGTTCCCGTCTCGGCCGAGGTAACGCGCCGCATCGCGCCGCTTCTGGGCGTGCGGCCCGACTTCGATCCGGCGCATGAGGCGGCAGCGGCATATCTGGCGGCGGCGCGATAGCTGGACGGGACCCGGTTGCGGCGGTAGTCCGGCGCGAAACGAGCAGGGGGTTGAACCGTGCGAAGACACGACCTGACGCCGCGATGGAACCGCGCCCCCGAGGGGCGATGCTTACCTCGGAGGGAGGCGTGAAGTCCCTGTCCGAACTCGGCCTGACGGGTCCTTCGGATCTGAGGATCGCTGGCCTCGCCGTCGACAACCGGCGCGCAGGGCCCGGCGATCTGTTCGCCGCGCTGCCCGGCAGCGTCACCCATGGCGCCCGCTTCGCCCCCGACGCGGTGGAGCGGGGCGCCGTCGCGATCCTGACCGACCGGGCCGGCGCCGCCACGCTGGAGAACCTGAGCGTGCCGGTCCTGACCGTCGAGGATCCGCGCGCAGCCCTGGCTTTCGCCGCCGCGTTGATGGCCGGGAGCCAGCCCGAGACGATGGTCGCCGTCACGGGAACGAACGGGAAGACCTCGGTCGCGGCCTTCGTGCGGCAGATCTGGGAGGCGCTGGGCCTGAGCGCCGTCAACATCGGCACGACCGGTGTCGAGGGCGCATGGACGGCGCCCAGCCCCCACACCACGCCAGAGCCGATCACCCTGCACCGGATGCTGGCCGAGATGGCGCAGGCGGGGGTCACCCACGCCGCGATGGAGGCGTCCTCCCACGGGCTGGACCAGCGCCGGCTGGAAGCCGTGCGTCTGGCCGCCGCCGGATTCACCAATCTGACGCAGGATCACCTCGACTATCACGGCGACATGGACAGCTATTTCGCCGCCAAGGCCGGGCTCTTCGACCGCCTATTGCCCGGCGACGGCGTCGCGGTCGTCAATCTCGATGACCCGAGAGGCCCCGATCTCGCCGCCGCCTGCGAGGCGCGCGGGCAGGAAGTCATCGGTGTCGGCCGAAACGAGGCGGCGCGGCTGCGTCTGACGGGGCAACGCTTCGACGCGACGGGGCAGGAGGTTCTGTTCCGCTGGCAGGGACGCGCCCGTTCCGTGCGGCTGGATCTCATCGGCGGGTTCCAGGCGGCGAACGCGCTTATCGCGGCCGGGCTTGCCATCGGTGCCGGAGAGGAAGCGGAGCGCGTCTTCGGCGTGCTGCCTTCGCTGCGCGGCGTGCGCGGCCGGATGGAGCTTGCCGCCACCCGCGAGAACGGCGCGGCGGTCTTCGTCGATTACGCCCATACGCCGGATGCGGTGGCCACGGCGATCCAGGCATTGCGGCCCCACGTCATGGGCCGGCTCGTCGCCATCGTCGGCGCGGGCGGCGACCGCGACCGGGGCAAGCGCCCGTTGATGGGGGCCGCGGCCCACGCCCATGCCGACAGCGTGATCGTCACCGATGACAATCCCCGCTCAGAAGAGCCCGCCGCGATCCGTGCCGCCGTGATGGAGGGCGCACCCGGAGCGATCGAGATCGGCGACCGGGCCGAGGCGATCCTGCGGGGCGCCGGCATGCTGGAGCCCGGCGATACGCTTCTGGTGATGGGCAAAGGCCACGAGACCGGGCAGACGGTCGGCGACATGGTCCTGCCTTTCGACGATGTGGAGCAGGCCTCGATCTCGGTCGCGGCGCTGGAAGGGAGAGAGGTATGACCCTCTGGACCGCCACCGACGCGGCGGCAGCGACGGGCGGGACGGTCGCGGGCGACTGGGCCGCCGGTGCCCTGAGCATCGACAGCCGGGCGATCCGGCCCGGCGAGATGTTCGTGGCCCTGAAGGCCGCGCGCGACGGGCACGATTTCGTGGCCGACGCGCTGGCGAAGGGGGCTGCGGCCGCGCTGGTCAGCCGCATTCCCGATGGCGTCGATCCCGCCCGCTGCCTGCTGGTGAATGACGTGCAGACCGGGCTCGAGGCGTTGGGCCGCGCCGGACGCGCACGGACAGGCGCCAAGGTGATCGCGATCACCGGCAGCGTCGGCAAGACCTCGACCAAGGAGATGCTGGCCCACGCGCTTTCCCCGCAGGGTCGAACCCATGCCGCGATCAAGAGCTACAACAACCATTGGGGCGTGCCGCTGACCTTGGCGAATTGCCCGCCCGATGCGGATTTCGCCGTGATCGAGATCGGCATGAACCATCCGGGCGAGATCGCCCCCCTGGCGCGGCATGCACGACCCCATGTCGCGATGGTCACGACCGTCGCGCCCGTCCACCTGGAGGCTTTCGCGGATGGCATAGAGGGGATCGCACGCGAAAAGGCTTCGATCTTCGAGGGACTTGAGCCGAATGGCGCGGCGATCTGGAACGCCGATGTCGAGACGGCGGCGATCCTGGCCGAGCGGGGGACGATTCCCTTCGGTCATTCCGAAGACGCGATCTGGCGCTTGACCGATCTGAATGCCGGGCCGAACGCGGTGACCTGCGCGGCCGAGACGCCGGACGGCACGCTCGCCTTCCGGGTCGGCGCGCCGGGCGGGCATTTCGCTCTGAATGCGCTGGCGGTTCTGGCGGCCTGCCACGCGGCCGGCGCCGATGTGCCGCAGGCGGCGATGGCCTTGGCGGATTGGACACCGCCGGAAGGCAGGGGGCGGCGCCATTCCGTGCCTCTTGCCCCCGACGCGCCGCCCGTCGACCTGATCGACGATGCCTACAATGCCAATCCTGCCTCGGTCGCCGCTGCGCTGGACCTGCTCGCGGGGACGGAGCCTCCGCGCCGGGCCCGCCGCATCGCGATCCTTGGCGACATGAAGGAGCTCGGTCCGACCGGCCCCGCGCTCCATGCCGATCTGGCAGAGCTGCCGGCGATGTCGGATCTGGACGAGGTGCACACGGTCGGGCCGCTGATGCGTCACCTGCACGATGCATTGCCCGCCGACATGAGGGGCCACCATACCGAGACCTCCGGCGCGATGACCAAGTACCTGCCGGACATGGTGCGGCCGGGGGATGCGGTGATGGTCAAGGGCTCGCTGTCCATGGACATGGCGAGGATCGTCGAGGGGGTCCGTGCCCTGGCCCGTCGATGAGGGGCGGCGTCGGCCCCCTGTGGCCCCGGCGCGACGGCGCGGCGCTGACGCCCGGGCAGGCGTTGGACCTGCCGGAGCACCGCTGTAAACGCCACCGACCAAGCGCGTAGGGGGCTTCGCGATGTTCTACTGGCTGGCCGAATTGTCCGATGGCGGAGGGGTCCTGAACCTCTTCCGCTACATCACCGTGCGCGCGGGTCTCAGCTTTTTCACAGCCCTGGTCTTCGGCTTCCTGTTCGGCCCCCCGCTGATCGGGCTTCTCCGCAAGCGGCAAGGCAAGGGACAGCCGATCCGGGACGACGGGCCGGAGACGCATTTCGTCAAGGCGGGGACGCCGACGATGGGGGGCGTCCTGATCCTCGGGGCGATCACGGTTGCGACGCTGCTGTTTGCGCGGCTCGACAATCCGTATGTCTGGCTCGTCCTCGGTGTCACGATCGCCTACGGCGCCATTGGCTTCGTGGACGATTACGCGAAGATTTCGGCCGGGGACACGAAGGGCGTGCCCGCGAAGGTTCGCCTCGCGCTGGGATGCGTGATCGGCGTGCTGGTGGCGCTGGTCGCCGTCTGGGCGCACCCGACCGAGCTGGAATATCGTCTTGCCTTGCCTTTCGTGAACGAGTTCCTGCTGAACCTGGCCTGGTTCTACATCCCTTTCACGCTGATTGTGATCGTGGGGTCGGCCAATGCCGTGAACCTGACGGACGGGCTCGATGGCCTCGCCATCATGCCGGTCATGATCGCCGCAGGGACACTCGGCGTCATCGCCTATGCGGTGGGTCGGACGGACTTCACGGAATATCTGGGCGTCCACTACGTCCCCGGGACCGGGGAGCTGCTGGTCTTTTCGGCCGCGCTGATCGGTGGAGGGCTGGGGTTCCTGTGGTACAACGCGCCGCCCGCGGCCGTCTTCATGGGCGATACCGGATCACTGGCGCTTGGCGCCGCTTTGGGCACGGTCGCGGTCGTCACCAAGCACGAACTGGTCTGGGCCATCGTCGGCGGTCTCTTCGTGGTCGAGGCGCTGTCGGTGATCATTCAGGTGCTTTACTTCAAATCGACGGGCCGCCGTGTCTTCCTGATGGCGCCGATCCACCACCATTTTGAGAAGAAGGGATGGGCCGAGCCGCAGGTCGTGATCCGGTTCTGGATCATCGCGCTGATCCTCGCGCTCATCGGTCTCGCGACGCTGAAAGTTCGCTAAGGGTGGACAAATCGCGTCGAAGCGATTTGCAAATGCTTCCAAGGCACTTGTTCATCCAGCGGAGGTGACATGACCAGACGCGTCCTCGTGACCGGCGGCAATCGGGGAATAGGCCGGGCCATCGCGGCCGGACTGGTGGAACAGGGGCTGGACGTGATCCTGACCTCTCGCGATGCCGAGGCGGGGGCGGAGGTCGCGCGAGAGATCGGCGCCCGCTCGCAGCCGCTGGACCTCATGTCGGAAGCCTCGATACAGGAGGCCGTCGCCCGGTCGGGCGAGGTGGACGTGCTCGTGAACAACGCCGGCGTGCTATGGGACGAAGGGCTTTTCGAGGATCCGGACCATTTCGAGGCCTCCATGGGCGTCATGGTGCGTGCGCCCTACCTGCTGATGCGCGCGCTCCTTCCCGGCATGGAGGCGCGGGGCTATGGGCGGGTGGTTAACCTCTCGTCTGGATGGGGCAGCTTTGCCGAAGGGATCGGCGGCGGAGGCGCCTATGGGGTGGCGAAGGCCGCGCTGAACGCCCTGACGGTCCGCGCCGCGGGTACGGCGCCGACCGGCGTGAAGATCAACGCGATGTGCCCCGGTTGGGTGCGCACCCGGATGGGCGGGGCAAGTGCGACGCGCTCGCCCGAGGAGGGGGCCGAGACGGCGATCTGGCTTGCAACGTTATCCGAGGACGGTCCTACGGGCGGATTCTTCCGGGACCGCAGGCCGATCGCATGGTGATCTGGCGCCGTTATCTGGATTGGCGGGCGCGGACGGCGCGGCCGCCCGTGGCCTTGGGGGTCCGCGCGGCGCGTCTGGGGGCATTGGCCTGTTGCATCGCAATCGCCATTCTCGCGGTGCCGGTCTGGCAAGGTCACAGGATAGCCGAGCGGGGCGGGCCGCTGCCGACGGGAACCGATAGCTGGAGCGAACTTCAGCGCCTCGGCATGGAGATGGCACAATGATTCCGGTCCGCGGCTTCGACGGGCAGACCGTCGCAGTTCTGGGGCTGGGCCGGTCCGGGCTGACGGCTGCGCGCGCGCTCCGGGACGGAGGCGCCCATGTCCGGGCTTGGGACGACGGCGCCGGGGGCAGGGAGGCGGCCGAGGCCGAGGGCTTCGAGCTGCGCGATCTGACCAGACCCGGCGCGCTCGACGATGCCGTGACGCTTGTGACGAGCCCGGGGATCCCGCATCTCTATCCCGTGCCGCATACTGCGATCGCCGCGGCCTGGGCAGCCGGCGTGCCGGTGGACAACGATATCGGGCTCTTCTTCCAGTCACTGGGGCATGACGATATCCCGCCGAAGGTCGTCGCGATCACCGGCTCGAACGGCAAGTCCACCACCTCTGCGCTGTTGCACCACATCCTGATCCGCGCAGGAAAGCGGGCTCATCTGGCGGGGAATATCGGGCGCGGGGTGCTGGACCTCGATCCGCCGGGCGAGGACGACGTGATCGTGCTGGAGCTTTCGTCCTACCAGACCGAACTCGCGCGGAGCCTTACGCCGGACATTGCCGTTTTTACCAACCTCACGCCCGACCACCTGGACCGGCATGGCGGGATGGGCGGCTATTTCGCCGCCAAGCGGCGCCTGTTCTCCGAGGGCGGACCGGATCGTGCGGTGATCGGGACCGACGAGGTGGAAGGCGCCTTCCTGGCCAATCAGTTGGCCGAGGCGCCCGGCGACGATCGCGTGATCCGCGTGACGACGGCAAAGCCCTCCGGGGCCGGGTGGCAGGTCAGCCACCGCAAGGGCTGGCTGGCCGAACACCGCAAGGCGCGTCAGATCGCTTCGGTGGACCTTCGCACGGTCGCGGGATTGCCGGGCGCGCACAACCACCAGAACGCCGCCTGCGCCTGGGCGGCGGCCCGCGCCCTCGGGCTGGCCCCGCGGGACATCGAGGCCGCGCTGAACGATTATCCCGGCCTGCCCCATCGGTCGCAGCGCATCGCCGAGCGGGACGGCGTCGTCTTCGTCAACGACTCGAAAGCGACGAATGTCGATGCGGCCGCAAAAGCGCTTGCAGCCTTCCCGCGCATCCGCTGGATCGCGGGGGGCTTGATGAAGGAAGGCGGTCTGGACGGGTTGCGCCCGCATCTGGGCAACGTCGTCCGGGCCTACGTGATCGGGCGCGAGGCGGCGGGCTTCGCGGTCGCGCTGGGGCCGGGGGTCGAGACCGAGATCTGCACCGACATGGCCACCGCCGTCGCCCGCGCCGCAGAGGATGCGCAGGCCGGCGAGACCGTTCTGCTTGCCCCGGCCGCGGCCAGTTTCGACCAATACGACAGCTTCGAGCGGCGGGGCGAGGACTTCGCCGCCCGCGTCGCGGAACTCCCATGATACACGGCGCGCTTCTGCGGCCGGGCGACGGTCGATGATCGACGCCCGCCCTGTCGGCTACGTGATCGGCCTGCTGCTGCTGATCCTGGCGACCTCGATGCTGCTGCCGATGGCCGCCGACCTGATCGAGGGGAACGGCGAGTGGTTCGTATTCTTCGAGTCGGCCGCGATGACCTGGCTCGCGGGCATGTCGCTTGCCTTGTCATGCTCGAATGCAGTGCGGGATCGTCTCAGCCTGCAGCAGACGTTTCTGCTGACGGTCACGGTCTGGGTGGCCCTGCCGATCTTCGCCGCGATCCCTTTCATGCTGGGCGCGACGAATGCCAGCGCGACCGATGCCTTCTTCGAAGCGATGTCGGGGCTGACGACGACGGGGTCGACGGTCTTCAGCGGTCTCGACGACCTGCCGGCGGGAGTCCTTCTGTGGCGGGGCCTTCTGCAATGGTTTGGAGGCATCGGCGTCATCGTCATGGCGATGGTGTTCCTGCCCGAATTGCGCGTCGGGGGGATGCAGATCTTCCGATCCGAGGCGTTCGACACGATGGGGAAGGTGCTGCCGCGTGCAGCCGAGATCAGCGCTCAGATCTCGACGATCTATGTGGGCATCACTGTCGCTTGCGCCCTGGCTTACGGTGCCGCCGGAATGAACGCGTTCGACGCTGCGGTTCACGCCATGACGACAGTCTCGACGGGCGGGTTCGCGAATTACGATGCCAGCTTCGGCGCCTTCAAGGGTCCGCACGAATACATCGCGGTCATCTTCATGCTGTCGGCGGCGATCCCGTTCGTGCTCTATGTCCGGCTCGTGAACGGGGATGCGGCGCCCCTCTGGCGGGACAGTCAGGTGCGGGTCTTCCTGGCGATCTACGCGACCCTCGTGACGGCCACAGTCGTTACGCTGATCCTGGATTTCAACTACGGTGTCGAGACTGCCCTGCGAGAGGCCCTGTTCAACGTCGCCTCGATCATGACCGG
Organism: Jannaschia aquimarina; assembly: GCF_000877395.1. Taxonomy (GTDB): domain Bacteria; phylum Pseudomonadota; class Alphaproteobacteria; order Rhodobacterales; family Rhodobacteraceae; genus Jannaschia; species Jannaschia aquimarina. Next base: position 16,844 of record NZ_JYFE01000025.1, on the reverse strand, counting down.
CACGGGCTATGCCAGCGTGGACTACATGCAGTGGGGCGGTTTCGCCGTGGCGCTGTTCTTCTTCCTCGGCCTGATCGGAGGCTGCGCGGGATCGACTTCCTGCTCGATCAAGGTGTTCCGCTACCAGATCCTCTTCGCGGCCGCGAAGGCGCAGATCCGGCGCATCCACTCGCCGCACGGCATCTTCCGGCCCCGCTACGAGGGCCGCCCCGTGACCGACGATGTTCTGAATTCAGTCATGGCTTTCTTCGTGATGTTCGTGGTCTCGCTAGGAATCACGGCGGTGGCGCTGGCGATGACGGGCCTGGACTTCACCACATCCGTCTCGGGTGCGGCGACGGCGATCGCGAATATCGGCCCGGGCCTCGGTGACACCATCGGACCCGCTGGAAACTTCGCGCCGCTGAACGATACGGCGAAATGGATCCTCTCGGCGGCGATGCTGACCGGGCGGCTGGAACTGATGGCCGTCTTCGTCCTGTTCACGCGACGGTTCTGGCTGGCCTGAGCGCACGAGCACGGCTCGACACCATCCGAGCCTGTCGACAATCCGTGATGATGGCGGGGGATGGTGCTGCCGGAGAGATTTGAACTCTCGACCTCTCCCTTACCAAGGGAGTGCTCTACCCCTGAGCTACGGCAGCGCTTGTGGCGGCGCGGATAGACTGTCGCGGGGGCGCCTGCAACCCCTCTTGCTGGACCCTCCTCCGGCCCGAAGCTATGTGGGCTTCAGGCAACGGGGGCAGGACCATGGGAAAGCCAACGAAGGGCCGTGAGGACCGCCTGAAAGCGGCGCTCAAGGCCAACATGGCGCGTCGCAAGGCGCAGACCAAGGCACGCGGATCGACCCCCAACCACGAAGGGCGGGCGAAGACCCGCGAGCAGGAGAAGCCGAATGGATAGCATCGTCGTGCAGGGGGGCGGGCCGCTGTCGGGAACGATCCCGATCTCGGGTGCCAAGAATACCTGCCTCAAGCTGATGTGCGCGGCGCTTCTGACCGACGAGCCGGTTACGCTGACCAATGTCCCGCGCCTGTCGGACATCACCACCCTGGCCCATCTGCTGGAGACGCTCGGCGTCGAGGTCGCGCTGTTGCAGGATGGGCGCGTCATGGTCTTGTCGGCGCGCGAGATCACAAATCGCAAGGCCGACTACGACATCGTCCGCAAGCTGCGCGCGTCCTTCAACGTGCTTGGGCCGCTACTTGCGCGGGAACATGACGCGGTCGTTTCCTTGCCCGGCGGCTGCGCGATCGGGGCGCGTAAGGTGGATCTGCATCTCAAGGCGCTTGAGACGCTAGGTGCCACGGTCGAATTGCGCGAGGGCTATGTCCACGCTTCCGCCCCCGGCGGCCTGAAGGGCGCCGAGATCGACTTCCCCTTCGTGTCCGTTGGCGCGACCGAGAACGCGCTGACGGCTGCCGTGCTTGCGCAGGGCACGACTGTCATCCGCAATGCCGCGCAGGAGCCGGATACCGCCGATCTGGCGCTTTGCCTGACGCAAATGGGCGCGAAGATCGACGGGATCGGCACCTCGACGCTGACGATCGAAGGCGTCGACCGGCTGCATGGCTGTACGCATGAGGTGATCGCTGACCGGATCGAGACCGGCACCTTCATGATGGCGCCGCTGATTGCGGGGGGCGAGGTGACGCTTAAGGGTGCGAGGCGCGACCTGATGAACCGCTTCTGCGAGACGATCGAGGCTGCGGGCGCCGAGATCGATGCGGTGGATGGTGGGCTGACCGTCCGCCGCTCCAATGGCCCCCTGACAGCGGTCGACGTCCGGACGGAGCCCTATCCCGGCTTTCCGACCGACCTCCAGGCACAGCTCATGGCTGCGATGTGCACGGCCAGGGGGACGTCCCGGCTGGAAGAGACGATCTTCGAGAACCGGTTCATGCATGCGCCCGAACTGATCCGTATGGGTGCGCGGATCGACGTTCATGGCGGGACGGCCGAGGTGACCGGGGTGGAGCGCCTGCGCGGCGCGCCGGTCATGGCGACCGACCTGCGGGCAAGCGTGAGCCTGATCCTCGCGGGACTCGCGGCAGAAGGAGAGACGCGCGTCAGCCGTGTCTACCACCTCGATCGCGGCTACGAGCAGTTGGTGCGCAAGCTGGAAGGCGTCGGCGCCAGGATCGAAAGGGTGGCCGAAGATGGGTGACGCGACCTTCGCTGATGGCGCGCCCGACCGGCCCTTGCGCCTCTGGGCGACCGATGCCGAGGACTTGCAGGTCGTCGCCGCCCTCTGTCAGGACGCCGTGCTGCCGGCATCCGAGATGCGGTGGATCGCCTCGGAACGCCGGTTCGCCATGCTCCTCAACCGGTTCCGGTGGGAAGATCGCAGGGATGCCGAGCGTGTAAGGTCGGTTCTGGTCGTCTCGGACGTGACGCGGGTCGGGGGGCAGGGGATCACGCCTGGCGACCCGGACACCATCCTCTCGCTGCTGACGCTCGAGTGGGAGCCCGGGGAGGACGGGCAGGGCGCCCTGATCCTGACCTTCGCCGGGGACGGGGCCGTGCGGGTCGAGGCGGAATGCCTCGACATCCGTTTGAGCGATGTCACGCGCCCCTACGCCGCCCCGTCCGGAAAGGCCCCGGATCACGACGCGTGACGGTCCGCAGGCTCGAACCCGAGGATGGGGAAGCGTGGTTCCGCCTGCTGGTCGAGGGCGCGACGCTCTTCCCAGCCGCGTTCCTCCAGACACCCGGGGAGGCCCGGGCGACGCCACGGGACAGACTCCCATCCATCATGCGCGACGGCCATCACTGGGGTGTCTTCGAGGGTGACGATCTTGTCGGCTTTGCCTCGATCCGGTTCCAGACGCTGTCCCGCATGGCGCACCGTGCCTATCTCGGCCCATTCTACATCCGCCCCGCATGGCAAGGAACCGGAGCGGCCTATCGGCTCTTGGACGGCGTCCTTGCTATCTTGCGCGAGAGCGGGATCCGTCAGGTCGATCTCTGGGTCGCGGAGGCGAACGGACGCGCATTCGCCTTCTACGAGCGGCACGGGTTCGTGAAGGTCGGCCGGATGCCGCGTGCCGTGATAATGGAGGATACCGGTCCCGAGGCGGATCTGTTGATGGTCGCCATGTTGGACGGCGCGGACCCCTCTGTCTGACGGGCGGTCATTCGGCCGCCGCGACGGGGTGTTACAAATGACCCCGCGTGGTCAGCCGGCCCGAACCCTTATCTCTCGATCACGCCGATCGCGTCCATCATCGCCTCGAAGGCATCGCGGTGTATATCGCGCCCCTCGGCGACGCGCGCCTTGATCCGGTCGAACCGGATGCGGAGGTCCGCCTTTTCTTGCCCGCGGCAATCGTTCCACGCACGGCCCTGAAGGGCCATCTCGATGACGTAGTAGGGGATGAAATGCGGACGGAGGCCGTCGCGGAGCAGCCTTTCGTAGGCCGCATCGGTCCCGAGGTCCCGAAGCGTCTCGGCATCGGGAATGCCGACCTTGATGAACGAGCTTTCCATCGCCGGTCCAAGGCCCGGCAGCGTTGAAATGGCGGTCATGCCGGCAGGCTAGCCGGACATGCGCCTCGCCGGAAGGCTCAGATCGAGGCCCAATCCGTGAACCGCACGGTCGGCCTCGGTTTCCGCTTGATCGGCGCCTGAGGCGGTGTCGTCGGTTGGGGTTTTGCCTGAGTCATCGGATTGCTCCGTACTGGATACAGATCCAGCGGTAGCAAAGGACGATGCGGTTGGCGGGGCGCAAAGATGGCCGAAATAAGGCAGATTCCGATGAGTTTGTTCGCGGATCGGCGACAAACCGGACGACCGTACCCTGAAAACGCATCAGCCCCGCCCAGGGAGGAGGTGGGGCGGGGCTGCGCATTCAATCTTGGCGCGGGTCAGGGAGGAGGAGACCCTTGCTTCGATGAGACCGAGATTAAGCTGCACTGCAGCAAAGTCAACGATGCGAGTGCAGAAAGAATAGGCAGTTTACGAAGGCCGGCGGTCCTGTGTGGTCTCAAGGCCTCAGCGCGCGCCGATCCCGCCACCGCGAAACCGCAAATGCGCCCAGAAAAGCAAGGGTCAGGACCATCACGATGGACGCTGCCGGAGACGCGTCGATGGCCACGGAGAGCCACATGCCCGAAACCGCCGACAGCAGGGAAACGCCGACGGAAAGGCCCATCATGGCGGAAAACGACCGGGCAAGGAGGAACCCGATGGCCCCCGGCGTGATCAACAATGCGATGGCGAGGACGATGCCGACGGCCCCGAGCGCCGCGACGACGGCAGCGGAGATCATCGCAAGCATGGCGTTCGCGATCCACGTCGTCCTCAGGCCGATGGCGCGAGCATGGGACTCGTCGAAGGCGTGGGTCAGGAAATCCCGCCACCGCGCGCCGAGTGCCAGGACGACGATGGCTGCGACCACCGCGGCGGTGCCGAGCTCGAACGGGGATACCCCCAGGAGATTGCCGAACAGGATGTGGTCCAGATGCACGTCGGTCGGAAAGGCGACGATCAGGACGGTGCCGACGGCGAACATCCCCGAAAAGACGACCCCCATCAGCGTGTCCCGCTTGACCCGGCTGTTGGCATCCAGCCAGCCCGTCAGCAGCGCGCTGCCCATCCCGGCAACGAAGGCCCCCGCGATCAGGGGCAGCCCCATGAAATAGGCGATCGCCACGCCGGGCAGGACGGCATGGGCGATGGCGTCGCCGATGAGGCTCCAGCCCTTGAGCACGAGGAAGGGCGAGAGTGCCCCACACGTGCCCGCGACGAGGAGTGCGGTCAGAGTCGCATCCCGAAGGAAGGGAAGCTGCCAGAGGAAGGTCAGACTCTCCATCAGCCGCGCCTCGCGCGCAGGCCGTGGGTAGGCGCCAGAAGGAAGGCCGCGCCGAAGACCAGCGTCTGGAGGATCACGATCACGCCTCCGGTCGCGCCATCGAGGAAATAGGACAGGTAGGCACCCAAGGCGCAGGTTCCGGCCCCAAGCCCGACCGACAGAGCGATCATGGTTCCGAACCGGTCGGTCAGAAGGTAGGCCGTCGCGCCGGGGGTCACGACCAGCGCTATGACGAGAAACGCGCCAACCGTCTGCATCGCCGCGACCGTCGAGGCTGCAAGCAGCGTGAACAGGATCGCGTTCCACAGCCGCGGGTTCAGCCCGACCGCGCGGGCATGGGCCGGGTCGAAGGACACGGCCAGAAAATCCCGCCACTTCAAGGTCAGGACGGCCAGGGTCACGGCCGCGATGATGACGACCTGCCAGCGGTCGGACGGTGTGATGGCCAGGATATTGCCCAGCACGATGCTCTGCAGGTCGATGGGGGCGGGCGACAGCGACGCCATGAAAAGTCCAAGCCCGAAGAAGGCGGTGAAGATCACGCCGATCACGGTGTCGGTCTTCAGCCCCGATCTTTCGGTGAGCAACAGCATGGCCGCCGCCGCGAGGCCGCCCGAGAGGAACGCCCCCAAAGCGAAGGGCAGGCCCAGCATGTAGGCGCCCGCCACGCCCGGGATCACCGAGTGGGACAGCGCATCTCCGATCAGGCTCCAGCCCTTGAGCGTGAGGAAGGCGGACAGGAACGCGCAGGTCGCGCCGACAAGGGCGGAAACCCAGATCGCGTTGAGCATGTAGTCGTAGCTGAAGGGCTCCAGCAGGATCATTCGGGGTGCTCCGGACCACGGTCAGTCATGCTTGTCCCCGTAGATCACGAAGGGGCGTTCGTCGTCGGTCAGGACCGTGACACGCCGTTCGTCGTCGTCGTCGTGCAGGTCGGCGCCGCCCAGATCGTAGCGGCGCAGGACGCCACCGAAGGCCCGGCGCAGATTGTCGGGGGTGAAGACCTCCTCGGTCGGGCCGTAGTCGAGAACGGTGCCCTTGATCAGAACGGTCCTGTCGCAGAACTCGGGAACCGATCCGAGATTGTGGGTCGAAACGAGCATGACACGACCCTCTTCCCGCATCTCCCGCAGAAGCGCGACGATAGCGTCCTCGGTTTTCACGTCGACGCCGGTAAAGGGCTCGTCCAGAAGGATGACCTGTCCGTCCTGGGCGAGCGCGCGGGCCAGGAACACGCGCTTCTTCTGGCCGCCGGACAACTGGCCGATCTGGCGGTCGGCTAAATCGGACATCGACACGCGGGCGAGAGCGGCGGCCACGGCCTCGCGGTCGGCGGCGGAGGGGCGGCGCAGGAAGCCCATCCTGCCCTGACGCCCCATCATCACCACGTCCCGGACGAGAACCGGGAAGGACCAATCCACCTCTTCGGACTGGGGGACGTAGGCGACGAGGTTGCGTGACAGCGCCTCTCGCACCTCCAGTCCCAGCATCGTGACGGTCCCGGCCCTGACTTGAAGGAAGCCCATCAGAGCCTTGAAAAGAGTGGATTTCCCGGCACCGTTTACGCCGACCAGCCCGGCGATCGTTCCTGTCGGAAGCTGAAAGGTGGCATCGCGCAGCGCGACCACGCCGCCCGGATAGGCGACGGTCAGGCCGCGTGCGTCGATGCCTTCGCCGCTCACTCCGTCAGGCCTTGCATGATCGTCTCGGAGGTTACCCTCAGCAGGTCCAGATAGGTCGGGACCGGGCCATCCTCTTCTGAGAGGCTGTCGACGTAGAGCACGCCGCCATAGGCCGCTCCGGTTTCGCGCGCCACCTGCCGCGCGGGATCGGGTGAGACGGTGGACTCGCTGAATACCACTTTGATATCGTTGGCCCTTACCTCGTCGATGACGCGGCGGACCTGCTGCGGCGTGCCCTGGGAGTCGGCGTTGATGGGCCAAAGGAACAGCTCTTTCAGGCCGTAGTCGCGGGCGAGGTAGCTGAAGGCGCCTTCCGACGTCACGAGCCAGCGCTCCTCCTCGGGCAGGGCGAGGATCGCGTCGCGGAGCGGGCCGATAGTCGCAGTGATGTCTGCCTTGTAGGCCTCGGCATTGGCCATGTAGGTCTCCGCGTTTTCGGGATCGTGCTCGGCCATGGCGGCGGCGATATTGTCCACGTAGATGAGCGCGCCGGAAAGTCCCATCCAGGCGTGAGGGTTGGGGCGGCCATCATAGCTGCCGCCGGTGATCGGAAGGGGGTCGATGCCTTCGGAAACAACGGCTTGAGGAACATCGCTCAGGTTTCGGAAGAACTGTTCGAACCAAAGCTCGAGGTTGAGCCCGTTCCACAGGACGAGGTCGGCATCCCGCGTGGCGATGATGTCGCCCGGCGTCGGCTGGTAGCCGTGGATCTCGGCCCCGGGACGAGTGATCGAGACGACCTCGGCGGCGTCTCCGGCGACGTTGCGGGCCATGTCGGCGATGACAGTGAAGGTTGTGGCGACCTTGAAGCGGTCCTCGGCCCACGCCGGAGCGGCGAGGGACAGGAGGGCGGCGAAAAGGGCGGCGAAACGCATGGGAACCTCCGTTCTGATACTTGCGAATTAGTCGCAAGAAAGGTGCCCGGCAAGGTCCGAAATCGTCGAAATCGGTGTGCACCCCCTGTGCACCCCCTGTGCACCCCCCGTCTGCACAAGTGGCAGACAAAGCATCCCGGCGGCCGCCAAGGGGAACGGGGTACGGGACGGAGCGGTCCTCTTTCAGCGGCCGATATACCGGTCGCCCCTGTGGTTCACCGCGACGATCAGATTGACGATGACAGCGCCGATGGCCGAGGCCGTCACGAGCTGGAACGGCAGGGCGAGGAGCGCTGCGGCGAAGAGCCCGAGGTCGAAGCCGAGCTGGACCCAGCCCGCACGGATGCCGGACTGTTCCTGGAGCCACAGGGCAAGGATGCCGACCCCACCGAGCGATGCGCCATGGCGGAAGACGGCGAGCAGCCCCATGCCGATCAGCGCGCCGGAGATCGGCGCCGCAACCCAGGGCGAGGCCTGAATCGTGACCACATCCGGCAGCAGGCGCACGAAGACCGAGACCAGCGTCACTGCGATCGCTGTCTTGACGACGAACCGTGGCCCGAGCTGGATCCAGCCGAGCGCATAGAAGGGCAGGTTCAGAACGAAGAACCAGACAGGGAACCCGTAGGGCGTGAGGTAGGAAAGTAGCACGCCCAGCCCCGCCGTCTGCCCGGTGACGAGCCCCGCCGCCTGAAGCAGCAGCACCCCGAGCGCGCAGAGCGACGTCCCGATCAGGAGCGCGAAGGCGTCTTCGAGGGGTGTATGCGCAGTGGGAGCCGGCTCCGGGCGCGGCGGTGACGGGGGGCGTGCGGTGGTGGAAGTCGGCATGGTTGGTCCGAAAGCGGAGGGTCTGTCGTGCGGCGTGGAGACCGCTCGGGCATCCCCGTCGATGGACGGTGCTTGCCCGGTGCGTTCTCCGGCATTACGCCTTGGATGCGATTTAACGCTGAATTCTACATTTCCTGGAGATTTCCGAGTGCCTCCTTCCAAATCACAGAACTCTCGCCGGGATGCACCGGCCTCGATGAAGACTGCTATCGCATCGCTGCTTTCTTCTACAGAAGTCTCGCGTATCAGCTTCGTCTTCGGCCCCGTCTCGGTCTTGTCCCACGACTTTGCAGCGGTTGCGACCGCCGTCCGGTCCGGGGACCTCGCTGTCGAAATCGACCCCGGGTTTCTGGGCGCGATCGACGGGACAGCCGCCTACGATCAGGATTTGAACGCATTCGTCTTCTCGTCGGCCCTCCAGCTTGGAGGCGACAGTCTGACCTCGATCGGGATGAGTGCGTTCGTGGTGCACGAAGCAGTGCACGCGATTTCCGACCGGAAAGCCGCCGCGGTCTCGATACAGATGGACGAGGGCGCAGCTTATGTCGCGACCGTGTGGTACATGTTGGAACGGGGTGTCGTGGACCTCAGCAACAGCGATGCGCCGGAAGCGGACCGCCCTCTCCTTGAAGCGGTGGACGCGATGCGCAAGCGGGCGTTGGACGGCACCGTTCCGGTCTCGGCGACCGACTCGGAGGTCAAGGCTGTCGTGGGTTACGTGCTGAACCAGCCCCGGTACCGCACGCCCGGGGTCTACGAGTACAACGGCTGGTAGGGGCATCCGTCTCTCGCGGGCGGCTTGATGCCGTTCACGCAGAAGACGAGCCGAAGGCCGGAGCAGCGCCCGCCGGACGATCCGATCCATTTGCGGGATCCCCCCGGTCCGAATGGCAGCCTATCGGAGCGGGGCCTGCCCTCTGGAATCGCACATCCGCGCGCGGTAAGGTCCCGAACCATATTTGATTTCATCTGGAGCCATTCTCATGCCGGCCACGACACAAGTTCCAGTCGCCACCTTTCCCGACGCGTTCAAGGAACGATTTGACCTTTCGGACGCCCGGCCCGCACCGCGTGACCTGGTCGAGGAGCTTATCAGGCTCTACGAAAGCAGGGCTGTCCAGCGGATCGCCTTCGAGTTGGAGCACGTGCGTGTCACGCCCGAAGGATTTCGGCAGGTCGCGCTCCGCCTTGCCCTGGGCGAGATCGCCGTCGTCATCAATTCCGAGGCGATCGCCATTCGCAACCCCGGAAGCGAACCTGACGATGTCCTCGCGATGTATGTGAGCGAGGATCGATTCAACGCCATGATCTTCCACGACGACATGGATCTGACGACCATTCCGCAGAAGCGCCGTGCGGTCCATGAGGGCGTGCATGCGATGCACGATATCTGGGGGCGGCAAACAGCGATCTTCCATGAAGAGGGTGCGGCATACATCGCCGGAGCCTGGTTCGAGCAGGAGATTGGCTATGTCGGCAATCACACGGGGTCTCAGAAGATCGCCGACTATCTGGCGCGAGAGATGCGCAGCCGCATCACGGCGGGCGGCCGGATCGTGGAAGGAACCGCGGACGAGATCAACGCGGCGCGCTTCATCGCCCATATGCGCGGCTACGACATGGACTTCTACAATTGGGACGGCGTGCCCAAAAACCCCGCGGCGCGACGGATTGCCGGGATGGATTGAAGTCCGGGCAACGAGAGCCTGTCCCCGGATGTGTGGCGGGGCGCTACCGTCTTCGGTAGGCCCTGACATCCGACCGTAACGGAAGGGTGGCCGGACCGAGTCGTCGAGACGTGCGGGGCGCCTTGGCAGGATCTGCCATCGAAAATGCGAAGGGGGCCCGTGCGGCCCCCCTCTCAGGTTCGGCTCAGAGAGCGGCCTGAAGGTTCTCGTCGATTTTTTCGAGGAAGCCCATCGTCGTCAGCCATTTCTGATCGGGGCCGACCAGCAGCGCGAGGTCCTTGGTCATGTGACCCGACTCGACGGTGTCGACGATGACCTTCTCCAGCGTCTCGGCGAAGGTCTTGAGCTGGTCGTTGCCGTCCAGCTTGGCGCGGTGCTTGAGGCCGCCGGTCCAGGCGAAGATCGACGCGATGGAGTTGGTCGACGTCTCCTTGCCGGCCTGATGCTGGCGGTAATGGCGGGTGACCGTTCCGTGGGCCGCCTCGGCCTCGACGATCTTGCCGTCGGGCGTCATCAGCTGCGAGGTCATCAGGCCCAGAGAGCCGAAGCCCTGCGCCACGGTGTCGGACTGCACGTCGCCGTCGTAGTTCTTGCAGGCCCAGACATAGCCGCCCGACCACTTCATCGCGGCGGCCACCATGTCGTCGATCAGGCGATGCTCGTAAGTCAGGCCGGCCTTTTCGAACTGGTCCTTGAACTCCTCGTCGAAGACCTTCTGGAAGAGGATCATGAACTGGCCATCGTACTGCTTGAGGATGGTGTTCTTGGTCGACAGATAGACGGGGTAGCCGCGCTTGAGGCCGTAATTGAACGAGGCCCGCGCGAAGTCGATGATCGACTGGTCGAGGTTGTACATCCCCATGTAGATGCCGCTGGCGGGGGCGTCGAAGACCTCTTCCTCGATCACGGTGCCGTCGGCACCCTCGAACTTCATCGACAGCTTGCCGGGTCCGGGGAACTTCATGTCGGTGGCGCGATACTGGTCGCCGAACGCGTGGCGGCCGATGATGATCGGCTTGGTCCAGCCCGGCACCAGGCGCGGCACGTTGGAGCAGATGATCGGCTCGCGGAAGACGACGCCGCCGAGGATGTTGCGGATCGTCCCGTTTGGGGAGCGCCACATCTTCTTGAGGCCGAACTCCTCCACCCGCGCTTCATCGGGGGTGATGGTGGCGCATTTCACGCCGACGCCGACTTCCTTGATCTTCTCGGCGGCGTCGATGGTGATCTGGTCGTTGGTCTCGTCCCGGCTTTCGATGCCGAGGTCGTAATAGAGCAGGTCGATGTCCAGATAGGGCAGGATCAGCTTGTCTTTGATGAACTGCCAGATGATGCGGGTCATCTCGTCGCCGTCGAGTTCGACGACGGGGTTCTCTACCTTGATCTTGGACATGGTCCCTCCGGGCGGTCTGGTTTCGGGGCTGCCCTTAGCCCATCGGAGCGCCGGGGGCCAGTGGTATGCCGTCGCATACCGAACCTTTGTCGGCCTTGGGCGTTTGTCGCCGTATTCATCTGGAGAGCACCATGGCCAAGATCGCGATCGTCTATCATTCCGGCTACGGACACACCAAGAAGCAGGCGCTGGCCGTCGCCGAGGGCGCGCGCGCGGGCGGCGCTGAGGTGGATGTGCTGGAGGCCGATGCGCTGGGCGATCCCGAAGGCGACGACTGGGCGCCGCTGGATGCCGCCGACGCGATCATCTTCGGCTCGCCGACCTACATGGGCAGCGTCTCGGGCCCGTTCGAGAGCTTCGTCGACAAGACGTCGAAGAAGTGGTTCACGCAGGCCTGGCACGGCAAGATCGGCGCGGGCTTCACCTGCTCGTCGTCGTTTCACGGTTCCAAGCAGGTGACATTGCAGCGCCTGTGCGAGCTGGCGATGCAGCACGGCATGATCTGGGTCGGACCCGGCCTGATGCCGACCGAGCCGACGCATCCCGACACCGACAAGGACGGCAACAATCGCCTTGGCTTCTATCTGGGCGCCGCCGCGCAGGCCGGGCAGAATGCGAGCCCGGAGGAGGCGCCGACGAACGGCGATCTGGCGAATGCCCATGCGCTGGGCAAGCGCGTCGCCGAGGTCGCGGCCCGGATGGGGTAGGGCGGCGCCGGATTCGGTCGTATGAGCGGCACTAGCCTGCCGCGAAATGGGCTGCGATGCGGGGAGAGAGCCAGTCCCACAAGTCGGGGGCGCCCCGCGCGATGCGGGTGCCGACGCGGGCGCGCACCTGATCTTCGGAGACGTCGTAATCCACCCAGGAGCCGCCTCCATTGGCGAGATTGAGGTTCGGCGGCTGGAACCGGTCGAGCGCCTTGGCCCACCGGGCGGTGGGTGTCTCGTCCGCTTCGAAGGCATCCCAGAGTGTGCGGAAGGCCGTGCCCTGATCGTCGGGCAGGTAACCGAAGAGGCGATCGGCGGCGGCGCGTTCCTCGGCAGCCTTGTCGGCGCCGCCCCAGCCGGCGGCAAAGACGGGCAGATCGCCGGCGTCGATCTCGATCACGTCATGAAGGACCAGCATGCGGATCGCTTCGGCATCGTCAGCGTCGCCGGACCACGGCGACAGCGTCAGGGCCATGAGCGCGAGATGCCAAGAATGCTCTGCGCTATTCTCGAAGCGGCTGCCGTCGGTAAGACGGGTGGCGCGAGTCACGGTCTTGAGCCGGTCCGCCTCGGCGAGGAAGGTCATGCGGTCGGCAAGCGGGCCGGCAGCCGGGCTTTCCCCTGCGAGAAGTGAAAGAGCGTGGGCATGGGCCTCGGGCCACTCCCTTTGCAGGGGTGCCGCGCGGCCCTCGGTCAGGGTGTGGCCAGCGATCCGGAGATGGTCGGCGGGCGGCGCGGGGTTCCAGAGCACCTGGAGCGCGGGCAGCAGATGATCGAGCCTCTTGAGATAACGGGCGGTCGGGGTGGCGGCGTCCTCGAACTCGTCCCAGAGCGCACGCAGAGCGGGTCCGCCCGGATGCATCGCAAAGAGGCGGTCGGCGGCGCGGCGTTCGGCGTCGGCCTGACCGTCGGCGGGCAGGTGGACGGGATGGTCGCCTGCGTCGATCTCGACCAGGTCGTGGACAAGCGCCATCGCGATGGCCCGGTCGATATCGGCGCCCTCGCCGTGGGTCGCCATCGTCATCGCCGCGAGGGCGAGGTGCCAGGAATGCTCGGCCGCGTTCTCGGGCCGGGAATTGTCGGTCAGAACGTTGGCGCGCTCGACCGACTTGAGCCTGTCGGCCTCCATCGCGAAGGCCATCGTCCGGTCCAGGGCGTCAGCCTGCATCGGGCGGCGCTTCGGCCAGCTTGCGGGCGCGGGCGGCGAGGTCCTTCTTGGCGCGGATCGCGGCGCGTTGGACCCGGATCGAGGTGATGAACGCCTCCTGAAGGGTCTGCGAACTGTCGCCCATGGTCGTGGCGAGCATCTGGACGATGTCCTCGTCCCCGGTCTTGTCGATATGCTCGATGGTCATCGCGGCGATTTCGTCGGCGAGCTTTTCGGCGAGACGAGACATGGCGGGTCCTTCGGCTGATCTCGTCGGGTGGTTAGCCGACACGCCGGGCGGGGGAAAGGCGGGGGATGCGACGCGCGGACCGGGCCATGGCGCCGAAGCAACGCGGGCAGCACGTGGCTGACCCGCGGCAGAACATCTGTTAGCGGACAAGGATGCCCGATCCTTGCCGCTGACCTGAGACGGAGATGCGATGCCGCCGCGTTTGAACATTCATATCGGGCTCGCCAAGACGGGCACCACGACGATTCAGGCCGCAATGCATGGCAACCGGGATCGCCTGGCTGAGCATGGCGTGACCTATGGCTTCGAGCGGATGAACCACTCCGTCCGGCTGCTCGTAGCCTTCCAGAGCGATCCGATGGGTTATCCCGTCGTCGTGAATGCGGGGATCGACGCCGCCGATCTGCCGCGCCTCGGCGAGAGCGCCCGCCAGCGGCTGGCTTCGGAAATAGCCCGGTGCAAGACACCGCATTACCTGATCTCGGGGGAGGCGGCGTCGAGTTTCAGCCTCGAAGACGTCAAGAGGATCCGGGCGCTGACCGATGATCTGGGCGTCGGTGATATTCGGATCCTCTGCTATGTCCGTGACCCCATCTCGTTCGCGCGAAGCATCGTGCAACAGCGGCTGAAATCGGGCGCGCGCCTTGGCGAGTTGAAATACCGTCGTCCGGGGCCTGCCTTCCGGCAGCGTATCGAGCCGTGGATCGAGACCTTCGGGCGGGACTCCTTGAAGATCGTCGCGTTCGAAACCGCCTGCCGGCATCGCGGCGGACTGCCCGGATCCATGTTGGAGGCGATCCTCGGAACAGAGGTGACCCTTCCGGAGATTCCGGAACAGAAGCGACAGAACGCCTCGCTCTGTCTCGAAGCGGCGCTCTTGCTGGACGCCCTGAATGCGCGTCATCCGTACCTTGTCGATGGAGGGATCGGCCCGAACCGCTCGCGCGGGGATGCGAACGTCCTTCTGCGCGGCATCAGGGGGACGCCCTTTCATCTGGGGCCTGATTTCGATCGGGAGGTCGCGGCGGACGCTGCCGACGACGTCGCGTGGCTGCGAGAGGTGAGTGGACAGGCGGACCTTTTTGGAGGCTACGAGGCTATGACGCACCGGACGTATCCCGAGCCTGCCTGGAGCACCGAGACGCTGGAGGACGTCGCCGCAACGCTGTTTAGCCAGCGGGCGGAATTGACGCAGCCGAAGGGCTGATCCCGTTCACTTGCCACCGAGGAAGGCAGCGATCCGGCGTTCGACCCGAGTCGAAAGCCGGGAGGGATCCGGATCGAAGGGGGACGCCGCAATGGCCTTCAGCACGTGGGCGTGTAACGGCTCCGACAGGGTCGCATCCCTCTCGTCGGGCGCCCCGGCGGACGGAACCCCGAGGGCGGACCGTTCGCTGGCCGTCAGCACGAATGGCTCTGACGGAAGGGCGTCGTCGCGGCGGATTGCGGTCCTGAGCTTGCTGGAAAGCGTCTTGTAGTTCGCCACGTCCGGTCTTTCGTCGAGAAGGCGGAGGCCCGCGTTCAACCCACACATGGCGGCTGCTTCGGCGGTGGAGATCCGGACATTCGCCATCGGCGCCGACAGCGTCACCCCTGGAGGTGAGCGACCTATGGCGGCGAAGAAGGCCTTCGTCACGTCCGCCCCGGCCAGATCCGCCAGCGGGATCTCGTGAACGGGGACGCCGGTCTCGCGCCAGCAGTTCACAAGGACGTCCTGATCCAGAAGGTCGATGCCGACGAGGCGGCGCGGCCCCGTCTCGGCGGCGTCCGCGATCCACTCGCAGAACGTCTTGGCGAGACGCATCTTGAGTTGCTCGGTGTAGAGCGAGGGGGCCAGAGAAGCCCGCTCGCGGCTGAAAGCGACGATCTCGACTGGACCGATGCTGCGCTGCGAGAGAAACTCGGCCGTGTCCTTTATCCGGGAAAAGCCTTCATTGGACAGGATCCAGTCGGCACCGGGATCGGCGGCAATCTCCGCTTCCATGTCCTTCAACGTGCCGAGGGCGGGGTCGAAGGAATCGTGGCCGAGATATTCCCAGCCCAGGTTGCTGTGGATGATCTGCTCCCGCACCTTCGCACGGCCTGCCTTCGGAAAGCGGATGCCGGCGGCCGCGAGCGCGGCTTCCTCGCGCGCAAAGAATCTCTGAAGCCCGGTCGAGCCGGTCTTGTGCAGGCCGATGTGGAGAAAGACGGTCATATCCGATCGGATCGCCCCGCCCGAAGATCGCGCCGCGCGCGGGGCATCATCTTAGCGGGTCGTTTCCGTCAGCCGGCGGGAGACGTAGGATTTCACGCTTTCGATCATGGGATCCATATGCGGGTCCTCGAAGAAGTGGCCCGCGCCCTCGACCTCCTCGTGGGTGATCGTGATGCCCTTTTGCTCGTGCAGCTTGGCCACGAGCGCGCGCGTATCGGCGGGGGGCGCAACGCGGTCGCCGAGGCCGTTGATGATCAGGCCGCTGCTGGGGCAGGGGGCGAGGAAGCTGAAATCGTAGCGGTCCGCCGGCGGCGAGACCGAGATGAAGCCCGTGATTTCCGGCCGGCGCATCAGGAGCTGCATGCCGATCCACGCGCCGAACGAGAAGCCCGCGACCCAGCAATGCTTGGTGTTCGGGTTCATGCTCTGGAGGTAGTCGAGGGCCGAGGCGGCATCCGACAATTCTCCGACGCCCTGATCGTACTCGCCCTGGCTGCGGCCCACGCCGCGGAAGTTGAACCGCAGGACGGTGAAGCCCAGATCCATGAACGCATAATGTAGGTTGTAGACCACGCGGTTATTCATCGTGCCGCCGAATTGCGGATGCGGATGCAGGATGATCGCGATCGGCGCGTCCTTGATCTTCTGCGGGTGGTAGCGTCCCTCGAGCCGTCCTTCGGGTCCGGGGAAGATCACTTCAGGCATGTGCGGTCCCTTTTGCGCGCGTCCGCGGAGAGGTATGCGAGCGGGACCGGTTGGTCAACGGATGGAGGGGGCGCATGAAGCTGAGTACGAAAGGACGCTACGCGATGGTGGCGCTTGCCGATCTGGCGATGCGGCCCGATGGGGAGCTGACGTCGCTGGGCGAGTTGTCGAAGCGGCAGGACATCAGCCTGCCCTATCTGGAGCAGCTCTTCGTCAAGCTGCGCCGGGCCGGATTGGTGGAGTCGGTGCGCGGACCGGGCGGGGGCTACCGCCTGGCGCGCCCGGCCGAGCAGGTGCGGGTCTCGGACGTCCTGGGCGCCGTCGACGAAACGGTGAGCGCCATGCACAAGGGGGCCGCGGCGAGTGGCGGGCTGTCGGGCAGCCGGGCGCAATCGATGACCAACCGGCTGTGGGAATCGCTTTCGGCGCATGTCTACGTCTTCCTGCATCAGACGCGCCTGTCGGACGTGGTGAAGAACGAACTCACCCCGTGCCCCGCCGTGCCGTCGCTGTTCCAGGTGGTGGACGAGTAGCGGCCGGATCGGACGGGGCATCGAGC
>NZ_JYFE01000024.1 GCF_000877395.1 Jannaschia aquimarina | reverse complement strand
CAGCCTCCGGCGGGAGTATTTGAACCGAGAAGAAGACCCGGCGCGCTTACCCGCCCGAAAGCGGTCGCATGAGCGCGCCGGGAGAGAAGCGCATGGCTTCTCCTCGGGCGGTCATCGGTGCTCCCACCTGTACCGCACCCTCCTCTTGGCAGGTTAACCTTAACGGGCCCTTACCGGCTTCTTCTCGGCTCAAATACTCTGGGGTGAGCGCCGCAGGTGCGAGGGGCAGAGCCCCCGCCCGGCTTCAGGTCAGCGCATCGCGCGCCAGCCCTTCGATCCGGCTCCAATCGCCCGCTTCCATCGCGTCCTTGGGGGCGACCCAGGATCCGCCGACGCAAATCACGTTCGGAAGGGCGAGGTAATCGGCCTTGTTCGACGGGCTGACGCCGCCTGTGGGGCAGAAGGTCACCTGTGGGATCGGCGCGCCGATGGCCCTGAGCGCGGGCGCGCCGCCCGCCGCCTCGGCCGGGAAGAACTTGAGCATATCCCATCCCTTCTCCAGCAGCGCCATAGCTTCGGTCGCCGTCGCCGCGCCGGGCAGAAGCGGCAGACCCTCGTCGATACAGGCCCGGAGCAGCTTGTCGGTCGCGCCCGGCGAGACGCCGAAGGTGGCGCCAGCGGCCTTTGCAGCACGCACGTCCTCTGGCGTCAGAAGGGTGCCAGCGCCCACGATCCCCCCCGGCACGTCGGCCATGGCGCGGATGCAGTCGAGCGCCGCGGGCGTGCGTAGCGTGACTTCCAGCGCGGGCAGGCCACCCGCGACCAGCGCCTCGGCCAACGGTCCGGCCTGGGTCGCGTCATCGAGCACGAGGACGGGAATGACGGGGGCGCGGCCCGCGAGGTCGCGGGTGGCGCGGGATTGGTCTTGCGGTGTCATGAAGCCCTCTCAGACGACGATTGCGGCGCCGGTATCGGCACTGGAGACGTTGGCCCGGAACGTCTCGAACATCTCGCGGCCCAGCCCGAAGGCGTTGGTCGCCGGGTCGAAGGGAACCGGGTCGCGGTCCAGCGCGCCTTCGGTCAGGCAGGTCAGCGTGCCCGCCTCGGCGTCGTAGCGGATCACATCCCCGTCGCGCAGCCGCGCCAGCGGGCCGCCCGCCGCCGCCTCGGGCGCGACATGAATGGCGGACGGCACCTTGCCCGACGCGCCCGACATGCGCCCGTCGGTCACCAGCGCGACCTTGTACCCCCTGCCCTGTACCACCGAGAGCGGCGGCGTGAGCGCGTGCAGTTCGGGCATCCCGTTGGCCTTGGGGCCCTGGAAGCGGACGACGACGATCACGTCGCGGTCCAGCTCTCCGGCCCGGAAGGCGGCCTTGACCTCTTCCTGATCGGAGAAGATGCGGGCCGGCGCCTCGATCACGCGATGCTCCGGCGCCACGGCCGACACCTTGGTGACGCCGAGGCCCAGATTGCCGCGCATCTCGCGCAGGCCGCCGGTGCGGGCGAAGGCTTGGGGCACGTCGCGCAGGATCCTGTCGTTGAGCGTCTCGCGCGGGCCTGGCTGCCAATGCAGGCCGTCGTCGCCCAGCTTGGGCTCGGTCGCGTAGGCCGAGAGCCCGTCGCCCGCGACGGTGCGCACATCCTCGTGCAGCAGCCCCGCATCCAGCAGGCGCCCAATCATGAAGGGCAGCCCGCCCGCGGCATGGAAGTGGTTCACGTCGGCCAGACCATTCGGATAGACCTTGGCCATCAGCGGCGTCGCCTCGGAGATGGCATCGAAATCCTCGCAGGTCAGACGGACGCCCGAGGCGCGGGCCATGGCGACCAGATGCAGCACCAGGTTGGTCGAGCCGCCGGTCGCCATCAGGCCGACGAGGCCGTTCACATAGGCCTTCTCGTCGAGAATGTCGCAAACCGGCGTGTAGCCGTTGCCCAGATTGGTGATCGCGGTCGCCCGTTCCGTGGCGGCGTCGGTCAGGGCATCGCGCAGCGGCGTGCCGGGATTCACGAAGCTGGCGCCCGGCAAGTGGAGGCCCATGAATTCCATCAGCATCTGGTTGGAATTGGCCGTGCCGTAGAAGGTGCAGGTGCCGGGGCCGTGATAGCTGGCCATCTCGGCCTCCATCAGCTTGTCGCGGCCGACCTTGCCTTCGGCGAAGTCGCGGCGGACGCGGGCCTTCTCCTCGTTGGGCAGGCCGGAGGTCATCGGCCCGGCGGGCACGAAGATGCCGGGCAGATAGCCGAAGGTCGATGCGGCGATGACGAGGCCGGGGACGATCTTGTCGCAGATGCCCAAATAGAGGACCGAGTCGAAGGTGTTGTGGCTGAGTGCCACGCCCGTCGCGAGCGCAATCACGTCGCGGGAGAAGAGGCTGAGCTCCATCCCCGTCTGGCCCTGAGTGACGCCGTCGCACATGGCGGGCACGCCGCCCGCGACCTGAGCGGTTGCGCCCGCGCGGGCGGCGGCGGCCTTGATGCGGTCGGGATAGTCCTTGAAGGGCTGATGCGCGCTCAGCATGTCGTTATAGGCCGTGACGATCCCGATATTCGGAACGCGGTCCGCCACCAGCGCGTCCTTCTGTTCGCCCATCGCGGCGTAGGCGTGGGCCTGGTTGCCGCAGGCCAGGTGCGCGCGCCGGACGCCCTGCGCGGCCTGATCGCGCATCCGCTTGAGATAAGCCTCGCGGCTATCGCGGGAGCGGTCGCGGATACGGTCGGTGATCTCTGCGATGCGGGCGTCGAGCGGCATGGGTCCCTCCCTGCGGCGTTTGCGGGGTCAATGCCATGTTAGCGGTAACGGTTCAATGGGGGGCGGAGGGCCGCTCTCGGGCCGCCCACCCGCGGCGCGCCTGCCGCGACCCCCACCTCCGGCCGCGGCGCTACCGGGTCATGGCATGACA
The DNA here is from genome assembly GCF_000877395.1 of Jannaschia aquimarina. Taxonomy (GTDB): domain Bacteria; phylum Pseudomonadota; class Alphaproteobacteria; order Rhodobacterales; family Rhodobacteraceae; genus Jannaschia; species Jannaschia aquimarina. The sequence goes on along the minus strand of NZ_JYFE01000024.1, from coordinate 33,270 downwards.
CGGTGAGACCGGTTGACGCAGGGGAAACAATTTGGACCGAGGCACGGGCACGGGCTAGGCTGTCGCCATTCCTTACGAGTGGAGCTCGATATGTACCGTCCGTTTCTGATCGCCGGGATGCTGGCTGCGATTTCCAACTCTCCGGCGTCCGCGCAAAGGCTCTCGACCGAGGATCTGGCCGCCCGCATGGAACAGATCACCGCCATGTGCCGCCAGATGACCCTGAACCGAAGCGGGTCGGGCTACGATCTGCAAGGCAACATCGAGGGCGACGGGTCCTGGCTGCTCGACCAGCTCGCCGATCTGGGCGCGGGCATCAGCGGGCGCACCTATAGCTGGACCATGGAAGGCATCTCTCCGCCCGAGCAGGACGACCCCGCCTTCGCGCGGTGGTGTACCGAGACGATGATCGACCGCCTGATCCCCAACCAGCAGAGCGCGCTGGACAACGATTTCGGCGAGGTGAAGGTGGGCACGGGCCAGTCCTTCACCGCCTGCGACCCGGACTCGCATCTGCGGGTGACCGTGATGGCGGACACGGCCCGCCGCCCCTTGCAGCAGATCGTGCTGAGTGGTGTCGATCTGGATGGAGGCCGGACGCGGCTCGAGGCGGGGCCGCCCGTCGTGACCCGGATCGGATGCGAGGTCGCGCTGGTGCGGACCGACCGCGATACCGGGTTCTACGCGGTGATGAGCCGCCGGCTGGCGGCGGAGTGATCCGATGCGCCTGATCCTGCCGCTGCTTCTTGCCCCCCTGCCCGCGCTTGCCTGCGAGGAACCCATCGACTTCCCGCCCGACGAGGCGATCGTCCTTCTGGAAGAGATCCGCGACGGCGCCGATCTCGACCTGCGCGCGCAGTTCGACTACCAGCGCCTGCTTTGCGCGGACGACCAGTTCATCCGCGATCAGGCCCGCGCCATCGGCCGCGCCTCGGAGGTCGAGGCGATCCGCGCGGCGGCCATCCGCAGCGCGATCTTCGAGAAGGACGTGCTGAACCTGACGATCCTGCCCGCCGACGGGATGAGCGACGCGGCCATCGCGATGATGGAGGCGAACCCGATCATCTCCTATCAGGTCGCCTTCGTGGACCGCGCCGCCGGGTGTGTGTCGTTGAACGAGACGGCGCGCTGCAATCCGACCTACCTCGCCTCGCTTTCGGGGACCGAGATGGATCTCAAGTTCAACAAGGCTGTGGCCAAGCTGCGCCTCACCGACAACGGGCGCATGGTCGGCGTCTGGTCGAACGGCGAGAGCCTGGGCGCGATCACCCAGCAGGTGGAGCTTCGGTTGGATTGAGCGCCCGTGTCAAAGCCAAGGCCGATGGGCCTAGGCCTCCGGCGCCATCAGCTCCACTTCCTCGCCGTCGCGGATCGCCGTGTAAAAGCAGGCACGGCGGTTCGTGTGGCAGGCGGGGCCGGTCTGATCGACCTCGACCAGCAGGCAATCGCGGTCGCAATCCACGCGCATCTCGATCAGGCGCTGGACGTGTCCCGAACTCTCTCCCTTGATCCAGAACGCCTGCCGGGAGCGGGACCAATAGGTCACGCGCCCCGTCTCCAGCGTCCGCGCGACCGCCTCGGCGTTCATCCAGGCCATCATCAGCACCTCGCCGGTGGCATGATCCTGCGCGATGGCCGGAATCAGCCCGTTCGGGTCATACACCAAGGTCGCAGGGTCGAAGGACATGTCGTCGCCTTTTCAGCCGGGGATCGCATCGCTAGCTAAGGGGGAACCGAGACGAAGGGAACGGCGATGTCCGACGACCTGATCAAGCTCTATTCCGGCCGGATCCTCGAACTGGCCGCCGACATGCCCGCGACCGAGCCGTTGGAGGCGCCGCAGGCCACGGCCAAGACGCGCTCGCCGCTTTGCGGCTCCACCGTGACGGTGGCGCTGGATCTGGACGGGGACGGTCGGATCGCGCGGTATTCACAGAACGTGAAGGCCTGCGCGCTGGGCCAGGCTTCGGCCTCGATCTCGGGGCGGGCGCTGATCGGGCGTGACCTGGCCGAGGTAACGCGCGCGCGCGACGAGTTGCGCGCGATGCTCAAGGAAGGCGGGCCGGTCCCTGCCCCGCCCTTCGAGGAATTCGAGGTGCTGGTGCCCGCGCGCGATTTCCGCAACCGCCACGCCTCGATCCTGCTGGCGCTGGATGCGACCGTCGCCGCGATGGAAGAGGCCGCCGCGCTGGCCCGCGCCTGACGACGCCCGATCCGCGACGAGAAACCTCGCCTCCAAGGGAAGGAGAGCTTTCGGCAAGCCCGGCTTGCTGTGCGAAGCGGTCAGCCAGTCGGATGAGATGCGCATCGTCCTGGTGTCTTCAGTGGCGGTGACCCCGTTGCGGCGGAGGTCTGGTTTGAGCCCATTTTTACCAATGCTGCGCTACGCATGAATGACCGCTTCCGCTGTAACATGCCTCTAGACGTTTCATTGTCTAGGTGCCGAAATCTGATGATGATCCCAATGCAACAGCGAAACCGTTTCATTTCGGCGTCGTCCACACGCGCACTCATCCAGAGGACTCACCCCAGAGGCACGCCGCTTCCAGTCTTAACGCGGCTGACCACGATGGACGAGCGGTAGTGGCGGACGTTGGGGTCTTCGAAGAAGCGCGCCGTGAATGCCTCGTAATCCTCCATGTCCTTTAGGATGGCGATGACGACGAAGTCGGTGTCGCCAGCCACGCAGTAGCATTGCTGCACTTGGTCCTCGGCAATCGCGCGCCGCTTAAACGCATCCACGCGATCGGGACCGTCGCGTTCCAGTTCCACGGTGATTAGCGCGGTAAGGCCGAAGCCTGCACGCTTAGGCTCGACCACCGCGACCTCTGACGTGATCGTGCCGTCTTCACGCAATCGCTTCAGACGGCGCTGTACCGAGGCGGTGGATGCGCCTGCTCCGTCCGCGAGGTTGCGGATGGAAGTGCGTGCATCTCGTTGCATCATGGCGAGAAGTTTGCGGTCGATGGTGTCCATGATCTCGGTGTGCTTCCTACTCCGTTTTTCTGATATTTATTTATCACCATTTGCGCATTTTTGATGCAAGAGCATCGTTTGTATCAGTTAGAAATTCGATATGTGGCGCGGCGCAACCCTCATCCTTCCCCTCGGCATCGGAGCGGCCGTCTACGGCTTTGCCTTCGGCGTGCTGGCGGCTCAGGTCGGCTTTCCGGCATGGGGGATCGGGCTGATGAGTGTCGGCGTCTTCGCCGGTTCGTCTCAGATCGCCGCAGTGGATCAGTTCGCGACGAACGGCGCGGTCGCGGGCGCGGTGGTGTCGGGCATGGCGCTGAACCTGCGATACCTCGGTATAATGGCGTCGCTGTCCGAGGTCCTGCGTGCAACGCCATTGATGAAGAAGCTGCTCGCGGTTCACGTCACCGCCGACGAGAACTGGGCGCTGACCATGTCCGAGCGTGCCCGCGATCCGAGTGTCGACGCGGATTTCCTGATCGGCTCGGGTCTGATGGTCGTCGCCATGTGGACCGGCTCAACCGTACTAGGCGCATGGATCGGGGCGGGTGTCCCCGACCTATCGGGCTATGGCATCGGCTTCGCCTTCACGGCTGCCTTCATCGCCATGGCGCGCGGTCTCTGGCGAGGTCGTCGCGACCTCCTGCCGTTCGCATCGAGCTTCGCAGCGACGGCCGTATTGGTTCGGTTCGAGGTGGATGGCGCGTTCGCGATCCTCGGAGGGGCTGCGGCGGGCATCATCGTGTCGGGCGCGGTGCGTCTGGCCGTGGCCGGTCGCGCGGGCACCGCGCCAGAGCACCCATCATGACCACGGCGCAATGGCTGTTGATCGGTCTGCTCGCGGTGGGCACCTTCGCAATCCGTATGACCGGCCTGTTCGTCGGCGACGCGGTCGAGCGCCGTCCGGCTCTGCGCGCCGTTTTGCATGATTTGCCGGGGTGCCTCGTCGTGGCGCTCGTCGCTTCGTCCCTGGCAGGCGCATCACCTCAAGCATGGCTCGCGGCCGCCGTTGCACTCGCAGTCGCCTCATGGTCGAACCATGTGATCCTCACCATGGCGATCGGGGTAGGCGCATTCATCGCAATTGGCGGCTTGCTCCAAGTCTAACCGCAGGCGGTCCGGCAAACTGTGCTGCTGGCGTTTGGTCTAGCGGCACACCGGTGAAGCGGACCTTGTGCTTTGAACAGCGAATGGCCGCTCCGTCCCGCAACCTATCACCTGCCGCTTCTGCATGCGCCTGCTCCTTCTCTTCGATGACAGGGAAGAAAGAAGCCGCCGCTCCGTGGGGCGGAGGCGGCGGCGGAGGTGGCGTCGTCGTCGGGCAGTGGCCAGTTCGGCGGACGGTCCCGGGGACGGGGACCGATGGTGGACGCGGCCCCGGGGCACGGGGCGTGCGCGTCGCGACGGGACGCGGGCAGGAAGGTCGGAGGCTACGCGAGGTAGCCGGGAAGGTTCAGCAGGGCCAGGATCAGGGTGACCAGCCAGACGCCGCCCAGCACGTCCCCAAGCGCATCGTCCTGCAGCTTCAGCATCTTCGCGCGGCGGGTCTGGGTCATGCGGGCCATTTCGGTCACCTTCTTGTCTGACTGCTTCGTTGCACCTTTGTTCTCACACTCGCCCTGCACTTGTAAAGAACTTTATTAGAACATTTGCGAACGGACCGTGTTTGTTCCTATCCGACCGACAACAGGCGCAGGGCGCGGTCCTGTTCGGTCAGCCAGAGCAGCAGGCGCGCCGCCTCTCCGCGCCGCGTGGTCAGGGCCGGATCGGCGGATAGCAGGGCGCGCGCGTCGCGACTGGCCGTCTCCATCAGCGCCGACTGCCGCTCCAGATCGGCGATGCAGAAACGGGGCAGGCCCGACTGCGCGGTGCCGATCACGTCGCCCGCGCCGCGCAGGGCGAGATCCTCTTCCGAGATGCGAAAGCCGTCCTCGGTCTCGCGCAGGATGCGCAGCCGTGCCTCTGCCGTCTTGCCCAGCGGCGGCTTGTAGAGGAGCAGGCAGGTCGAGGCCGCCGCCCCACGCCCCACGCGTCCGCGCAACTGGTGCAACTGCGCCAGCCCGAACGTATCCGCCCGCTCGATCACCATGATGGACGCGTTGGGCACGTTCACGCCCACCTCGATGACCGTGGTCGCGACCAGCACGGACGTCTCTCCGGAGACGAAGCGCGCCATTGCGGCGTCCTTCTCCGCCGGGGCCATCTGTCCGTGGACCAACCCGACCCGCCCCTCGCCCAGTGCGGCGCGCAGGCTGCGGAACCGCTCCTCCGCCGAGGTCACGTCCATCACCTCGGATTCCTCGACCAGCGGGCAGACCCAATAGGCCTGCCGCCCCTCGGCAATGGCGCCGCGCAGGCGGGCGATCACGTCGTCCATCCGCCCCACCGGCACGGCCGAAGTCGTCACCGGCGTGCGCCCCGGCGGCTTTTCGTCCAGCACGCTGAGATCCATGTCGCCATATTGGGTCAGCGCCAGGCTGCGGGGGATCGGCGTGGCGGTCATCACCAGCACATCGACGGCGGCGTTCTTCTCGCCCAGCAGCATCCGCTGGCGGACGCCGAAACGATGCTGCTCGTCGATGACGGCCAGCCGCAGGTCGGCGAAGGCCACGTCACGCTGGAACACCGCATGGGTGCCCACGAGGATCTGGATGTCGCCGCGGGCCAGCGCGTCGAGCTTCGCCTGTCGCTCGCGCCCCTTGTCGCGTCCCGTCAGGAGTTCCAGCACCACGCCGGCGGCTTCGGCCAGAGGGCGCAGCCCCTCGGCATGCTGACGCGCGAGGATCTCGGTCGGGGCCATCATCACGCCCTGCCCGCCCGCCTCGACCGCGACCAGCAACGCCATCAGCGCGACCAGCGTCTTGCCGCTGCCCACATCGCCCTGAAGCAGGCGGTTCATGCGCCGGGGGGCCGCCATGTCGGCCGCGATCTCGTCGACGCTGCGGATCTGAGCTGCCGTCGGCGCAAAGGGCAGCGCGTCCGCCACCCGCTTGCGCAACCGGCCGTCGCCTTCCGAGACGCGGCCCTTGCGCTTGCGGTCGCTGGCCCGCGCCAGGGCGAGGGTCAATTGATGGGCGAAGAGCTCGTCATAGGCCAGCCGCTGTCGGGCCAGCGCCGTGGGCGACAGGTCCTTCGTGGCAGCCGGATGATGCGCCATCCGCAAGGCTTCGGCGAACGACGGCCAGTCGCGCTCGGACAGAAGCGCGGGGTCGATCCATTCAGGCAGGTCCGGCAAGCGCGCCAAGGCCCCCTCGACCGCGCGCGCCATCACCTTGTTCGTCAGGCCCTGCGTCAGCGGGTAGACCGGCTCGTAAGGCGGCAAACGCTCCCCTTCGCGGAGCACGTAGTCCGGGTGGGGCATCTGCGCGAGGCCGTCATAGAGCTCCACCTTGCCCGAGACGGTGCGTCGCTCGCCCGTCGGCAGCAGATCCTCCAACTGCTTCGGGTGTCCCCGAAAATAGACGATCTGGAACGTCGTGCGCGCATCCTCGACCTCGATCCGGTGCGGCTGTCGGTTCGACGGCGGGCGCATGTGGCGGAGGATCGTGACCGGAACCGTCACCGTCGCCGGCAGCGTCGCGTCCAGCACGCTGTCGACCGGCGCGCGGTCGATGCCCTTTTCGGGCAGGGTCAGCAGCAGATCCTTGGGCGTGGCGATGGCGAGATTCGCCATCAGCCTGGCGCTCTTGGGGCCGACGCCCGGCAGCGTCTCGAGCGACGCGAAGAGCGGGAACAGGCGTTCCGGCCGTCCGCTCATGCGTCGCCGATCAGGGCCAGCCAGCCGTCCTCGTCCAGCGTCTCGATGCCCAGCTCCGCCGCCTTCGCCGCCTTCGATCCGGCCCCGGGCCCCGCCACTAGCAGATCCGTCCTGGATGAAACCGAGCCCGAGACCTTGGCCCCCAGCGCCTCGGCCCGCGCCTTGGCCTCGGCGCGGGTCATCCGCTCCAGGCTGCCGGTAAAGACCACCGTCTTGCCCGCGACGGGGCTGTCGGCGGCCCGTTCCTCGGGCGGCTCGAGCGTCAGTTCTGCCACGAGCGCGTCGATGGCCGCCCGCTCCTGCTCGCCCGAGAAGGCGTCGCAGACCGCCAGCGCCAGCGTCGCGCCGATGCCGTCGATGCCGGTCAGCTCCTCCCAGGCGGCGCGCGCTGCGGGGTCCAGCCCCTCCCATGCGGCGTCGCGCGCGGCCGACAGCTTTGCGCGGCGGCCCTCTCCGGCGGCGGCGGCCCGCTCGGCCCGTTCCACTTCCTCGGCGGCACGGTGGCAGGCGGCCGCGGGGATCGCCGCGTCGATGGTCCGCGCGAGCGGGTCCCACTCGCGGAAATGGCGCGCGAGATCGGCGGCGGCCACCTCGCCCAGATGGCGGATACCCAACCCGAACAGCAGCTTGGCCAGGGGCTGCGTCCGCGCCGCCCGGATCGCGCCGAAGAGGTTCGCGGCCGAGGTTTCGCCCCATCCTTCCAGCCCCGCGACGGTCTGCAACCCGCTGCCATGGCGCGCCTCCAGCGTGAAGACGTCGGCGGGCGCGTGGATCCAGCCCAGATCGTGGAACCGCTCGATCTCCTTGTCGCCCAGCCCGTCCACGTCCAGCGCACCCCGGCTGACCAGATGCTTCAGCCGCGCCACCCGCTGCGCCGGGCAGATCAGCCCGCCGGTGCAGCGACGCACGCTTTCGCCCGGCTCGCGCAGGGCGGGGCTTTGGCATTCGGGGCAGGTCTCGGGGAAGATATAGGCTTCCGCCCCCTCGGTCCGCGCCTTCAGATCCACGTCGCGGACCTTGGGGATCACGTCGCCGGCGCGGTAGATCTCGATCCGGTCGCCAACGCGCAGATCGACGCCGCCCCGGATCGGCCCGCCCGACGAGTCGCGGCCCGCGATGTAATCCTCGTTGTGCAGCGTCGCGTTCGAGACGACGACCCCGCCCACCGTCACAGGCTCCAGCCGCGCGATGGGCGATAGCGCCCCCGTCCGGCCGACCTGGATTTCGATGGCGCGCAGGCGCGCCCACGCCGTCTCGGCCGGGAACTTGTGGGCGATGGCCCAGCGCGGCGTGGTGGAGCGCATCCCCATCCGCGCCTGCCAATCCAGCCGGTCGACCTTGTAGACGACCCCGTCGATGTCATAGCCCAGCTCGGCGCGCCGCTCGGCGATGGTCGCGTAACGGTCGAGCATCGCGGAGAGATCCGCACAGCGCACCGTCAGCGGATTGACCTGAAAACCCAGCTCGGCCAGCCGAGCCAGCGCGTTCGACTGCGTGTCGGCCAGCGCCTCCGACACCTCGCCCCAGGCATAGGCGAAGAAGCGCAGGGGCCGGGCCGCGGTGATCGCGGGATCGAGCTGGCGCAGGCTGCCGGCCGCGGCGTTGCGCGGATTGGCGAAGACCTTGGCGCCCGCCTCGTCCTGCCGGGCGTTGAGCGCGGCGAAATCGGGATGGGACATGTAGACCTCGCCGCGCACCTCCAGCAGGTCGGGCGCGCCCTCCAGCACCTGCGGGATCTCGTCGATGGTCCGCGCGTTGCGGGTCACGTCCTCGCCTACCGTGCCGTCGCCGCGCGTCGCGGCGTGGATCAGGCGGCCGCCCTCGTAGCGCAGCGACAGGCTGAGGCCGTCGATCTTCGGCTCGGCGGTATAGGCCACCTCCTCCGCATCCGAGAGGCCGAGATAGCGCCGCACCGAGCGGTCGAAATCGGCGACATCGGCGCCGTCGAAGGCGTTGCCCAGCGACAGCATCCGCTGGGCGTGCCGGATCTTGGAGAAGCCCTCGGCCGGGGTGGCGCCGACCAGATCGCTGGGGGAATCGGCGCGTTTGAGATCGGGGAAGCGCGCCTCGATGGCAGCGTTGCGCCGGCGCAAGGCATCGAATTCCGCGTCCGAGATGATCGGCGCGTCCTCGGCGTGGTAGGCCGCGTTGGCGCGGACCAGCAGGTCGGCGAGGCGTGCCAGTTCGGCCTTCGCGGCGGCCTCGTCCAGCGCCTCGACCTCGATCCCGGATGTGTCGGACATTGACCCTCCCACGGACATTCCCCGCAGGGTCTAGCGCGGCGCTCCCGGACGGGGAACCGCAAAGGGCGGTCGCGGGGCGTTCCCCGATCCGCGGCGGATGGCTGGTCGCGGCAGGATGGATCGAAGCGCTCAGGTCGCGACCGTGGAGCGGCTGGCGACACCACCGAACTTGCCTCGCTGTCGCATCAAGCAGCGGGTTGGGGGTGCTGGGACGTGACATTCCGGGTTCGCCGGGTGCGGCAGGCGACGCGTGGATTGCGTGTTCCGACGCGGACGTGCGTAGCGACGAGGCGATGGACCGCGCGGTTTCGATGAGGGCGAGGTCGTTGAGCCTGACCCGGCCAGAGAGACGGACCGACCCGACGCGACGCACCCCCTCGTCTCGGCTGGCCACCCCGTCCCGTCGAAGGACCGAAAAAGCGTGGTCTGACAAAACGGAGCGGGTCGTCCCGTATGGCAATCGGCATCGCGCTGCTGCGCAGAGCGGCCAGCAAGACGCCGTTTGGCCAACCCAATACGATCCAACGCGTCCCGGATCCGTGGCTTGTTTCGCTGGACAACCAGGATCCACTGGGACCACGCTGACTTTGGGAAACGACCATCCCGACTTTCTGCGTCATGACCCGTCACACGTCGCAGGGGGTCTTCGCCCGCCGGGTTGTCGGTGATCTGCTCAATCGTTCCGGGCGGATCGCGTGATCCTGAATGCGTGGCGCGGGTCGGGGATCGCGGATCCCGGCAATCGGGCCTGGCACGGATGGGGATTGCGGCGCTTATTTCTTCGAGGAGCGAACCGCAATTCGGGCCGAGCCTGGGTCTACCCGCCACGCTCCGTTCCGCCGGTCGCCGACATGACACGGGGCGAGGGGCGCCAGCGGTCGATCCACAGACCGTCGCACTCGGCCAGCCCTGAGCCCTGAGCCCTGAGCCCTGAGCCCTGAGCCCTGAGCCCTGAGCCCTGAGAGGGTGCGTCGATCCGAGCCGGGCGCAAGCCTTCCATAATTTGGCGGCCCCAAAAGACGCCGCAATTCTTGCGGCCGCCCCAGAACACCAAATAGCCAGAGGACCCGCGAACTGTGCCCGAAATGCGATCTCGAGGACAAACCCGCGATCACGGCTGCTCACCGGAGCCAGAGCCACGGATCAGAGCATATCCCCACAGCCACGCTCTCCGGGCAGTCATCGATTCCTCGCTGGACCGACGGCAATGGCCTGTCGCCTCAGGCGTGGAGCAGCTTCTCTTCGGCCGCAGGCTCGGGATCGCGCAGGACGTAGCCACGGCCCCAGACCGTCTCGATATGGGTATCGCCGCCCGTCGCCTCGGCCAGCTTCTTGCGCAGCTTGCAGATGAAGACGTCGATGATCTTGAGTTCGGGCTCGTCCATGCCGCCGTAGAGATGGTTGAGGAACATCTCTTTCGTCAGGGTCGTGCCCTTGCGGAGCGAAAGAAGCTCCAGCATCTGGTATTCCTTGCCGGTCAGATGCACCGGCTTGTCATCCACCTGCACCGATTTCGCGTCCAGGTTCACGGTCACGCGGCCGGTGCGGATCACCGACTGGCTGTGCCCCTGGCTGCGGCGGACGATGGCGTGGATGCGGGCGATCAGCTCGTCCCGGTGGAACGGCTTCGTCAGATAGTCGTCCGCCCCGAACCCGAAGCCCTTGATCTTGTTCTCCGTATCGTCGGATCCCGACAGGATCAGGATCGGCGTCTCGACGCGGCTGAGCCGCAGGTGACGCAGCACTTCGTGCCCGTTCATGTCCGGCAGGTTCAGATCCAGCAGGATCAGGTCGTAATCATAGAGCTTCGCCAGATCGATGCCTTCCTCGCCCATGTCGGTGCAATAGACGTTGAGGTTGGCACTTCCGAGCATCAGCTCGATGCTCTTGGACGTGGTAGGATCGTCTTCGACCAGCAGGATCCGCATCGCACTCTCCGGACAGATATCAGGTTCGACTTGCGTCCTAGTTGCCCACAAAAGGTTAACACGGTGTTACCCTTGCCACCTTTATGCCACGATCTAGGCCGCGTCGCCCCCGTCACGCTCCCGGAAGCGCTGAAGCTGCGTGGTCTTCAGACCCTCTGTGCCGTGTCGCGAGGCCATCTCGGCCCAGGATTCGTATTCCTCTTCAGACAGATCGTAACGCTCCAACGCCTCGTCCAGAGGCATCAGCCCGGATTCGACCCCCATCACGACCGCGGCCTTTCGCCGCGCTACCCATCTCGTGGTCCCGGCAGGCGGCAGGTCCGCCCGGCTCATCTGCACGCCATTGGGCAAGGTCACGACACGCGGACCGGCCCCCTTCCTCAGAAACATCATCGCCTCCTATGCAACGTGCTTCTTCCTGAGGCGGCAGCTCTTAAACGAAGGTGAAACACGGCCTTGAGAATAGGGAGCATTTGCCTATATCTGCGCCCTCCGCCGCTCTGGACCCCGCCATGCTGGACGCTCCGCTCAACAGCCTCGGCCTGCCCAAGGCCCCTGCCGACACGCGCGTGGTTGTGGCGATGTCGGGCGGCGTCGATTCCTCCGTCGTCGCGGCCCAGCTCGCAGAAGAGGGCTACGATGTCGTCGGCGTCACGCTTCAGCTCTACGATCACGGCGCCGCGCTGGCCAAGAAGGGCGCCTGCTGCGCGGGCCGCGACATCCATGATGCCCGCCGCGTGGCCGAAACCATGGGCTTCCCGCATTACGTCCTCGATTACGAGAACGCCTTCCGCGAGGCGGTGATCGACGAATTCGCTGACAGCTATCTGGGCGGCGCCACGCCGGTGCCCTGCATCCGCTGCAACGAGCGGGTGAAGTTCCGCGACCTCTTGGAGACGGCAAAGGATCTCGACGCCGATTGCATGGCGACGGGGCACTATATCCAGCGCAAGGCCGGGGCTCACGGGCCGGAACTGCACCGCGCCGCCGATCCCGTGCGCGACCAGTCCTACTTCCTGTTCTCGACCACCGCCGAACAGCTCTCCTACCTGCGCTTTCCGCTGGGCCACCTGCCGGACAAGGCGGCGACCCGCGCGCTGGCGCAGCGCTACGGCCTGCCCGTCGCCGACAAGCCCGACAGCCAGGACATCTGCTTCGTCCCGAACGGCGATTACGCCGCCGTGATCGAAAAGCTGCGGCCCGGCGCCGGAGAGCCCGGCGAGATCGTCGACATGGAGGGCCGGGTGCTGGGCCGCCATGACGGCGTGATCCGCTACACGATCGGCCAGCGAAAGGGGCTGGGCATCGGCGGGCTGAGCGAGCCGCTTTACGTGGTCAAGCTGGATGCCGATGCCAAACGCGTGGTCGTGGGCCCGCGCGAGGCGCTCGCCACGCGCACCGTTCCCGTGCGCGAGGTGAACTGGCTGGGCGACGCGCCGTTCGAGTCGCGCGACGAATGGCATCTCGGCGTCAAGGTCCGCTCGACCAAGCCGCCGGTCGAGGCCGTCATCCGCCCCACCGGCCCCACCACGGCCGATGTCGAACTGCTGACCCCCGAACGTGGCGTCAGCCCCGGCCAGGCCTGCGTGTTCTACGCCCCCGAAGGCAGCCGTGTGTTCGGCGGCGGCTGGATCTGGCGGGGCGCCTAGGCCGCCCGAGCCGGGCGAGCGATCGGCGCGCTGGACCCGCCGTGCCTCGAATCCAGTCCGGTCTTGTGTCCCTTCGCAAGATGCGCGCTGCCGGCCCCATGGGGGGCCATCTTGTCCGCCGAGACGGGCGGCCTACGACGTGACCTTGACCGAGAGGCGGTGCGTCTTTGTGATGCTCCGCCCCGGCATTCCGGACGGGAGCGGTCATGACGATCAACGAATTCCTGACGACCGGCCAGGCGTGGTGGGTCACGTTCCTCATCCTCGGCTGCGTGATCCTGGTCGTGTCCGCCACCTCCGCCTTCGTCGGCTGGGCCGTCCGTGACGGCGCGGACCGCCGGGCGCTCATCCTCTTTCCGGCGATCTTCGTCCTGTGGGGCGGCGGCGCGCTGGCGACCTCGCTGACGCTGGTGCTGGAGTTCACTTGGTTCCTGCCCTTTGCGCTCTTTCCGATCATTCTCGGCTCGGCGATGTCGTTCCTGCCGGTCGTCGCGGGCGTTCTGGCCCGCGTCCCCGTGCACTGGATGATCGGCCTGCAGACCTATCGCGTGTTGGGCGGCCTGTTCCTCTACCCGTACATGGCAGAGGGTATCCTGACGCCCGGCTTCTCCTGGCCCGCGGGTGTCGGAGACGTGCTGACCGGCCTCGCCGCGCCCTTCGTCGCGATCGCCGTCCTGCGCGACCCCGAAGGGGCGCGGCGCATCTTCTACGCCTGGACGGCCTTCGGCATCCTCGACCTGATCGTCGCGCCCCTGTCGGCGGCGATCTGGTCCTTCGGCGTGGGCGGGCAGGACATGACCTTCGCCGTGACGGCGATCCCGCTCTTTCTCGGACCGCCCTTCGGCATCCTGATCCACATCATGACCTGGCGGGCCTTCGAGTTGCAGCGACGGCAATCGGATCTGACTGCGTCATCCGCACGGTCTGCCCCGGCGGAATGACGCGACGCGCGCGTCGGGCTAAGGATCGGGGCGTGACCGGCAAAACCGTGTCGAAGGCAGGCCCCACCCTGTCGAGCCTGCCGCCCCACTTGCCGATGATCCGGCACATCTCGATCGCGGGACCCCGACCGGCTGACTTGTCCGAATTCCGGTCTTGACCCGCGTCCCGCTCCGCCTCTCGTGATCCAGTGCAACAGTGGTTACCGCCCGCCCCCGTGCAGACGCTGTCTGCACAGGGGGTGCACGGGGGGTGCACATCCGTCGCCGGGACGCCTGACGCCATTCGAATCATGCAAGTCACTGGATTCCCAGACGAATTCCGAATTCATGTGAAACGCATTAACTTTTTTGCCCTCAGGCCCTTGCGGCCCCCCTTCCCGCTTCCCATCTCGGGTCATGTGAAGAGCATTCACATAGATCGAAACAAGGAGAGAGAGATGCAAACCGCCCCCGCCTTCGCCGCGCCCCGCGGCAATCCGCTTCGCCGCGCCGAGGCCTGGCTCGATGCCCGTGGCAAGGGCGCCTGGATCGCCGCGATGATCGCCGGCTTCATTCTCTTCTGGCCGATCGGCCTAGCTCTGGTGCTTTACATGACCTTCGCCAACAAATGGTCCCTGGGCCGCAGCCACAAGTCCCGCAGCATGTCCCGCATGACCGGCGGCACCGGAAACACGGCCTTCGACGCCTACAAGGCCGACATGCTGCGCCGTCTGGAAGATGAACAGCGCGCCTTCGAGGAGTTCCTGGAGCGTCTGCGCGAAGCCAAGGACAAGGCCGAGTTCGACCAGTTCATGGACGAGCGCGAGCGCAAGTCCGAGCGCAAGGAAGACGACGGCACCGCCGCCGCCTGAGCCTGTCACCGCGGGCGTCCCTCACCGGGGCGCCCCGAACACCGCCTCGCAACCACCTCTTGCAAAAGGATTTCCCGACCGATGACCGCCCTGACCCATGAAACCGCCCTGCCCTGCCCGCACCGGCAGCCGGAATTCTATCGCGGCGTCGTCGTCAAGCGCGGCCTCGCTTGGGTGGTGGATGCGACGCTCATCACCCTCTTCACTTTCGTCGCGGGTATCCTGACCCTGTCCGTGGCTTGGTTTCTCTGGCCGCTCTTCTTCCTCGCGATCGGCGCCGCCTACCGGATCGCCACCCTGGCGAGCGGCTCCGCCACTTGGGGCATGCGCCTCTTGGGGATCGAGCTTCGCAATGACGAGGGGGCGCGTCTCGACGGCACGCAGGCGATCCTTCACGTGACGGGCTATTATGCCAGCGTGATGTTCGCGATCCTGCCCGCGCTGGCTTCGGTGGTCGCGATGCTGGTGACCGAGCGCAAGCAGGGCCTGACGGATCTCGTCCTCGGGACGGCGGCGATCAACCGGCCCGGCTGAAGCCCGACCAAAGCGCTACGCAGCGGACGCTTCGGCGTCCGCTTTTGCGTTGACGGCCCGGGCCATAGCCTCCAACTGTGTGCGCGGGAGAGCAGAGAACCCGTATGCGCCATAGTCTACCGCTGACGCCGCAATTCTACGTGACGGCGCCGCAGCCCTGCCCGTATCTGGACGGTCGGCGGGAGCGGAAGCTGTTTACCGCGCTGCAGGGATCCGGCGCGGCGGAACTCAACGACAAGCTCTCCAAGCAGGGGTTCCGGCGGTCGCAGAACGTGCTCTACCGCCCGAGCTGCGCGGATTGCTCGGCCTGTCTGTCGGCCCGCATCCGGTGCGACGCGTTCAATCCCAACAGGACGCAACGCAAGATCGCCGCACGATCGGCGGGTCTCCGACGCGAGGTGAACTCGCCCTGGGCCACGGACGAGCAATACGAGCTCTTCCGCCGCTACCTGGCCGCCCGCCACGCCAAGGGTGGGATGGCGGATATGGACGTCTTCGAATTCGCCGCGATGGTCGAAGAGACGCCGATCCGCACCCGCGTGGTCGAGTATTGGGACGACGAGGCCGAGGGCGGCCCCCGACTGGTGGCCGTCTGCCTGACGGATGTGCTCGATGACGGGCTGTCGATGGTCTATTCGTTCTACGACCCCGATGTCCGCCCGCGTTCGCTGGGGACCTACGTCATTCTCGACCACATCGCGATCGCGCGCGAGACGTCGTTGCCGTTCGTCTATCTGGGCTACTGGGTGCCGGGCTCGCCCAAGATGGGTTACAAGGCCGCCTTCGACGCGCTCGAGATCTACAAAAGCGGCCGGTGGCAACCGATCGGCGACCCCGCCGCCCACGCGCACGAGGTTCATCCGCTTTCGGTCGAACCCATCGCCGAGCAGGTCGCCCGCATCGACCTGCCGGACATCGCGCGCCGCTGACCCGGTTTTCCGGTACTGCCCACGTGATCGCCGGACTGCATGCGGCGGATGCGACCGTCAGTCGCTCCCCTCGATCAGGATTGCCGATACCGGTGCGATCTGCACCTCTTCGGCACGGTCGCCCAGCGCCCAGGCATGGAGCGCCGTCACGGTCTCTCCCCTCGCCCGGCCAATCACCAGAGCCGAACCGTCCTGTGCCGCCTCGAATGCGGCGCGATCCAGATAGCGGGTGATCCGGGGCGCACGTTCGTCCCCGTCATCGAGACTGCGGAACACCTGAACCGCCGGAACGCCCGCGCGGGATGCGTTCTGCGTCGCCGAGCCCAGACCGCCCGGACGAACCACGAGGCCGAGGCCGCCTTCTGCCAGCGCGGGCAGAAGGCCCCGCGAGCGCGACAGGCGCCGCTCTTCCGTATCGAGAATGCCGACGGCGAGCGGCATTTCCTGAAAGGCCGCGGCCAAGGCGACTTCCATGTCCGACGGGGTGCCTCCCTCCGGCAGCACGTCTGCAAGCAGCAGCACTTCATGGCCGGCCTCTCTGTAGCGTTCCGCCGCCTCCGGTGCGCCGGGTCGCGTGGGATCCAGCGCGAACGTGATCGGAAAATCGAAGGCCGCCAGATCGCTGGTCGAGACCGACCCGCCGCCGTCATCCACGAGGACGATCCCGAAAAGGGGGCGACCCGCCTCGCGCGAGAAGGCGGCCGCATTGGCCGTCAGGGCACGGGGGCCAGGCGCTTGGTCGGCTTCGGTCGGCTCTTCGCTGCTCAACGTGATGCGGCGCGGCTCACCCGGTGTCAGGATACGCGGGGTGCCGACGAACTCGGTCTCACGCTCCTGCTCCGGAGCGGACGGTGCCGCGCGTGGCGCGCGAACAACATCATCGGGGTCGACCAGGACGATCCCATTCCCGGCCTGCGCCGTCTCGATCTGGCGAACATCCCGCGTGATCGGCTGATCTTCCGCACCCAGAACGACGACCGGCGCCGGCGCCTCGATGATGGTGATCGGCGCGGATGGTGCGGACCCGGCGACCTCCGCCCCCTCATCCGACGCGTCGTCTGCCGAGGGTGCGGGCGCCAGATCGGCAACCTCGGCGACATCCGCATCCACTGCGGCGTCGCTTCCGGGAGCCGTATCCGCCACCGCGGGCGTGTCTGCAGGCGCTTCGTCGATGGCATCGACCTCGGTCGCGAAGCGCTCCAGGTCGACGGCTTCCGCCACGACGAGCGCGTCATCGGCGGCTTCGCTGGTGATCCCTTGGGCGACAGCCTCATCGGCCGGCGCGTCCGCCGGGACCGGATCGGCGACGGCAGCGACCTCTGCCGGATCGCCCTCCACCGGCTGGACAGGCGCATCATCCGTGGCGGGGAGGACTTCGCCCTCCGCTTCGGTGATCTCGACCTCGAACACCTCCGTCTCCGGCGCATCCGCTTCGACGGCCGGCCTCGGCCGGGCAGGCTCATCGCTTTGCGCGGCGGCATCTTCTGTAGCGGGTACCTCGGGCGCTTCGCCCACATCGGCGATCGCAAAGGTGGCGGGCGCGGATTCCTGTACGGCGCTCGGCCCGGCGGGGTCTATGTCGGCCACCGGGGCCGTCACGCTGGGCAACACGACGGAAATCTCGGGCTGCGCCG
Organism: Jannaschia aquimarina; assembly: GCF_000877395.1. Taxonomy (GTDB): domain Bacteria; phylum Pseudomonadota; class Alphaproteobacteria; order Rhodobacterales; family Rhodobacteraceae; genus Jannaschia; species Jannaschia aquimarina. The sequence continues at coordinate 15,831 of NZ_JYFE01000024.1, read as the reverse complement.
CGCTTTCGGTCGAGACATCTGGCGAGGCGGGGGCCTGCGCTGCGGGAAGCGGAGCGCTGGCTGTCGCCATTCCGCCGCCGCGCGATGGCGTCCGCAGAACAGGTTCGGCATCGTCACGAGGACGGCCGAACTGGCTTTCGGCGGGCAGATCGATGTCGGTCGCGGGTTCGCCCTCGGCCTCCACGACGACCTGCTCGGGCGGCGGCTCTACGCCCGATGTCTCGGGCTGCTCCTCCAGAGTTGCGGGTTGCGGCGCATCGGGAACCAGCCGGGCATCCCGGACCGGGGGCGGCGCGATCAGCGAGACCGTCATCAGCATCAGCCCCGACAACACGATCGCGCAAAAGCCTCCGAGTATGACCCCCTTGAACATAAGCTTCCCCTCCGCCTGCCTGCCTGCTGCAGTCCGCTTGACCCCGCCCCCCGGCGCTGTCCATCTATAGCCGGACAATGGGGGAGGCAAAGCCCCCGCGGACCACCTTGAGGGGGACGGCTTGCTTCTGCTGATCGACAATTACGACAGCTTCACCTGGAACCTCTACCATTACGTGGCCGAGGAAGGCATCGAGGTGAAAGTCGTCCGCAACGACGCGATGGACGTGCAGCAGGCGATGGGACTGAACCCCACGGCCGTCCTTCTGAGCCCGGGTCCCTGTGATCCCGACCGCGCCGGGATCTGCCTTGCGATGGTCAGCGCCTGCGCCGAGACACGCACGCCGCTGCTGGGTGTGTGCCTGGGCCACCAGGCCATCGGACAGGCGTTCGGAGGCACGGTAACCCGCGCCAGCGAGCCGGTCCACGGCAAGGTTGCGACGATCAGCCACGACGGCACCGGCATATTCGCGGGTCTGCCGGACCCGTTTCGCGCGACGCGCTACCATTCACTGACGGTTGCCGCGGATACACTGCCCGACGAGCTGGTCGCCAACGCGAAGACGCAGGACGGCACGATCATGGGGCTTCGCCACCGGGAGCTTCCGATCCACGGCGTACAATTCCATCCCGAAAGCCTTCTCTCGGAAAACGGTCACGGGCTCATACGGACGTTCCTCTCGCTCTTGCCGGAAACCGCATGAGCGGATTGCCGGCCCTGATCGATGCCGCCGCGCGCGGACCGCTGAGCCGCGAGCAAGCGGCGGCCGCGTTCGCAGCCTTCTTCGAGGGCGAGGCGACGCCCGCGCAGATCGGCGGCTTCCTGATGGCCCTGCGCACGCGCGGCGAGACCGTGGACGAGATCGCCGCCGCCGCCAGCGCCATGCGCGACCGGATGACGCGGGTTGCCGCCCCGGACGGCGCGATCGACATCGTGGGAACGGGCGGCGACGGAAAGGGAACCCTGAATATATCGACCGCCGCCGCCTTCGTGGTCGCCGCCTGCGATGTGCCCGTGGCCAAGCACGGAAACCGCAATCTGTCGTCGAAATCGGGCGCGGCGGACGTCCTTGGCCAGATGGGCGTCGAGGTCATGCTTGGGGCCGAGACGGCCGAGCGGGCCCTGCGCGAGGTCGGCATCTGCTTCATGATGGCGCCGATGCACCATCCGGCGACGCGTCATGTCATGCCGGTCCGCGCCGAATTGGGCACTCGGACGGTCTTCAATGTGCTGGGGCCGCTGACCAACCCCGCCGGAGTGCGTCGTCAACTGACCGGAGCGTATTCGCCGGACCTGATCCGGCCGATGGCGGAAGTGCTTGGCGCGCTCGGCTCAGAGGCGGCCTGGCTCGTCCATGGCGGAGACGGAACCGACGAGCTGTCCATTGCCGGGCCGTCGCGCGTCGCGATCCTCGCGGACGGAGCCGTGACGGAGCGGACGGTCTCACCGGAGGATGCGGGCCTTCCGATCCATCCATTCGAAGCGATCCTCGGGGGCGAACCAGAGGAGAATGGCCGCGCCTTCCGCGCGCTCATGGAGGGCAAGGCGGGCGCCTACCGCGACGCCGTGCTCTTGAATGCCGCGGCAGCCCTGGTCGTCGCGGGCCGCGTGGCCGACTTGCCAACGGGCGCGGAGATGGCAGCCGGAGCCATTGACGCGGGAACCGCAATGGAGAAGGTCCGGGCTCTCGCCGAACTGACCCGGAAGGATGCGGCATGAGCACAATTCTCGACCGCATCAAGGCCTACAAGCTGGAAGAAGTCGCGACCCGCAAATCCACGAGACCGCTGGCTCGCGTCGAGGAGGACGCCAAGGCGGCGTCGCCTGTCCGACCCTTTGCCGAGGCGCTTCAACGGGCCACCGCGACGGGATACGGCCTGATCGCCGAGATCAAGAAGGCCAGTCCGTCCAAGGGACTGATCCGCGCGGATTTCGATCCTCCCGCCCTTGCGCGCGCCTATGAGGACGGTGGCGCGACCTGCCTGTCCGTCCTGACCGATGCGCCCAGTTTCCAAGGCCACGAAGACTACCTCGTCGCGGCGCGCGGCGCGGTGACCCTGCCCGTAATCCGCAAGGATTTCCTCTACGACCCTTGGCAGGTCGCAGAGACCCGCGCGCTCGGCGCAGATTGCATCCTGGTCATCATGGCGAGCGTCTCGGATGACCAGGCAGTGGAACTGGTGGATGCCGCGCGCGACTGGGGAATGGATGCACTGATCGAAGTCCACGATCGCGCCGAGCTGGATCGTGCGCTGCGGCTGGACGCTCCGCTTCTCGGCGTGAATAACCGCAATCTCAATACGTTCCACACCGACCTTCAGACGACCCGCGACCTGTCGACTGCGGTTCCGGAAGATCGGATCCTCGTGGCCGAGTCGGGTCTGTCGACGCCCGCCGATCTGGCTGACATGGCCCGCCACGGAGCGCGCGCGTTCCTCATCGGCGAGAGCCTGATGCGCCAGCCCGACGTTGCCGGCGCGACCCGAACGCTGCTCGCCGATCCGGTCGCAGCCTGATGTCCGGTCTGACACATTTCGACGGCGAGGGGTCGGCGCACATGGTCGACGTGTCCGGAAAGCCTGCGACGCAGCGGGTCGCTGTCGCCGGGGGCTGGGTGCGCATGGCCCCTGAGACGTTGCGACTGATCGAGGACGGCGCCGCGAAAAAAGGGGACGTCAAGGGTGTCGCCCGCCTCGCCGGAATCATGGGCGCGAAGCGCACGGCCGATCTGATCCCCCTGTGCCATCCCCTGCCGATCACCAAAGTCGCCGTCGATATCGAACCCGACCGGGATCTGCCGGGCCTCCGGATCGTCGCAACCGTCGGCACGACCGGCCAGACCGGGGTGGAAATGGAGGCGTTGACCGCCGTCTCGGTGACCTGCCTGACAGTCTACGACATGGTCAAGGCAGTGCAGAAGGATATGGAGATCGGCGGCCTTCGCCTCTTGTCCAAATCGGGCGGGAAATCCGGCGACTGGCAGGCCTCGTGATATCGGTCCAAGAGGCCCGCGACCACCTGATCGCGCTCATGCCGACCATGCCCGTCGAGACCGTGCCGATCGCCAAGGCGTCAGGGAGGGTCCTGGCCGCACCGATCGAGGCGCGGCACGACCAGCCCCCCTTTGCCGCCTCTGCCATGGATGGCTATGCGCTCGCGGGGCCGGTCGAGGTCGGCGAGAGATTGACGGTCATCGGCGAGGCAGCGGCAGGCCATCCCTTCGATGGCCGCCTCGCTCAGGGAGAGGCCGTCCGCATCTTCACCGGGGCGCCCGTCCCCGAGCCTGCCGACCGGGTTTTGATCCAGGAGGACGCGCGAGGCGAGGGCAACGGGATCGAAGTTCTCGATGCCCCTCGCGAGGGTCTTCATATCCGTCCGGCCGGCGGCGATTTCGGTCGGGGTGACCGGATGGCGCCCCGACGTCTTGGTTTCGCCGATCTCGCGCTGGCCGCCGCGATGGGCCACGGCGACTTGCCAGTCCGCCGCAGGCCGCGGATCTCGATCCTGATGACCGGCGACGAACTGCGTCACCCCGGAGAAACCCTGCCACCCGGCGGGATCGTGGCGTCGAACGGATATGGTCTGCTTGCTCTCCTATCCAATGCCGGCGCCCTGCCCCGCCTCCTCCCCATCGCGCCCGACGATCCGAAACTCTTGATCGCGGCCCTGGAAACCGGGCTCGACGCGGATCTGATGGTCACGATCGGCGGGGCATCCGTCGGCGCGCACGACCTTGTCGCAGGTCTGGGTCGGGACGGCATGGACCTCGTCTTTCACAAGGTGCGGATGCGCCCGGGAAAGCCCCTGCTTGCGGGACGCTGGCGCGGCACACCGCTGATCGGGCTTCCCGGAAACCCGGTTTCTGCACTCGTCTGCGGGGTGATCTTCCTGCTGCCTGCGCTGCGGGCCAGTCTCGGACTGCCCGCGGAACCCACGATGCTCGATCTGCGGCTCGCGACCCCGGTTCGCGAGAATGGACCGCGGGAGCACTACATGAGAGGCCGCCTCGTGAGCGGTGCGGTCGAGGTCTTCGACCGTCAGGACAGCAGCCTGTTGAGTGTGCTGGCAGACGCGGATGTTCTGGTGATCCGGCCCCCGAACGATCCCGCCCGTTCCATCGGAGATGTTGTCGCGGCGATCGCCTTGCCCAGCGTTAACAGATTCTAAACCTTCCACTGCGACGAAGACGCAAATCCCGTGGAAATGTTGACACGAAACGGGAACTTTCGTAGAACGTGCGCGAACATCGGGCAGTGGGGACGACATGCTGACGCGGAAACAACGTGATCTTCTGGCATTTATCCACAAGCGGTTGCAGCGCGACGGCGTTCCTCCCTCGTTCGACGAGATGCGCGACGCACTCGATCTTCGTTCGAAATCCGGCATTCACCGTCTGATTACCGCACTCGAGGAGCGGGGCTTCATCCGGCGTCTCGCGCACAGGGCGCGGGCGATCGAAATCGTGCGTCTGCCCGAGGACATGGGCGGTGGCCCGACCGCGGGGTTCCGTCCGACCGTGATCGACGGCGACCGCCCCGACAGGGACCTGCCATCCGCGATCCCGGTCAGGATCGACGCGCAGGAGCTTCCGGTCATGGGTCGGATCGCCGCGGGCGTCCCAATCGAGGCCATCAGCGAAGTGTCCCATCATGTCGCCGTGCCCGGCCAGATGCTGGATCGCGGCGGTGCGCATTACGCCCTTGAAGTAAAGGGCGAGTCGATGATCGACGCTGGCATCAACGACGGGGACGTCGTCGTCATTCGCGAGCAGACGACGGCAGATGATGGAGATATCGTCGTCGCTCTGGTCGAAGGTCAGGAAGCGACGCTCAAGCGGTTTCGCCGTGAACGGGGCATGATCTGCCTCGAAGCGGCCAACCCGGCATTCGAGACGCGGATCCTGCCACAGGACAAGGTAAAGGTTCAGGGCCGCCTCGTCGGCCTGATCCGGAGCTACTGAGCCGCGGGAACTTCGCCTTGCAATGAAGCGGTCTTGCGGGAGCGTTGACGGGGGCTTTCGCTTGGGTTCTGCCGATCCAATGGATCTGCCTGCAGCTCTCAAGCTCACGGATTACAGGATCGCCGGTGGCGGGAACCTAGGTAAGCCCTCATCAATCCATGCTTCTGAAAGCGTGATGTCGAAATTGGCCTTTGCAGGAGCGACATCGCCCAGGGCTTCCCTGCCGGAGAAGTTGCAGTCAAACGCCCCAGCGGGGATCAGGATCAGCGGACCTTCGGGTGGACAGTTTGGCGTCCGCCTAGCGGACCCAGGGGCGCTGTCCCTGTAGCTCGCGACTGGTCCTGACACGGACCGCACCGTCCGGTTCTCCGGTCAGGGATAGAGCTCCGGTGCGGGAGAGGGCTTTCGCATCGTAGAGGACGCATCGCGGCGGATCTCCGTCCCACACACGCGGGGTTATGATCCATTCGCCAGCGACGCAATCGGCGAGGATCGTCTTCAGCTCCGCGGAGGACCGGACGACACGAAATGACGGGAGTCCCGCAACGCTTGGCCGATCGCGCGCCGCGGCCATCTCTTGCGACACCGGATCGCCGTCGTTCTCGAGCCACGAGGCGGCGGTGAACCCGTCGCCCTTGGCCCGGCTCAGCCAGCGCCCCCCCTCGCTCTGAATGCCTGCGAGCCCTCCGCTTTCGGAGACCAGCATCATCGGACGCTCGCTCTGCGCCCAGAGGATGATCGCCAGAAAGCAGGGTATGGCTCCGTAGAGGCGTGTCCGGCCTGCTGCGGCCCCCATCCAGACGAAACCGATCCCGAAGAGGGGCAGGACGTGCCAGCTCGGTGCGGGCAGATGCAGGACCGAGCCGTCCAAGGCTGCGATCCACTCCGCGACGACAATGATCCAGCCAATTCCCTGCTCGGCACACCAGAACGGGAGCTCCTGCAGGCCCAATGGCCAGAGGATGAGACCGATCAGAAGGCTGGGCATGACGATTGCACCCATCATCGGCACTGCGAGGAGGTTCGCCAGAAGCCCATACTGCCCGACACGGTTGAAATGGATCGCCGCAAACGGGCCGGTCGCAAGCCCGGCGACGGCCGAGGACAGCAGGAGGGCGATTCCCCACCCGATCACGCCCCGACGCCACTTCGGATCTCGATTGGAGAGCCAACCGAATGCGACAACAAGGGCACCGGTCGCCGCGAAAGACATCTGAAAACCCGGGCCGATAAGGCTCTCCGGGCGCCAGGCCAAAACGATCAGCGCGGCGATCGCGACCGAACGCATCGAAAGCGCGCGGCGCCCCACGATGACCGCCCCCAGCATAACCGCAGCCATGACGAAGGCCCGCTGTGTTGCGATCCCGCCACCGGAGAGCGCGAGGTATGCGACCGCAACCGGAAGCGCGATGCACGCAGCCCAAATCCGTGTCGGGTATGCGAGGGCGATGCGCGGGCTGAGTGCGAGCACGCCTCTCACGCTTGCGAAGACGAACCCGACGAGCAGCCCCATGTGCAGACCGGAGATCGCGAGAAGATGCGCGAGATTAGACGCGCGGAGCGCCTCTGTGACGTCGTCGGGTATGCCCGAGCGATCTCCGACGACGATGGCCGCCGCAACCTGCCCTCGCTCTTCGGGTATGGCATTTCGCAAGGCCTGAGCGATGGCATATCGAGCGCCGGCGACAGCCGATCCCTCTGCCCTTTCGGACGCCAGCAAGAGCGGCACCCGGCTGTATCCGAGAGCACCGAGCGAGTCGAACCATGCGTGTCGCTGGAAATCGAATCCGCCCGGCTCGGTCGGTCCTGCCGGAGGGGAAAGATGAGCCGTCGTCATGACCCTAAGCCCAGGTCGCGGCTCTGTTCCTTCGGGACCATGGAGGGAAACACGAACGCGGCGCGGGGTCCTCTCGGGCGCGATCCCATCTAGTCGAACGCGGTCGAGCGTCAGCCGAACTGCCCCTGAGGCGGACCGGTCGATCTTGACGATGCGCCCCTCGACCGCGCCGTAGTACCGAAACGGCATGACAGGGCCCGCGACGATTGCGGTCCGCATCTGCGCCGCGACCAATCCGAAGACAAAGACCGCGAGCAAAAGATAGAGAAAACCGACGCCGTCGCGTGAAATCCACGTAAGGAGCGACAGCGCACATATCGCCAATGCGAAAACAGCGGTCGCCGCATGCGACGGCTCGACCGGGAGGGCAAAGTAGGTGCCTATCCCACACCCGAAAGCCGTCGCGATCCACGGCATCCGGAATCCGCGAAGACCGTGCAGCGCGGTCGCGACCGTGACGAACGGACCGTTCTGCAGCACCATGGCATCGTCACGCGCAGCCAATCGCCGCCCCCCGCTTGTCAGTCGTGTGGGTCCCCCCTTAGAACCCCCGCGACCCTGCCGCATGAGGGTTACCAATGAGTTAATATGTCCTGTCCGGAGGCTCTATGACCAACGCGCCCGTTACACGCATCGCTCCGTCTCCGACCGGAATGATGCATATCGGCACGGCACGGACCGCGCTGTTCAACTGGCTTTACGCCCGGGCGAAAGGCGGAACATTTCTCCTCAGGGTGGAAGACACGGACCGCGCCCGCTCGACCCCCGAGGCGACCGCCGCCATCTACGAGGGGCTGGAATGGCTTGGCCTCGATTGGGACGGCGAACCCGTCAGTCAGTTCGAGCGCGCACCCCGTCACGCGGAAGTTGCCGAGCAAATGCTAGCGAGCGGCCACGCATATCGGTGTTTCTCCACACAGGACGAGATCGAGGCCTTCCGCAACGAAGCCCGTGCCGAGGGACGCTCGACGCTGTTCAGAAGCCCATGGCGCGACAGCGATCCCTCGACACACCCGGAGGGCCCATCCGTGATCAGGCTGAAGGCTCCACGCGACGGCGCCACCGCGATCGAGGATGCCGTTCAAGGGACGGTCACGACCCGAAACGATCAGCTGGACGACATGGTTCTGCTGCGTTCGGACGGGACGCCGACCTACATGCTGGCCGTGGTGGTGGATGACCATGATATGGGCGTCACACATGTGATCCGGGGCGATGACCATCTCACGAATGCCGCGCGGCAAGCGCAGATCTACGATGCGATGGAATGGAATCGGCCAGTCTGGGCGCACATCCCCCTGATCCACGGCCCGGACGGGAAGAAACTGTCGAAACGCCACGGGGCGACCGGCGTTCTCGAATATGCGGAGATGGGTATCCCAGCCCAAGCGATGCGCAACTACCTCGCCCGCCTCGGGTGGAGCCATGGGGACGACGAGTTCTTCAATGACGCTCAGGCCCGGGCCTGGTTCGATCTTGATGGCATCAACAAGGCACCCGCCCGCCTGGACCTCAAGAAGCTCGAAAGCATCTCCGGCCAGCACATCGCCGCGATGCAGAACCATGAAATTGAAGACGCAGTAAGGGGATGGGCCGAACGATCCGGCGCGGAGGTGGACCTGAATGCGCTGCGCCCTGCGATCGGCATCGTGAAAGGCGGGGTGAAAACCCTTCCTCAACTCGTCGACCGTGCGCATTTCGCGACCGCGTCGCGACCGATCGAGCCAGACGAAAAAGCTGCAAAGGCGCTCGATACGGTATCCCGTGGTATGCTGTCTGAATTGACGCCGCACCTGCGAAATGCTAGCTGGACGCGCGAGGAGTTGGAGGCCGCCGTAACAGCTATTGCAGAAGCGCATGGCGTCGGTTTGGGGAAGCTTGCGGCACCACTCCGAGCCGCATTGGCGGGTCGCACCGCCACCCCCAGCGTCTTTGACATGATGCTGGTGCTCGGCCGGGAGGAAAGCTTGGCCCGCATCAACGACGCGACAGCCACCTGACCCCGGCTGCCGCACCGGCAAGCGAAAGCAGAAAAGGTTTTCGCTTTCGATAGTTACGTGGTGGACCATTTCCACCGCCGAGATGGAAGGACCGACATGGCCGAGACTCAGAAGACAGCGACTTTGAAAGTGGACGGAACGACGATCGATCTGCCCGTTCACAGCCCGACAGCCGGTCCCGATGTCATCGACATCCGCAAGCTCTACGCGCAAGGCGACGTCTTCACATACGATCCCGGCTTCACCTCGACCGCTGCCTGCGAGTCCGCGATTACGTTCATCGACGGCGAAAAGGGGGTCTTGCTGCACCGCGGCTATGCGATCGGCGAACTGGCCGAAAAATCCCATTACCTCGAGGTCTGCTACCTGCTGCTTTATGGCGAACTTCCAACCGCTGCCCAGCTCGAAGACTTCACGCAGCGCGTCACCATGCACACGATGCTCCATGAGCAGATGCATTACTTCTTCCGCGGGTTCCGCCGCGATGCGCATCCAATGGCGATCATGGTCGGTGTGGTCGGCGCTATGGCTGCGTTCTACCACGATTCAACCGATATCAACGATCCGTGGCAGCGTGAGGTCGCGTCGATCCGGATGATCGCGAAGATGCCGACGATCGCCGCGATGGCATTCAAGTACTCGATCGGCCAGCCCTTCGTCTATCCGCGGAACGATCTCGACTACGCCTCCAACTTCTTGAACATGTGCTTCAGCGTGCCGGCGCAGGATTACGTGGTGGATCCGATCCTGAGCCGCGCCATGGACCGGATCTTTACCCTCCACGCCGACCACGAGCAGAACGCGTCGACCTCGACCGTTCGGCTCGCGTCGTCTTCGGGCGCGAACCCGTTCGCCTGTATCGCGGCAGGCATCGCATGTCTCTGGGGCCCCGCGCATGGTGGCGCCAACCAGGCATGTCTTGAAATGTTGCGGGAAATCGGGACGGTCGACCGGATCCCGGAATTCATCGCGCGCGCGAAGGACAAGGACGACCCGTTCCGCCTGATGGGGTTCGGCCACCGTGTCTACAAGAACTTCGACCCGCGCGCGACGGTAATGAAGGAGAGCGCCGACGAGGTTCTCGAACTGCTCGGCGTCGAGAACAACCCGACGCTGCAGGTCGCCAAGGAGCTTGAAAAACAGGCGCTCGACGATCCCTACTTCGCCGAGAAGAAGCTGTTCCCGAATGTGGATTTCTATTCGGGGATCATCCTAGAAGCGATGGGATTCCCGACATCGATGTTTACGCCAATCTTCGCGCTGTCGCGGACCGTGGGCTGGATTTCCCAGTGGAAAGAGCAGCTTGACGATCCCGCGCTTAAGATTGGCCGACCACGCCAACTCTACACGGGTGAAACAGAACGCGCTTACGTCGAAGTCGAGTCGCGATAGACCGATGGATGGGCGGGTCCCGATCGGGCCCGCCCGCGCGGCAAACTACAGTCTGCCTTTCTCGACATAGTGAGCATGCAGACGCTGCAAGGCGATCCTCAGAACGATTTTCCCTGAACGCGCGGCCCATCCGAGCCGCTTCTCTGTCGACTCGACGCCTTCCAGAAAACAACAGACCCGCAGAGCGACATCGCCGAGCCCCGGACCGAGCTCTCTCAAGGCTTCGGCAACGTGGTGCCGAGCGCTTTCATTGCCTTCCCCACGGCTATCGCTTCCAAAGTCCCCTCGCGCTCCAGCCGTAAGGAAGCGATCCCAGTTCTGACCAACCCTGGGCCCCATCTGCGCCCTTTCGAAATCATCGCGAAGGGTCTCCCCGGCAAGGACAAGGGCAGCGGTCAGAAACGGACTGCCGTCCTTTTCGCGACGCCTTGCAAGCGCCCCCAGGGGAGACTCGGCAAGGTTAACTCTGAGACGCTCAGCCCCATTCCGTCCTTCGCGTGTGACTTCCTCGATAGTCGTATTCTGGGTCAGGAAAGGAGATGGCGCTTCTGCCAGACCCCGGGCCGCAACCTTCTGGTTGTGCCGTTCGGCGAGGATCCTCTTCAGGGCACACCGGCCCATTTCGGTTATACGATACCGCGTGACCTTGCCGGCGCGATAGCACGATACCCATTCCTTCAAGACAAATGCTTGCGCGACGGCACGGGGCAAAGTGGCAAGACGCGTCGGATCGCTGTCGCTTTTCAGGACGACGGCCTGAGGCATGCCAATGCCGACGAGAAGAATGGCATCGCCCTCGCAAAGCCGACGAAGAACCCGTGCGGCTTCGCGCTTGAGAGTGTCGTCGTCGATCATCTGAGCGCGCTGCGGCATTGCGGACATGGATTCGTACCCCTCGCTAGAAGTCTTGGTCACGACCGCCGCACCAAGGCGGTCCAGTATATCGTCCACAAGCGGGTCCTCGCGCCTGGCTTTCAGTCGCCGGACCTGCCTCAGTATCGTCGATGCGGTACATCCGTATTCTGCGGCGACCTCTCTCAGAGACCGCCCTTCGCTCGTGTGTGCGATATACGCGCGGGCGGGATCAGGGATCCAATTGGGGATAGGTCCACCAGACCCCTCTGAGGCGTGCGGATACATTGGCATTCTGCCGATTCCAGGCTGTGGAAAAGTCGGCTCAGATCACCCCGCATTGGTTACCAGTGAGTTAAAAATGTGCTCCCAGAGAGGCAACCGTTGCGAAACCGTAAACGGTGCCGAAGAACCGTTCGCGTCTTCCGCGGTCGACGCAACAGAGCCCACCACTCCGCCATCATCCTGGAACCAAAACTTTCCAGCGGAGAGACTTATGACCGACCTCGACACAGCGATAGCCGAACTCAATCGCCCCAAACTGCTCGTCGATGCAGCTCATCATGGCTGCCACACATATAAGCGGAGGCGCGATCTCCGTCGCCTACTCCGGATCGCAATCCCGCGCAGTCCCGAAGATGCTCTCAAGCGTTTGCTTCCGATCGAACATGACCTCGAGCGTCGGAGACAGATGAAGACGAGCGCCTACTCGATCTCACGGCATGTCGAAATCCTCACGGCCGTCATCTCCGAAACGATGGCTCTTCGCATGAGTAGCCGAGCCTAACGAAATCTTAGGACCTCGATCGGTAGTGCTCGTCGCCAAGCTCCGACGAGGTCCTGATGAACGAACCACATGACACCGAGCACGCAGACGGAAAAAGCCTCAGGCTCAGCCGTCGCATGGACATGTCCGCAGCACCCGATCTCTTGGCCGCCCTGCGAGCAAGAAAGGGACGATTCCGACTCCTCGCCGATGAAGTCGAAGTGCTCGAATTTTCGTGCATCCAGATACTCTTGTCCGCACGGAAGGACGGCCGAGAACTCGAGATTGTCGATCCATCTCCGGATTTCATCAGAGACCTCGAGTTCGTCGGCTGCTCCATCGAGATGCTCGAAGAGCGTGAGATCGCCCGATGAGAGTCCTCGCCGTCGACGACAGCCGAACAATCCGCGACCTCGTGCGCCTCACACTCACGCGTGAAGGGATCGAAGTCATCCTTGCCGATGATGGAATCGATGGGCTTGAACGCCTGGCAGCGATGGACGGGCATCCGGATGCAATCCTGACCGACGTCAACATGCCTCGTCTGGACGGCTTCGGATTTATCGAGCGCGTCCGACAGGATGAGGGTAACAGCAGTATTCCGATCCTCGTTCTCACGACAGAAAGCGCACGTGATCTGCGTCAGCGCGCGCGGCAGGCGGGCGCAACCGGCTGGCTCGTCAAGCCTTTCGACCCTGCACGCCTCGTCGGAACCCTGCGAGCTGTTGCGAGTACATCATGACGGACGCACTCGATGAGTTGAGATCGGGTTTCTATGAAGAATGCGAAGAACTCATAGAAGAGTTCAATCTGAGCTTAGAGCGCCTGGATGGAGACGACAATCAGGCTGAAGATATTGCTTCCGCGTTCCGCGCCGTCCACTCGATCAAAGGCGGCGCAGCTATTTTTGGTATGGACGCGCTCGTAGATGTGTCTCACCAGGTCGAAACACTTCTGGATATAATCCGAAGTGATGACGCAACGGTCGACGTTGAAACCACTTCGGTTCTCAAGCTGGCCGCGGACCATATCTCATCCATCGTATTCGATTTCAGGTCGGAGCGCGCACCATCCGACCAATCCGTCTGTGAGATATCCAAGAAGATCACCGCGCACATCGAAAAAATCACTAATCTTGATTCCAGCAAGGAGGATACCGACGGAAAAAATGGTCCTCAGTGGATTGATGAGACCGGAAATTTCGAAGGTATCGGAGAATACTGGCGCACGGGATGGCAGATCGATATTACGGCGCGCCGACCCGACACCTACCCCAGCACAGGTCCGGAGCATCTATTTCGCGCCCTTCGAAAGCTGGGCGAAATATCGGCCTCATGCATTGAAGCTGGTGTCCCAAATCTAACCGAACTCGACCCAAAGACAATATACGCTTCGTGGCAAATACTCGTGACGCCAGCGACTGATGACATCGCTGAGAAGGAGATCAGTAAATTAATTGGAAAATTTGAGAATGAATATAGCTGTGTGTTTAAAAAATTTGGATGCTCTGATGACCTCCAAGCTCCGCGTCATGCAATAAAATCCAATAAGCCACCCCCACAAGATCGAGATTTCCTGAAAAACTCTCAGTCCGGAACAACCAACGCATCACTTTTCAAGAATCAGAGCACGCGAGTCGCGCTTGAAGATATCGATCTTCTAGTAAACCTCGGCAGTGAAATGCTTGTGTCTCACTCGCAGCTATCCCAGATACTTAAAACGGAACAATCGACATTAAACACCGATATCGCCCTTGAACAAATGCTCAATGCGATCAAACAGCAGCAAGGGATTCTTACGAGAGTGCGAGCGGTTCAAATCCGCCCTCTTTTTCAGAGGATCGCCAGGGTCGCAGAGGATGCAGCAATTAAGGCTGATAAGTTGATCGAAGTCAAATTGAGGGGCGATCACACACGGATAGATAAGTCGATTATCGAGCGACTCGTCGACCCGCTGACGCATGTAGCGAGAAATGCTGTCGATCATGGAATCGAGAAGTCCGAAATTCGCAGGCGGGCCGGCAAGAGCCCAAAAGGACAGATTCTGCTGAGTGCCACGCAAGAATCCGACCGGATCATTATCGAGGTGTCGGATGATGGACGTGGATTTGACTACGATGAAATAAGGAGAAGGGCCTACAGGAGCGGGATCACCGAAAGTCCCGACGGCATGTCCGATCAAGACCTTTCGAGAATTGCCATGAGAGCGGGGTTCTCTACCAAGGATGATACATCGGAGTTGTCCGGTCGAGGAGTGGGCCTCGATGTCGTTCATGACGCAACCAGAGCTCTTGGCGGAAATCTCACCATCAGATCGAACCGAGGAGTTGGGGCATCCCTTCTTTTCAGCCTTCCGCTGACCCTTTCAGTGCTGGACGGTATGCTTGTGAGAGCCGCCGACAGTCGATACATTATTCCGTTGTCGTCAGTCGATGACGCGCAGACAGCTGAGAATGGTGGCATTCGGACTGTAAGCGGCCAATCTTTTATGATGATACCGAACAATGAGCTCATACCCATTTTTGACTTATCTTCCATTTTAGGGACTAGATCGCAGGATCATGAGAGCACTCCACTATTACTTGAGAACGACGCCGAAGGGAAAACAGTTCTGACACTTGTTCCCGACGTAAACTCAAAGTACGCAGTTTGCGTCGATGAGATCGAATCTCAAGTGCAGGTTGTATCTAAGCCTCTGTCTGATACATCATTAGTTACACGGGCCATCTCCGGAGCAGCGATCTTGGGGGACGGAGATCTTGTTTTGGTGGTTGATGCAGAGGGCCTTTTTGATGTCGCGCACGGGAGCATTCCATGACCAGCGTGCGGAATATAAGTCTTTTGCAAGACTCAAGGTCGCCGCGAGTAAAAACAGGAGGATTCATTATGGGTGCTGATAGTTCAGAAGAGAGGTTTTTGGATATCCCGAATGATACTTCCGATCCACTTATAAACGATGCGACGTATCTGACTTTCTTTTCCAACGATACCCGATACGCCATCGATCTCGGATCGGTGCAGGAGATACGGCGACTCGGCTCAGTCACGTCCCTGCCGCGATCACCTGAAGAGATCATTGGCCTGATCAATATTCGCGGAAATTTGGTGCACGTAGTTGATTTCGATTTTCTGATGAATGCTCGGCGAAGAGTACCCAGCGAGCGTGCTGTTGTAATATTGGTGGCAATGCCCAGTAACATCGTTGGATTGGCCGTTGACGCCGCTGGTGATATCCTCTCCGTTAAGCTAGACGGGCGGAGTTCTATCGGCACCCCCCAAGGAACTTCGGGCCTCAATCATATAGTCGAGTTAATTTATGAAGATGATCGCCCTATTTGCGTTGTAGACATTGAGTCTCTGCTGGGAGCCGTAGCCTGATTACAAAATTCCTCCAGATATCTGCGGCTTGTTTCTGCACAAAATCGATATGGTTGTGGGAGGGATCGAGATTCGAGGCCTTGCTGCACAAAGTCTGCTTGATGTTGACATTGCGCATTCAGCGGGATGTCCGGGCGGCATTTCCAAGCCTTCACCCGACCCCTCTGTAGCTCTGAATTAGTTGTCTGGGCATCCTCTGCTGCGTGAAAGTGAGCTACACCCCGATCCTTGGACAGGATCTGGCGGGATTTAAGCTACTCTCCGGGTTTCCTGG
>NZ_JYFE01000023.1 GCF_000877395.1 Jannaschia aquimarina | reverse complement strand
AGCGAGGAGGGCGGCGAGGGGCAGGAGGCGGTGCATAGGGGTGGCCTTTCGGTTCGAAGGGGAATGCGGAACGGGGCAGGGATCATCCATTCTGGTATCCTCCGAAGGCGGCGACAGGGGACCAATCCGGCCTGATCGCGGGCAGGTCCGGTGCCATGCCCGCAAAGGGGCCTGCCGCGTAGGTCGTGCGTCCGCCGACCATGGTCAGCAGGCTCTCGGTCCCGGCGATCTCGTCCTGCGGGACGGCTAGGTAGTCGCGGTCCAGCACGGCGAGGTCGGCGTATTGGCCGGGCGCGAGGCGGCCCTTGCGCGCCTCGTCGCCCGAGAACCAGGCCGAGCCCACGGTATAGAGCGACAGTGCCTCCATCCGCGACTGGCGGTGGCGGGGGGCGAGCAGCGCCGTGCCGCCGACCGTGCGCCCCGTGATCGCCCAATGCAGCGCGACCCAGGGATTGTACGAGGCCACCCTCGTGCCGTCCGTGCCGAGGCCTAGGGGCACACCTGCCGCGACGATGTCGGCGAGCGGCGGCGCGTCGGCGGCGGCTTCTTCGCCGTACCGCTCGACGAAGTCCTCGCCCGCGAAGGCCATGCGGTCCTGTACCGCGATGCCGCCGCCGAGCGCCGCAATGCGCGCGATGGTCTCGGGGCGGACCGTCTCGGCGTGCTCCACGGCCCAGCGGATCCCGGCGAAGCCCGCGCGGCCCGCCTCCTGCTCGGCGGCGTGGGCGGCCTCGAACACGTCCATCATGCGCCGGATCGTCTCGTCGTAGGTGGCGTGGACGCGGATCGGCCAGCGCTCGCGCAGCAGGTGCCGGACGATGGCCTGCAACTGCCCGTTGGCGCTTGCGCGGGGCAGGACGGGGCGCGCGGCCATGAAGTTCTCGAAGTCGTAAAAGGACAGGTCGATCGCCTCGCCCGCGCCCTCGATGGTGAAGCCATGCTCCAGATGCAGGGCCATGTTCATGTTGAGCGCATATCGCTCGGTGTAGCCCTCCAGGATCTCCAGCTCGCGCCCACGCTCCTGCGGAGGCAGGAAGTTCGACACCCGCATCGCCATCTCGCCCGCCTCGGCCATGGCGAGGGTGGCCGCGTAGCCCTGCGGATAGGTGTGGCCGCCGCCCGCGAGGTCGCCCGCCGAGGTGAGGCCGAACCGCGCCAATTCGTGGTAGAAGTGACGCGCCGAGGCGCGCTCGGCCGCCGCGTCCAGGCCGCGCAGCTCGGCGATGACCCGGTTCATCGTCGCGCTCGACGGGTCGGCATAGAGGATCGCGCCGCCATCCTCGGTGATCTCGTAGCGGCCGGGGGTCTCGCGGCTCTCCTTAGCGCCCTCGCGGTGCAGCCCGGCGGCGCGTGCCCCGGCGGCGTTCAGGAATGCGCGGGAATAGAGGTAGAGGACGAAGACCGGCGTGTCGGGCGCGGCCTCGGTCAGTTCGGCCGGAGTGGGCAGACGGCGTTCGGCGAACTGCTGCCGCGACCAGCCGCCCATGACGCGGACCCATTCGCCGGGTGGTGTGCGGGCGGCCTGTTCCCGGATCATCTCGAGCCCTCGCGCAAGGCTGGTCACCCCGTCCCACCGCAGTTCGAGCGCAAAGAGCCGCGCGCCCCGCGTCGCGTGCAGATGGCTGTCATTGAGGCCGGGGACGACACGGCGGCCGCCGAGGTCGATCTCCTCGGCGTCGGGTGATGCGGCGCGCACCTCCGCCACGGTGCCCGTTGCGATCACGAGTCCGTCCCGGAGCGCCACCGCCTCAACCTCTGGCCTCGCCGGGTCGAGCGTAGTGATACGCGCGTTCGCGAGGATCGTCGGCGCGGCGGACTGCGCCAGCGCCGCCCGTCCCGCAAAGCCGCCAAGGGCGAGAGCTGCGCCACCCGCGAGAACGTGGCGGCGGGTGGTGGAAAGGCGTGCCGTGGTCATGACGGGGTCTCCCGATTGTGAGGGGCGTCCGGCGTCAGGAGCGTCCGGAGGCCGGATGCGATGGCGAGCAGCCCGAGCGCGGCTCCCGCGAGCGCGAAGGCCGCGCCGCTACCGAGCCACGCGACGATCGGTTGTGCGGCGAAGGGCGAGGCGAACTGGCCGAGGAAGAGCGCGGTCGTGAGCGTGCCGATCACGGTGCCGCGGCTGGCGGGCGTCGCGATCTCGGCCGCGAGCGACTGGAGCGCGGGCAGCAGCAGGCCGAAGCCGCAGCCGAAGAGCGCCAGACCGACCACGACCTGCGACGGGCCGGACGCCGTCGCCACGACGCCGTAACCGGAGGCCATCAACAGATAGAGAACCGCGAAGATCGCGCCGTATCCGAGGCGCGCCCGGACCCGGCCGTAGAGCGCGGACGCGATCGCACCCGTCAGCGTCAGCGTCGCAATGGCGCCGCCCGCGACCGTGCCTGAGGCGGTGCCGAGAGCCGCGAGGTGGAAGGGCACCTGCACCGGCGTCAGGTAGAACAGCACCATGGAAACGAAGGCGAGCGCGGCGAGCCCGGCGACGGGGACGAGGCGCAGGGCCTCCAGCGGCGCATCGGGCGTCGCGTTCGACGTCCGCTTCGGCTCGTCCAGGTTGGCGAGGACCATCGCCAGGATCGGGAAGGCGAGGAGGTAGAGGCCGAAGGGCGCTCGCCAGGACAGGTCGGCGAGCGCACCGCCGGCGAGCAGGAACACGATCCCCGAGCCGCCGCTGAACGCCGCCTGCCGCCCCATCACCGTGCCGCGCGCCGGGCCGTCGTAGTAGTCCGTGATCAGCGTCACGACGGCGGTCATGATCACGCCGACCGCCACGCCGAGAAGGGCGCGTGCGATCAGGAGCTGATCAACCGAGGAGGCAAGCGCACCGGCTGGTCCGGCGATCCCGTAGAGCAGGATCGCCCCGACCAGGATGCGCCGTCGTCCGAAGCGGTCCAGCATCGCGCCCGCGGCCAACGCCGTCAGCGCAGTGAAGAGCGCGGGGATCGTAAGCACCAGCCGGGTGAGCAGCGGGCCATTCGGCCCCGTCGCCACGTCCGCCTCGATCTGCGGCAGGGCGGGCGAGATCGTGGCGCCCGCCATTATCGTCATCGTGCCGGCCAGCAGCAGCGTGATCTGTCGGGCGCCGGGCTTAACTTGGGATGCGGCAGCGCCGGTCACGAGCCTGCCCCGCCTGCTTCGTCGCGTGGATTGGCCTCCAGCCAGTCCAGGACCTTCGCCGGTTCGGTCTCGCCGTAAGGATCGTCGTCGGTGCCGCCGTCGTCGCCGATCCCCGGCTCCTCGAACCAGGCGACGATCTCGCCGTCCTCGGCGACGAAGGCCGAGCGCCAGGCGCGGAAGCCGTAGCCGAGGTGGCGCCGGCTCACGAGCATGCCGAGGCGGCGGGCGAAATCGCCGTTTCCGTCGGGGACGAGCGCGACCTTCTCGATCCCGAGATGCCGTCCCCATTGGTGCATCGTGAACGCGTCGTTGACCGCGATGCCGAACACGGCGCGGCATCCAGCCTCGGTGAAGGCCCGATAGGCCTCCTCGATGGCCGGCAGGTGGCTGTCCGAGCAGGTCGGCGAGAAGGCCGCCGGGAAGAGGAACACGGCGACGCGGCCCTCACCCATCAGCTCGGGCGCGCGTATCGGCGCCCAGCGAAATGGGTTAGGCGAGATAGCCTCGTCCCGCACGCGGGTGTGTAGGACGACGTCGGGAATGCGTCGTCCCATCGCCATCAGAACCGGATGTCGAGCTTGAGGGAGGCGGCCGTCACGTCCTCGTTCGGCCCGTTGTCCGACAGGTACCCGCCCGTCTCGAAGCGCGCGATGGAGCCGCCGAGGGTGGCGGTGTCGCTGAGGCGGTAGCTTGCGAGCAGCGCGACCTCCTGGCCGATGAAGCGGTCGTCCCCTGCATTGCCGCGGATTGGAACCTGCGGCGGGGCGTAGATGCCGTCCTCGGTCTCGACGCGCCAGAAGGCTTCGTAGCGCGCGGTCAGGGACAGCTTGTCGGAGGGCGAGACGGTGATCCCCGGCCGCAAACCCATGAGGTTGCCCGCGCCGAGAGGGCTCGCCTCGCCGAAGAAGCGGCCCGGCGGGAAGGGCGCGCGAAAGGTGCCGAGACGGTCGTCAGTCGGATCGTCGTCGCCCGTGTTGATGCCGAAGTCGACCCCGATCACGGGCGTCCAGCGCGTGTCCGCGTATCCGTAGGTGACGCTGCCGGCAAGGTAGCCCGCGCGGATGTCGCCGTCGCCGCCCGCGAGGCCGTCCGCGTCGCCGAACTGAAAGCCGCCCTCGATCTCCAAGTTCCAGCCGTCGGTCGGAGGGCCCGAGGTCCAGAACCGGGCACCGATTGTGTGCCGCGTTTCGTCGAGCGGCGTGGGCTGGAAGGCGTAGGGACTCACCTCGCGGTCGAAACCGATGTAGAAGAGATCTAGGTTCGCGCGTCCCAGGAGCCCGGATGCGTTCGGCGCGAAGGTCGTGATCGGGGCCGTCGTATAGAGGCCCCAGACCGCCCGTGTGTCGTCGGTGTTGTTGTTCCAGAGACCAGGATCGTTCTCGGTCGGACGGAAGGCGAAGGCGTCGGCGATCACGCCACCGGCTGCGATGCGCGCCAGTACGCCGTCGTAATCGTTGCGCACGTTCGGGCCGTTCCGGATCGAGATGAGGCGACCCGCCCCGTAATGTAGCTCCTGCCGACCTACGCGGACAAACGCGTCCTGCACGGAGAGCCCGAACATGTCGCCGAAGGACAACTCCGCGAAGGCCTGGTGCAGGTCGGGACCGTCGTCGTCGACCGGAGGAACCGGAAAATCGCTGTCCTCGACTTGGCCGAACTTCAGGGCGCCGAAGATCCGGGCGCGATCGCCGAAGGTGACACCGGCGAACAAGTTGGCACGCAGGTGCCAGTCGAGGTCATCGCCCGGCTGGTCGCCGAAGGTCGCATCGTCGAAATACTCGAACCCGAAGCGACCATCGAAGCCGAAGCTCGCATAAATCGAGCCGTCCGCGTTCAGCGGCACGAAGCGCAGGCGATCCACCGCGCTGCGCTCGGACAGGGGCACCGTCCGCAACCAGGACCAATCCTCGTCCTGCGGCAGGATCGCGTTGGCGGGACTGTCGGGCGTGCCGCCGATCCCCAGTTGCGGCGTGCCGGGCGCATAGGGGCGCAGGTCCGAACCCTGCTGCGCTACCACCGGAGCGGCCAATCCGAGGCCGAGGGCCACTGCAAGACAGGCCGCACCCAGAGAATTGTTCGGGATTGTCTCGGTTTGGCGAGGGATGGTCTGCACTTGCGCTAACCGGTTTGCGCTCCCCCTATCGGACAGGGCATTATGCAAAGAATGGACGATGCTCATCCGCTTCCCTCAGAGACAGGGCCCGATGTTAAGCCCGGCTGGTCCGAGGTAGTTGGGCAGGGCGCGTTCGACCCAGCCTTCCACGAAGCCGGCGAGTTGGTCGGCAGGCGGTGGACAGGGGCCATCGTGCGCGCGCTGTTCCACGGCAATGTCCGTTTCCGCGAGATCGCCGACGCCGTCCCCGGCCTGAGCGACCGCACGCTGTCGGCCCGGCTCAAGGAACTGACGGCCCATGGAATCGTCGAGGGCGACCCGTCTGGGCGGGGATACCGCCTGACCGAGAAGGGGCGCGATTTGCGGCTCATCCTGATCGAGCTGGCGAAATGGGCGCATCGCTGGCGCGACGCGCCCGGGGGCTGACGCTCAGGCATCGAGGGGACGCGGATCGGAGAGATACTCGCCCGTCAGTCGCCCGAGCGAATGATAGGCCAGCGCCGCGATGGTGGGCGTCGGGTTCACGCCCACGTTCTGCGGGAAGACGGAGCCGCCCAGGACGAACAGGTTATGCGCGTCCCAGTGCTGGAGCGCGGTGTTGACCACGCTCGTCCCCGGATCCGCCCCCATCGCCGTGCCGCCCACGTTGTGCGTCGTCTGGTAGACGGTGATGTCGTAGGGCACCTTCAGCCCGTTGGCCCGGACCTGCGAAGCTCCCATCTCGCGCGCGATTTCCTCGGCGCGGTCCATGAGGAAACGCATCATCCGCTGCTCGTTGTCGGGGAAGTCGAAGGTCATCCTGAGCAGCGGGCGCCCGTAGGCATCGCGATAGGTCGGGTCGAGGTCGAGGTAGTTGCCACGGTAGCTCTGCACGCTGGCATGGACGTTGATCCCGACGCGGTTCTGGTAGCCCGCGACGACCGCCTCCTTCCATCCGGCACCCCAGGGCGGGCTGCCCGGCGCCGTCGGGTGGTAGGTGATCGGGTCGGCGCCCAGGTTGAATGGACCGATGAAGCCGCCGCCGATGAAGGGCCGGCCGTCGACGAGGGCCTGCGCGTGGTCGAAATTGTCCGACTGGTAGTCGTCGAGGATCGTGCCCTGGCTACCGCCTGCAATCTGCGGGTTCATCGCCTCACCCTCGAAGAAGGCCTCGACGTTGGCGAGCGTCTGGTAGGAGTAGTTGCGCCCCACCACGCCCTCGCCCGTCGCCGGGTCGTAAGCCGCGCCGATGCCCGACAGGAGCAACAGGCGCACATTCTCGAAGGCGTAGGCGCCGAGGATCACGATGTCGGCGGGCTGGAACAGCTCCTCGCCCGCGGGCGAGAGATAGGTGACGCCGGTGACGGTGCGCCCGTCCTCGGCCCGCTCGATCCGCAGTACCTCGCATTCGGAGCGCGCCTCGAAGTCGCCGCCGATGGCTGGGATGACGGAGTTCACGGGGCTGCCCTTGGCCTGGTAGGCGCAGGCGAAGCCGGGGCAGTGGCCGCACAGGACGCAGCGCCCCATCTCGACGCCGTAGGCGTTGGTGTAGGCCTCGGACGCATTGGCGACCGGCACGGGAAACGGGTTCAGGCCCATCGACTGGGCGGTCTCGATAAAGAGGCGGCCGGGTCGGTTGCGCTCGAAGGCAGGCAGGGGGAAGTCGTCGGAGCGCTCGCCCTCGTATGGGTTGCCGCCCTCGCGCCTCTCCCCGCGCACGTTGCCGGCCGTGCCGGACACGGCGGCGACCTTCTCGAACCGGTCGTAGCCTGGCTCGACCTCGTCCCAGGTCACGCCCCAATCCTGGGAGGTCATGTGCTCGGGAAAGATGTCCGCGCCGTAGCGCTCGGTGTAGTGCGAGCGCAGCACGAAGTCCGATGGGTAGGCGCGGGGGGAGTGGCCGGACCACGTGTTGCCCGAGCCGCCGAAGCCCTGGGAGGGGTTGAACGACCCGATCCGCCGCATCGGCAGCGCGGTCTGGTCGCCGTTGTTGCGGAAGGTGAGCGTCACGCGGTCGAGCGGCGTCGCCAGCCCGCCGCGCACCGAATAGGTAAGCCCGTCATGCATCCGCCGCGTGGCGAAGTCGTCCTGTCCGTAGGCGGGCCCGCGCTCGAGGGCCACGACCGACAGTCCGGCGTCGGTCAGCTCCTTGGCGGCGATGGCGCCGGTCCAGCCGAAGCCCACGATGACGGCGTCGGTGCGGGGGAGTGTACGGGCCATCTCAGCGCTCCTCGAGGTTCAGGACCTGCGCAAGCGAGACGGGCTCGATCTCGATGGCAGTGTCGGCCGACAGGTATGGGCGCAGATCGGTATAGGCGCCGGGAAAGCCGACCATGCGCCACGCGGCCATGTCGCGATTGCCGCCATGGATCGGGTCGCTGAAGTATGCGGTGCGGACGTCGAACCAGAAGGTCCCGAAGAAGAGGGCCGCAGGAAGGTTTGCCAGTGCCATATCCCCCGATTGCATCAGCCGCAGCGCATCGTCCTGCGTGGCGGGCGGCAACTCTGCAAATGGGGCGCCGTGGACCGCCTGTGCCCAATCCGCGATGTCGGCCAGCGCGACGCGGTAAAGCTGATGCGGCTCCAGCGGCAGCTGGTAGCCTTGCTCGGGCGTGCCCGCCTGGAACGGCCCCTCGAGATACTGTCCCTCGCCCAGCCCGTAGCCCGCGCGCAGGGCCCGGTCGAGGAAGGTCGGCACGCCGGCCTCGATGGCGCCCGGTCCGACGCCGCCCGCCGGGATCAGCCGGTCCACCATCGCCTCGACGGCGGTGGCCTCCGCATCGGTGAAGAAGAGATAGCCTCCCGCGGTGTGCGGCAGGGCGGCCAGATCCCCAACGCCCTGCGCCAGTGCAGCGGAATAGGCTGCGGTCGCGGACAGCGCGGCGGCGCCCGCGAGCAGGTCGCGTCGGCTGGGGCGAGCTTCTAATGTGGTCAAATGGTCGCGCATTGGGTCAGTCCTCCGTCGGGCTGGCAGTGGCTGGCGGAAAGAGATCGAGGCGAGCGATGGCTCCGGGCGTCGTCTCTAAGCCGAAGGAGCCGGTGACATAGGGCGCGCCGTCCGGGCCGAAAGCGCAGTTCGAGTTGGTCAGCAGGCCCGTGCGGTAGGAGGCGACGAGCGCGCCCTCCGCGTCCGCGCCCTCCGCGTCGAGCGCCCGGACGCGCCCGGTCCCGTGATGGGTGACGAAGAGGCGGCCCGCGGGCCCGAGGCACATGCCGTCCGGCGCGGCCTTGGCGTCGTCGAGCCCCTCGGGCGGGAGTTCGGCGAAGACGGAGGCGAGGCCCAGCGACAGGTCGTCCGCCACGTCGAAGACGAGCACGTCATTGGCCTGGCTCTGGCTGACGAAAAGACGCCCGTCCGACAGGATTACCCCGTTCGGGAAGGCGAGGCCGTCCGCGACCCGGCGCACCTGCCGCTCGGCGTCGATGTGGTAGACCGCGCCCGTCGCCTCGGTGCGGCTGCCGCTGTCGGTGAACCAGAAGCCGCCCTGACCATCGAGTTCGAGATCGTTCGGAAAGACGAAGGTCCCCCCGTCGAGGCCGTCGACCTCGTGCAGGACCGACCCGTCCCCGTCGAGCCACAGCACCGCCGGACGCGTCATCACGACATGGGTTCCGTCTGGCATGACGGCGTGGCCATTGGCGCCAGTCCGGGTCAGGAATTCGCCTTCCGCCCCGTCCGAGCCCACCCGCGTGACCGCGCCGCGCCTGGGTTCGGAGAAGAACATCGCCCCATCCGCATCGAAGGCGAGGCCTTCGGTATAGGTCGAGGTCTCGGCGACGATCTCGGGCGCCACGGCCCAGGCGGCGGGAAGGTCCTGCGCGGCGAGCGGCGTGGCAGCGAGGCCGAAAAAGACCGCAACGGATTTCGGTAAGAGGGCTCGGGCCCCCGCATCCCGCCACGGGGACGGCGCGGCGGGGCGGAGGCCCGTATGGCCGGACCGGCCGGCCTGCATTCGACGTGACGATCGGGGCAGAGCCGAACTGTTCGGGGAGAAGATGCGATCCGACATGATCGCGAGGATAGGCGGCGGATCTTGGGCGGCGTTGGACAGACGTGCCGTTCGGATGGGACGTCAGAAGCGAAGGGAGTGCCGCGGCTCGCTGGAGGCTCCACACGACTTGTGGTGATTAAGCTCCATTCGATCCTTGAAACGTGCCGATAGCGTATGATCCCACTGAAGCTTAGATGCGAATTCGCGCTGGAGCGGACGACTTCGTCGCCGCCTACGACGCGGCGCGCGCGCCGCTCATGGCCTCGCCGCACTGCACCTCGTTCGACCTCAGTCGCTGCGTCGAAGACCCGACCCAGTTTATCCTCCGGCTCGAATGGACGAGCGCCGAGGACCATATGAAGGGCTTTCGCGACTCGCCCGAGTTCCGGGAGTTCTTCGCGCTGGTGAAGCCTTTCTACGACGACATCCAGGAGATGCGGCACTACGAGCAGCTGCTGGAGGCCGCGCCGTGACGGCGCCGACGCTCTACGACTGGATCGGCGGGTCGGAGGCGCTGAACGCGTTGACCTCCGACTTCTACGACCGCGTGAAGGCGGACGATCTGCTCGGACCCGTCTTCGCGAAGATGGACGCGGGCCACCCCGCCCATGTCGCGGCCTTCATCGGCGAGGTGTTCGGCGGACCCAAAGCCTACAGCGTGGATCACGGTGGGCACCCGGAGATGATCCGGCATCACCTGGGGCGGCATCTGACCGAGGCGCAGCGCCGCCGCTGGATGACGCTGCTGCTCGACGCCTACGAGGATGCGGACGTGCCCCACGATCCCGAGTTCGCCTCCGCTCTAGTTTGCTATCTCGAATGGGGCTCGCGCCTCGCCGTGATCAATTCGCAGCCTGGGGCGGAGGTCGATGCGGATGCGCCGATGCCGGAATGGGGATGGGGCGAGACCGGAGGCCCGTGGCAGCCGGAGACGGCTAAGGATTGAGCCGGTCGCAGCGCGTCGACGACCGAATGGCTGCTCCCAAAGCCGCTGCCGTTTCCCCGAAGCGGATGGTGACGTGCAGCCCGTCGGCCTCGAGATGGCGCTCGAAGGTTCCGCCGAGCTGCCGAACGGCCTGGCGGATCATCTTCGTGCCGAACCCGTCCTTCGAGGCCGCGAAGACCGAGGCGTCGAGGGGCGGCGCGATGCGCTCCCGCCAGTCGATCTCGAAGGCGTCGCCGTCGCGTGTCACGCTGAGGTCGAGCCCGCCGTCCCCGTTGCGCAGGCCGCCATACTTCACCGCATTCGTGGCCAGTTCGTGTAGTACGAGTCCGAGGGACGCCGCAGTCTGGGTCAGGACATCGACGCCTTCGGCCCGCACCTTGATAGGCGAGGTCTGCCGGTACGGGGCCAAGGTCCGCTCGATGATATCGCCGGCCGAGATGCGGCTCGTGTCGATCGTCTGCAGCGCCACGTCGTGGGCCTGCGACAGCGCCCCGATGCGGCCGCGCAGATCGTCGAAGGCCGCCCGCGCCTCCGGCGCGCTGCGCCCCGCCATCGAGACCATCGCGCCGACGACGGTGAAGATGTTGCGCACGCGGTGCAGCAGCTCCGAGGAGACGAGCTCGACGCGCTCGCTGGCCTCCTTGATCGCGGTGATGTCGTGAGCCGAGCCGACAATACGGCGCACCGTGCCGTCCTCCGCCCGCTGGTAGGGCGCCTCGTGCGAATGCAGCCAGACCCATCGTCCGTCCTTGGTCCGCATCCGGTACTCGAATTTCGCGGTCCCGTCGGTGTTCAAGGCCTTGAGGACATCGATGTGGGCGGGGAAGCGTGCGTAATCGTCCGGGTGCATGAGATCGCTCATGATACCGTCGCCCATGGCGCGGATGTCTGCCTCGCTGTGGCCGAGATAGGCGAAGAGCGAACGGTTGACCCAGACGTTCTCCATCGTCTCCAGGTCGAAGACGTAGAGGATCGCGGGCGCGACGGTCGCGATCCGTTCAAGGAAGTGCTCGGGGTCCTGTTCGGCTCCGGGCGGGACCACTACGGCGGGCGTGGCGTGTAGTGTGTCTGGCATGGCCCCCTCGGTCCCGGCGCGGAGACCGGACTGTATCAATCGCTAGACGGTAGCACGAAACGCCAAAACTCACACTTCCAGTGTCAAGATCGTCGCCAGGCACGCCTGTACGGCCAGTTGACGGGGATTGAGGGAGCCTGAATTGGGGCCAGACTGCCTTCCGCGAAAGGACCAGCGTCCCGTAGTTCGGCGGACCGTGGAACGACACGGTCGATCTTGTGCACGAGACTGATTGGGCGGACGCTTTGCAAGTTCTGCAGGCCGAACGTCCGCCGCTCGGCTCGGCCAGCCCTAAGCCAGGATTTCCACCCACGGCGTCGCCTTCCGCGCTAGATGATGAGGCGCCGCAAGGGACGAGATGGATGACGAACGTAGAAGAAACGCTGGAAGAAGGGGGCGACCCACGATCGCTGGAGACCCGCACTGTGGTCGCAGGCACCGGGCTCGGGACAGCCGTCGGCTGGGCGATCATCGTCCTGGCCATCCTGGCGGTGCTCGCCGCGCTCGCCGTCGCGCGGGTCTTCGTCGTCCCGGTCATCATGGCCTTCCTGCTCGCGCTCGTCTTCAGCCCTCTCTGCCGTTGGTTCCGCCGGCGTGGTGTGCCCGAGCCGGTCGCGGCCCTGGCGATCGTCTTGGGGCTGCTCGCGGGTCTCGCCGCGACGTCCTTCTCGCTGGCGCTGCCGGTATCCGGCTGGCTCGAGGATGCGCCCGGCATCGCCCGCGAGGCGGAGCGCAAGCTGCGCGTCCTCGCGGGCTACGCGGAAGCGGTCAGCGAAGCGGGGCGCCAGATCGAGGAGGCCGCCGCATCCGGGGAGGGCACCGAAGCGGCCCCGGTGGAGGTGGTCATAGCGGAGCAGGGGCCGTTGACGACAGTGGCGCTCGGCGCGCCGCTAATCGTGGCGCAGACCGTCTTCGTGCTGATCCTCACGTTCTTCATCCTCGCCTCGGGCAGCCTCTTCTACGAGCGGCTGGTGCGCGTGATGCCGACGCTCACCGAGAAGAAGCGCGCGCTCCAGATAGCCTACGACATCGAGCGCGACGTCTCGCGCTACCTCCTGTCGATCACGGTCATCAATGCGGGCCTGGGTCTCGCGGTCGGCCTCGCCATGGCGCTCCTCGGCATGCCCAGCCCGCTGGCCTTCGGCCTCCTGGCCTTCGCACTCAACTTCGTGCCCTTCCTCGGCGCGATCGGGGGCGTCGCAATCTCCTTCGCCGTCGCCCTGGTGACCTTGCCTACCGCCTTCGACGCCTTCGTCGTGGCCGCCGTCTACTTCGCCCTAACGTCGGTGGAGGGGCAGGTGGTCACCCCCTGGCTGGTCGGTCGGCGCCTGCGCCTCAACACCGTGGTGATCTTGATCGCCGTGGCGTTCTGGGCCTGGCTCTGGTCGGTGATGGGCATGATCATGGCCGTGCCCCTGCTCGTCTGCCTGCGCGTCCTGTGCCAGCATGTCGAGCCGCTGCGACCGTTCGGTGAGTTCCTCGCCGGACGCGAAGATCGCTGACGATGACGGGCTGTGGGTCGGGCTGAGACTTCCGATGACGCGGTAGCGGAACGTCATACGAGGGCAGCCGAAGCGTCGGCGTCCGCGCCGGTCGCATCGCGACCGTTCCTTTCGCGTTCCCTCCGCGGCCGCATCGCGTTCAGGACCCCGAGGATCGAAAGCACCGTCTCCGTCTCGCGCGCCCAGACGAGATTGTAGCGCAGGGTGAAGCGCGGGCTTTGCGGCCGGATGACGATGCCGGGATAGGCCAAGCCGTCCGGCATCGGGGCATGGCCGACGCCCGCGCCGCCTGACACCATCGCGAAGAGGTCGGCCGTCGTCGAGACCTCGAGGGTCGAAGCGGGCGCGACGCCTTCGGCTTCGCAATAAGCCCGGTAGGTCTCTGCGAGGATCGGCTGCTTGGCGCGGGCGGGCATGATGACGGGCAGGCCGTCGAGCTGCGAGGTACGGATCGCCGCTTGAGCGGCGAGCGGATGGTCCTCGGGTAGCAGCACCTTCATCTCGACCTCGAAGGCCTCGCGCGAGTGCAGCCCGGCCGGGATGGACCGGTCCCAGGCGATGGCGGCATCGATCTCGCCTTCCGCGAGCGCGCGACCCAGGCCTGCCTCGTCGATCTCGATGACGCCGACCTCGGCGACCGGGTTCGCGGCTTGGAAGCGCGCAACCAGATCGCCTGCCGCAGGTTGTGCGGCGCCGATGGTGAGGCCGAGGGTCAGCCGCTCGATCCCGTCTTCTGTCGACGTGCGCGCCGCGCGGATCGCGGTATCCGCATGCTGAAGCGCCGCCTCGGCGGAGGCGAGGAAGGCGCGGCCTGCGCGTGTCAGCTCCACCTTGCGCGAGGGTCGCTCGACGAGGCGGGTGCCAACCTCGGCCTCCATGTCCTTGATGGCCTTGGAGATGACGGGCTGCGCCGTGTGCATCCGATGCGCCGTCCGCCCGAAATGCAGCTCCTCGGCGAGGATGGCGAAGATCCCCATCTGGCGCAGGTCCATGGGGCGATCCAATCATAACCGTTCGGAGATGGCTGAATCGCACATCTCTATTGGTCCCAAGATGTATGCCGCCCCATCTCGTCGTCCAACCGCCGGGACAGACCAATCGAACGAGAGGGACAGATTACCGCCAGCGACAGGACCCTTCATGCCATCGACGCGCCGACCCGAGGATGCGTCCCGTCTCCGTCAATCCCAGATCATTGGGTTCCAGTGGCGTTCTCCCATGATCTGAAGTCGAAGCCTCTTGGGATCGCCGTGGACGACGTGCCCGTCGTGCTCTGGCGGGCCGAGGGCGCGGTGCAGGCGCTGGTCGATCAGTGCCCCCACCGCTCCGCTAAGCTGTCGGTCGGCAAGGTGGTGGAGGGCGGGGCGATCCAGTGCCCCTTCCACGCTTGGCGCTTCGGCGGCGATGGAGTCTGCCGGTCCATCCCGCTGGTGACGGGGGCCGAGCGGCCCGCCAAAGTCCGTGCCGGTCGGCTGGCCGCGCGCGAGGCGGGCGGGCTGATCTGGCTTTTTACCCGCGTGCTGGAGGTGGACGAGGCTGTCCCGCCTATGCCCTCGCTGCCGCCCTCAATGACTGAGCCCGGATGGCATGGCGACATGATCGTGCGCGAATGGGATGCGCATTGGTCCCGCGCGATCCAGACCATGCTGGACGTCGCTCATATCCCCTTCGTCCGTGCCCGCACCATCGGCGCGGGGCTGGGCCGCAAGATCGGCAAGGTGGACGCGGCGCACCTGAAGCTCGACTTGCGCGAGACGGGCGGCGGGGCCTACGAGATGGATTGGGGCCTGACGGACCCTGTAACCGGCGGCGAGAGCGACGCGGGCTGGCTGGCCTTCCTGCCGCCCAACGGCATGTCGCCCAAGGTCCCGGTCAAGGGAGAGACAAAGCAAGGCGGCGCGCGCGTGCCGAAGGAATGGTATCTTCACATCTTCTGCACGCCAACGACGGAGGGGCGTAGCAACCAGTTCGTCGTGCCCCGCCGCAACTTCGGGCGGGGCAACCCGGCCTGGGCTGCCGCCGACAAGCTCAACATCGTCGTCCTCAACGAGGACAAGCGCAACGTCGAGACCGCATGGCCCTCCCGCGTGCCCGCGCCCACGGCCGAGATTTCCATGCCAGCCGACGCCAGCACCATCGCCTTCCAGCGCTACCACTGGAAGACCTTCGTCGAGCCGACCCTGCCGCCGCGTGGGGCTGATGCGGTGGAGGCCGCGGAATGAACGAGACCGAGACGCCCAAGATCACGCAGAAATCCTTCGATCTGCTGGACGGGCTCGCGGCCGACAACAGCAAGGACTGGTTCGACGCGCACTGCGACGAAGTGAAGGCGTCCCTCCAGGCCCCTTTTGCCGCGACGCTGCATGCCGTCTCCGCCCGGCTGCCAGGCACCGACATGGAGCTGATGGGCAGCGCGGACACGATGTTCCGCATGAACCGCGACGTTCGCTTCTCGAAGGACAAGCGGCCCTACCGCGAGAGCGTCGCGGGCCTGCTGACGCCGTCGGGTGCCAAGAAGGAGACCGACGGGGTCGTCTATGTCGAGCTATCCCCCGACGGCGGCTGGGCGGGGGGCGGATACTACAAGCTCCCCACGAAGGCGCTAAACGTTCTGCGCGACCGGATCGTGGCGAAGTCGGACGACCGGGCTGACACGAAGGCCGAGATCGAGGCCCGGGGTGGCGCGCTGGTTCGCGACGACAGCCTGACCTCGATGCCGCGCGGTTATGCCGACCATGCCGATGGGCCGCTGGCGGACGAACTCAAGCTTAAGAGCCTGCTCGTTCGGGGCGACCTGCCGAAGTCGGCATGGCTCGACGGCACCGCGCCCGAGCGCATCGCCGCGACCGCGCTAGCCGTCGCGCCGCTCATCGCCTTCGGGCGCGCCGCGCGCGGCTGACCTCCTCTCCAACACGATGAAAGACACGGACATGACCGACCTCACCGGCAAGACCGCCCTCGTCACCGGCGGCTCCAGCGGCATCGGCCTCGCCGCCGCAAAGTTCCTCGCCGAGTGCGGAGCCACGGCGATCCTCACCGGACGGGACGAGAAGAAGCTCAAGACGGCCGCCGAGGACGTCGGAGGAAAGGCAATCGTCTCCGACGGGGCTGACATAGCCGCCATTCGCGCGCTACCCGGACAGCTCGACGCGCACGGCGCCG
The DNA here is from genome assembly GCF_000877395.1 of Jannaschia aquimarina. Taxonomy (GTDB): domain Bacteria; phylum Pseudomonadota; class Alphaproteobacteria; order Rhodobacterales; family Rhodobacteraceae; genus Jannaschia; species Jannaschia aquimarina. The sequence continues at coordinate 76,781 of NZ_JYFE01000023.1, read as the reverse complement.
CACCCGACATCCTTATTCTCAACGCTGGCTTCGCGCGGTTCCAGCCGCTCGCGCACCAGACCGAGGACGATTTCGACGCGCAGTTCGACGTCCTCGTGAAGGGGCCGCTCTTTACCGTGCAGGCGCTCGCGGACCGCATCCCCGAGGGCGGGTCGATCGTGCTGATCACCGGGGCCATCAACGACTTCTTCGGACCCGGTTGCCACGCCTACGGTGCCGCCAAGGCCGCCGCCGCCAACCTGACCCGCTCCCTCGCCCAGGAGATGGCACCGCGCGGCGTCCGCGTGAACGCCGTCTCGCCGGGTCCGACCGAGACGATGCTCTATGCGGATACCGGCATGCCCAAGGAGGCCTACAAGGCACAGCGCACCACCCTGGAGCACCTCATCCCGATGGGCTGCTTCGGGACCGCCGAGGAGATGGGCCGCGCCATCGCCTGGATCGCCAGCCCGGAGGCCGGGTTCGTGACGGGTCACGAGCTCGCGGTGGACGGCGGGATCACCGCGTTCACGCCGATGTGGGTCGTACGGCCGGAGTAAGGTGGAACGTTCCGCCAGGTATGCCCGCAAGACAGGTCAGCCCTGTTTCGTCAGGGTCGGTTCGGTCGGCGTCACCCGATGAGACCCGTCCGGAACGGCCGCGAGCGCGTTCATGATCTGCACCCTACGAAACGGTCGTCTACGAGCGACCCTCAAGGACGTCGGCATGAGCGCCGCCCGCTTCCACGATCGCGTCTGCGAGTGGCCCATAGAGGGTTCCGTGCAACGATCCGGGGATGATCTTCAGCGCCGATCCTGGGATCGCCCGATGCAGCGACCACGCGGTCGAGAGCGGGCATGACAGGTCGAGCCGGCTGTTGATGAGCGTTACCGGAAGACCCGCAAGGTCAGCGGCGCGGTCCAGAAGCGGCGGGTCGAGCCACGCCAGATGCCGGAAGTAGTGCGTCACGACGCGCGCGAAGCCGAGGCGGAAGGTGGGGTCCTCGAAGCGTCCCGACGGCTCGGCGCGCGGGTCGACTTGCAGCACGGCCTCCTCCCACCGGCACCAAGCTCGCGCGGCGTCGAAGGCGACGCGCGGTGCATCGCTCGCAAGGCGCGGCGCATAGGCCTCCGCCATGCCGACGCCCGGCGCGCCTTCCGGGGCGCCCGCTTGGAACGCCTCGAACGCCTCGGGGAGGAACATGCCCGCGCCGCCGTAGAGCTGGTCTAGTTCGGACCGGCCCGTCGTAGTAACGGCGGCGAGGATCAGGCCGGCGACACGGTCCTTGTGGGCATGAGCATAGGCCTGCGCGAGCGTCGTGCCCCAAGAGGCCCCTTAGACCGTCCATCGATCGATCCCCAAAAGGGACCGCAGGCGCTCGAGGTCGGAGACGAGATGGTCCGTGGTGTTGGCATGGAGCGCGCTCAGGTCTTCGCCCGCATGCGGACGCGACCGTCCGGCGCCCCGCTGATCGGTCGTCACGATGTGCCAGCGGTCGGGGTCGAAGAGGCGCGGCAGCCGCGCGGACGTGCCGCCGCCCGGGCCGCCATGCAGAAGGACGACCGCGGGTCGCGATGCGTCAGCGATTGACCGTGGCATGGCCATGTCCTTGGGGATCTGGATGACGTGGCTGGCGATGGCCGGGCGTGGGTGCTTGCGCGCCGATCAGCATCGCGCCGCCCATCGCGCCCACAAGATAGCCGACAAGATGGCTGATGACGTGAGGTGGCCAGGACAGGCCGGATTGCATGAGGGGCGGGTGCCCCATTTCCCAAGCGATCTTGGCCAGGCCGGCGGTCAGCAGGACCGTCCAGAACAGCCGCGGACCTCGCGCGATCCCTGTCAGGCAAAGCGCGGCGAAGAACGTATTCAGGACGCCGGACAGACCACAATAGCGGTCGACGGATGGGTCCATGACCACGCCAAGGGAGATCGCGCCACTGGACACGAGGGCGAGCGCCAGTATCGGTCCCGTTCCGATCCGTCTTTCGAGAGGAAGGCCGAGGGCGACGAGTCCCACGACGTTCGGAATAAGATGACCGGGGTCGAGATGGATCAGATGCGCCGAGATCAGACGCCAGACTTCACCCGAAGCAAGCCCGTGGTCGCTGTGGACCATGGTGTCGAACGCCTGCCTATCCGTTCCGGTGAATGCATGGACCAGAAGTAGCGTCAGCACCAGGGCCACGGTCGCGGGGGCGGCGCTGGCCGCCCCCGCGATGCGACGGATGACGGAGCGCACGGTCACGAGCGGTCCCCGGAGCGGCGGCGGCCCAAGCCGCCGGCAAGCCCGGCGAGGCCGGCAAGAACCATGCCGAGCAGACCGATATTGCCCGAGCCGCCGCTGCCGCCACTGCTCCGCGTCGCTGTCGGGGCCGGCGCTTGGAACATGGGCTGACCGGTATCGACCCGCGTGGTCCGGACCGGCGCGCTGGCCCGCTGCTCGGCCGCGGCGGTTTCGATCTCTACCCGGTCTCGGTTCCTGCGTTCGATGCCAAGTTCCTCGAACCGTTCCTCGCGCAGAGCGATCATCGCCGTCAGCGGGGTCAAGACGCCGTTCTCGACCGAGAGGTCGATGACGGCCGAGTTCGCGTCTGCGTCTTCGCCGAGAAGCGCCATGCGCTCCATCCGGGTCTCGATCGCCTGAAAGGCCCACAGCCGTTCGATCTCGGGATTGCGAAGGGCGGTTTCCGGCAGCGGCAGGGTCGTGGTGTAGCTGACTGCCTCGCCCGCGATCTCTCCGGTCAGGGTAACACGCACGTCGCCTGCGCCCCAGTAGTGCCCCAGCAGCGAGAGTTGCTCGCCGCGATAGAGAGTGCGGATGTCCTCCGCTTCGATGTCGGCGATGCGCACGTCGCCATCGACCGGATCCAGCGCCACGTTCAGGCCGTTGAGCGCCTCGAAACCCACCTTGCTTGCGGCTTCGACCAAGACGCCCTGGATGTCATCGGAGTTGGAGACCGCGACCGACGTGCCGCCCGACAAGCGGGTCATCGGTTCGAGCAAGGGACGGTTGGCCCCGTTCCCCATGACGGCGGTGAAGAGCCGGACGTCCTGACCCCGAACGAGGTCCATGAATTTCTGCGTCTCCGTTACGCCGACATTCGCCTCGCCATCCGTGACGAGGACAACTGCGCCGGTCCGATCCGCATCGAGCCCCCGTAGACCCATGTCGAGGCCGGCATAGAGGTTGGTGCCTCCACCGGGGGGCAGAGTGCGGGCCGTCTGGCTCCACCGGGCGATGGCGTCCGGCGTGGCCTGGATCAAACCACCGGTCAGATCCTTGGCGCCGTCGTTGAAGGTCGAGATGGAGAAGCGATCCTCCGGCGTCAGGCTGGCGAGGGCACGGGCCACGCCTTCGCCGAGGGTCGCGATCTTTCCGTCCATGGAGCCGGAAACGTCCAGAACGAAGGCGAAATCCCGTCCGCCCTCGATCGGTCCGAGATCCATGCCGGGGGTCAAGGTCAGCATGAAGGTTCCGCGTTCGCCGGCCTCGGCCTTGTAGGGGACGAGGTCGACGCGCGCCGGCTGGTCTGCAGCTTGCCGCCAATAGAGGACGATATCCGTATCCAACCTGGTTGCGGCCGAAGGCGCGGTTCGACGGGCTTGCAGGGCGGAGTTCTCTATCTCGGCGGCGTTCTCGGTCGCCGGAGCGCCGTCGAGCGCGATCTCCTCGCCGCCGAGCGTAGCCCATTCGGCATCTGCCGCCGGGTCGAAGGCGGCATCCGTCAGTTCGGGCGCCGTGCCGTCGGATAGCGGCGCGGGAAGACCCAGGACGTTGCGCCCGTCGCCCAGCGAGATGCGCCAGCCGTCCGCAGTCCGTTCTGTCCGCGCGTCGGGATGGGCCGGCAGGCGCACTGCCTCGATCGGGTAGTCGGTTCGAAGATCCATCTCGAACGCGAAGCGGCCCGCGACCGTTTCGGTCATGTCCCAGAACGCGATGCGGTCCTCGTTCGTGCTCTGCCGTTCGAGCGGATAGGCATATCGGCCGATGCCGCCCTCGAGCCGGGCGGGCTGAATGTATGTCAGCCTCACCATGACGTCGCCGCCGGCGGGAACAGGCGTGACGCGCATGTCGAAGGCGTAATGCGCGTCCTGCTCGGCAATGGCGGCTTCGCGACCTGCGGCGCGTTCCCCCTCGTAGATCTGTCGGCCACGCTCGCGCTCGACGACTTCGCCGACCACGGGCTTGCCGTCGATCCAGTAGGTGAACTCGGACACGGCGGCCTTGTCCGGAACGGGAAACGAGTAATGCGCTTCTGCCGCGAATGCGCCGGGATTGGCGAAGCGCTGCTCGATCGTCGTGATGGCGTATCCGTCCTCCAGCACGACGGTCACTTCGTGATCCGCGAGGGTCAGCGACTGGGTGCTGCCTGCGGGGGTCAGAAGGCCAGCGGCCTCGACGGGGGATGGGGCCATCACCGTCGCCGCGGCCATTGCGCTGACGAAAGCGGAGGTTGCGAAGAGGGCAGTGCGTGTCATTTCTCGCTCCTGAACAACGTTCAACAAATTGGAGATAGCAAGGTCGTGAACAATGTTCAAGAGACAGGTTGTAGACATCGAAATCCCGTGGCGTCAGAGGTCGACCATGAGCACAGGCACCAGACATTCGGCCGACGGGGACGCTTTGCCTGCCGATCGGGACGACGGGGGGAGGACCGGCGCCACTGCCCGCCGTGCGCCGGACGCGAAGCGACAGGCCATTGTCGATGCGGCGGAACGGATCGTCGCCGACGAGGGGATCGCAACCTTGAAAGCGAGGCGCCTCGCGGATGAAGCGGGCGTCGCGCTGGGCACGCCCATCAATCTGTTCGGGTCGATCGACAACGTGATGGCCGCGGTCAACGCGAGGACCTTCGACAGGCTGGCGGATGCCTTGGACGCCGTGCCTCGGGCCGAGGACCCGCAAGAGGATCTGACCGCGCTGGCCCGGGCCTATGCCGGCTTTGTCAGCGATCAGCCCAATCTCTGGAGCGCCGTCTTCGAAGGTCCCGTCGGAGAGCGCGGGACGAATCCCAACGATGAGCGGGTCGCCGCGTTGCTGAGCCGCCTGGACGACCGGGTCACCGCTTCTCTGGGGCAGGAGCGCAAGGCGGAGGCGCGGATCCTCTGGGGTGCGGTGCATGGCCTCGTCTCCCTGTCGGTGACAGGACGGGCGCAGCTTCTGGGGCTGCCGGACCTGGACGAAGCGGTGACGGCCCTCGTCACGCGATACCTGTGGGGCGTTCGGGACTGAGACCTGGCTGAGCGGGGGCTATGCGGTTTCGGACGCCAGCGGCTCCCGTCCGTGGCGGTGGCGATAGCTTCCCGGGGTGGTTCCATATTGCTGTCGAAACAGACGGTGGAAGTAGCTGAGGTTCTCGAACCCGCAATCGGCCGCGATTTCGAGAAGCGGCCGGTCCGTCCCGGCGAGCAGCATGGCCGCATGCTGGATCCTGATGCGGTTCACATACTGTGTCGGACTGAGGCCCAGATGGCGTCTTGTCTGCCTGCAGACATGCTCATGGCTGCGGCCGGCCGCCTTCAGAAACCCCGCCGCGCCCTGACGAAACACCCTCGGCTCTGCGGTCGCGCGGCAGGCCGCCAAGAGCCAGGCCGGGATCCGTTCATCGGCGGCGTGGCTTGCATCCAGCACATGCGTCATCACGGACAAAAGGAAGTGCTCGATCCGCGCGAGGCTCCTCCGGCTGGTCTGGAGGTTCAGCAACGCGTTGACCGCCCTTTCCAGGCGAGGGCCCTGCAAGCGCAGTGTCGCCGGCATCTGACCGGATTTCCAGAAAAACCGTCCGGAGAAATCCTCTGCGTAGCGTGTTTCGAGATGCGCCGCCGTCTCGCGCCGGAACATGACGTTCAGGATCTGCGCGTTGGTCCCGACGACCGCCTGGAGCGCGTGACTGTCGGTCGGCCTCAGAAAGACCAGATGCCCGCGGCCGAGCACTTCCTCTACGCCGTTGATCCAGTGGTGCAGATGCCCGTGCTCCACCAGCAGGAGTTCGAAAAAGTCGTGATTGTGCTCGAGCACGGGCGGCGCGTCGGACAGCGTCTTGCGCACGAAGTGAAAGGCGTCGGATGCGCCGAGATAGGCGTCAATCCTGAACATCTTCTGAGGGAGACGCATGATAGGCGGGGCCGCGCTGAGAACCTTCCTTTCGGAGAACGTCAAATCCGTACATTTTTTTGTCAAGCATGTCTCTCACCAGCCGGTCGGGCCGGTTCTAGTCTGGTCGACGCTTGGAGGAGGCAGCTTTCGTCATGGAAACGGATGTGGATCTCGATCTGCGGTTCCGCCCCGTACCGGCTGGGCCGGGGCGCCTGCTCTCCGCAGGCCAGATCGATCATTACAATCGCCACGGCTATGTCGCGCCCTTCGAGATCTTCGATCAGGACGAGATCAGGACGATCCGCAGCTATCTCGACCGGCTCATGGACGACCTTGGTGAGAACGGAAGCTACGGGATCAATTGCTACCAGGCCCGGCTGTCCGGTCTATGGGACATCGCCACCAATCCGAAGATCCTGGATCATGTGCAGGATATCATCGGCGGGAACATCATCTGCTGGGCCAGTGCGGTTCTGTCGAAAGCGGCAGGCGATCCAAGGCATGTTCCCTGGCACCAAGACGCCTCGTTCTGGAAGCTTACGCCCGCGCGAACGGTGACCGTCTGGCTGGCGATCGACGAGGCCGACGAAGCGAATGCCGCCATGCAGTTCATTCCCGGAGCCCACGACAAGGGGGCGATCGGTACATCCGATGCCGGGGCGGGATCGGTATTTCACAAGGGAATTGCGGATGCAGAGCGGTTCGGCGCGCCGGTGGTCAACGATCTGAGAGCGGGCCAGATCTCGATGCATGCGGACATGCTCGTACATGGATCGGGACCGAACCTGTCGGACCGAAGGCGGTGCGGACTGACCTTGAGATACTGTCCGCCGGAGGTGCGTATTGTCGATCTGGACTGGGCGCGCGGGGTCGAGGCCATCATTGCGCGCGGATCGGATCCCGACGGGCATTGGCGCCACCATCCGCGCCCGGACAACGATGATATCCGCAAGACCTCCAGCCCGCATGTCGTCGGGAACAACTGAATGACGTCTTCGTCTCAAGCGATGGGGCCCGCGACATGCGCCTGACCTGGTTCGGCCATGCGGCGTTCCGCCTTTCGGACGCGAATGGCTTCTCCGTCACTACGGATCCCTACACGCCCGAAGGCGTGGGCTATCCGCCGATCCGCGAGGCGTCGGATGTCGTCATCATTTCTTCCGACGACGACGACGCACATTGCCGGGCCGATCTGGTCCCCGGCAATCCGGTCGTGATCAATGCGCTGCATGTGGCGCAGCAGGGCGGCACGGCAGAGGCGGACGGCCTGACTGTCAGCGCGATCGAGGCGGCCGAATGGGACCACCATCCGGAACATGAAGTGCCGGGCCAGAACGGCATGTACCGCTTCGAACTCGACGGTCTGCGCATTGCGCATATGGGCGATGTGGGAAATCCGCTCACCGATGCGCAGATCGCTTTCTTCGAGGAGTGTGACGTGCTGCTGGCCTTGGCGGGGGGCTATCTGACTATCGAACTGCCCGACCTGATGAAGATGATCCGTGCGGTCGGGCCGAAGCTGGTCGTGCCGATGCATTTCCGGACGCTGACCTATCGGCCCCGCAACACGATGTGGATCGAGAGCTTCCTTGGTCACTTCGACGACGCGGATGTCGATTTCGCCTGCGCCCACACCGTCGAGATCGGCCGCTCGGACATTCCGGAGGAGACGCGCGTGCTGGTGCTCGATTACGTTAGGTGACACCGTGTGCCGACGGGCGGCTTGAGGCGCGCCGAAGGTAGAGTGTGAAGACAGGGAGGAACAAAATGATTGATAGGAAAAGACTGCTCGCGGCTGCGACCGCGGCGGCGATGGTGCTTTACGGACCGGCCCTCGCGCAGGATGTCGCGCGGGAAGACACGGTGATCTTCGACCTGGACCGCACGATCCAGGATCCGGAGAACTTCAACTGGATGACAGACGGAACCGGCATCCGGCGGATGCAGGGGGCTCATCAGGTGATGTGGGAACCGCTCTTCATCCTGAACTACGGGACGGGTGAACTCGATCCGTGGCTCGCCACCGGCGCCGAGGGCAACGCGGACTCGACCGAATTCACGATCTCGCTGCGCGAGGGTGTGACCTGGTCGGATGGCGAGGCTTTCAATGCCGACGATGTGGTCTTTTCGATCCAGATGGCGCTCGAGAACGAAGAACTCAACGCCCGTGAGGTCGCCACGCTGCGCAGCCAGGTCCAGAGCGTGGAGAAGGTCGATGACCTGACCGTCCGCGTCACGCTGAACGAACCCAACCCGCGCTTCGTCGTGGAAAATTTCGGCGTTCGGATCTTCGGCTCGTTCCTGATCATGCCAGAGCATATCTGGAGCCAGGCCGAGAACCCGGCGACCTTTACCTTCAACCCGCCGATCGGGACCGGCCCCTATACCTTCACCAGTGCCGCATCGAACCGCGCGATCTGGGACCGGAATGACGATTGGTGGGGCGCGGAGACCGGTTTCCGGGATCTGCCGGAACCGCTCCGCGTCGTCTTCCTCGAGTCGGGCGGCGAGGAGAGCCGGGCACAGCTGATCGCGACGGACCAGCTCGACGCCGCGCAGAACCTGTCGGTGGGCACGTTCGAAGCGATCCGGGCGCAGAACCCGAACGTCATCGCCTGGTATGCGGACTATCCGTATGCCGTCGCCGATCCTTGCGCACGCCAGCTCGAGATCAACACGACCGTCGCGCCCTGGGACAATCCCAACATGCGCCGCGCCGTTGCCAGCATCATCGACCGGACCCAGATCGTGAACATAGCCGCCGAGGGCGCGACGACGCCCAGCCGGACCATGTTCGCCGATTACGGCTCGATGGCGCCTTTCATCGACGCTGTGGTGGAAGCCGGCTACGGGTTGCCCGAAACCGCCGACGTGGCCGCCGGCCAAGCGTTGATCGAGGCCGAAGGCTGGACCCGCAACGGCGATTACTACGAGAAGGACGGCGAGACCCTGTCGGTGGAAATCCACGTGAATTCGGCATCGACCGAATACACGCGGACGATCGACATGGTCGTCGAACAGCTTCAGCGGGCCGGGATCGACGCCCGCTCCGTGCCGGTCGAGAACTCGGTCTTCTGGGGCGAGGTGCTGCCGTTCGGGGCGTACACGATGTCCTATTCCTGGCTGTCCTGCGGGTCGGTCAACGAACCCTGGGCGTCGATGGGACGCTACACGGTTCAAGACGTCGTCCCGGTCGGTGAGCGGTCGCCTGGCTTCAACAACACCTCGCGCTGGGACAGCGATGCGGCGTCAGCCTACTCGGAGATCGTCAACCAGATGGCATCCATGCCGCTGGGCGATGAGGCGATCCCGGGAATGGTGGCCGATGCGTACCAGCATCTGGACGCGGAGATGCCCTTCATCCCACTGGTTCAGGCGTTCAAGCTGATGCCCTTCAGCACCACGTACTGGGAGGGGTGGCCGTCGGATGACAACTACTACAACCACCCGTTCTTCCATTGGAATTCGGGACATCAGATCATCCACAACCTGACCAAGGCCGAATAGCGCCCCGGCGCGACGGCGCCCGAACAAACCCGCCATGGGCCGCCGAGATCAGCGGCCCATGGCACCCAGAGGGAGCGCGGGGAGGAGGTCCGCAATGGGACGCATACCGGCAGGCTACCTTGCGAATCGGATCACGACGCTCGTCCTGACCGTGGTGATCGCCGCGACGCTCATCTGGATCATTCCGCGCCTCTCCGGGCTCGATCCGGCTTCGGCGGCATTGGGGCGGATGGCTTCGGGCGGCGGGTCGGTCGAGAATGCGGACCAGATCCTGGCGCAGCTGCGCGAGAGTTTCGGCCTCGATCAGCCTTTGTCGATGCAATACCTTCTCTATGTCTGGAACACGCTGACCTTCGATTTCGGCCTGTCGACCGCCAGCTTCCCGACCCCCGTGGCGGCGATGATCGGCAACGCATTGCCCTGGACCATCGGCCTGATGCTGATCTCGCTGGTCATCACCTTCCTGATCGGCAACCTGCTTGGCGCGCTGATGGTGTGGGAACACACACCCCGGATCTGGAAAGTCGCGATCCCGGCGGCGATGGTCTTCACCTCGGTTCCCCCGATCCTTTCCGGTCTGCTGTTGATGTACATATTCTCGACACAGCTTCGGTGGTTTCCCCTTTCCGGGCCATACGGCCTGAATGTCGAGCCGAGCTGGACCTTCGATTTCGCGGCCTCGGTCCTCTATCACGGCTTCCTGCCGGCGCTTTCCATCGTCGTCGTGACGTTCGGGTTCTGGGCGCTGGGGATGCGCGGGCTGATGATCGGGGTGCAGGGCGAGGACTACACGACGCTCGCCAAGGCCAAGGGCCTGCGTCCGCGCTACATCCTCTACCGCTACATGATCCGCAACGCGATCCTCCCGCAGATCACGGCCTTCGCCCTCAAGATCGGGATGCTCGTGGCGGGGCAGGTCCTGGTAGAGCGCATATTCGCCTATCCGGGGATGGGAAAGCTGCTCTACGACGCGATCCTCACGCAGGATTATCCGGTGATCCAAGGCGTGTCGTTCGTGATCATCCTGATGACGGCCGTTTCGGTCTTCCTCGTCGACCTGGTCTATCCGCTGGTCGATCCCCGCATCCGGCACGGAGCCTGAGCGATGGAAGACAGGAATGCCGCCGCGCCCGAGACTGCCGCACCGGACATGACGGGCCTTTCCCGTGCGCAGCTGCGCCGGATGAAGCGGTTCGAGAATCCGTGGTTGAACCCAAAGCTGCTATGGGGCCTCGGCCTGCTGCTGGGGATCGTGGCTTTGGGTATCCTCGGTCGGATCTTCTGGGATACAGAGATGGTCTTCACCGGCTCCGGTCTGCCGCGACAGGCCCCGGTGGGGATTGAGAACCTGCGCGGGCAGGTCGGATCCTGGGCGCATCCGCTGGGAACCGACGTCACCGGAAAGGACATTCTCGCCCTGCTGATCGTCGGGGCGCCGAACTCGCTCTATGTGGGTGTGCTGGCGTCGTTGATCGGGATGTCCATCGGCATCTTCCTCGGCTTCTCGGCAGGCTTCATCGGTGGCCGGACCGACGACGTGATCCGGGTCGGGTCGGACGTGATGATCACGATCCCGCCGCTTCTGATCCTCGTCGTCTTTCAGGCGGCCTACGGAGACATCTCGCTGACGATCATGGCGATCCTGATCGCGTGCTTCGTCTGGCAATCGCCCACCCGGCTGATCCGTGCGCAGGTCCTGTCGATGCGCGAGTCGGGCTATGTGCAGATGGCCCGCCTGTCCGGCGCATCGACGTGGCACATCATGTTCCGCGAGATGCTGCCGAACCTCGTACCCTACCTCTTCGGATCCTTCATCGCGAATGTCACGACATCCATCGTGACGGCTGTGGGACTGGAGGTCCTGGGTCTCGGTCCCCAACGCATCCCGACGTTGGGACGGGTGATCTACGATGCGATCAACTCGGGCGCGCTGATCCAGAACCTGTGGTGGTGGTGGGGCATCCCGACGCTGTTGCTGGCGGTGATGTTCATCGGGCTTCTGCTGGTGAACCTCGGGCTCGATGAAGTGTCGAACCCGCGCCTACGGCGCTTGTGACAGGACGCGCGATGACCATTCTGGACTTCAAGAACGTCTCCATCGACTTCCCGACCTCGACCGGCATCGTCCATGCGGTGACCGATGTATCCTTGTCGATCGGAGAGGGCCGCCGCATCGGCTTTATCGGCGAAAGCGGGTCCGGCAAGACGACGACAGCCCTGTCAGCGATGCGGATGCTGGCCTCCCCGGGCTTCGTTTCTGGCGGCGAGATCCACTTGCACTCCTTGCCGGAGAGCAACCTGCTCAAGCTGTCCGATGAAGACATGCGCAACGTGCGTCTGTCCCGAATCAGCTACATTCCTCAGGGGGCGATGAACTCGCTGAACCCGGTGATGCGGATCGAGAACCAGATCTGGGACGGGATCGTCGCGCATGAAGGTGCGATGGCGGAGGAAGAGCTGCGGCAGCGCTCGAACCGCGCGCTGGAAAGCGTGGGCCTCGATCCCGATATCGTGGGGCAACTCTACCCGCATGAATTGTCCGGAGGCATGAAGCAGCGGGTCTGCATCGCAATCGGGGTCTGCCTCGATCCGGATCTCATCATCGCCGACGAGCCGACTTCGGCACTGGACGTCATCACGCAGCGCCACGTGATGCAGACCCTGCGGGACGTGCAGGGGAAGATCGGTGCCGGTCTGATCCTGATCGGGCACGACATGGGCCTGATGGCCCAATCGGTCGATGAGATCGGCGTCCTGAAGAAGGGCGAGTTGGTCGAGTTCGGGCCGGTCCGCCAGATCATCGAAGACCCGCAGCACCCCTACACGCGTGAACTGATCTCTTCGGTTCCGCTTGTGGGGGGCGAGAGCTTTCTGGACCCGAAGCCCGCGACCCCGGCCAAAGGCTACGCGACCGAAGACGGAACGCCGCTGCTCGAACTGCGCAGCGTGTCCAAGACGTACGGCGCGGTGACGGCTCTGCATCCGATGAGCTTCTCTCTCGATGGCGAGGAGCCCAAGATCATCTCGATCGTCGGGCAGTCGGGATCCGGAAAGTCGACGATGGGCAGCCTGATGCTGGGCTTCAACGAGCCGTCAACCGGGGCAGTTCTATTCAAGGGTCACGACATCAACCGGCAATCCGCACCCGAGGCGCTGGCCTTCCGCAAGGACGTGCAGGCGGTCTTTCAGGACCCCTATGCCTGCTTCAATCCCTTCTACCGGGTCAACCACGCACTCAAGTTTCCTTTCGAGCGGTTCGGCCTCTCCGAGGGACCTGCGCACGTTCAACAGGCGATGGAGGATGCGTGCCGTGCGGTCGGTCTCGCCCCCGAAACCGTGCTGGGGCGTTATCCGCACCAATTGTCTGGTGGACAAAGGCAGCGCCTCATCGTGGCCCGCGCCCTGATGCTAAGTCCCAAGCTGCTGATCGCGGACGAGCCGGTCTCGATGGTCGACGCGTCGCTTCGGGCGACGATCCTGAAAAACATCCATGACCTGAAGGACCAGCACGGGATCTCGATCGTCTACATCACCCATGACCTCGCGACGGCGTATCATGTCTCGGACTATGTGATGGTCCTGTACAAGGGGCATGTGGTCGAGGCCGGACCTCCAAAGGACGTGATCGGCGATCCGCAACACGCGTATACGAAGCTGCTCATCTCCTCGATCCCGTGGCCGGATCTCGACCGGGACTGGGGCTCGTCCGAGGATGCGGAGGCCGGGCTCGCAGAGCTGGCGCGGATCGACGGCCGGCACGAGATGATCCTGAGGAGTACGATCCCCGGGTTTTCTCTGGGGGTGGACTGATCCCCGATGTCTCACCGACAGCGTCTGACCGCCGAGAAGATCGCGCAACGCCTGCGCCTGATCAGACCCCTCATCGCAAAGCAGCGGCGCCCCATAGATCGGTTTCGTCTGGAAGAACTCCCCGACGCGACCGTCGCGCCCCACTTGTCTGTTTCCGCCAGGGAGGCGCCTGGCGAAATCCTTGACTGGCAAAGCTATTGGGGGGGGCAGAACCTGCATTTCGTCCTGCGGTCGCAATTCGCCGTGCCGGCGGATTGGCAGGATGCGGCACTGCATTTTCCGCTCGGCGTCGCCGGCGACATCTTCACCCATCCGGAAGGATTGCTGCACATCGACGGCACTACGATCGCGTCCGCGGATCGCTATCACCATACGATCGAAATCCCGCGGCGCTTCGTCGATGGGCAATCGCACGAGGTGCTCCTTCACGGCTGGACAGGCCTGACAAGCTGGCCGCCCGATCCACGCGACCGCTCACAACTCTTCCTGCGTGAATGCGCGGTGATCGACGTCGATTGCGACCTTCAGGATCTGATCATGCTGGCCGAGACCGCGCTCGACCTGTCGGCGCAGATGAATGACAACCGGCCGGAAAAACACGCGATCCTGTCGGCGCTCGATTCCGCGTTTCTCGTTCTGGATACCCGCGATCCCATGGAGGACGCATTTCGCGCGTCCATTCTGCCCGCGACGCAGAAGTTGAAAGAGGGTCTCAGCCGGGCCGGGCCGCCTCTCGACGTCACGCTCCATGCGGCAGGTCACGCCCACATGGACGTGGCCTACCTCTGGCCGACGGCTCAGATCCGCCAGAAGAACGCACGCACATATTCCAACGTCCTCCGGCTGATGGAGAAGTACGACGCGTTCCACTTCTCCCATTCGCAGCCCCAGCTCTATGCATGGACGCAAGAGGACTATCCCGAGATCTTCGAGGGGATCCGCAAACGGGTGGCCGAGGGCCGCTGGGAGATCCTGGGGGGCATGTGGGTCGAGCCCGATGCCAACATGCCGGGCGCCGAGGCCCTGGTCCGGCAGCTTTTGCTCGCCCGCCGGTACTGCGACGAGACTTTCGGCCCGGGCGCGGAAGCTCCGGTTCTCTGGTTGCCCGACACGTTCGGCTTTCCGGCCTGTCTGCCACAACTGATGGTTCAGGCCGGGCTGCGCTGGTTCGTCACCAACAAGGTGAACTGGAACCAGTACAACCAGATGCCGGCGTCGACGACTTGGTGGGAGGGGATCGATGGATCCCGCGTGCTGGCGCAGTTTCTGACGACACCCCGCACTGTTCAGCATCTGCCGTTCCCGACCAACTACAAGTCCGACCTGACTGCCGGCGAGGTGGTCGGAACCTGGTCCCGGAACACGATGAAGGATCGCGTTCGCGAATTGCTGATTGCCTATGGCTACGGCGACGGCGGCGGAGGCCCGACGGACGAATTGATCCGCAGGGCAAAATCCTACGAGATGATGCCGGGCGCGCCGCGGGTCGTACAATCCACCGTCCGCCGTTACTTCGAGCGTCTCGAAGAAGAAGCGCCCGCACTCCCGACCTGGCAAGGCGAGTTCTACCTCGAAGGGCATCGCGGCGTTCTGACCGGGAACGGCTGGATCAAGCGTGCCAACCGCAAGACGGAAGTGCTGCTCCACGACGCGGAACTTGCGATGTCGCTGGCGATGATGGGCGGCCGCGAACCCGAAGATCTCACGGAAGAATGGCGGCTGCTCTGCATGATGCAGTTCCACGATATCCTGACCGGCACCTCTGTCCCCGTCGTCTTCGAGGATGCTAGACGAGACTTCGCTCGCATCACGCAATCGGTCGAGGCTGTGCTGGACCGTGCGGCCAAGGCGATCGCCCCGCAGGACGCGGCCTACTTGGTGCTGGACACGGCCCCTCTGCCGGGGGCGCGGCTCGTCAAGCTCCCGAATGGGGCGGGGCCGGTGGCGGAAGCCGGCGGCGGGTCCTTACCCATGCAGTCAATCGAAGACGGCGTTCTCGTCGAGCTTCCTGCCGGCGTTCCGCTTTCCACGCGGCCACTCTACCCGTCATCGGGTCCAGCGACGGAACCGCAGGGCGCGACCGCGATGCGGACGCCCGACGGCGGTGCGATTCTGGAGAACGCGGTCCTGCGCGTCACTTTTGGTGACCATGGGATGATCACCTCAATCCTGGACAAGCGCAGGGGGCGCGAGGTCCTCAAGGACGGTGCTCTCGGGAACAAGCTGGAGCTCTTCGAGGATCGGCCCATCAGTTGGGACGCCTGGGACATCGACATCTTCTTCGAGGATCGCGGTGAGGTCGTGACCGCGCTCAACGAGATGGACGTCGTGGAAACCGGTCCACTGCGCGCGACGATCCAGTTGACGCGTGCATTCCGCCAGTCACGCCTGACGCAGCGCATCAGCCTGACCCGCCATTCGGCGCGGATCGATTTCGACACGGATGTCGATTGGCACGAGACACATCTCCTTCTCAAGGCGGCCTTCCCCGTCTCCGTCCGTGCCTCTCGTGCGGAGTTCGACATCCAGTGGGGGCAGATCGACCGGCCCGGGCACCGCAACACCAGTTGGGACGCCGCGCAATTCGAAGTGCCTGCCCAGAAATGGGCCGATCTGAGCGAAGGTGACTACGGCGTCGCGCTTCTGAACGATTGCAAGTACGGCTACGACGTCCGCGGCGATGTCCTTCGGCTTTCGCTCATCAAGTCGGCCACGATGCCAGATAACACGGCGGATCAGGGGCATCATCGCTTTACCTACGCGCTCTTGCCTCACGAAGGAGACACGCGCGTGGACGTCCGCCGCGAGGCCTATGCGTTGAATCTTCAGCCGCGCGTTTATGCCGGATCGGGTGACGGGGCTGGTTCACGCGGTTCGATCGTAGAATGCGAAAGCCAGCGTATCGTGATCGAAACGATCAAGCCGGCCGAGGATGGTGAGGGAATAATCGTACGGTTGTACGAGGCTCACAACACGAACGGGCCGGTCACGCTTCGCTTCGATCCGGCCGTCAGAAGCGTAGAGCGCTGCGGCCTACTGGAGACGGAGAGCGAACCGATTACGCTAACGAAGGGCGAGGCTGCCGTGTCCCTGCGAAACTACGAAATCCTGACGCTTAGGCTGCGGCTCTAGGTCATGGGAAGGATTTCGGCGGCGGAGGTGCGACGGTCGTAGGTATCTCCGTGGTCGCTGAGCTTAGGCCACGTGTCCCGAAGCCGCCGTTCGGCGGCTCGCTTGCCACGGTTCGGGATTTCGAATGCCATCAGCTTGATGCTCTGCGGCGAGCGCGTCAGAACCGCCTGACGGGGATGACCGACGGGACCTATGAACTGGCAGGGGATCCTTTTCGCTTTGGCGCTGGGCCTGTTGGCGCACAGCTTCATCGGGTACGCACCGTTCCCGTTCGGAGATGATTTCGCCTATGCGCCTCTGACCGAGATCCGCCTCGACCCATCGCTGTTTCCGCGTGACGAGCAACTGCGCATGTTCTCGAACCATGCACTGGTCTACGAGGCGATCTATCGATTGGGTCTCTGGGGACCGGGGGTCGAGCCGGTCTTTCGGATCGCGGTCTGGGTTTTGGCAGGGGCGGTTGCCGTTGCCGTTCTGGCCATCCTGCGCCGGCTGGGTGCACCTGCATGGGCCTTGCCGGTTGTCGTGGGCCTGGGCGTCGTCGTTGCGCTTCCCGGGTTGGGGCGGGGGCATTTCGGTGGATTGATCTCGCCGTTCTTCCATCACCACAATGTTGCACTGGCCTTGGTCCTCGGAGCCGTCGCGATGGCCTTGGCCCGGCGGGTCTGGCTGGCTGGCATCCTGCTTGGGGTGGCCGCCTACGCCCAACCCATGACGGCATTTCACGGCGCTGCGATCGTCGGTCTGGGTGCCCTGTTCCAGAGGCCGGGCGATACGCTGCCGATGGCTGCGGCAGCGATCGGTGTCGCCATACCGGCGGCCATTCCGATCCTCGGATCGATGATCGCGACCTCTGATGCGAATACGCAGATCGATCTGATCCAGGATGCATACCGATTCCGTTCGCCAGCGCATTATGACCCGCCCTGGTCTCATATCGGGCTCACATCCCTGTATCTTCTGGCGGGCTGGGCCGGAGCCGCATTGATGCTTCGCACCGGACGCGCGGGGGGGCGGTTCGCCGTCGGAGCGATGGCCGCCCTGACGGCGCTGCATCTGGTCACCCTAATTGTCTACAAGTGGCAGATCACGGATTGGGTCGGTTTCTTCATCCTCGATGCGACCCGGTCCAGCTCGTTGGGCTTTGTTCTGGGGCCCGTCTTTGCGATTGCCGCCGTCCATGACCGGCTACGGGAGCCGGTGGCCCTTGCGATGGTCGCCCTGCTTGCCGCGCTCGCTGTTTTGAACGGTGTGCCAGCCGGGATGCTGCTGCTTGCGCTTGGGATCGGCATGATCTTTTTGGATCGAGTCGTTCGTGCTCGACAACTTCTCGCAATCGGCCTCGCCACATCGCTCGTGTTGCTGTTTCCGGCGCGCCCTCTGCCTCCACCCCTGCCGGAATCGAGCCGCATTGCCCTGGAGCGGATCCGGACAGAGACGCCGGTCGACGCGCTGTTCGTGATCCCCGTCAGCCTGATGGAGTTTCGCCACTACGCCCAGCGGAGCGCCTATGTCGATTTCAAGCTCTTCTCGGTCGCCCAGCCCGAACAAGCGGCGCTGACACGCACGCGCATCGACCAGGTGACGCGACCTGCTCCGGACGTCGAGACTTTGGAGGGCTGGTTGGGTGCTCAGGCTTGGGACGAAGCGACCCGTCGTGCGGCGACCTGCGAGTATATGGAAGACATCCTGAACGAGGTCGGAGCGGAGTATTACGTTCGCCCGCTCGTCGCTGGCGAGGCCGCACCCCAATGCGATGGACTGCCGAGTGCAATCCAGACGGAGACCCTGGCGATCTACGGGCCTGTGGCCTGATCCTGAGGAAAGACCCAGAACCTGTAGAGCAAAAAGCTCGCAGCCGGGACGACCACGCCAACCGCGGCCATTGCCACTGCCAGATGCGCTCCGAGCCAGACGGTCAGAATCTGGGTCAAGGCCGTTGAGAGCAACAGGGCACTCATCGAAGCGACAAGAAAGCGAGGTCCGTGGAATTCGTGAACCATCTCCGCTCGAAAGGTGATGCGGCCATGTCCGAAATAGGAGAGCGCCACCGCGGAGAGGAACCCGGCGAAGTTTGCCGCCTGAGGGCCGAAGCCGATGAGTGACGAAGCAAGCAGCGCAACCGACACATGGGTCAGCGTGGCAAGCAGTCCGATGCCGGCAAAGCGAGCCAATTGGCCGATCATCGCGCCGCTTTCGTTCTCTGTCGAAAAACGACGCGCTTGCCTCGCCGCACTTCAAGTCTGGTGGAATGTCGGCTGGGGTTCATGCGGTAGAGACATTCGTACCGGCTAGTCATCGGTCGCGGCCTTCTCAGTCATATGGACCGATCGCAGAACGTAGAGCGGCCGCTCCCGGACCTCCGAATAGATGCGGCCGACATATTCTCCGATGATCCCTATGGCGAAAAGGTTCAGTCCGCCGAACAGAAGGATCAAGATCAGGGTCGATGCGTAGCCGGGCACGTCGACGCCGACGATCAGTGTCTGAAGCAGAACGAAGCCTGCGTAGAGAAAAGACAGGGACGCCAGGACGGCACCTGCATAGGTCCAGATCCGCAGGGGAGCCGTCGACGAGCTAAAAATCCCGTCCAACGCGAAGTTCCACAGGCGCCAGTAGTTCCATGCGCTTGTGCCGCTCTCGCGCCTGGGGCGTTCGAAAGTCACTTCGGCAGTCTCGAATCCGACCCAACTGAAGAGCGCCTTGTTGAAGCGGACCCGTTCCCCCATGCCGCGCAGGACATCGACGACCTGTCGATCCAGAAGGCGGAAATCGCCGACATCCGGAGGGATCCGCTGATCGGCCATTGCGTTGAAGATCTTGTAGAAACTGCCGGCTGTCGCTCTCTTCATCCAGGTATCGGTCGCGCGGCACGTGCGTCGCGCGTTTACCACGAGGGCGCCTTTCTTCCAGTGACCCAGCATTTGCGGGAGGAGTTCGGGCGGGTCCTGAAGATCGACGTCGATAGGTATGCATGCGTCGCCGTCCGCATGATCGAGGCCGGCAGACAGGGCCGCTTCCTTGCCGAAGTTCCGTGACAGATTGATGAGACTGATACGGCCGTCACTTTGCATTCTGCTCCGGATGGCGAATTCAGTCGCGTCAGTGCTTCCGTCGTTCACGAAGATCACGCTGTAGACGTACTCCTTGGCAAGCGGTGCCATCACTTCTTCGATCCGGTCGAGGAAGGCGGCGATGGCGTCCTGCTCGTTGAGTACCGGGACGATCAGCGAGACCTTTCGAATCTCGCGCACTCTCGAGGCGGAAGGCACCCGAACTGCCGGAAGGATCTGTTCGATCTTGGCCATTTCTGCCCCTTGGATACGTACTGCCCAGCTTACGACTGCCGCAGGTTGCCTCTCCAAGTCGGCCGAAGTGCGGCGGAGCTGTGACATTTCCGCCGTCAGATCGTCCGGCGCGCGCAGCAGGCCTGACATGCGACCGATGCCGCCAAGGTTTTTCAAGCCAGACCGATGACGGGGATCAAACGCTCATAGCGTGCACCTGAGAAATCCGCGTCACCTTCAAGGTATCGACACATTTCCGCCGCGGAACCCCGGCAAATGATCGACAATACTCCTTACGAGATGCCGACAGGTGCAAGATGAGCCACGTTTTCGATATCGGGTCGAAGGAGCGGGCAATCCCCGATAGGACGCGCGGCCTCGGCGCAGTTCCTTTCATGGCGTTCGCGCTCTGCGCTATCGTTTCCGTCGCCGCGATCGTCTCGAACCCGCACCTTCCGCTGGTCGATCTACCGAACCACATAGCCCGGCTCCATATTGCTGCTGCGTCCGAAGGCGGCCCTCTCGATACCTACTACGAATATACATTCGGACTGATCCCGAATTCTGCTGCGGACCTCGTCTGGCATCTCACGGGCTTCCCCGGAGAAGCTGAAGAGTTTGCCTCAGTCCTTATCGCGATCTATGCGGTGAATCTGATCGCGGCGACGATGGTCGTTTCACGCGTCGCCCTCGGGCGATGGACGACTTGGCCCGCCGCAAGCGCGCTTCTGGTATTTTCAGCTCCCTTCATGTGGGGCTTCCAGAACTTCGTATTCAGCTTGCCATTCATGCTCTATGGTCTCGCTCTCTGGCTGGCGATGGAAGAGGGGCGTTGGGCTCGCTGGAGGATGCCTTTCTTCATCCTGTTCGCCGCTGCTCTCTACATCATGCATTTCTTCGCATTTCTAATTCTCGGCATCGCCGCTTTCGGTCGCGAGGTCCAACGGGCTGCCAACGGAAGCGGACCGGTCAAACGTCGGATCGGTATCCTGCTGATCGAGGGTATACCGTTCGTCCTGCCGATCGTTGTCCTCATTGTGAGCCTGGTTTCCGCGCCAGAAAGCGATGCGAGCACGAGGACCGAATTCGGTATCCTGAGCGATCGTTTCCGCGCCGCGATGTCGCCGCTGGTGCAGGTCGGTGAGACCGGGTTCTCTTCAATGACGCTGATCTCGGCCGCGGCCATCATGGTCATTGTCGGATGCGGACTCCGCGTTTTTGCCAAGGGACACAACCGCCTTGCAGTCGCTCCGCGCATGAAGGGACCGATTATCGCGCTCGCTGTCGCATCTCTACTCGCACCGACCTGGCTCAACGGGATCGCACTCGTTCATATTCGCGTTCCCGTTGTCCTGATTGCAGTTCTATTTGCGAGCACATTCTGGATTGATCTGCGGCCGCGTAGCGCAATCGTCATCGCTGTGGTCCTCGGTCTGCTGATCGGCGGCAGAGCGTGGGTGTTTCACGACATCGCGGCTACCTATTCGCAAGAAGTGGCGGATCTCCGAGAAGTCTCGCGAGATCTGCCGCCCGGAGCGAGAGTGGCTGGGCTTCGCGGCGCAGGTCACCAGCGTGATCGAAGCTACTATCATGTCCATGCTCATCTGGTCGCTGCCCGTAGCGCGTTCGTACCTACCCTCTTTCAGGGGACGCATCTGCTTTCGGTACGACCGGAATGGGCGGATCACGCAGTGTTCATCGGACAGGCGATTGACTACAGGTTTCTGACGACGCCGCTGACCGAAGATCTGGCGGAACGGCTTCCGTACCTCGAAAACTGGGACCAAAAGCTGACCCATGCGATCGTTGTCGATCGAGGCCCTGCGATTGATGGTCTGGTAGACGGCCTTGATCTGGTCGCGCAGGAAGGGCGGTTCACGCTCTACGAGGTCCGCCCGGCTATTCAGTGATCCATGAGCGGTGGACCGCAGGTTGAGGGCGCCTTAGGGGATATCCTGGCCTGCCCACTGCGTTTACGATGCTTAAACGCACATCTGTTACTTTCGGAACCGCTCTGTTCACGAAAGGTTGTCGTTTCGCGATTTGTCACGTCTCCGTTGAGGTCTAGACTGGAATCATGTCCAGACGCGTCGTCATGCCCCCGGATCTGGACGGTCCAAGGCTCTACAGCCGGGCCGAGCGGATGTCGGATGCAGTCGTCCACCTGCTGGGACTGATCGCCGCGCTGGCCGCGGTGCCCGTCCTGATCACTCTGACAGTTCTGTGGCATGGCAATCTGACAGGTGTCCTGGGTGTCAGTGTTTACGGCATCTGCCTTATTGCAATGCTGACGGCATCGCTTGCCTACAATCATGTCTATCATCCGGGCTGGACCGACCGCTTGCGCCGGATCGACCTGTCCGCGATCTACATAAAGATCGCGGGAACGGTTACGCCTTTTGTCATGCTGTCCGGTGCCGGCTCCACCTTCCTGGCAGCGATCTGGACTGCGGCCGTCGTGGCGACGGCGACCACCTTTCTCAAGCGCCGCCGGTCGACCGCGCTTTCGGTGGGTATCGCCCTGGCCATGGGCTGGGCCGTTCTGGCGGGCGGGCAGGAGGTCATCTCGACCGTCTCTTGGCCCGTACTGGGGCTGATGGTGGCCGGGGGTCTTTTGTACACATTTGGAACTCCGTTCCTGCTGATGGAGCGGGTCCGGTACCATAACACGATCTGGCATGCCTTCGTCGTCGCGGCGTCCGTGGTCTATTTCATCGCGGTTTTCCTGCACGCGGCTCAGTCGGTGATTGCCGCCTAGAGCGGTCAGCTCACCCTGACGCAACACAAAGCTCACGGCACCGACCCCACGCATTCCCGGACGCTGACCGAGGCAACGGCAGACTGGTCCGCCCCAGCCGGTCTTTCACGGCTCGGTCCCTGCCTGCCTACAAGACGTGGCGCGTGCCCGGCCATCGTGTCAGAAGGACGATCGAATGGCAGCGGGGGATCGAGATCATGACGTTCGGCAAAGGGTGCCACCTGCATCTGATCGACGGGTCGGCCTACATCTTCCGCGCCTTCCACGCCCTGCCGCCGTTGACGCGCAAGTCGGATGGGCTGCCCATCGGTGCCGTCTCCGGCTTCTGCAACATGTTGGACCGGTATCTGGAGCGGAATGAAGGGCCCGACGCGGCGACGCATCTGGCGGTCATCTTCGACAAGGGCAGTCATACGTTCCGCAATGACATCTATCCGGACTACAAGGGTCATCGTCCGGAATTGCCCGAAGACCTGCGGCCCCAGATTCCGCTGACCCGGGAGGCGACGCGTGCCTTCAATGTCGCCTGCGAAGAGATGGAGGGGTTCGAAGCCGACGACATCATCGCCACCCTTGCCCGCCAGGTCCGGGAGGCGGGTGGCCGCTGCACCATCGTCAGCGCCGACAAGGATCTGATGCAACTCGTCGGGGGCGGGGTCGAGATGACCAAGCCCGGCATCCAGGGCAAACCGGACGAGACGATCGACGTCGAAGGGGTCGAGAAGTACTTCGGCGTCGGCCCCGATCGGGTGGTCGATGTCCAGGCTCTGGCGGGGGACAGCACTGACAACGTTCCCGGTGCGCCGGGGATTGGGATCAAGACGGCCGCGCAACTGATCGGTGAATGGGGCGATCTGGACAATCTGCTGGCCAATGCCGAGGCGATCAAGCAACCCAAGCGTCGCGAGACGCTGCTCGAGAAGGCGGATCAGATCCGCATGTCGCGCGAGCTGGTCCGGCTGGACGACGATGTGCCGCTCGCCTTCACGCTGGACGATCTGGAGTTGCGTGCGCCGGAGCCGGATGCGTTGCTCGATTTCCTGAACCGGATGGAATTCCGCACCCTGACGCGCCGGATCGCGGAACGTTTCGAGGTGGAACCGCCGAAGGCGCCGGACATCGCAGCGGAGCCGAACCAGCCGGCCGCCGTCGAGATGCCGGCCATCGATCATTCCGTCTATGAGACGGTGACCGACGAAGCCGGTCTGCAAAGCTGGATCGACCGTATCAACGCGGTGGGCATCGTGGCGGTCGACACCGAAACGACGTCGCTGAACGAAATGACGGCAGAGCTTGTCGGCATCTCGCTGAGCACCGGAGCAGGAGCGGCCTGCTACGTTCCGCTCGGCCACAAGTCCGGAGAAGACGATCTGTTCGGCACGGGCACGCTGGCCGAGGGTCAGATGCCGCTCGACCGCGCGCTGGAGATGCTCGGACCCGTCCTGGAGGATCCGGCGGTCCTGAAGATCGGTCAGAACATGAAGTACGACTTCAAGATCTTCGCCCGGTACGGGGTCACGGTCGCCCCAATCGACGATACCATGCTGCTTTCCTACGCTCAGCATTCCGGACTGCATGCGCACGGGATGGACGTTCTGGCGGACCGTTATCTCAATCACCAATGCATCCCGATCAAGGAGTTGATCGGGACCGGAAAGTCGGCTGTGACCTTCGACCGGGTGCCGATCGACAAGGCCGCTCCCTATGCCGCCGAGGATGCGGAGGTGACGTGGCGCCTCTGGCACCTGCTGAAGCCGCGCCTGCATTCCGAGCATGTCACCCAGGTCTATGAAACGCTCGAGCGCCCAATGGTCCCCGTCCTCGCACGGATGGAGATGCACGGCATTCAGGTCGACCGCGACCATCTCAGTCGGATGTCGGGGGCCTTCGCGCAGAAGATGGCTGAACTGGAGGCCGACATCCACGCGCTGGCGGGCAAGCCCTTCAACGTCGGCTCACCCAGCCAGCTGGGCGAGATCCTGTTCGACGAGATGGGCCTGCCGGGAGGAAAGAAGACCAAGACCGGCGCCTGGGCGACCGGCGCGGACGTACTGGAGGACCTGGCGACGGAACACGATCTGGCCCGCCGCGTGCTGGACTGGCGCCAGATCGCCAAGCTGAAGAACACCTATACCGACAACCTCCAGACCCATATCAACGACGAGACGGGGCGGGTGCACACGTCCTATTCGATCGCCGGGGCGAATACCGGGCGATTGGCGTCTTCGGATCCCAACCTTCAGAACATCCCCGTCCGCACCGAAGAGGGGCGCCGTATCCGCGAGGCCTTCGTCGCTCCCGAAGGTCGGGTGCTTGTCAGCCTCGACTACAGCCAGATCGAGCTGCGTTTGCTGACCGAGTTCGCAGACGTTCCCGCGCTGGAAGAGGCGTTCCGGGCTGGCCATGACATCCACTCGGTCACCGCGTCCGAGATGTTCGGCGTGCCACTCGACGAGATGACGCCCGACGTCAGGCGATCTGCGAAGGCGATCAATTACGGGATCGTCTACGGCATCTCGGGCTTCGGGTTGGCCCGCAATCTGCGGATCCCGCGTGAGGAGGCGAGCGAGTTCATCAAGCGCTATTTCGAGAAGTTCCCCGGCATCAAGGACTACATGGACGAAACGACCGAGCGCGCGAAGAAGGACGGGTTCGTCACGACGCTGTTCGGCCGCAAGGTCCACACACCGGGTGTCGGCCAGAAAGGACCGCAGGCCGGCTATGCGCGCCGCGCGGCAATCAACGCGCCGATCCAGGGGTCGAATGCCGATATCATCCGCCGCGCCATGGCGCGCATGGAGGCCGCGATCGAGGGGATCGACGCGAGGATGCTGCTACAGGTCCACGACGAATTGCTGTTCGAAGCCGCCGAGGACGCCGCTGACGCGCTGATCGAGCGCGCCCGCGAGGTGATGGAGGGTGCGAACATGCCGGTCCGGTCGCTCTCGGTTCCGATCGTCGTCGATGCCGGTGTGGGCAAGACCTGGGCCGAGGCGCATTGACCCATCGTGAGACGCCCGTCCGGCCGCCAATCTTCGGCGGCGTCGAGGTCGCGCTGTTGGAATTCGAACCGATCACCGACGATGGACGCGCTGCGTTCGACCGGTTCATGACGCTGCCTCCCGAGGCCTTGAGCACGACCTGGCGCCATGTCTACGCCTACTACCGCGATTACCACTCAGCCGTCGGCGGAGAGGATTGGCTGGATGCGCAGATGGGCGTCCCCGCCGGGCCTGAGGCGATCTGGGCCCATGTCCGCCCCCGCTCGATCACGGTGCGGCAGGACTACTTCAAGACGGCTTGGTTCGTGAGCCTGGAGGCGGATTGCGATTGGGAAGCGGAACACGGTCTCAACATCTGCTGGCGGGACGGGACGGATCTGGTCAAGGTCGGTGGCTACGATGGGCATGTCACGAATGACGATGCCTACGACGATCCGAAGCTTGCGAATGTGATCTATGCCGCGTCGTCGCCCGAGTTCCGGATCTACAGGGACGAACGGGCCGGCTGAGACGTGCGCCTGCGGAACGGCATTCGGAGAAGTTGGGCCAAGAGCCAACCGAGGAACGCGCCGGTCGCGCCCAGGCCGAAGCCGGTCGGCGTGATGGGAATGGCCGGCTGAAAGTCGTCCCAGGTCCGGCGCGCCAGTTCGGGATCGGGTGCCCGAGCCACGAGGGCGACGCGACCCAGTCCGGTCGGCTCGGCCCGCAGGCGGTCGATCTGAGCACCCATTCGCCCCAGCCTGTCGATATTTCGGCGCATGGAGGCCTGCCGCCGGAGGACGAACTCCGATCCGGTCATCGCGGCAAGGGCGTCCTGCCGCGTCAGACCCGCCTCGTAGGCGTCGCGGTCGAAATCGGCGACAATGCGGGATAGCTCATCCACCGCGCCGCCAAGGCGTTGCTGGTATTGTTGGGCGAATTCGGGGGCCTGACTGGCTGTGCCGCCCACAAACACGGCCAGCACGACGCCTGCGAGACGTCCGATCATGGGGCTGCTCTCCCTCGTGTTTTGGGTCGAAGGTAGCGCGGGACCGCCCGATCGGGCAAAGGATATGCGCACGAGTGGGGGATGGTCGCGTGATCGTGCTGGTCAACAAGCCGATGAACATGCTGAGTCAGTTCACCGACGAAGGGAAATGGCCGGGGCTTTCGAGGCTCGGTCTGCCCAAGGGCGTCTACGCGGCGGGACGGCTGGATCGGGACAGCGAAGGCCTGCTCGCGTTGACCGATGACGGCCGGCTGCAAGCGCGGATCACGTCGCCGAAGGCGAAGACGCCGAAAACCTACTTCGCGCTTGTCGAAGGGACGCCGGATGCGGCGGCGCTGAACGCCTTGCGGCGTGGCGTGACCCTGAAGGACGGATTGACCCGGCCCGCCGAGGTCGAAGAGGTCGCGGCCCCCGACCTGTGGCCGCGCGATCCACCCGTGCGGCTGCGCAAGACCGTTCCGGACGCCTGGTTGCGGCTGACGATCACCGAGGGACGCAACCGTCAGGTGCGCCGGATGTGTGCCCATGTGGGCCTACCTGTCCTGAGGCTCGTGCGCTGGTCGGTCGGGGATTGGAGCGTCGAGGATCTGCTGCCGGGCGAGTGGCGAGCGGTATGAGCGAGACGCACAAGGATCGCCCGCTGGTCACGGTCCGGTCGCGGCCGGATCTGCGCGAGTGGCTGGCCGTGCATCATCGAGACGAGGAAGGCGTCTGGCTTGCCACCTACAAGGCGCATCACCCTGATCACCTGCCCTGGATCGAGGCGGTCGAGGAACTCTTGTGCTGGGGCTGGATCGACGCGGTCGTTAACAGGATCGATGAAGACCGCTCGGCCCATCTGATTGCACCGCGCAGGCCGGGCTCTGCCTGGTCGGCTCTGAACAAGCGTTTGGTTGAGGCCGCGCGCACCTCTGGCGCGATGACCGAGGCGGGGGAGGACGCCATTGAGGCCGCGAAGGACTCGGGGATGTGGACCTTCCTCGACGAGATCGAGGCCGGTGTGGTGCCGGAAGATCTCGATGCGGCATTGGGCGATCTGCGCGCCGTGTGGGACGGCTGGCCCCGATCGGTCACACGCGGCACGTTGGAATGGGTCAAGACGGCGAAAACCGAAGCGACCCGCGCCAAGCGGATCGCGGATGTCGCAGCGTCCGCCGCCCAGGGGCTTCGCCCCTCACCATTCCGGCGGTAGGCAGGGCTGGCTTCGGCGGAACGCCTCGATGGTGCGATCGGGATCCGGAGGAAATCGCTCGCCCGCGTTCATCTCGGACATGCGATCGACGCGGAACATGCGGAAGTCCTGTCGCAATTCGCACCACGCAACCATGGTCCAGACCTTTCCCCAGAACCACAGGCCCAGAGGGCGCACGGTACGGCGTGTGGGCCGGCCTCGTTCGTCGCTGTAGGCGAAGGACAGATAGCAGCCCGCCTCGGTTGCCGCTTCGATACCGTCCAGCCGGTCCGCGGTCTCTCGCGACTGCTCCGATGGGCGGAAGGCGTGGATGTGAACGGATCCGGCCCGGGCGGCTTCGGGATCCGGCAGGACGGCGGCGATCTTGTCCAGCGCGGCCTCGGCGGATCGGCCCATCCGGCCCCCGCCCCAGGCGCGGATCAGGCGGGCGCCGCCGACCAGGGCCACCACCTCTTCGGCGGTGAACATGATCGGCGGCAGGTCGTAGCCTTGCCGCATGACGTAGCCCATGCCCGCCTCGCCCTCGATCGGGACGCGGTTGGCGATCAGATCGGCCACATCGCGGTAGATCGTGCGCTTCGACACTTCCAGACGGTCGGCCAGATCCTGCGCGGTGGTCAGCCGACCGCCGCGCAGGATATCCGTGATCCGAAGAAGGCGGTCGGCCCGTCTCATCCGCCCTGCTTGGGCTCGAAGAGACCTATGGAATTGCCGTCGGGGTCGAGCGCATAGACGAAACGGCCGGCGGGGATGGTGACGGGCGGCATGTCCAACACCTTGCCGCCTGCGTTCCAAACGCGATCCACCGCATCCTCGAGCGTCCCGGGGACTTGGAGGTGAATGGTGGGGCCGCCATCCTGCGCCGGTGTGCCGGGGTATATGTGGCCGCCGATGCCCTCGTCCGCGCTGGGCGGAGTGAAGAACACGAAATCGTTCGGCGGGCCGGACTGGGGTGCCATCGCCCACTGGAACACGCTCTCATAGAAGCGCCGGCCGGCCGCGAGGTCGGTGACGGGGATCTCGGTCCAGACGACGGGATGTTGGGGTGCGAAGGTCATGGGTCAGCTCCGAATGGTTGGAGCCTAGACCATCGCGCGCCCCTGCTGACAGCATTGTGTCAGCATCATCGGGCGACCAGTCGATCGACCAGCCGCCGGGTCAGGGGGGCGACCACCAGCACCGTCGGAAACGCGATGGCCCATGATCCCAGCCACGCGCCCGTCCATGTGGCGCCGAAGCCCTCGACCAGACCGATCGCGCGCCAGGTCGCGAAGCCGGAAACGATCAGCGACATGAGGCCGGAGAGGATCAGGCCGAAAAGCGCGGGAGCGAAGCGGGCGGGAATCATGGTGCGGCTCCTTTGGCGTCGGTTCGCGGGCAGTCTGCCCCGTCGGTCCCGCCACGGCCATCCGCTTGCTCCCCTAAACGGGCGCGCCGGAACGTATGCGTGCCCCGGCCGGTTGTGCAGGGAGCAGATGACGGAGGCCGCCATGACCAAGAACGACGCTCAGGGAAAGGGACCGAAGAAGGACGGCAAGGAGCTGCCCTATGATCCCGACACGCCGCTGGAAGAACGCGAAGGCGCGACGTCCGCGATGCTGAAGGACGACATCGCTTCGGGGAGGACCGGCGACAAGCAGGGCTTTCCCGATCCCGGCGCGGCTCCCCTCGGGACAGGGGCCGAAGCTGCCGGTCAGCCTTCGACCCGCGAGCAGATGGAGACGGCGCGCGAGCAGGAGACCGCGCGGCCGAGCGACAGGGTCAGCGATGACGAGCGGCGCCCCGTAACACCAGACGGACCGGGCGGCGACGACGACTGACGTTGCGTGACCTCAGTCCGCTCAATCGAGTCCGGTGGCCGCAATGATTGGGAAGAATGCGCCCCCGGAGCTTAGTCCGAAGACGCCATCGCGCTCTTCGCCGATCTCGACGAGCCGATAGAAACTCTTGCGGTCGATGAGCGCCTCCAGGCCGCGGCGCACCTCGACATAGGGTGACGGCTCTCCATCCTGCGCCAGATCGACGCGGATCGGATGCTCGGGACCAGCGGTGACGCGATCATCGACATTGGTGACGAACGCAATTCCGTTCGGCCCGGTCTCGAAATCGACCGCAACGAACGGTGCGTCTTCGACTTCGATTCCGACCTTCTCGACTGGCGTGACGAGGTAGTGCTTGTCCCCTTCGCGTTTCAGGATCGATGCGAACAGGTTCACAAGGCCGGGTCGGCCTATAGGTGTCCCTTCGTGGAACCAGGTTCCGTCCCGTTTGATGACGATATCGATCTCTCCACAATAGGGCGGGTCCCAGAGGTGGACGGGGGGAGAGCCACGTTTCCCCTCCTTTGCGGCCTGCCTTGCGGCGGAGATCAGCCCATCCGTCGACGTGCTCACGCGTCCGTTATCCGACATTACCCTTTGCCCCGCGTTCCGGACACCATAGCTAGTGCAAGAGTAGTGGCGCAGAAGGGGTTCGCAATGGCCGACGAATTGCTCGCGGAAATCGAAAGGCTGGGTGCACGTCTGGCCGATGCGCGCGGCGCGATTGCGACGCGGATCATCGGGCAGGATCGGGTCGTCGACCTGACCCTGGCTGCGATGTTGTCCGGCGGTCACGCGCTTCTGATGGGCCTCCCGGGGCTCGGAAAGACACGTCTGGTCGAAACGCTTTCGACCGTCATGGGCCTCAGCGGCAACCGGATACAGTTCACGCCCGACCTGATGCCCGCGGATATCCTTGGCTCGGAAGTTCTGGAGACGGCGGGCGACGGCAGCCGGGCGTTCCGCTATGTCGAAGGGCCGATCTTCGCTCAACTTCTGATGGCGGACGAGATCAACCGCGCCTCTCCCCGTACACAATCGGCACTTTTGCAGGCAATGCAGGAGCATGAAGTGACGATCGCGGGTCAGACGCATGAGTTGCCTTCGCCCTTCCACGTCCTCGCCACGCAGAACCCGATCGAGCAGGAGGGCACGTACCCCTTGCCTGAGGCGCAGCTGGACCGGTTCCTCGTCCGGATCGACGTCGAGTATCCCGACCGGGATACGGAGCGCGCGATCGTGCTGGCGACGACAGGCATTACCGAAGAAGAGACGCGTCAGATCTTCGACGGCCCGTCCCTGATCGCCGCGCAGGGGATCGTCCGGCGCATGCCGGTGGGCGAGGGGATTGTGGAGCTTATCCTCGATCTTGTCAGGGCCTGCCGGCCCGATGGCGAGGAAGCGACGGACCAGGTCCGAAAGCACGTCGCATGGGGGCCTGGCCCACGCGCGGCACAGGCGCTCATGATGCTTTGCCGGGCTCAAGCGTTGCTCGAGGGGCGGCTTGCGCCGGGTCCGGAGGACGTGGCCAAGCTCGCGCGGCCGGTTCTTCTGCACCGGATGGCACTGTCTTTCGCCGCCCGTGCCGAGGGGGTCCGTCTGGAAGATGTCATCGACGAGATGACGGCCCGCATCACGCATGTCGAACGCGCCGCCTGACAATTGGATGCGGCCATCCACACCCCCGGCTCTCTGAGAGCCCGGTCCGAAGCGGAAGCCAGCGCTCTTCCTCAGCTGCTTCTGCATGCCGAACGGTTGGCGGCGACTGTTCTGATGGGGCATCATGGCCGCAAACGGGCCGGACCCGGGGATGCGTTCTGGCAGTACCGGTCCGCACAGCCTGGCGATCCGCGCCGCTCCATCGACTGGCGCCAATCGGCCCGGACCGATGCCCATTTCGTCCGGGAAACCGAGTGGCAGGCGGCGCAGGCCCTTACGATTTGGGTCGACGATGCCGCATCGATGCAGTTCTCCGGCGGTGATCGTCCCTCGAAGCTGCGGCGGGCACAGACGCTGGCGCTCGCGCTCGCGACACTGGCGATCCGCGCCGGAGAGAGGGCGGGCCTCGCCAATCTGGCCGAGCCACCGAAGGGTGGGCGGGCACAGTTGATGGCCATGGCGAACTCACTGATGCAGGACGGAGACCGGTCCGATTACGGTACACCTCGTCCCCAGACGATGCCGTGGGGGGCGCGCGCGGTCTTCCTGTCGGATTTCCTCGGGCCACCGGAGAAACTCGTAGACGCGTTGACTTCGGCCGCGGACCGAGGGGTCGAGGGGATTTTGTTGCAGATCCTCGACCCCGAAGAGGAGGCCTTCCCCTACGATGGACGCACCGTGTTCCAAAGCATGTCCGGCGCGATTCAGTTCGAAACGCTCAAGGCGAGCCGTTTGCGCGAAGACTACCTCACACGGCTGGCTGAACGGCGCGACACGCTGAACGGGCTTTGCACCAGAACCGGCTGGCGGTTCATGACGCATCACACCGACGAGTCCGCGGGCGCCGCCCTTCTTTCACTTCATTCCGCATTGGGCCCCCGCCGGTGAGCGCGATCGCTTTCACAACACCGCTTCTCTTGCTGGGGCTTCTGCTTCTCCCGATCCTCTGGTGGCTTCTGCGTGCCGTTCCGCCTGCCCCGATCCGGCGGCGTTTTTCGGGGATCATCCTGCTTCTCGGATTGAAGGACGACGAGAGCCAGACATCGACGACGCCCTGGTGGCTTCTGCTCCTCAGGATGTTGGCGGTTGCGGCGGCAATCATCGCGTTCGCCGGCCCGGTGCTGAACCCGCGAGAGGCGGGGACGGGCCGTGGACCTCTGCTCGTGCTCATGGACGCATCGTGGGCCTCGGCGAGGGATTGGCCGCAGCGCATGGAACGGGTCGAAGGGCTCTTGCGCGATGCGGCTCGGGCCGGGCGTGTTGCCGCAGTCCTGTCCCTGACGGACGAGTTGCCCGACGAGATCCCGTTTCAGGGCGCACAGGCCTGGATCGAACGATTGCCTTCCGTTCAGCCCCGTGCATGGGAGCCGGACTATTCCGGTCTCTCCTCCCTCGATCTGGAAGGCGCTGAAGTCGTCTGGTTTTCTGACGGTCTGGAACGAGAGGGCCGGGGCGAGATCGGCGCGCATTTCGTGGCTGGAAGTCGACCCATCATCGGGCTGACTCCGCCGCGCTACGAGGAGGGCGCAATCCGCTTGCATGTCGTGCGTCTCGGAGACGCTGGCACACGGACTGTCGCGCTGCGCGCGATCGGACCGGGCCCGACCGGCGCCATGGCCGAGTTGGGGACAGGTGAGGCTGTCTTCGAAGAGGCCTCGGACCGTGCCGAGGCCGAACTGCGTTTGCCGCCCGAGCTGAGAAACAGGGTTTCACGGATCGAAATCGCCGGAGAGCGGACGGCCGGTGCCGTGGCGCTTGCCGATGACAGCCTCGCCCGGCGTGAAGTGGCGTTGCTGGCGACCGCCGGCGGCGAGAGCGAGGATTTGCTTGATCCTCTCTTCTACCTGCGCCGAGCCCTCGCGCCGACAGCGGATCTCATCGAGGGCGATCTCGACACGATCTTGCCTGCCAACCCTGACGTCCTCGTCTTCGCCGATGTCGCGCGATTGTCGCCATCCGAAGCGCTGCGCGTCGAGGAATGGGTCGAAGGGGGTGGCCTGCTGCTTCGCTTTGCGGGTCCGCGTCTTGCCGCGTCCGACGTGTCGCGGGCGGATGAGGATCCGCTGATGCCCGTCCGGCTGAGAAGCGGAGGGCGCACGGTGGGCGGCGCCCTGTCATGGGGCGAGCCTAAGCTGCTCCGCCCGTTCCCCGACGAAAGCCCCTTTGCGGGGCTGGACCTTCCGCAGGAGGTGACCGTCACATCGCAGGTTGTCGCCCAACCGGATCCGACCTTGGCGGAGCGCGCGATCGCAGCTCTTGCGGATGGCACGCCCCTGGTCACGCGGAAGTCCTTGGGGGAGGGGCAAGTGGTTCTCTTCCATGTGACCGCGAATGCGGAATGGTCGAACCTGCCGATCTCTGGGCTCTTCGTCCAGATGCTCGAAAGGCTTGCGGTGTCCACCCGGCCCGCTGCCATCGAGGCGGAAGAGCTTGAGGGAACCACCTGGACACCACGCATCGTTCTCGACGGCTTCGGACGTGTGCGGGATGCGGGCACGCTTCCTGGAGTCGCCGGGGAAGACCTGGCGGATGGAATTCCCACCGCTGATCTGCCACCCGGCGTATACGAGGGTCCGGGCCGTTCGCTTGCCTTGAACGTCCTCGGACCCGAGGCGGAGCTTGTGCCGGCGAGCTATCCGGCCGGTGCGACCGTCGAAGCGTTGGCCATTCAAGAAGAGACGGATCTCGCGCCCTGGTTGCTCGCCGTCGCGCTGATCCTGCTGGCGATGGATGCGATAGCGACCCTCTGGCTGGGAGGCAGATTGCGCGGTGCGGTGGCCGTTTTGGCGACCCCGTTCGTTCTCGTGCTGCCTGATGCCGCATCCGCGGGTTCGACCTGTTCGACGCAATGGCATTGCGGTGGAGCGATCAGTTCCCACGTGCAAGGTATGATCCTACTCGTTCTCATCGTCATGACGGCGCTCGCCGCAATTCCGATCCTCCGGCGCTTCGGCGCGGCGGCCCTGATCGCGCTTTCGGCAATGCCGGCTTCGGCCCAGGACGATCCTTTCCCGACCGACGTCTCCTTGGCCTATGTCCAGACGGGGAATCCCCGGATCGATGACGTGTCGGAAGCGGGGATGCGCGGTCTGTCCAGAATTCTGACGCAGCGCACCAGCGTGGAGCCCGAGGCGCCAAGGGGGGTGAACCTCGAAACCGACGAACTCGCCTTTCTTCCGTTTCTTTATTGGCCCGTGACGGAGGACCAACCGCTTCCGTCCCAGGATGCATACGCCAAGCTGAACCGCTATCTTCGCGGCGGGGGCATGATCGTCTTCGATACACGCGACGCCGATCTCGGCGGGTTCGGGTCGAATTCCCCGGCCTCGCGGCGACTTCGGGATCTCGCGGCGCCGCTTGACATTCCGCCTCTCGAACCCCTCCCGGGTGACCACGTTCTGACCCGGAGCTTCTATCTGCTCCAGGATTTCCCCGGCCGCTTCGCAAGCCGCGACGTGTGGGTCGAAGCCAGTCCCGCGGCGGAGCAGGTGGAAGGCATGCCGTTCCGAAACCTGAACGATGGCGTGACGCCGGTTCTGATCGGTGGAAACGATTGGGCGGCGGCATGGGCCACGGATCAGGGCGGTCGTCCGCTCTTGCCGGTCGGCTCGGGCTATTCCGGCGAGCAACAGCGCGAGATCGCGTACCGGTTCGGGGTGAATCTGGTGATGCACGTGCTTTCCGGTAACTACAAATCCGACCAGGTGCACGTCCCGGCCCTGCTTGATCGGTTGGGGAACTGACGCGATGACCCGTGAAATCGTCCTCGATCCGACCCTTCCGCTCTGGCTGATCGGTGCCGTGGCGGCGCTGGCTTTCGCCGCAGCGCTGTTGGCCCTGTGGCGGCGCCTGCCGGGATGGTGGCTGCGCGCGCTTGCTGCCGCGGCGCTGACTGTGGCGTTGCTGGACCCCTCGCTCCAGACCGAGGAGCGTGAACCCCTTTCCGACATCCTGCTGGTCGCCGTTGATGAGAGCGCATCGCAGCGTCTGTCCGACCGTGAACAGCAGACACGCGAGGCGCTCGCTGAGCTATTGTCGGAGGCAGAGCGTGAAGGTCTCGATACCCGTGTCGTCCGGGTGTCCGACGGGGAGGGGGACGCGGGTACGCTGGCGATGACCGCCCTTTCCGAACTTCTCGCCGAAGTCCCGCAGGATCGCGTGGCCGGCGCATTCCTGATCTCGGATGGCCGGATCCACGATCCTCAGCTCGCACCGGATCTGCCTGCGCCGCTTCACTTGCTTCGCACCGGACGTAGCGGCGACTGGGATCGCCGTCTGATCGTTCGGGACGCGCCTGCTTTTGCGATCCTCGATGAAGAGTTCTCGATAACCCTCCGCGTGGAAGATGTCGGGGATGTTCCGCCGGATATCGGGAACGAGGCGGATATCGTTCTTTCGATCGACGGAGGGCAGCCCCGGGCCTATCGGATCCCGGTGGGCGAAGACCTGAACCTGCCGATTGTCCTGCCCCATGGCGGGTTGAATGTCATGGAGTTCCGCCTGCCCGAAGCAGATGGCGAACTGACCGACCGGAACAACGCCCAGATCATTCAGATCAACGGTGTTCGCGATCGGCTTCGCGTCCTGCTCGTCTCCGGCGAGCCGCATCCGGGCCAACGGACCTGGCGCAACCTGCTGAAGGCGGATGCGTCGGTGGACCTGGTTCACTTCACGATTCTGCGGCCACCGGGCAAGCAGGACGGGGTTCCCGTGACGGAACTCAGCCTTATCGCATTCCCCACGCGAGAGCTGTTCTTCGAGAAGATCGACGAATTCGACCTGATCATTTTCGACCGATATCAACGGCGTGGTATTCTGCCGGGCATCTATCTCGAGAATGTCCGCCGCTACGTCGAGGAGGGGGGCGCCCTGCTGATTGCGGCCGGCCCGGACTTCGCGACCGCCGACTCGATCTTCCGCTCTCCTCTGGCGTCGGTCCTACCGGCCGAACCCACCGCGCGTGTCATCGAGGAGGGCTTCCTGCCCACCGTGTCGGATACGGGCGAGAAGCATCCGGTGACCGAAGGTCTGCCGACAGGGTATGGGGATGGCGAGGCGCCTTGGGGCCGGTGGCATCGTCAGATTCAGCTTACCCCGTCCGACGCACAGATCGTCATGACCGGTGTCGAGGATGAACCGTTGCTGATCCTCGACCGCGTAAAGGCGGGCCGCGTCGCATTGCTTGGATCCGATCATGTCTGGCTTTGGGATCGCGGCTATGAAGGTGGCGGTCCGCAGGCGGAGTTGTTGCGGCGTCTCGCCCATTGGCTGATGGGTGAGCCCGAACTGGAAGAAGAGGCGCTGACGGCCACTGCGCTCGGACAGGAGATCACGGTGACACGCCGGACGCTTGGCGACGAACCGGGCCCCGTAACGCTGACCGCGCCGGATGGATCGACAATCGAATTGACGCTCCAGGAGGAGGCGCCGGGTCGTTACGTGGCGCGCCATCTCGGCGAGATGCAGGGCCTCTATCGGTTGCAGGAAGGGGATCGGACCGCCGTCATCGGATTGGGACCTGCCGCCCCACGCGAATTCGAACAGACGATCGCGAGCGAGGAGGTCGTCGCAGAGGCGGTCGATGCGACGAATGGTGGCGTCTGGGCGGTCGAAGACGGCGCGCCGGATTTGCGGGCTGTTCGCGCGGATCGCGAGGCGGCAGGCCGGGGGTGGCTGGGCTATACCCCCCGTCAGGCGTATCTCACGGCCGATATCCGACTGCTGTCGCTCGTGCCGCCCTGGTTGTTCCTGTTGATCGCTGCGGGTCTCACCGTCGGCGCCTGGATGCGCGAAGGGCGGAGCTGATCCGGACGCAGTCAGCTTCCGAGTGCGTTATCGGGATGGCCCGGTCATCCGGGCACGGAGTGCAACCCAGATGTGATAGAATGTCGAGGCCGGCATGTTGTCGGAGATGACGGAGCCGTGGCGATCCAGGCGGTCGTACCAGCCGCCCGGGACAGGGCCAGTCAGGTATCGGTCCCACAGCAGACGCAGCGCCTGATCGGGCTCCAGGCGGTTATCGCCTCTAGCCGTCATCACGATCGCCGCCTTGAGCATCTCGGTCTGGGGCCAGGTGCGCGCGAAATCGGAGGTCGGATCGGACTGGTCCGGTAGGCAACCCGTCAATTCGAACCTGCGATCCAGGGCCCGGTGCCAAAGCGGCGCGGGATCGATGCCGGATGAGAGGCCGGTGGCCTTCTCCCACGCATCGAGGAGCCAGATCCATTCGACCATGTGGCCCGGTTCGTATTGCTGCCCTCCGCCATCGGGCAAGGGGCACCAATCCGCATCGAAATGCTCAAGAAGGCGTCCTTCGGGGGCCAGGAAAACCTCCCCAAGCAGGTCGAGGCATTCCTGAGCGACATCGCGCCAGAAGGCATCGCCAGTCGCCGCGAAGAGCGCCGTGCTGGCTTCGAACAGGTGCATATGAGGGTTCTGGCGACGTGGCTGCCGTCGCTCCGCCGTTTCGTGCCAGCCTCGTGCCGCCTTGAGCTTTTCCAAGGCGGACCGCAGTTTTTTCAGATCGCTCTCGATCCCGTGCCCTGCGTCGATCAGTGCGGACGTCGCCAGGAGGACGAAGGCCAGATCATAGAGGTCGTGCGGACTATCGAGGCGCGCGCCGGTCCGTGGATCCAGATTGGCCGCGAGATGTCCGTCCTGATCAAACCCGTCTTCCATGGTGCGGGCGAAGAGACGAACCGCGAGGTCTTCGGCCCCGGGTGACATTCCTCTGGCCTGCGCGAAGACGTAGGCCTGCCGCACCTGGACCCGCAATCGCTTGATCTGATGGCGACGCGGCGCCCCGTCATGGGTCAGCGATTCCCAGACCGTTTCTGTCGCTGCATCGAAGCCTAGTCCCGTCCACAGCGGAAGGGCGTCTTCGGTCAGCCAGCGTCGCAGCGCCGCCGGGATTGCGTCGTCATCGTCGGGCAAGGAGGTCATGGGCAAATCTCGGGTGTGGTCGTCGAATGGCGGTGCGGGCTCTCGGTCTACTTTGGTTGCTCTGTCCGCGCGGGTCGACCCTGCCGATGCGCGTTCGATGTGCCTCATCTCAGGTACGGATAAACCAGCGGGGCACAGGTAATGACCAGAACGATTCGAGTGATGTGGTGGACGAGCACGTAGGCCAAGTCCGCCCCTGCGATGATGGCCATGATCGCCATCTCCGCCTGCCCGCCCGGCGAGAAGGCGAGGATCGCATCAAGTGGCGGAGCGAGCCCGGCAAGAACGACGATTTCGGCGAAGATCCCCGCGATGACGGCGAGGATCAGGCCGTGTCCGAGGCCAGAGACGAGGATCCGGCGAACTTCTGTCACGGTGATTCCGGAATATTTCACTCCGACGACCATGCCGATGAAGAACTGCGCCGCCTGGATGGCTTCGGCAGGCGGACGGCTCTCGATCAGACCCATGAGCGAAAGGAGCGCGGCGACGATCATCGGACCGAGAATGGAAGCGCCGAACAACCCGATCCACTTGGCGGCCCGCCATCCCAAGAGGGCCGCGATCGCCATCAACGCCATTTGTCCGGGTTCAAGGTCACGTGCCGGTGCACCCGGAGCGACCGTCAGGTCGATTTCGTAGTAGAGGACCAGAACCGCCGGGATGACCGACACGATCAGCAGGACGCGCGTCGCGTGCAGCAGAGAGAGGGCCCTCGGATCCCCGCCGGCCTCTTCTCCGAAGGCCAGCATGTCCTGCAGGCCGCCCGGCATCGCGGCATAGAATGCCGTCGGCTTGTCGAACCTGCACACCGCGCGGAGATACGGATAACCCGCAAGGCCGGACACCAAGAGGAAGAGCGGCGCGAGCAGCAGCGACAATGCCATTGACGGCAGTTGGCCCATCAGGGCGGGCGTGACCGATGCGCCGACGGCGACCCCGAGGATCGTGCGCATGCCGTCTGTCAGGATCTTCCAGCTATCGAGCCGGATCCCCGCAAGAGCGGCGGCGAGACATGCGAAGAGCGGACCCAGAAGAAAGGGAAGGGGCAGGCCGAGAAGCTGGAAGACGCCCACACCCGCGGCGCAAATCGCGAACGTGATCGCTATTCGCATCGGCACCGACGTGGTGCGGACCGCCCGTTGCGCCGGGCGGCATCCCGATTCATCCGCCGACCCGCTTGTTCCGGTTCGCCACGAGCTTCAGTCGAAGTGCGTTCAGATGGATGAAGCCCTTCGCGTCGCGCTGATCATAGGCCCCGGCGTCTTCTTCGAAGGTCACATGCGCCTCTGAATAGAGACTGTGATCGGACCAGCGGGCCACGGTCCGGGCGGACCCCTTGTAGAGCTTCACGCGAACCGTTCCGGACACATGCTCCTGACTCTTGTCGATCAGCGCCTGCAGCATTTCCCGCTCGGGTGAGAACCAGAAGCCGTTATAGATAAACTCCGCATAGCGGGGCATGATCGAGTCCTTCAGGTGGCCTGCGCCCGCATCCAGCGTGATCTGTTCGATCCCGCGATGGGCCTCCAGCAGGATCGTCCCGCCAGGCGTCTCGTAGATGCCGCGGGACTTCATCCCGACGAAGCGGTTTTCGACAAGATCCAGGATACCGACGCCATGCTTGCCGCCGAGTTCGTTCAGGCGTGTCAGGATCGCCGCGGGGGACATCGCCTCGCCATCGATCGCGACCGCATCTCCGCGCTCGAACGTGATCTCGACCATTTCCGGCTCATCCGGCGCATCTTCGGGCCGCGTGATCCGCTGCAGAACGTAGTCCGGCGCCTCCTCGGCGGGGTCCTCGAGAACCTTACCCTCGGATGAGGTGT
Organism: Jannaschia aquimarina; assembly: GCF_000877395.1. Lineage (GTDB taxonomy): Bacteria > Pseudomonadota > Alphaproteobacteria > Rhodobacterales > Rhodobacteraceae > Jannaschia > Jannaschia aquimarina. The sequence continues at coordinate 36,776 of NZ_JYFE01000023.1, read as the reverse complement.
GCAGGAGGTTGGCATCGACGCTGAATGGCGCCTCGCCGCGCTTGTCCTTTGCGATCGGGATCTGGTGCTTCTCGGCGAAATCAATCAGCTTTGTCCGGCTCGTCAGGTCCCAGAGGCGCCAGGGTGCGATGACCTTGATGTCGGGGTTCAACGCATAGGCCGCCAACTCGAAGCGGACCTGGTCGTTGCCCTTGCCCGTGGCTCCGTGCGCGACGGCATCGGCGCCTTCCTCGGCTGCGATCTCGACCAGCCGCTTCGAGATGAGTGGCCGCGCGATGGATGTGCCGAGCAAGTAAAGCCCCTCGTAAAGCGCGTTGGCCCGAAACATCGGGAAGACGAAGTCGCGAGTGAATTCCTCCCGCAGATCCTCGATATGGATCGAGGTCGCACCCATCATCTCGGCCTTCTTCCGGGCAGGTTCCAGTTCCTCGCCCTGGCCCAGATCGGCCGTAAAGGTCACGACCTCGCAACCATACTCGGTCTGCAGCCATTTGAGGATAATCGAGGTATCCAGCCCCCCGGAATAGGCGAGCACGACTTTCTTGGGCGCGTCCATGCGGTCCTCCTTCGGTCCCGCAGGCGCCTAACGCTGGCGGCCCCCGCCCGCAAGATGGGGCAGAGGCCGGAGGCCGGCTATTCGGTCGGGACGCGCGTTACCTGCGGGGCGTTCCGCATCATCTCCTCGGTGGCGTTCACGCCGAGGAAATATTCCTGAATGTTGTCCTCTTCGTAGACCGGGCGCAGCATGTCCCACGAGATGGCGACTTCCCTCTCGCCGAGGCCCAAGAAGCCGCCGACATCCACGACTACCGCTTCAAGCGAACCGTCGGTGCCGATGATCAGATCTCCGATCTCGCCGATGTCGTCCCATTCCGCGACGGTGCCGGCCGGGAGCGACATGCCGGGCGTCAACTCGGCCTCGGTCGCGTGGATCCGCGTTCCGATCAGCGTGGTTGCCATATAGCTTTCCCCGTATTCCAGCGTGGACTCCGCGAATGGCGACGACGCGTGCGCGTCCGCAAGCGCGAGACCGGGCGCGGCCAGTAAGAGGGAAGCGGTCAAGGCGGGGCGAAGGAAGGGCATCTTGGGACTCCTCAGATATCCAGTGCCGTGTCGGCACATGAACTCGAACGCCTGAAAAGCTCGCTGGTTCAAAAAGATACACAAGACGGCACCTTTGCCAAAGCGGGCAGCGAAATGCGACGACATTGACGCTCGCCGGGTGGCACGCCAGATGCCTGACAGGATTGAAGGGATTTGCGAGATGTTGGGCTGGACGATCTTCAAGCATGCGGTGCTGCAGATCACCGATGGGCTGTCGGATGCATTGAGAGTATCCCTCATTCCCTTCATCATCGCGGGCGCGGCATCCTGGTGGCTGACCTCGTCCTATCCGGACCTCTCCCTCATGGCGCTGGACCCGGAGATGATGCAGGCCGGCGAGATACCACCCGGCTTCGTCAATTCCGCCCTAGGTGTCGGCTTTCTGAGCCTGTTCCTCTTCACATGGGTCGCCGTGGCCTGGCATCGGCGGACCCTGCTGGGCGAGCCGCCGGCCGGCTGGGTTCCTCCCTTCAATGGCGGACTTGTCCTCGGCTATCTCGGCCGGACACTGCTTCTGGGACTTGCGATCGGATTGATCATGCTTGCTGCGGGGACGATGGTCGCCGTTCTGCTCTACCCCCTGTTCGGTCTCGCGGCGCAGCCGCTGGTCAGCGCGACCTCGTTATTCATCGCGCTGTTGCTGTTCTACCGGCTCGGCGTGGTTCTCCCGGCGGGCGCGATCGGACGGCGCATGAGTTTCGGCGAGGCAATGCGCGAGACGTCCGGCCATTCGCGGACGGCCATCGTGCTCGCCCTGCTAACCGTCGGATTTACCTTCCTTCTCGAGGTCCCGACGCTTCTGGACACGGCACCCGACCTGCCGGAGGGCGAGATGCAGGCCGCCGGGCCCATCACCGTGATCTACCAGATCGTCGTCCAGTGGATTGCCCTGATGGTCGGCGTCGGGACATTGACGGTGCTGTACGGTCACGTGGTCGAGGGCCGACCTCTTGAATGACCGCGTCGCAGGCGCGCTCGCGGCGACCGATGCGATGCGCGAGGTCTTTCCAGCGACCCCGTGCCTGCGCAACGATTTCCTGTCCGACCGCTACGGCGCTGATATCTGGCTCAAGCGCGAGGATCTGACGCCGGTCCGCTCCTACAAGCTGAGGGGCGCGTTCAACGCCATGCGCAAGCTGAGCGGCGAGGCGGTGGCGTGTGCCAGTGCCGGAAACCACGCACAGGGCGTTGCCTGGATGTGTCGGCATCTGGGTGTCGACGGAACCATCTTCATGCCGGTCACGACTCCAGGTCAAAAGATCGACAAGACGCGTGCCTTCGGCGGGGAGCATGTCAGGATCGAGCTGACAGGCGATTTCTTCGACGCGACCCTCGCCGCAGCTCGACGATTCTGCGAGGAGACCGGCGCGCATTTCCTGTCTCCGTTCGACGATGACGATGTGATCGAGGGGCAAGCCAGCGTTGCGGTCGAGATGCTGGAGCAGATGGACGGGCCTCCCGACATGCTCGTCATGCCGGTCGGCGGTGGGGGGCTTTCGGCCGGGGTGGTCGGCTATCTTCGCGCTGCCCGCCAGATGCCGCAGGACGTCCGATTGGTCGAACCTGTGGGCGCGGCCTCGCTTGCCGCGGCGCTGGTATCGGGGCATCCGGTGACGCTGGACCAGATCGACAGCTTCGTCGACGGGGCCGCGGTCGCGCGGATCGGCGACCGCCCGTTCGAGCTGTTGCGGCAGACCCCTCCGCAGCACGTTCTGCGGGTTCCGGAGGGTCGCTTGTGCCTGACGATCCAAGAGCTTCTGAACATCGAAGGGATCGTCCTAGAACCCGCGGGCGCGCTCTCGGTCGATGCATTGCGGGACTTGCGGCCGGAAATCGAAGGCCGACGCGTGGTCTGTGTGACGACTGGCGGCAACTTCGACTTCGAGAGACTCCCCGACGTCAAGGAGCGCGCGATGCGGTTCGGGGGGTTGAAGAAGTACTATATTCTGCGGATGCCACAGCGGCCGGGCGCCCTCCGGGACTTCCTTGAGTTGCTGGGCCCCGACGACGACATCGCGCGATTCGAATACCTCAAGAAGTCGGCCAGGAACTTCGGGACCGTGCTCATGGGGATCGAAACCACCGACCCTGCCTCATTCGAGCGGCTTCAGGCGCGAATGGATGACAGCGGTTTTACCTGGCGAGACATAACAGGCGATCCGGTTCTGGCCGAACTCGTCATCTGATCGCAGGTGCGGATCAGGGTCTGCCTGTCCTGTTTGCGCGTGAATCAGGCTGCGAATCCGACCGTACTGCCCACCACGCGACGGGTTTCGAGCAGGACCGCCGTTAGGGATGCGGCGGCTTCGCCGCGACGGTCCGGCGGAAGATCATCTGCCGCGCCGGCCGCAGATGCGAGCCCGGAGAAGCCGATGTTCAAAGCGCCGGATCGAAGGAAGTGGGTCGCCTTGGCGAAGTCTTCGTCTTCCATGCGCTTGGAAATTCGTTCGATCACCTCTTCCGCCTCGTCGAGGAAGAGGTTCAGAACCATATCGAGATCCTCTTCGCCGACTTCCCCGGCAAGTTCAGACAGACGTTCGATGTCCAGCATATTCGCGTTCATGCCGCCGATATGGCGTGCAAGGTTGAAGACCGCGTTAACGCGCAGCGGATGATCGGGCAGGCTCCCGGCGGTTCACGTTCCGTTAGCGTATCCGCGCTATCGCGGTTGGGATGAAACACGTTCCGATCCAGTCGCCGCCGCCGCCGCCGCCTGCGGTCGCTTCGCTGCGTGCGCTGGTAGTCGACGACAGTAGGGCGCAACGCCGGCTCGTCGCGCGTGTGCTGGAGAAGATGGGTATCGAGGTTCTGCAGGCCGAAAGCCCGGTCGAAGCTCTCGATATCGTCGAAAGAGAGGCGGAAGCGGCGCCGATCGGATTGATCGTCTCGGATTGGCAGATGCCGGGTATGGACGGGCCGGAATTTTGCCGGGCGTTCCGTCGCAGTCAGGCGGATCGCTACGCCTACTTCATTCTCATGACGGCGGCCAAGGACGCTCGGACCAAGGCACGGGGCCTGGAGGCCGGCGCCGATGATTTCGTCACCCGCCCGATCGATATGGACGAGTTGCGGGCGCGCGTCCGGTCGGGACAGCGAATGCTGTCGATGCAAGAGGTGCTCTTGCATCGCAATCACGAAGTGGCGGTCATGCTGCACGACCTGCGGCTGCAACAGGATGCGACCGACCGTGACCTGATCGAGGCTCGGAACCTTCAGCGGTCATTCCTGCCCCCAGACGCCGAGACGTTCGGGCCTCATGGCGTCCAGCTGAAGCTGATCACGCAGGGACCGGTAGGCGGCGACCTTCTGGGATATCTCGACCTCGGAGACGGACGTCTTGCCCTTCTCTCGATCGACGTATCCGGACATGGAATTGCATCCGCATTGCTGACGGGCCGACTTGCCGGCGCCTTTCTGACCGGCACCGCGCGCGACAGTGCTCTCTTCCGTCACGGCTATGGGCGGCCGGATCCACCCGAGGCGGTGCTGGCCCGGATCAACGATTACATGATTTCCGAGATGTCGACCGACATCTATTTCACGGCGGCGCTCGCATATGTGGACACTCAGACGGGCGAGATCGAATTCTGTCAGGCCGGTCACCCGCATCCGCTGATCCGGCGGGCAGATGGCAGCGTCGATCCGATCGGTGAAGGCGGCCCCCCAGTCGGACTGCTGCCCGAGGCCCCGTTCGAGCGGTCACGAGCCCGGCTCGCGCCGGGCGATACCCTGCTCCTCTATTCCGATGGCGTCACGGAATGCATGAACAGCTGGGGCGATATGCTGGGCGAGGTGGGCCTGATTGAAATGCTTGCGACCTCTCCCCCGGACCCGGGAGGAATGCTGAAGGCGATCGAGGAAGGCCTCCGAACCCATGCGGAGATAGCCGACTTCGATGACGACGTCTCGATGCTCAGCTTCGCATTCGGCGATCCCGCTAAAACCGGCACGGCAAGGTGACCCGACAGCGCGGCGGGTCTTCCGAAAGATCGCTGCGACGTCTCAGCGGTCTTCTAGTGGCTGTCCGCGAAAGCAGCGGGCAGCAAACTGCTGATCTCTATCTGTGGCGATTTCACTCCGGCCGGTGGAACGGCGTGATTGCAATCACGTGATTTCTTCGACGGACCCTGAAGCCGGCGCGACGTCCCGATGCAAGAATTGTCGTGAAATGCCGGGTCATCTCGCCACCGATCTGGACGCGCAGCGCGGCTCGACGTGTCGTCGCGAGTGTGCCGAGACGCTGGTCATTGCCCGGGATCCTGGTTGCAAAGAGCCTCAGCGGCGAGTCCATCGGTTCCGCAAGACACGGTGAAGGATCTCAGCATCCGCCCGGTTCGCAAGCCCGCGGATGGCTTCGTCACGATGAGCCCAGATTGCCCTGTGCCCCTGTTCCCGCGGCGGCCCGATCCGAAGCCCGGCTTGGCCCAGATAGATATGGCAGAGCTTCTCGGCGCGGACTCCGTAGTCTTCCATCATCGTGAAGCGCCGATATGCACCGACGCGGCGCAGGATACGGCAGCGATATCCCGTCTCCTCGATCACTTCGCGGACCAGACCGGGTATCGTCGTCTCTTCCGGTTCCAGGCCACCGCCCGGCAATTGAAGCTCCACCCCGTCGGGCATGTCCTGCTCCGTGAGCAGGATCCGGTCTCCTTTGACCAGAATCGCATAGGCGCCGGGCCGGAAGCGGTGCGGAACCGATGGGGGCGGGCGTCCAAGGCGAGGGATCATCGGCTCTCCGGGCGGAAGGGTTTATCGGGGGCTGCCGCGGTCCTATATGGCTCGCCAGACAGGCGCGGGATACCCGTGCCGGAAAGGAACTCCGCCATGATCAATACGATGACCCACATCTGGGACGACACCGTGTTGCCGTTTCAGCTCGATGCTTCCGACATCCGCGGCCGCGTGGCCCGTCTGGACGGAGTGCTCGACGAGGTGCTGCGCCAGCACGATTACCCGCCTCAGATCGAGGCGCTGGTGGCCGAGATGGCCTTGCTGACTGCACTGATCGGTCAGACGATCAAGCTGCGCTGGAAGCTCTCGCTCCAGGTTCGCGGCGACGGTCCGGCGCGGCTTATCGCGACCGATTACTACGGGCCTACCGAGGACGGGCAACCGGCTCGGATCCGCGCCTATGCGAGCTTCGATCGCGATAGGTTGCTGGCGCATGTCCGGGACGAGCCGTTCGACCTGATCGGAAAGGGCTACTTTGCGATCCTCATCGACCAAGGCAAGGACATGGCGCCCTATCAGGGGATCACGCCCATCGCCGGGGGGAGCCTGTCGGCCTGCGCGGAAACCTACTTCGCGCAATCCGAGCAGATCTCGACGCGCTTTGCGTTGTCCCATGGCCGGCCCACCGAGCCTGGCGTGGAGGAGGGGTGGCGAGCCGGAGGCGTGATGCTGCAGCACATGCCGAAGGCCAGCCCCTACGCGAGCGGCGAGGGCGGATCCGGTGAAGGCGGGCTCCTGACCGCGTCGGACATCCTCGATGACGACGGGCAGGAGAACTGGAACCGGGCCAACCTGCTGCTCGACACGACCGAGGACCTCGAGTTGATCGGCCCGTCCGTCAGCCCGACCGACCTGCTGGTCCGTCTGTTCCATGAGGAGGGGCCGAGGGTGTTCGATCCTCAGCCGATCCGCTTCGGGTGTACGTGTTCGTCGGAGAGGGTGCGGCAATCCCTGTCGATCTATTCTGCAAAGGATATCGCCCACATGACGACGGAGGACGGCATCGTCACGGCAGACTGCCAGTTCTGCGGAGCGCATTACGAGTTCGAGCCCGAGACGCTCGGGTTCGAGGCAACGAAGGCGCCGTGATTTCAATCGCCGGAATTACGCGCGCCGCCCGACATTCGGACGGCGCGTCTTCGGATTTCGATCTCAATCCGGAGGTCGTCCTGCCGGGACGAAGGGTGCTACGCGATGCGGCCGTTCTGGTCGGTCTCATGGATGCGGAAGAAGGCCCGCGCATTCTGTTGACCAAGCGTTCCAGCCGATTGAAGCATCACCCCGGACAGATCGCCTTTCCGGGCGGCAAGACCGAGGAGGGCGAGACCGCTGAGTCGGCCGCGCTCCGCGAGGCATCGGAAGAAGTCGGGCTCAGCGAGGCATCGGTCCTCTGCCATCTGCCGAGCCACGAGACGGTCACCGGCTTCACGGTGACGCCGATCCTTGCCGAAGTGCCGCAATTCGATCCTGTGCCGGAGGCGGGGGAGGTCGCCGAAGTCTTCTCGATCCCGGCGAGCCATCTGCTTGAGCCCGCTAACTACACGATCGAAGCGAGGCGGTGGCGCGGGGAGTGGCGCCGCTACTACGCCGTGCCCTATGGTCCCTACTACGTCTGGGGTGCGACGGCACGCATCCTGCGCGGATTGGCCGAGAGGGTGCATGAGGATCGAAGCTGACTGGCTGAGTGCCGCGCCGACGCAGGCTGTCCTGAAATTGCTGGAAGATGCCGGGCACGACGCGCTCGCAGTCGGTGGCTGCGTCCGCAATTCCCTGCTCGGCGCGCCTGTCGCCGATATCGACATCGCAACCGATGCGCGTCCGGAACGGGTCATCGACCTCGCCGAACAGAATGGACTGAGGGTCATTCCGACCGGTCTGGATCACGGCACGGTCACCGTCATGAGCGGTGGTCTGCCCCACGAGATCACGACGTTCCGCCGGGATGTGGATACCGATGGGCGGCACGCGACCGTGGCCTTCTCGGACAATGCGACCGACGATGCCCGCCGGCGCGACTTCACCATGAATGCACTCTATGCGCGGGCCGATGGCACGATCGTCGACCCGCTCGGGGGGATGCCCGATCTGCGCGCCGGGCGCGTCCGTTTCATCGGGGACCCGCATGCGCGGATCAAAGAGGATTATCTGCGGATCCTCCGGTTCTTTCGCTTCACGGCCTGGTACGGACGCGACGGGCTTGACGCCGAGGGCCTGTCCGCCTGCGCGCGAGAGGCGGCCGGTCTCGATCGTCTGAGCCGAGAGAGGGTGGGCCACGAAATCCGCAAGCTTCTTGCGGCGCCGGATCCTGCACCGTGCATCGGCGCGATGGCCCAGACGGGGATCCTGACGCGGGTCCTTCCGGGGGCCGATCCGACTGCATTGGCCCCGTTGGTCCACCTTGAAGGAGAGATCTCGCCGGATTGGCTTCGTCGCCTCGCGGCGATCGGAGGGGACACATCCGGGCTCCGCCTCTCACGGGCCGAGGAGAAAGCGATTGAGTCCTTGCGGGAAACGGAAGGGCCGCCCTTTGCACTGGGCCACATCCTGGGGGCAGAGCGGGCGCGCGATGCGCTGCTGATCCGCGCGGCGAGCATCGGGCACGCGCCCGGGCCGGGGGATTTCGCCGCAGCGGAGCGCGGCGCCGATACGCCGTTTCCACTTGTCGCAGCCGATCTGATGCCGGCGCTCCAAGGGCCCGATCTTGGCCGCGCCCTTGCAGAGGCAAAGGCCGTCTGGCTCGCGGCTTCGGGCGAGATTGAACGGGACGATCTCAGGGCGCGGGCGCTGGGTTGATGGCGACTAGCCTTCCCTTCGCCCTGCAACAGGTGCACCGGGAAACCGCCGATCCGCCATTTTCCTTGTCCTCAACCCTTCGGCTCGCGTGACGCTCGACCCTCTCTATCTCTTCGTGTTTGCCGGGCTGTTCTCGCCCGGCCCGAATGTCATCCTGATCACGGCGTCCGGGGCCCGGTTCGGGTTCCATGCGACCGTGCCGCACATTTGCGGCGTAGTGGTCGGCGTCGGGGTCACGTCGGCTGTGGCGACGTTCGGGCTTGGCGCCCTGCTCGTCACAATTCCGGCGCTCAAATTCACGCTCCAAGTCGGGGCCGCCGCCTGGATCCTGTGGATGGCCTGGAAGCTGTTGGTCTCGGCGCCGGGTCAGGAAGGAGGGCACGGGCGCCCCTTCACCTTCGTCGAGGCGGTTCTCTTCCAATGGGTCAATCCAAAAGCCTGGGCGATCGCCCTCGCCGCGGTTGCTGGTCATTCGCTGGGTCTCCCGCCGCTTCTCGAGGCGGCGCGGATCGCTTCCGCGTTCTCCGGGATCAATCTCTTCGTCTGCGTCTTCTGGGCCATTGCCGGGTCGCTGCTGGCATACCTGCTGACGACCCCGATCGCGTGGCGGATGTTCACGACAGTGATGGCAATCGCGCTTTCCGCGTCCGCTGTCATGGTCTTTGTGCCTGGTTGACCCTATATGAGGCGGCTGGCCCGGAGGCAGCCGCCAATGTTCCGCTACTTCGAGAACCTGATCGACCCCTACGCACCCGTCCCCGAAGCGGATGCACCGCCCCGCGCGCTCTGGCCATTTCTGCAGGAATATTCACGGCCCTTCACAAAACTCTTCACGCTGACTGCCCTGATTTCCGTCGTCGTTGCGGCCGTCGAGGTCGGCCTCATCGCCTATATGGGGCGGGTCGTGGACCTGATGTCCCAAGGTAGCCCATCAGAGGTCCTGTCGCGCTACGGGACCGAACTGCTTCTGATGGCGGCTTTCGTGCTGATCCTTCGTCCGGCGATCCAGGCCCTGGACGTGCTTTTGCTGAACAACGCGCTTCTGCCGAACTACGGCACCGTCTTCCGCTGGCGGGCGCACAAGCATGTGTTGCGCCAATCGGTGGGCTGGTTCGAGAACGATTTCGCCGGGCGCATCGCCAACCGCATCATGCAGACGCCGCCCGCCGCGGGCGAGGCGATGTTTCAGGTCTTCGATGCGATCACCTTTGCGCTGGCCTATCTCCTGGGGGCGGCGATCCTTCTCTGGGGAGGCGATCCGCGCCTGTTGATCCCCTTGGCGATCTGGTTCGCGCTCTATGCCGGTCTGGTCTGGTGGACGATCCGGAATGTCGGCCCGGCCTCCAAGGCCGCCTCCGATGCCCGGTCGATGACGACCGGACGCGTGGTGGATGCCTATACGAACATCCAGTCCGTCAAGCTCTTCGCCCATGAAGGGCAGGAGCTGGATTACGCCAAGGATGCCATCGAGCATACCCGCCGGACCTTCGCCGCCGAAATGCGGATCTTCACGATTATGGATGTTGCGCTCGTCACGCTGAACGGGCTGCTGATCGTGGGCGTCGTCGGATGGGGGATCCTGCTCTGGTCGCAGGGGACGGCCAGCGTCGGGATCGTGGCGGCGGCCGCGGCGCTGGTCCTGCGGCTCAACGCCATGACGGGCTGGATCATGTGGGCGCTGTCGTCCTTCTTTCGGAACCTCGGGATCATCGCCGAGGGGATGGAGACGATCGCGCAACCCATCGCGCTGACCGATGCCACCGACGCGAGCGATTTGACGGTGACGGACGGCTCGATCGTATTCGAAGACGTGAGTCATCACTACGGCGGCACGCAGGGCGGCGTGACGGGTCTGTCGCTTGCTATCGCGCCGGGCGAGAAGGTCGGCATCGTCGGACGGTCGGGCGCCGGAAAGTCGACCTTGGTCAAGCTGCTCCTGCGGTTCTACGACGCAGAGCACGGACGCATCGCCATCGACGGCCAGTCCGTCAGCAGCGTGACGCAAGCCTCGCTGCGCCGTGCCATCGGCATGGTCCAGCAGGATTCGAGCCTGATGCACCGCTCGATCCGGGACAATATCGGCTACGGTCTTGCGAGTGCGACCGACGCGGATGTCGAGGCCGCGGCGCGAAGGGCCCATGCTCACGATTTCATCCTTGCGCTCGAAGACAGCGAAGGCCGAACGGGCTACGACGCCCATGTCGGCGAGCGCGGCGTCAAGCTGTCGGGCGGCCAGCGCCAGCGCATCGCGCTCGCGCGTGTCATCCTGAAGGACGCGCCCATCCTCGTTCTGGACGAAGCCACGAGCGCGCTCGACAGCGAGGTCGAGGCTGCGATCCAGGACACGCTCTACGGGATGATGGAAGGCAAGAGCGTCATCGCGATTGCGCACCGGCTGTCGACCATTGCCGCAATGGACCGGATCGTCGTCATCGACGAGGGCCGCATCGTAGAGCAGGGCAGCCACGACGACCTTCTGGCGGAAGGAGGCCTCTACGCGCGCTTCTGGGCGCGGCAATCAGGTGGCTTCATCGATGTGGCGGGAGAGGCTGCGGAGTAATTTTGCTGCGTTGACTATGAGATAACCCTAATCCGCTGGCCTTCAAGAATACCAATCCGGCCCCGGATCGCCTAGACGGAAGCCGTTTCCGCTCCGTCGTGCTGCACCGCCCCCGGCCTGCCAATCGCATCTGCCGGAGCTAGGTTGCTCATTTGCGCAATTACGAAAGGAGGCTCATGCTTCGTTCCCTCGCCGACCGCTTTGCAGGCCTCGTTCCCGCCTTTCGCCACGCGGACGGGCCGCCGCCGCGCGACCTGTTGTCTTTCTTCCGCTGGTGCCTTTCCGGGGCCTGGCCGCCCCTGATCGTCGCTTTCGCGGTTTCGGCACTGGCCGGAACGACAGAGATCGTGACGGCCTTCTTCCTGGGCGCCGTGATCGACAGCGCGACGGCGCCTGACGGGTATTTCGCGCGCAACGCGCTCTTGCTGACGGCGTTTCTCGGCTTCTACCTGATTGCCCGGCCGCTCGTTTTCGGCACCTCGGCGGCGTTCAACGGGCTTGCGGTCGTGCCCAACGTCTACCCCTTGGTCCAATCACGGCTTCATCGCTGGTCGCTGGGCCAGTCGGTCAGCTTCTTCGACAACGACTTCGCGGGGCGCATCGCCTCCAAGCAGATGCAGACGGCCCGTGCCGTGACCGAGGTGACGAACGAGTTCATCAACGTCGTGGCCTTTGCGCTCGCCTCGCTGATCGGATCGGCGCTTCTGATGCTTGCGATCGATTGGCGCGTCGCGCTGGCGCTGACGCTGTGGCTGATCGGGTATCTGGCGCTTTTCCGGTGGTTCATGCCGCGCATCCGGGCCCGGTCGAAGGCGCGCGCCGCCAGCCGGGCGATGGTGACGGGGCAGGTCGTCGACACGATCACGAACATCAAGACGGTCAAGCTGTTCGGCCATGCCGATCATGAAGATCGCGCCGCGCTGGATGCGATGGGCAGGCTTCGCGACGACAGCCTCGCCTTCGGGCGGATGTCAACCGGGTTCCGCTTCAGCCTGATGTTCACGGCCGGCTTGCTGCCGATCCTGATGATCGGCGGCACGGTCCTGTTGTGGCAATCGGGTCAGGCGAGCGCCGGCGACATCGCGACGGCCGGTGCCATCGCATTCCGCCTGAGCCAGATGACGGGGTGGGTGAGCTTCACGCTGATGGCGCTCTACGCGAATGTCGGAGAGGTGGAGGACGGGATGCGGACCCTCGCCCATCTGCATGACCTGACCGACAAGCCGGATGCGGTGGATCTGGATGTGACGGACGGCCGGATCGCATTCGAGGATGTGACCTTTACCTATGGTCGCGACCCCGATGCCGCCCAGGCCGGCGGCGTCTTCGATCTGGATCTGCGGATCGCGCCCGGGGAAAAGCTGGGCATCGTCGGCGCCTCCGGCGCGGGCAAGTCGACGCTGGTGGCCCTTCTGATGCGGCTCTACGATGTCGAGGCCGGACGTGTGGCGGTGGATGGACAGGACGTGCGCGACGTCACGCAGGACAGCCTGCGCCGCCAGATCGGGATGGTCACGCAAGAGACGGCGATGTTCAACCGCTCCGCGATGGACAACATCCGCTACGGCAAGCCCGGCGCCACGGAGGAGGAGGTGATGATTGCCGCCCGCGCAGCGGAGGCGCACGATTTCATCACCGGGCTGCACGACCACAAGGGGCGCACCGGCTACGAGGCCACTCTCGGGGAGCGGGGGGTGAAGTTGTCGGGCGGTCAGCGGCAGCGCATCGCCCTGGCTCGCGCGATCCTGAAGGACGCCCCCATCCTGGTGCTGGACGAGGCGACCAGTGCGCTCGACAGCGAGGTGGAGGCCGCGATCCAGACCGCGCTGGAACGGGTAATGGAGGGGAAGACCGTCCTCGCCATCGCGCACCGCCTGTCCACCATCGCCCGGATGGACCGGATTATCGTACTGGAAGAGGGCCGGATCGTCGAGCAGGGAACCCATGCCGAACTCATCGCGCTGAGGGGCACCTATGCCCGGTACTGGGACCGTCAGTCCGGCGGCTTCATCGGGATCGAGGATGTGGCTGCCGAGTAGCGGTCCGTGCAAATCGCTGCGGAGTGATTTGCAACCGGGATGGAATGGGATTGATCCCGTTCCATGACGCAGAGCCATCTCATCGACCGCCTTGGCCATCGCGGGGACGGGATCGCCCCGGGTCCGATCTACGTGCCGCGGACGCTGCCCGGCGAAGAGGTGACGGGCGACATCGTGGGCGACCGTGTCCCGGAGCCCCGGATCGTCACGCCCAGCCCTGACCGCGTCGCGCCGCCCTGTCCGCATTTCCGGCGTTGTGGCGGATGCGTGCTGCAGCATGCCTCGGATGGATTCGTCGCCGAATGGAAACGCAGCCGCGTCGCCGATGCCCTGAGCCGTGCGGGCGTCAAGGCGCAGATCGGCCCTGTCCACACGTCGCCCCCGAACAGCCGCCGTCGTGCGGCCCTGAAAGGCCGAAAGACGAAGAAGGGCGCGCAAGTCGGCTTTCACGCGGCCGGAAGTCACGACCTTGTGGCGATCCCCGATTGCCGCCTGCTGTCCCGGAGGCTGATGGGCGCCCTCCCGGCGCTGGAGGTCCTGACCCGACGGACCGCCCCGCGTGGCGCCGAAATCGGGCTTCACCTGACCGAAACCGCCACCGGGCTCGATCTGTCGATCACGGGGGGGCGACCGCTCGACGCCGGAATGGTCGCCGATCTGCCTTTCGCGCGCGTGACCCAGGATGGTGAGCCCATTGCCCAGACGGTCGCGCCGGAGGTGCAGCTTGGGCCTGCACGCGTCGTTCCGCCGCCTGGCGCCTTCCTTCAGGCCACGGCCGAAGGCGAGGCGACGCTCGTCGCTGCGATCGCGCCGGCATTCGGCGGCGCGCGCCGGATTGCCGATCTCTTCGCGGGCATGGGCACGTTCACCTTCCCGGCGGCACAAGTCGCGCCGACCGATGCGTTCGAGGGCGCTGCGGATCTTGTGGAAGCGCTGAACGGCGGCATCCGGCACGCCCCGGGTTGCAAGGCAATCACCACGACGCGCCGCGACCTCTTTCGCGAACCCCTGACCGTTGAGGAATTGTCGGATTATGACATGGTGATCCTCGATCCGCCCCGGGCAGGGGCGGCGGCTCAGATCGCGCATCTCGCCGAGGTGGATATCGCCGCCATCGCCTATGTGTCCTGCGATCCAGACAGTTTCGCCCGCGACGCCGCCAACCTCGTCGCGGGCGGATGGCGGCCGGGGCCTGTCACACTTGTTGACCAGTTCCGCTGGTCGGCCCATCTGGAACTTGCCGCCATCTTCCGCCGAGAGACCCCATGACCGACTTCCGATCTCGCCTGTCCACGTGGCTCGAGACGCCACAGGTGCGGTGGTTCATAACCGGCGTGATCCTGTTCAACGCGGTGACGCTTGGGCTGGAGACTGTTCCGGTCGCCATGGCCACGGCAGGGCAACTGATCCTGACGCTCGACAGGATCTGCCTGACGATCTTCGTCATCGAGCTCGTTCTGAAGATGGTTGGCTATGGGCGGCGGTTCTGGCGCGACGGCTGGAACCTGTTCGATTTCGTGATCGTGGGCATCGCGCTGGTCCCGACCACGCAAGGTTTCAGCGTCCTGCGCGCGCTTCGCGTCCTTCGCGTGCTGCGCGTGGTTTCGGTCTTTCCCCGTCTCCGCCGGGTGGTCGAGGGTTTGGTCACCGCCTTGCCCGGCATGGCCAGCGTGTTCCTGCTGATGGGGCTGGTCTTCTATGTCGGCGCGGTCATGGCGACGAAGCTCTTCGGAGCGACCCATCCGGACTGGTTCGGGGATCTGGGCCGGTCCGGTTATACGCTGTTCCAGATCATGACCCTGGAATCGTGGTCCATGGGGATCGTCCGACCGGTGATGGAGGTCCACCCCTGGGCCTGGGCCTTCTTTCTGCCCTTCATCCTGGTGACGACCTTCGCGGTGGTGAACCTTCTGGTCGGCCTGATCGTCAACTCGATGCAGGACGCGCATGCCGAGGAATCCAACGCCGCCACGGATGCCTATCGCGACGAGGTGCTGGCCCGGCTCGAAGCGATCGAGAAGCGACTGGGCGAGGGCCGATAGGCGCGGGCGAGCCATTCGCGGGCGGACAACAGCTACTTCCGTTTCGGTATGACCTTCGCCGCCGTTCGGCCGATAAGCCACAGGTCCAGGCACAGCGTCCGCCGTTCCTGATAGATCAGGTCCAGCGCCGCCTTTCTTGGCACACAGGAGCGGAGGTAGACCGCTTCGGTCTCTGCCCCCGTCCGGCACCGGCTAAGCAGGGCCTCCTCGTGCGCCTCGTAGGTGAGGGTCGCCAGCCCGGTAATGCCGGGACGCGAGCGCAGAACGCGCGCGTAGAGGTCCGGGCGAAGGTCCACATAGCGGCGCAAGGGCGGGCGGGGACCCACGAAACTGATATCGCCGCGCAGCACGTTCCAGAGTTGGGGCAACTCGTCCAGCCTTCGGGCGCGTAACCATGCGCCCTGCGGCGTGATGCGGTCGACCTTGTCGCCGCCGGTCACGCCTGCATCGGCGGGATCGGGGGCCATCGTGCGGAATTTCCACAGCGTGAAGGGCTGCTCCGGGCTGCGCATCCGCTCTGACCCATAGAGGACGGGTCGCCCCTGACGGATCGCGAGCCAGACGGCGATGACCGCGATGACCGGAGCGAGGATCACCGCAAGAAAGCATGCCAGCACGAGATCGAGCAGACGCTTCCCCGCGCTCACGGACGCACCTGCCGCCATTGCCGGACGATTTCCGCCGGGTCCCCGTCATCGTCGCCGATCGGGACCAGCGCGCGCAGCGCGGCCGTGTCGAGGCCGATCACGGGGATGGCCGTCTCCGGGGCCGGCCGCGAGATCCAGGCGCGCCCGGCGGCGGACAAAAGCTCGTCCATCCCGACGACACCCGGCGCCGCGAGATTCAGAACCGGCGGCAACGGCTGGGGCAGCGTCAGCAGGCGCGCCAGGGCGTTCGCCAGCGACACGGGTCCGATGTAGCTGCGCCGCGGGACCCGCCCGTCGGCAAACACGTCGAGAACCGGGTCGGCCCTTGTCAGGCGCCCAAGCAGGGCATCGGCTCCGGCCAGGTTTCCCAACCGGAGGCAGCAGGTCTCGACGTCTGCCCCTTGTGCCTCGGTCTCCATGGCCAGCTTGGCCCGCCCGTAGTCGGAGAACGGGGCCGCCTGCGCCTCGGTCAGCCGCTCGCCGACGGGATAGACGGCCGCGCTCGACATCAGCAGGACGCGGCGCAGGCCGACCCGCCCCGCCGCATCCAACGTCTTGCGCGCGATGCGAGCGTTCTCTGCCAGGTCGCCAGCGCCGGGCACGATGCCGGCCAGGCACAGCAGGCTGCCGCCTTCCGGCAGGTCTGCCAGCGGATCTCCGCCGGCGCGGGATCGCCATTCGACCGTCTCTCCCCAAACCGCGCGCAAGAGCCGTGCCACACGGCCCGAAGCGCCGGTGACGATCGTGCGAGGCGGGGGAGCGACACGTTGCATGGACGGGACAGTTGAGCCGATCTGCGGCCAAGAGCAATGGACAAGCGACGGCGGCAATGGTCTGACGGGCGTCACGGCGGGCCAGACAAGCGGGGGCCAAGGGCGAAGATGGGGGCAAAGCGGTATCTTCCGGGCACGGCGGCTGCCCTGGCCGTCATGCTATCCGGCCATTCGGCCGTTCCGCAGCAGAACCAGCGTCCGGTCACGACGAACTTTCTTGGCGTCCCCGGCCTGATCGACACGCCCTCGGCAGAGATGCAGCCCGACGGAACGCTGACGACCTCGGTTCATGCATTCGACAACGGCACGACCCGCACCGCCCTGACCTTTCAGATCGCGCCTCGGGTCCAGGGTGTCTTCCGCTATGCGACGATCGACGACCTGCTGATCGTGAACGGGGAGCGGGAGCGGACCTACGACCGCAGTTTCGACCTCCGCCTGCAGCTTCTGAAAGAGACCGCGCGACGCCCCGCCGTCACGGTCGGCCTGCAGGATTTCGGCGGAACCGGGATCTACAGCAGTGAATACATCGTCGCGACGAAGACGCTGGGCGACTTCACGGTCAGCGGAGGCATCGGCTGGGGCCGACTGGGAACCGAGAACGGATTTTCCAATCCGTTCGGATTGGGCGACCGACCCGAGTTCGAGGGCGGGACGGGCGGCGACTTCGAAGCGGATCAATGGTTCCGGGGCGATGCGGCCCTGTTCGGGGGTGTCGCCTGGCGCGCGACCGACAAGCTGACGTTCAAGGCGGAGTATTCCTCCGATGCCTATGAACAGGAAGTCGAAGCCGGGATCGTCGACCGCAAGACCAGCGTCAATCTGGGGCTGGATTATGAATACTCGCCGCGCCTCAGGCTTCAGGCCGCTTATCGGTTCGGCAGTGATATCGGGATCGGCCTGGTCTACGCGCTGAACCCCAAGCAGGCGCCTGCAGGCGGCGGGACAGACGTCGTGCCGGAACCGGTGCTCGTCCGCCCTTCGAGAAACGTTGCGCCCGAGCTTTGGCTGACGGAATGGCTCACGAACCCGCGCTCTGGTCCGGTGATCGAGGACTCGCTGACCCGCGCGCTCGAGGCGGCCGGACTGGAGCTTCACTCCTATCGCGTCTCGGCCGATGAAGCGCAGATCCGGTTCTTCAACCCGACCTACGAAAGCCAGGCGCAGGCCATCGGCCGCGCCGCGCGCGCCGCGACCCGGTCCCTTCCCGCATCCGTCGAGACGTTGGTTCTGGTGCCGCTGAACTCGCGAAGCCAACCGGGTGCCGCCGTGGTTCTGCGCCGTTCGGATGTCGAGGCGATCGAGAACCGCCCGGACGGCGCCGATGAGATCCTCGCGGTCGCGGGCATCGTCGATGCGCAAACCCTTTCGCGCGAAGGTCTCGTCCTCGCGCCCGGCGCCTATCCGCGCTTCGACTGGGGGCTGGGCCCCTATGTCTCGATCAGCACGTTCGATCCGGACAATCCGCTTCGCATCGATCTCGGGGCCCAATTGTCCGCCCGCTTCGAGCCGACGCCCGGTCTCGTCTTCTCGGGGGCGATCCGCCAGCGTCTGATCGGAAACCGCGACGAGTCCACCCGCGAGTCGAACTCGGTCCTGCCCCGGGTCCGGTCAGAGTCGAACCTTTTCGCGAAGACCGACGAACCGTTCATTCCCTACCTGACGGCCGAGTATTTCTTCCGCCCCGGCCGGAACCTCTATGGCCGCCTGAGCGCCGGCCTGCTGGAGCGTCAATTCGGCGGCGTATCAGCCGAACTCCTGTGGAAACCGGCGACTGGACCGCTCGCCTTGGGTGTCGAAGTCAACCACGTGCGGCAGCGCGATTTCGACATGCGTTTCGGATTCCAGGATCTCGATGCGACGACGGGTTACGTGTCCGCCTACTACAATCACGGCGGCGGCTATCACTCGACCTTGCATGTGGGACAGTACCTCGCCGGGGACCAGGGTGCGACCTACGAGTTGTCGCGCCGCTTCGCCAACGGCTGGGAACTTGGAGCCTACGCGACCAAGACCAACGTGTCGTCCGAGGAATTCGGTGAAGGGTCGTTCGACAAGGGCATCAAGATCACGATCCCGACGAGTTTCCTCACCGGACAGCCGAGCCGGGGGGAGCGCAATACGGTCATTCAGCCGATCCTGAGGGACGGTGGCGCGCGCCTGAGGTTGCAGAACCGGCTGTACGGTCTGGTTTCTGACCAGTCCGGGCCGGAGCTGACGGAAGACTGGGGACGGTTCTGGCGATGAAGCGTCTGCTGGCAATCCTGTCCTTCGCCGTCCTTGCCGGCTGCGGCTCCGAACGTGAGCCGGGCGGCCTGATCGATCTCACGACGAGCTCGCTTGGAACCTTGATCGGCTTGGGCTCTCCCGAACCGGAAAGCGATGTCCGGCCCCTGCTGTCTCCGGCGTTTCTGGAGCAGGTGGGCAAACCCGTCCTTCTGGTCGTCGATGTGAACCGCGATCAGGCGGCAGGCTTCACGCCGGTTGCGACAGGCGTGGGCAACGTGGTGCAATGGCGCGACGGGTCTGGCATCGGCGTCCTGCTGCGCTCCGGTATCCTGGTGGGCACGCGCGGGCTCGGGTTCGATCTGCTCACCGCGGATGTGGACGGCCTAATCGGTGCGCTTGGCCGTGGAGGCGGCGAAGACGTCCTCCGAGTGGAGCGTCGTCTGAGAGGCGACAGCACGATCGAGGTGCGCGACTATCTCTGCGACGTTGTCCCTGTCGGAAGCGAAACCATCGAGTTCTACGGACAGTCCTGGCGCACATCGCTCTATGAGGAGCGGTGCGTTGGCGAAGGGCAGGCGTTGACCAACCGCTATTGGGTGGACACGACCGGGGCCGTCCGTCGCCAGCAAGTCGAAGTCAGCGACGAGCTCGGCCGCTTCGACCTGAGCCTTCTGCGCAACTGATCGGCGTCAACGCTGCAAGGGCGCCACAGAAGGCAGCGAATTGGCGCCGATCGTCTCAATAAGTATTCGATTTCCCGGGGCCTTTGGTTGTAAGGCGTGATCAATCGCCCTATCGTTCTGGGCGTGCACGTCGAATTGGAGACAACCATGACCAAGCTCTTTGCGCTGTCGGCCGCCACCATGGTCGCTTTCGCGCCTGTGACCGCTCTGGCCGAATCGCCCCTGCTGCTCAACAGCACGAAGTCCACCGGCAACGTCGAAGCCGTCGTCGGCGACGAAGTCGTCATCGTGGACGAGGGCGTTGGTGGCCCCGGCCTCCTGCCGCTGGCGATCGGCGCCGGCGCCGTGATCCTGGCAGCTGCCGCTCTGTCGGGTGGCGACTCTTCGGACACGACCGGCGAAGAAGAGATCGAGGAAATCCTCGAGTAATCTTCTCGCGGATCCGAATTTGGAAAGGGCGGCTTATCGAGCCGCCCTTTTTCTTCGTGCCGAGATGCGGCGCTAGGCCCGACGTTCCAGGACCTCGACGTCCAGAACGCGCAGGACCATCCCTTCTATGTCTTCCGCCTGAAGCCCTGCGCTTTCGTACATCTGCGACGGGCCCGCCTGATCGATGAAGCGATCCGGCAGGACCATCGATCGGAACCGCAGACCGCTGTCGAATACGCCTTCGCTGGCCAAAAGCTGCGCGACATGGCTGCCGAAGCCGCCCACGGCGCCCTCTTCTATCGTGATCAGCGCCTCGTGGCCCTGCGCCAGCGACAGGATCAACTCTCGGTCCAGCGGCTTGGCGAACCGCGCATCAGCGACGGTCGGCTTGATCCCCCGTGCCGCCAGCTTCTCGCATGCCGCCTCGACCTCGCGCAGCCGTGCCCCGAAGGAGAGGATCGCGACGCGCTCGCCTTCCTGTACGATCCGGCCACGGCCGATTTCGAGCGGCTCGCCCCGTTCGGGCATCTCGCACCCGACGCCTTCGCCGCGTGGAAAGCGAAAGGCGATGGGACCGCTGTCGTGGGCGGCAGCCGTCGCCACCATATGGCGCAACTCTGCCTCGTCGGCGGCAGCCATGATTGTGAAATTGGGCAGGTTGGAGAGATAGGCGATATCGAAACTGCCCGCATGGGTGGCCCCGTCGGCGCCGACCAGTCCCGCCCGGTCGATGGCAAAGCGCACCGGCAGGTTCTGAAGAGCGACGTCGTGCACCACCTGATCGTAGCCGCGCTGAAGAAAGGTCGAGTAGATCGCCGCGAACGGCTTCAGCCCTGCGGCCGCCATACCCGCGCAGAAGGTGACACCATGCTGCTCGGCGATGCCGACGTCGAAGCAACGGGCCGGAAACCGTTCGGCGAAGAGGTTTAACCCCGTGCCGTCTGGCATCGCGGCCGTCACGGCGACGATTCGGTCGTCCTCCGCTGCCTCCTGGATCAGGGATTGGGCGAACACCTTTGTGTAGCTGGGTGCATTGGACGGCGCCTTCTTCTGCTCTCCGGTCGCGACATCGAACTTGGCGGTCGCATGTCCCCTGTCGGCGCGATGCTCCGCATAGCCCTTGCCCTTTTGCGTGACCGCGTGGATCAGGATCGGCCCGGTCGCGCGAACCTTCACCGTGCGAAGGACCTGCAGCAGGCTCTCCATGTCGTGCCCGTCGATCGGACCGACATAGCTGAAGCCCAATTCCTCGAAGAGCGTGCCGCCGACGGTCATGCCCTTGATCATTTCCTTTGCGCGGCGCGCACCTTCCTGCAGCGGAGGCGGAAGGAAACCGACTGCGGTTTTGGCAGCGGTTGTGAAATCCTGGAACGGCGCTCCCGCGTAGAGACGCGACAGATAGGACGACATCGCGCCGACCGGCGGCGCGATCGACATCTCGTTGTCGTTCAGGATCACGATCAGCCGCTTTTTCAGGTGACCGGCGTGGTTGAGCGCCTCGTAGGCCATGCCTCCCGACAGGGCACCGTCGCCGATAACGGCGATGGCGTCGCCCACCTCCGGTGCGCCAAGCTCCCGGCCCATGGCAAATCCCAACGCCGCGCTGATCGAGGTCGAGGAATGCGCGGCGCCAAATGGGTCGTAGGGCGACTCGGCCCGCTTGGTGAAGCCGGACAGGCCGTCTTTCTGCCGCAGCGTGTGCATCCGGTCGCGGCGCCCGGTCAGGATCTTGTGCGGATAGCATTGGTGGCTGACATCCCAGATCAGCCGGTCGCGCGGCGTGTCGAAGACCGCGTGGAGCGCGACGGTCAGTTCCACGACGCCCAGCCCCGATCCCAGATGCCCGCCGGTGCCGGAGACGGCGTGGATTGTCTCGGCGCGAAGCTCGTGTGCGAGCTGGGTCAGGTCGCGATCGCTCATGCCCTTGAGATCGGCCGGGCCGGCGACCCGGTCCAGAAGAGGTGTATGCGGTCGTTCGGTCATGAGCTTCACCTGTCGCGGGTCACCACGTAGCGGGCGACACCCTTGAGATTAGCGGCAGCGGGTCCGTAAGGCAAAAGAGACATCTCGGCTGTCTCGATCAATTGGCGCGCGCGGGCGCGGGCACCCTCGACACCCAAAAGCGAGACGAAGGTCGCTTTGCCCGCCGCCGCATCCTTGCCGACGGCCTTTCCCGTCGCCGCCGCGTCGCCTTCCACGTCCAGCAAGTCGTCAGCAATCTGGAAGGCGAGGCCCAGATGGCCCGCGAAATCCAGCATCGGCGCCGGATCCGCACGACCCATCACGGCACCCGCCCGGCAAGGCCATTCCAGCAGACGCCCGGTCTTAAGGCGTTGCATTTCGGTGATCTGATCGAGGGAAAGCGGTGCCTCCGCTTCCTCTGCCGCGATGTCCAGGGCCTGACCGCGAACCATTCCGGCCGCCCCTGCATCCCGCGCCAGCGTCAGGACAAGCTCGGACCGGACCGCGCCGTCCGGGTGTGTCGCCGGATCCGCCAGGATCTCGAAAGCCAGCGTCTGGAGGGCGTCTCCGGCAAGAACGGCCGTCGCCTCGTCCCACTGGCGATGCACGGTCGGCCGCCCCCGCCGCATGTCGTCGTCGTCCATGCAGGGCAGGTCGTCATGAACCAGGCTGTACGCATGGACGCATTCGATCGCCGCCGCGGCGCGCAGGGCGCGATCCCGCGGGGCATCATGCAGCGCCGCGCTTTCGAGACACAGGAAAGCGCGCAGCCGCTTGCCGCCGTTGCAGGCGTGGCGCATCGCGTCGCCAACCGCCCCGTCGAACCGGGCAAGCATCTCATCCAATGTGGCTTGCGTGTCCGCCTGCGCGCGCGCGAGCGCGGCTTCGAAGCTCACGACACGTCGGACCGGGTCGTTCCGGTCGGCTGACCGTCCCGGAGGGTGATCTGCTCGACCCGCTCTTCGGCGGCTTTCAGCTTGGCCTCGCAATGGGCCTTCAGCAAAGCGCCGCGCTCATAGAGGGCGATCGACTCCTCCAATGGCACATCGCCGGAATCCAGCTGCGTCACCAGCTTCTCCAGTTCCGCCATGGCCGCCTCGAAGCTCATTTCGGCGATGTCGTCGGCCATTTCACTCTCCCAGCGCAGTCACATGGGCCCGGGCCGAGCGGCCGAGCGCCGGCAGGTCATAGCCCCCTTCCAGGCACGAGACCACCCGTCCGCCCGCATGTGTGTCCGCGAGTTCGCAAAGCCGCTCGGTGACCCAGGAGAAGTCGTCTTCCGACCATTGCAACTGCGCCAACGGGTCGTCTGCGTGGGCGTCGAAACCGGCCGAGACGAGCACGAGTTCGGGCCGCCACGCGTCCAAAGCGGGCAGCACGTCCCGCTCCATCACCTTGCGGAAAGCATGGCCGTCCGAGAACGGCTCCAGCGTGCGGTTCATGATCTGGCCGTGGGCGCCCGTCTCGGACGGATCTCCAGATCCGGGCCAGAGCGGCGATTGATGCGTCGATACGAAGAGCGCGGTCTCTTCGTCCCACAGAAGATCCTGCGTGCCGTTGCCGTGATGGACATCGAAATCCACGACCGCGATCCGCGAATAGGTCTGAAGCGCGTGTTTCGCGGCGATCCCAACGGTTCCGAGCAGGCAAAATCCCATCGGCTTGGCGGTCTCGGCGTGATGACCGGGGGGGCGCATCGCGACGAATGCACGCCCGCCATCCGCGACTGCGTCCACGGCCTGGCAGGCGGCGCCGGCCGCAAGCCATGCCGCGTCCAGAGAGCCCGGCGACATATGGGTGTCGGGGTCCAGCTGGACGGTGCCGGTTGCAGGGACGGTCGCCTCGAGTTCGTCAAGATAGCTTTGCGGATGGCAGCGGAGGACCTGTTCGGCCGCCGCCCGCTCGGGGATGCGCCGGTCCAGCGTCAGATCCGACAGCGCGTCAATGACCGCGCCGTAGCGGGCGACCTGTTCGGGATGGCCGGGGGGCGTGACGTGCCGCGCGGCCGCGTCGTGGGAAAAGAGGATCGTCATTACCGACGCATAGCAAGCGAGATCGCTCCTCCGCCACTCCCCTTAGCCCGCTGGGAATTTGGGCAAGCGGCAGAGTCCCGCGATGCGCTCGACCCGTGCAACGCCGGTCGTATTTCTGCGTCGATCAGAGTGCTGGACAGGTTTGGACAGACGGCCCCGATCTGCTCGAACGGAGGTCAGTCCGGCGCCAGCATGTAGCCTTCGCCCCGGATCGTCTGCAGGTATCGCGGCTGCTTCGGATCGGGCTCCAGCTTGCGGCGTAGGCGCGTGACCTGCACGTCCACGGCCCTCTCCGATGTCGTGTCCCCGTCGCCGTGGCGCCCCAACTTCTCGACCAGGGTCGCACGACTCACCGGCTCATGGGGGGTCGCGGCGAAGATCCGCATCAGGGTCGTCTCCGTCGCCGTCAGTCGCACCGGATCCGATCCCTTCCACAACTCCCCACGCTCGAGGTCGTACCGGCGCGGGCCAAGTTGCAGCGTCTTCGGAAGGGCTTCTCCGGAGGCGGGCGCCCGTCGAAGAACGGCCTTCATCCGCAGAAGCAACTCCTTCGGCTCGAACGGCTTGGGGAGGTAGTCGTCGGCCCCCGCCTCAAGTCCCGCGATCCGGTCGGACGTCTCCCCCTTGGCGGTCAGCAGAAAGATCGGCAGGCTGGCGCGGCTCTCCCGGATCTCGCCGCACAAGGTGATCCCGTCGTCGCCCGGCATCATCACATCCAGAATGACGATATCAAAATCCAGCCCCAGCAACAGGCGCCGCGCGTGATCCGCGTCGCGGGCCGTCGTCACGAGATAGCCGTTCCGGACAAGGAACTTCTGCAGAAGCTCGCGGATCCGTTCGTCGTCGTCGACCAACAGGACATGGGCCTGTTGGGTTGGGATGTCCGTCATCTGTCCTCTCGCACGGCGGCGAAGTGGCGGCGCAGGTCTGGGTCCATCATATGCTCCAAGACCTCTCGGAAGCCAGAGACGGCTGTCGGCCCCGCTTCGCGGAATGCCGCACGCATCCGCGTCCGTTGGGCATCCGACAGCTCCGCTTCGAGCGCGGCACCCGTCTCGGTCAGGTAGAGATGCCGCTCGCGCCGGTCGCGCGGGCCGACGCGGCTCTCGACGAGGCCGTCCTCGACGAGGCTTCGCAGCACGCGGTTGAGCGACTGCTTCGTGACGCCCAGGATGGCGAGCAGATTGTTGACGGTGGTTCCGGGGCTTCGGTTGATGAAGTGGATCGCCCGGTGATGAGCGCGACCATATCCCCGCTCGGCCAGAATGCGGTCCGGGTCGGCGGTAAAACCCCGATAGGCAAAGAACATGGCCTCGATAGCGCGGCGCAGTTGCTCATCCGTCAAGAAGAGCAGGGATTCGCTGTCCCGATCCGACATGGCAGCAAATTAAGTCAGCCTTGTTGACATTCCAAGCCCGAATCCGTAGGCGAAGACAGATTTGACGAAATAAAATGTCTGAACCGGACCGACCGGGGACATGATCGGAAAGGATGATGCGATGGCGGGCTCCTATGCGGAAATGACGGGCAAGATCTGGATGGATGGCAAGCTGGTCGACTGGCAGTCGGCCAACGTGCACCTGCTGACCCATGCGATGCATTACGCGTCCAGCGTCTTCGAAGGAGAGCGCGCCTATGACGGCACCATCTTCGAGAGCCGCAAGCATTCCGAACGCCTGATCGCGAGCGGTCGCGCGCTCGACATGGAAATCCCGTGGAGGGTCGATGAGATCGAGGCCGCCAAATACGAGACGCTCAAGGCCAACGGCTTGGAGAACGCCTATGTGCGCGCGCTAGCCTGGCGGGGCGCTGGCGAGGATATGGGCGTCAGTTCCTCCCGGAACCCGGTTCGGATGGCTGTCGCGACCTGGGCGTGGGGCGACTATTACGGCGATGCCAAGATGAAGGGCGCCAAGCTGGATATCGCCAAGTGGAAGCGTCCGTCTCCCGAAACGGCGCCGCACATGGCCAAGGCGGCCGGTCTCTACATGATCTGCACGATGTCCAAGCACGCCGCCGAGGCGAAGGGATGCTCGGACGCGATGATGTTCGACTATCGCGGCTATGTGGCCGAAGCGACCGGCGCCAACATCTTCTTCGTCAAGGACGGCGAAGTGCACACACCGGACCCGGATTGCTTCCTGAACGGGATCACGCGTCAGACGGTGATCGGCATGCTCAAGGACCGCCAGATCAAGGTCCACGAGCGCCATATCATGCCCGAAGAGCTGGAAGGGTTCGAGCAGTGCTGGCTGACCGGGACCGCGGCCGAGGTGACGCCGGTGGGCCAGATCGGTGACTACAACTTCGAAGTCGGAGCGATCACGCGCGATATCGCACAATCCTACGAGACACTCGTTCGAAGCTGACGTATCACGCGGTTGCGGCCCGAATCCAAACGGCCCCGCCTTTTCCGGCGGGGCCGTCACGCGGAACTCGGCCGCGTGGGCAGACTTGGCCCGGAAGGGCGCCTGGTGGGGGCAGGATTGGCGCCTCTTCCGGGACCGGAGCGGAAACCGCTCCGACACGTTCCTTCTGACCGTGCCATTCGGCGGAGACACGCCGGGTTCCGGGCGATCCCGGGAAACTTTTGTGGCGGCGCGGTGGCAGGGTTGACGCACAGGTAACACCCGTCACCGGCTTGCCGAAAAAGGGTCGACCCCGCCAGAGGGGGGCGGGGTCGGTCTTTATCCTTGAGAGAGATGCAGCGCCCCGGCGGGCCGACGGTGGGGGCAGGATTGTCGACCCGCCGAGGACTTGCTGCAGGGACGACACTGACCCCGGTGCCGGGCGATTCCACGGACTCATGGCGGCGCAGGGGGGATCATTTCGTGGCAGGGCGATGGCAGCGCTTGAAATGCGCTCGTGCTCGCGTAACTGTCGTCGGATGACGGCCCACCAGCCAATCCACCCCCCCGAGCAGGTCCAGTTTCAGCGGTCCGAACTGAACGCGATCCTTCGTCTCTATGGTCGGATGGTGGCTGCGGGCGAATGGCGCGACTACGGGATCTCGGCGCTCAGGGACGTCGCGATCTTTTCCGTGTTCCGCCGGACGGCCGAACAGCCGATGTACCGGATCGAGAAACGGCCCAAGCTGGCGGCACGGCAAGGTCAGTATTCGGTGATCGGTATGGATGGCCGCATCCTGCGCCGCGGACACGATCTGCAACAGGTCCTGCGGGTCCTCGAACGCAAGTTGATCCGCCCCGTCGACTGACCGACGACGGAAAGTCAGGATTGACTTACCCCCGACGGGTTCCGCGGTACGGAATACCCCACTGATCGCATTTAAACGCGCCTGCTACCTCCGAGGGGCTTCTTGCAAGCATTTGTTAACGCTTACCAATCGGAGGTCATGTCATGGCGCTTACCTTTCCCTTGAAGTCGGTCGAGTGGACCGGAACCAAGTCCGTCACCACGATCGAGTACGTTCCGACACCGAAATTCGCTGCCATCCAGATGGAGATCGCCGCGGCTGCCGAAGCCGAAGCGATGAAGCGGTTTCAGGATGCTATTGACGCCGACCAGATCGAGTTCATCGCGGCAGAGGTGGTCACGCTGGAACATGACGGCTTCTGCGGATCGGACGGCGGCCCGATCCTTCCCGTACCGACGATCGAGGCGGACCTCATCGAAATGCCGCCGATGGTCGAGATGGACTTCATGCTGGGCTGATCACACCGATCCAGACCCGTCGTGGGTCCGATGGGGGTGGCACCAAGCGGTGCCGCCCCCGCACGTTCAGAGACGTTCCAACCGCTTTATCGCAAGAACCTCTCCGCTGCCCTGTCCGGGCCCGGAACTTCGGGCGATGCGCTCAATCGCCTCGCCCAGATTCTCGTAGGCCACCGACATCGTGTAGGCGTTCGCGTGGAGCAGCCGGGTCGGGCTGGCGAGGATACCGACATGGCCCTTCCAGAAGATGAGGTCGCCACGCTTCAGGTCTTCTCCGCCCAAGAGAGGCCGCCCGAGTTCGGCCATCTGCTGATCCGAGTCGCGCGGGCATTCGTGACCCGCGCCCAGCAGCGCGCGTTGTACCAGACCGGAACAATCCACCCCCCAGGGCGAGACGCCGCCCCAGAGATACGGCGTCCCCAAAAACAGGTCCGCCAGACGGACCGCATCCATATAGGTCTGACGCAAAAGCCGCAGATGCTGAACCGGGGCGTGGTGCCCGGTCGAGAGCTTGCAGAAGTCGCCCTGCTCGGAGACGACGCGGACGCGGCTGCCGCAATAGAGCGACACTTCCGGTTGCGCGCGCAGGCTCGGCTTGACGTAGAGATGCGTCGCGGGTGCCGCGATCCAGTGGGTCGCCTCTTCATGGCGCGCAAGCGCGGTCGTCGCGACCCATCCGCAATACCCGTCGCGCAAACCCTGTCCGAAGGAGTATCCTTCCCGCTCGTCGATCACCCGGAACGTCTCGCCATAGAGCAACTGGCTTGTCCGCTCGCCGCGCGGCTTGTCGAGCAGGTTCGCCAGCGGCTGGCGCACCGTCTTCATCGTGCCCTTCACGTAACGCGCGGCTTCGACCTTGCCCCGCAGTTCGGACGCGGCCGCATGTCCGTTCGCTGGTGTGGTCCGCGGGTCTTGCGTCATCGGGCGAGGACCTTGGGCAACGCTTCGAACAAGGCGCGTGCCCCCTGGCCGACGCCGCCCTTGGGGCGCGCGGGCGCCGCAGTCGGGTTCCAGCCATAGATGTCGAAATGCGCGAACCGCACGGCGTCCGGGACGAACCTGTCGAGGAACAGCGCGGCCGTGACCGATCCGGCGAAACCGCCTGACGGCGCGTTGTCCAGGTCCGCGATGCCGGGTTCGATCATGGTCTCGTAGGGCCGGTGGAACGGCATCCGCCAGACCGGATCGCGGACGCGCGCGGCCGCATGGGCCAGCGCCATCGCCAGCGCATCGTCGTCGGTATAGAACGGGGCGAGGTCCGGACCCAGAGCGACACGCGCTGCACCTGTGAGCGTGGCCATGCAGACCAGCAGATCGGGGCGCGCATCCTCGTCTTCGGTTGCGACGGTCAGGGCATCGGCAAGGACCAGCCGCCCCTCGGCGTCGGTGTTGTTGATCTCCACCGTCTTTCCCGAACGGGACGTCAGGACGTCGCCGGGACGGAATGCGTTGCCCGCGACGGCATTCTCGACCGCGGGGATCAGGACCCGGAGGCGCAGGTCCAGACCGCTCGCCATGACCATATACGCCAGGCCCAGGACGGTCGCCGCGCCGCCCATGTCCTTTTTCATCAATCCCATCGACGATGCCGGTTTCAGGTTCAGCCCGCCCGTGTCGAAGCACACGCCCTTTCCGACCAGCGTCAGCTTTGGGGCGTCTTCGGCTCCCCATGTCAGGTCAATCAGCCGTGGGGCACGGGTGCTCGCCCGTCCGACAGCGTGGATCAGCGGCAGATCGGAGTTCAGCAGGTCGTCGCCGGTCGTGACGGTGCAGGTGGCCTGGTGACGGCGGGCCAGGTCGTGGGCCGCGTGCTCCAGCTCATCGGGGCCCATGTCCTGCGCGGGCGTGTTGATGAGGTCCCGTGTCAGGAACTCGCCCTCCGCGATCGTTTCG
This sequence comes from Jannaschia aquimarina, assembly GCF_000877395.1. Classification (GTDB taxonomy): domain Bacteria; phylum Pseudomonadota; class Alphaproteobacteria; order Rhodobacterales; family Rhodobacteraceae; genus Jannaschia; species Jannaschia aquimarina. Next base: position 7,180 of record NZ_JYFE01000023.1, on the reverse strand, counting down.
AGGCGCGAAGCATCGACGCCGCGCGGTGCGATCAGGCCGGGATGCGATCCGCCGTCGCCGGGCCTGTAGCGGGTGAACCGGTAGCCCGAGAGCAGCCAGCCGAGCGCGGCTTCTTCCGTGTCGTTGACCGTCATTTCGCCGTCGAGCCTGTAGGTCCCCTCCGACAGCGCCCTGGCGGCCCGCGCGACGGCAAAGCGCGTGCGGCGGCGGGTCGTCCGGCGCCCCATGCCAAGAAGGACGCGCGAGACCGTCAGATCGGGTCCGGGTATCCGGCAGAGTTCGCCGGCCTTGGCGCGGAAACCCGTGGCCTCGACCCAATCCCTCGCCGGCTCGTCCTGATCGGCGAGCCACGCCTCCAGATCGTCGCTCCAGACGGGTCGAAGCGGGATGGCTCGTGTATCGGGATCGGCGAAAAGGGGGGCGCTCATCGGGTTCTCGCAGCAGGAACGGCTGCGCGGACCCTAGGCCCGCTGCGCGCCACCGCAAGAGGAACGGCGCATGGCGAGGTCGGGGCGATGCAGGACGGCCATGCCCTGCCTGTCGTCTCAGGAGGCGAAGCCGTCCGGGCCGCTGTCCCCCGTCAGATCCCAATGCCCGAGAGATCCGGCCTGTCCCATCCGGGCCAGCCGAGCGGCGACGGCGGCAAGCGTCGTCTCTTCTTGCGCGGGATCCGGTCTGTCGAGCACTTCGATCACGGCGCCCGCGGCCTGTTCGAGCGAGACGAGGCCCAGTTCACCGGACAAGTCGACCAACTCGGTCGCGGTCCGGCGAAGACCGCCCAACTCGAATTTCTCGATTTGCCAGGATGCGAGGATGAGACGTTCCTCGATCCGGAAGAGCGCCGCTGCGATGGTTTCTTCGGCGGCGGCGCCGTGGGCGTCGCAGACGGCCCGCAAGCGTCGGGTGTCGATCTGCATCGGTTCGCGGGGCAGGAGCGACGCGGTGCCGCCGTTGGAGCTTGCGGAGGAGAAGGGAACGATCTGTGCCATGCTCGGAAGGTCACCCGGGATCAGGGCGCGATCATGGCGTGGGCCGGGCGGCCTAGGGTGGAAATGGTCGAATTGCACGAACGCGCGGAGGACGGTAGTGCGGACCCGCCAAGAGGACGACCCATGAAGCATGCCAGCCCGCTCCCTCCATCCCTGATCCAGCGATATCACGGATGGAAGGCCACCACCTATGCGCAGAATGCAGCCTGGTATCGCCGCCTTGCCGCCGAGGGGCAGCGGCCGCGCGCGATGATCATCGCCTGTTGCGACAGCCGGGTTCATGTCACGTCGATCTTCGGAGCGGAGCAGGGCGAGTTCTTCATCCATCGCAACATCGCCGGCCTCGTGCCGTCCCATGATCCCGGCGCCGGGCAACACGGGACGTCTGCCGCCGTAGAATATGCCGTGACGGGCCTGCATGTCAGCCAGATCATCGTCGTGGGCCATTCCCGCTGCGGCGGCGTCGCGGCCTGTGCCGAGATGTGCGAGGGCGCAGCTCCGGAACTGGACGACGACGACAGTTACGTGGGCCGCTGGATGGACATCCTCCGTCCCGGCTACGAGTCCGTGAAGGACCTCGACCTCGCAATCCGACCGACGGCGCTCGAAAAACGTGCCGTCCTGGTCTCCCTCGAAAACCTGATGACGTTCCCTTTCGTCGCCGCCGCGGTCGAGGCGGGCGACCTCGCCTTGCACGGGTTGTGGAACGATATCTCGTCCGGCGTCCTTGAAGCCTACGATCCGGCCGCGGACGCCTTTGTTGCGCTTTGACGTGATCCGGCGGGTTCTCCGATGAACGTGGTCGATCTGGCGCTCGCGAACCTGTTGTCGCCGGTCATCCTGAGCTTCGCGCTCGGCGTCGTCGCCGCGCTGGCCCGATCGGACCTGTCCATCCCCGAAGCGATCGCCAAGGGCCTGTCGATCTATCTGCTCTTCGCCATCGGCTTCAAAGGCGGCGTCTCGGTGGCCGAGGCAGGTCTGGGCTGGCAACTCGTCGGGGCGCTCCTTGCGGGCCTCGTGCTGTCGGCCGCGCTGCCGTTCGTGGCCTTCGCGCTGCTTCGGGCGATGACCGGCCTCACGCCGCTGGATGCGGCCGCGGTGGCTGCGCATTACGGCTCGATCTCGATCGTGACCTTCGTGGCCGGCACCTCTGTCGCCCAGAGTGCGGGTCTCAACCCGGATGGCTGGATGGTCGCCGTCGCCGCCGTGATGGAGGCGCCTGCGATCCTGTCCGCGCTCTGGCTCGTCGCGCGATCCGGCGACGGGCGTGACATGGATGCGGATCTCTGGCGGGAAATCGTGCTGAACGGCTCTATCGTTCTTCTGGTCGGAGCCTTCTTCATCGGCTGGATCACGGGGCAGGACGGTATGGCCCGCATCTCCGCCTTCATCGAAGCGCCCTTTCAGGGCGTACTCTGCTTGTTCCTGCTGGATATGGGCCTCGTCGCGGGACGTGGCCTGCGCGAGGCGCGGGGCATTCTGACCGCCGGTCTGCTCGCCTTCGGCGTCACGATGCCGCTGGTCGGCGCCACGGCCGGGCTGGCCGCGGCCTTCCTGCTGGGGCTCAACCCGGGCAGTGCGATGCTGATGGCGGTCCTGGGGGCATCGGCCAGCTATATCGCCGTCCCCGCGGCCATGCGCGTGGCGCTGCCAGAGGCGAACCCGTCGATCTACCTCACGCTTTCGCTGGGCGTGACCTTTCCCTTCAATCTGACCATCGGGCTGGGCGTCTATCTCGCCGCTGCCCACATGATCGCCGGAGGCTGACATGGATACCCATCCCGCCAAGCGCGTCGAGATCATCATCGAAGCCATCATGGAACGGCGACTGAGCGAGGCGCTGCGCAAGGTCGATGTGACGGGCTACACGATCCTTCCGGTGCAGGGCGGGTCGGGTCGATCCGGGACCTGGTCGCGGGCCGGACAGGTCGGACGGGCGCAAGGGATGCTGGCGTTCGTCTGTATCGTCCGGGCCGAACGGCTGGACACGCTGCTGGACGCGGCCTTCGCGGTGGTGAAACCCCACATCGGCGTGGTCTCGATCACGGATTGCGAGGTCCTGCGGGCCGAACGGTTCTGATCCGGCCGACCCGCGGGTCTGTCGAAGGCTAGGGCTGCCAGCGAAGCTGTTGGCCCTCGGGCCAGTCGATCTCGAAGGTCAGTTCCACGCGCCGCTCCTCGCCCGGCTCCAGCGTCATCTCCCATGCGGCGACGCCACGCCGGAAGCGCCAGTCCATCTCGCTCGGGCCCGGCTGCGCGGCAACCTCGACGCCAACATCTTCCTGCTCGGAAAAGGGCAGGGAGTAGAGGGCGGTCACCTCTTCGGGATCGGCCCCCGTGTTCCGGACGACAAAGGCCACGCGTTCGCGCAAGGTCGAGTTGGTGCGGAAGATGCCCGTATCCCCCTCGTCGCGGGTCAGCCGTTCCCATTCCAGCTGGATCGTGTCGACGGGCCCGAAGCCGACCTGCAGTTCTCCGCCCGGCGGGGTCAGGGGCACGCTGCCGGTGCCCAGCCGGTCCCCGTCCCGGTAGAGGGTCATCGGCCCGGGCAGGATCGTCTCGGCCGTCATGTTGGTCACATCCGCCATCAGGAAGGCTGTCTCGTCCCGCCGTGGCACGGCGCGCAGCGCGGTCTCCGCCTCCAGCGCCAGTGTATCGAGCAGGATCGCCACCTCTGCGCCGGGCTCCAGCGTGACGGGCCGCGGATAGGTGTAGGTCAGCGACAATCCGTAGTTCACCGCCTGTGCCGCCGCGGGTGCGGGGGCGGCGAGCCTGCGCTGCATCGGGGCGCTTTCTTCCATGACGAGCGGCTCGGCCACAGCGTCCCCCGCAAACTGCTCCAGGTTCGGATTGACGGTACGGGCCGGGTCCGGGAAGGCCGGAGCGGGATCCGTCCCGCGCGTGGGGTTCGCGGTGGACAGGGCGAGGTCGATATCGGACCAAAGCTCCGCGCCACCGATACGAATGGACGCTTTCCGGTCGAGGGCCAGTGTGCCTTCCTTTGTGTCCAGCCGCATGTCGTAGAGCGGCGACCAACCGGCGAAGCGGTCGAAGCCTTCGATGCGAATGTCGATCTCACCGGCCTCCGGCACGTCGGCGGAAATGGCCAGAACTGGAACGTCTTCGGGCAGGGGCCTCAGCCGGGCGAGGGCGGCACGCGCTTCTGCCTCGGCTTCTCTCGCCTCCGTCAGTGCGTCCTCGGCGGCCGACACCGCCTCTGAGGCGGCCACGCGATCGGCCTCTGCCTGCGCGACCTGCTCGGCCAATGTGCCCAGCAGCGTGGTCAGCCCCTCTGCATCGCGGGGCGCGCGCAGGCCGCCTTCGCCCCCGCCGGTCAGGGTCTGGAGCCATCGCAGTCGGATCTCTGCCCCCCGGATTTCGGCCCGCGCGGCCTCGACGGCCCGGGCCGCCGCTTCGGTCTCGTTCTCGGCGGCCTCCACCGCGTCCCGTGCGCGGGCCTGTGCGTCGCTATCCAGCGCTTCGAGGTCGAGCCCGGCATCCGGCAGGATCGCGACCCCCGTCAGGCTTGCCCCATCCAGAACCACATCGGGAACCACTCCGGGCGGGAAGGGGATCAGCAGCCGGTGCGCGCCCTCAGGCACGTCCACCTGCGTCTCGCGCACGACTTCGGCACCTGCGGGGTAGATCGTGGCGGAGGTGACGCCGGCACGCAGCGGGACATCGTCGGCAAAGGCGATGCCGGGCAGGGCAAGAGAGGCGAGAAGGATGGCGCGCATGGAAAGGCCCCCGAAATTGCGTTCGGGGGCCAACGTGTCGCGGCCGGAGGCGAGGGGCAAGCCGTATCGCCTATCAGCCCTTCTTGAGGACCCGTGCGCCCAGCGTCTCGGCGATCTGTACCGCGTTCAGCGCGGCGCCCTTGCGCAGGTTGTCGGAGACGCACCAGAGGTTCAGACCGTTCTCGATCGTGGAATCCTGGCGGATGCGGCTGATGAAGGTGGCGAAGTCGCCGACGCATTCAACCGGGGTGACGTAGCCGCCGTCCTCGCGCTTGTCGATCACCATGATCCCCGGCGCCTCGCGCAGGATGTCGCGGGCCTCGTCCTCGTCGAGGAAGTCCTCGAACTCGATGTTGATCGACTCCGAATGACCGACGAAGACCGGGACGCGCACGCAGGTGGCCGTGACCTTGATCGCCGGATCCACGATCTTCTTGGTCTCGGCGACCATCTTCCACTCTTCCTTGGTCGACCCGTCCTCCATGAAGACGTCGATATGGGGAATGACGTTGAAGGCGATCTGCTTGGTGTAGACATCGGGTTCGACATCGGTGGTCGGGTTGTAGACGGCTTTCGTCTGATCCCACAGCTCGTCCATCCCGCCTTTGCCCGAGCCCGAGACAGACTGATACGTCGAGACGACGACCCGCTTGATCCGGGCGCGGTCGTGCAGCGGCTTGAGCGCCACCACCATCTGCGCCGTCGAGCAGTTGGGGTTCGCGATGATGTTCTTCTTCGAATAGCCCTCGACCGCTTCCGGGTTCACTTCCGGCACGACCAGCGGAACGTCCGGGTCGTAGCGATAGAGCGACGAGTTGTCGATCACGACGCATCCGGCCTTCGCGGCCTTGGGCGCGTATTCCTTCGACCCGTCAGAGCCGATGGCGAAGAAGGCGATATCCCAGCCGGTGAAGTCGAACTCGGCCAGGTCCTTCGTCTTGAGTGTCTTGTCGCCGAAGCTGACCTCCGTACCCAACGAACGGCGCGACGCCAGAGCGGCGATCTCGTCCACGGGAAACTGGCGCTCGGCCAGGATATTCAGCATTTCGCGGCCCACGTTCCCCGTGGCGCCGCAGACGACGACCTTGTAGCCCATTGATCCTCTCCGATGGGTTGGGGAGCGAGGGCGGGGGCTATACGGGATACGTCCGTGGGGCAAGCGGCGTGACCGACCAGCTCAGGGAAAGCCACGGATGCGTGTCGCAAGACGTCAGGTCGCGCGAATGGTCCGCCAGGTCCTCCCGGTCTCGCCTGTCCCGACCACGATCCAATGATCTTTGTCCCGCCCGCGCCTCGGTCAGCCTTCCCGCTCGCGTGACATGACGTGCCGCACGAAGCCTGCGGCAAGCAGGACGGTCGCGATCAGGATCGGGACCATCATATTCACGACGTCCGGGGGTATGCGGTCGGACGCCGCGAATTCCGCCAGGATGAGGCCAGACAATACCAGCAATCCCAACAGCGCGACGAGCGGGATCCACACTATCAGGACGACGCCGATCCCGTAGATCAGAAGTGGCAGCCACATTCTGTCGAACACGGCCACCAAATCTCCCTCGGACCCGAAAAGCGTCGTCTGACGATACTGCTCCCACGCCTGGGCGACCCAGACCAACAGGAACACACCCGACGCCGCGACCCGTGTATGGAACCCCGGTCGCGCCAGAAGAACACGAAGGACTGCGACGCGCACGGGCTGTCCCGCTTCTATCAGGCCTTACAGGTCCATCAGCAACCGACGCGGATCCTCCAGCGCTTCCTTCACGCGCACGAGGAACGTCACCGCACCCTTCCCGTCCACGATGCGGTGGTCGTAGCTGAGCGCCAGGTACATCATCGGACGGATGACGATCTCGCCGCCGACGACCATCGGACGCTCCTGGATCTTGTGCATGCCCAGGATCCCCGATTGCGGCGGGTTCAGAATCGGAGAGGACATGAGCGAGCCGTAGACTCCCCCGTTCGAGATGGTGAACGTCCCGCCCTGCATGTCGGACATGGCGAGCTTGCCGTCGCGGGCCGCGCGGCCCTTGGCGGCGATCTCTTTCTCGATGGCGGCGAAGGACATCTGGTCGACGTCGCGGATGACGGGCACGACGAGGCCCTGGGGCGTGCCCGCGGCGATGCCCATATGGACGTAGTTCTTGTAGACGACGTCGGTGCCGTCGATCTCGGCGTTGACCTCGGGAACTTCCTTCAGGGCATGCACGCAGGCTTTGGTGAAGAAGGACATGAAGCCCAGCCGCACGCCGTGCTTCTTTTCGAACAGGTCCTTGTATTCGGAGCGCAGATCCATGACCGCCTTCATGTCCACCTCGTTGTAGGTGGTCAGCATGGCTGCGGTATTCTGCGCGTCCTTCAGGCGTTTGGCGATCGTCTGGCGCAGGCGCGTCATGCGCACCCGCTCCTCGCGCGCGGCGTCGTCGGCCGGGCTGGGGGCGCGCGGGGCCTGCG